>CAINDA010000036.1 GCA_903847205.1 uncultured Bacteroidota bacterium
ATGAAATGAGTTCGCCCAAAAAGAACTTCTTAGAGAAAAACCTAAGAAAAAAGTTCCGAAATTGAAGTTGAAATTTAAAATGTGATCCCAAAATCATTATAAAAAATGGCGGATTTTCTTAAACGTGAGTTTTGCAGTGGTCTCAAACCATGATTATGATTTATGTCACATTCTTACGAAAGTTAAATAGAAAAGAAACACTTTTTGGAGGGTTTTCGGCTTTTACACACTGAGAGGAGGTAATCTGTTGGAATATAGTGGTAATTGGTTCATTCAGTTCCCAATCAAATAGTGGGCTATTTTGCCCCATTCACCGCTATTTCTGGCGGTTCATCGAAAAAAAATTATCTTAAAACTTGGGGCATAAAAAGGCCGATTTAAAGAAATTTTGAAAGAAAATCGTCATATGACATACGTCATAAAAACAGCCCGCCGGTAAATTAATTCCCAGCAGGCTGTTTTTTTATTATTAGTTCTTTTTAGACTGGAGAACTGTCATAAATTGCAGGCAGGCAGAGTTTAAAATTTCAGCACTTTAATCCAGCTAAGACCTTTTTAGCCTGCGCATTGGCCGGATCAAGTTCAAGAACTTTCTGCATGTATAGTTTTACACTTGCACAATCTTTTTTCTCAGCATAATAAGCCGCTAAATAATTGTATGCATCAATTAAATCTCTTTTATTTTTATCGGCATCCTCCGGTTTCACTTTTGCCAAATATGCCTCATAGGAAGCTTTTGCAAGCCATTTTTCATTCTTCAAATCTTCTTGAATATTCACTTTTGCTTTCCATAAATGTCCTAAGGCCAAATCAGGCTGTAATTGAATCATCTGAGCAACTGCTGAATCGGCTTTTACAAAATCTTTAGAATAATAGTAAGCACGCACCAATCCGTAATAATCATTAATGTTAGGTTTACCCAAAGCAATTTTTTTATTAAAAAAAGAAATCGCTTCAGCCCACTTCTTCATTTTCATATAAGCAGTGGCAATATCGCCTATCAATTCAATTTTATCCGGATGTGCTTCTAATGCTTTGGCATAATCAAGTATTGCAAGAGAATCTTTATTGTTTTTAGATAAAAGTTTTGCACGGTATTCATAATCTTCAACAATAATTTTAAAATCTGTTTTTTTTGCGGCTTTATCAAAAAATTTATTCATAGCTGCCAGACCATTCGGGTAATCCCCGGTTTCATATTGGGAATATCCTTTGTATCTGTACAGATATATATTTGCTGAATCGCATTTTAAAGCCTCATTAACAGCCTCAATAGATTCTTTATACTGTTTTGCCCTATTCAAAGAACCAGCATAATTAGCCCTGGCACTGCAATTGTTGTTTAACAGCAGGTAGCGTTTGTAAAGCGGTACCGCTTTATTAAACTGCCCGGCAAGTACATAAATCTCGGCCATTTCAAGGTATGCAGGCGCAAATAAAGAGTCGATTGAAAGCGCTTTTTTATATAAATCCAAAGCTAAATTATAATTTTTTGCGCGGTAAAACAGCTGTCCCTGGCGGAGTATAGACTTTACCGATTTTGGATCCAAGGCTCCTGCTTTTTCATAATACTCAATTGCCTTGGTGCCGTCGTTCTGCTCAAGATAAGCATCGCCTGTTAAAATAATTATTTCAGGATTGTTTGGTTCTAATTTTATTGCCTGAGCCAATAAAGTCTGAGCATCTGCAACATTTTTATTTTCTGATTTGATGTATGCTTCAGCAGTTTTGGCTAAAACAACAGCTTCGGAATTAAGAACAAATTTAGCTTTCGGCGGTGTATTTTTTCCTCCTTCAGAAATAGCTGCAACCCCATCATACTTATATGTTTTAGCCAAAGTTGCAGCTTTATAAAAATCAGTTTTTGCCTCTGCCTGTTTTCCTTTATACCATTTTATTTTTCCTAATCCTGCGTAGCATAAGGGATTGGTAGCATTTACGTCAACACCTTTTTGATAAAGGGTGTTTGCCATTTCCAAATTTTCGTTTTTAAAATAATTTTCGCCGTAGTAAAAATAGATGTCGCCATTGTTCGGCTGCCCCTGCAGCAGGGCTTTAAACGAAGCTTCTGCGGTCTCGTACTGCTCATTTGTAGTTTGTTTAACGGCGTCTGACAATGTCTGCGAATACATTGATGTTGATGAAATAATTGAAGAAATAAAAAGCAGTTTAACAGTTTTCATAATTTATTTTTTATTAATTTTTTAATATGCGGATTTGAAAATACGTAAATTCAATTACAATCTGCAAATTGTTTTATTTTGTATTTACTTCAACCAATCTAACCGGGGCAATTGCAGGTATCAGCCCGGCTTTTAAAATCATCAGCTGTCCTTTATCGCCGGCAACAAAGGATACAAATCCCATTCCAAGACCAGCCCTGGTCTGCCGGTTAATCATAAAAACATTTCTTGTAAAGGGATATTCTTTTGTTTTGATATAAGCCTGATAAGGTTTTACAGGTTCCGAAGAGGCATCTTTTGAAACTTGGAGGACTTTTATTTTTTTTAAAAAATTTAATACCTGTGAGTCATCTCTGTCACTTATCCAGTTAACACTTATTACACCGATTGCATTTTTATTTTTACTTACGTAATCAATAACTTCAGGATTTGTTTTTACAGCAAAAGCATTTTTAGTAAAAGCATGTCCTTTGAGCAATGTATCCTTCATATAACGAGTGTTTGCAGAGCCGTTATTATCAAAAACAATAGTAATTTTCCGCTGTTCTGCCGGTATTGTTTTTTCCATCGGCCAATGCCATAATGAGTCGGTACCAAGTAAAATTGATTTTATTTTTTCTGCAGTCATTGCAGTGTCGGCATTCTCATTATTAATGATAAATGCAACAGCATCTTCTGCAATTTTAGTAGATATCGGATAAATATTCGCTTTCTCAAAATGTTTTCGTTCTTCGCTTGTCAGATCACGGCCCATTACCACCACTTTGCATGAATCATCAATTAACCTTTCTATCGCTTCGTTTTCTGGAAGATACACCGCATGAACTTTCGCGTTTTGATATAGTGACTGAAACGTGTAGATCTGCGTATCAAACAGCTGCTGATAGGATTGATCTACAACAATATTAACATCGCCGGATGTGGGCGTATCGCTGGGTTCTTTTTTATCTTCTGTGCAGCTGTAAAAGAACAGAATCGCAGCCAGCGCGCAGATATATTTATTCAGCTGTAACATTTTTCGGCTCCTCCTTTATAAGTTGTTTTTCCATTTTTAATGATTGTATTTTTTGATGTTTGTTTTTGTACCTGCGATAAGCAACATAAAATCTCAGAATGGCAAACAGAACAAGAACTGCTCCAGCTATTGTTCTGCCTTTGGGTAATATGTCTTCCCAAATAGGTGAAAATAACAATAGGCATCCTACAACCAAATAAAAAGCCAAAAGTAAAAAACTAAGCCAGAAGCGCAGTTTATTCCACGCATTTTTTATTTTCAAACTCATTTAATTTCTTCTAAATCTGATGCTGTTTAACAAATGCAAAGTTTTGTATTTTCCACGGATCTTTGCAAATAAAATTAAAATTTAAATTTAAACGCAGTAAGTTCATTTGTATTGTTTGCAATACTGAAATTTCCTGATTTCTTTTGAAAAAAAAAGTCCGCTGTAAGCGGACTCTTTTTTCTCTTGTTATTCTATTTAGTCGAATACCAAAAAGTTCTATAGCCTAACGATATCAACAATATCGGTTAAAAAGATGTTATAAAAATCTGCAAGAAAAGCATAAAATTATTCATAAAACTTGCAGATTTGTATATGCTTTCAAAACCAAAAAACAATTTCCAACTTGGATTTTTCATCACATTTGAAGATCAGTTAAATCATGATCATCCTTTATTTCAGTTAGCAAAAGCAATTCAATGGGATGTATTTGAAGATGCTTTTTCAAAACATTATAGTTCCACAATGGGTGCTCCAGCAAAGCCAATCCGACTGATGGTTTCTTTACTTATTTTAAAACAGCTTCGTAATTTAAGCGATGAAAGTATTGTTGAACAATGGAGTGAGAACGCCTACTATCAATACTTTGGAGGAGAGCAAATCTTTAGACCAGAGCAACCTTGTGCAGCAACCGAACTGGTAGAGTTCCGCAAACGCATCGGAACAGAAGGCATAGAATTAATTCTAAAAGAAAGTGTTCGTATCAATGGAAAAGATTCAAATGATGATACATTAAGCGGCGATACAACTGTTCAAGAAAAAAATATCACCTATCCAACAGATGATAAGTTATACAAAAAAATTATTGACAAGTGCCGGACAATTTCAGAGAGGGAGCAAATAGAGCTTCGTCAGAGTTACAAGCGCACAGTAAAAAAACTAAGCATCATTCAACGGCTAAGACGCAACAAGGGCGGTGATGTAAAAGCTCGCAGAGCAAGTAAAAAAGTTAAAACGATTGCAGGAAGATTGGTCAGAGAGCTAAAACGAAAACTACCTGCAGCTATTCTTAACAAATATGCAATTGATTTAGAATTGTTCTCCAAAGTGTTATTACAAAAAAGAGGTGACAGCAATAAAATCTACAGTCTGCATGAGCCTCATGTAAAGTGTTATACCAAAGGAAAGGAACATAAGAAGTTTGAATTTGGAAGTAAAGTATCAATACTTATTACACAGAAAACAGGAGTGATTGTTGGCGCATTAAACTTTAATGAAACATTACACGATTCAAAAACACTACCTGATGCATTGCAACAATATGAACGACTTACCGGAAAGCTGGCGAAAGATATATTTTTGGACAGAGGTTACAGAGGTCCGAAAATAATAAACCAAACCAACTTACATACGCCTAAACCAAATCCAAACATAACAAAAGCAAAACGGAAAAAACACAAACGAAGAGCAGCAATAGAACCGACAATAGGACATCTGAAACACGACTATAGAATGATACGAAACTACCTGAAAGGTGCCATTGGTGATGAAATGAATGTGATGCTATCAGCAGCAGCAATGAACTTTAAACGCGTAATGAACCTTTGGAAGCTGGGACTTAAAAGTATTATTGAAAATTTATTCTTATTAATAATCAGATACTGGTGCACTTTCTTTATTCAAAAATTAAAACCGACTTTTTGAGTGCCGACTATTTACAAAAGAATGTTATAAAAAACAATTAATACATCTTAAAAATAAGCAAGTAAAACCTTATTTGAATAGTTTATTACAGTCCCCAATAAAATCAAGAAGTTCCTTTTTTCCGATTTTTTTTTCGGCCGATGTGTAAAAACACTGCGGTAGTTCATCCCAGTGTTTACCCATTTCTTCCTTATAACTTTTTATATTATCATTGATCTGCTTTTTCGAAAGCTTATCAATTTTAGTAAATACCATTACAAATGGTATCTCATGTTCGCCAAGCCAATCCATAAAATCCAAATCAACTTTTTGCTGAGGGATCCTGGAATCAAGCAGTACCATCATGCACATTAAATTCTGGCGGTTGAGTATATACTGCTCAATAAATTTATTCCATTTATCTTTTTGATCCTTTGAAACCTGCGCATAGCCGTAACCCGGCAAATCCACCAAATACCAGCCTGAAGCAGGTTTAGAAGGATTGCTGTTAATTATAAAATGATTGATGAGCTGCGTTTTACCCGGTTTTCCAGATGTTTTAGCCATATTATTCCTGTCGCAAAGCATATTAATCAGTGATGATTTACCCACATTGGAACGTCCGATAAAGGCATATTCAGGCATAACAGGAGCCGGGCATTTCGAAACTTCAGTATTACTTACAACAAACTGCGCTGTTTTTATTTCCATTTTTTTACTGAGTGTTTAAGTGTTTTGGTGTTTTAGTGTTTTAGCTGTTTGAGTATCTGGAGTTTTTATGCAGGATTTTATTTAACAATTAATTTCACAAACAAAAACACCTAAACACTTAAACACCTAAACACTATTTTTTATACGTTTCAACGTGACGTTCTTTTTTGGTCGGATATATATCAGCAATTGAAACCATGATAGCTGTTTCCTCCACTTCTCCGAAATGGGAGTTAAGCGCAGAACCAAAAGTTTTCATTGTTGCCGAAAGGTTCATGTAAGCATTTACAAGAGGCGGAATCTGTTCGCCGAGATCACGTACATTGTGATTTAAAATACGGTGTCCGTCCTTGTAACTTAATCCTTCAATTGATTTTAAAAATCCAGATACATCCGTTTTAATAAGCAGGGGTTCAATCGGGACAACTAAATTTTCTTTGTCAGGAAAATAATAATTCATGAAAGATAAAATCATATCCCGGGCATGAAGATTAAAATGTGTGTACATAGTAACCTTGCCGTAAAAATAACTGATGTCAGGATTATCAACCACTATTGCACCCAGCCCGTCCCAGAGGTTATCCAAAGAAAACAAACCTTTGCGGTTATCAATTGCAGGCTGAAATTTAGGCTGTACAAAAGAACGCCCCAACTCAATAGTTTCAGGCATATACTCTTTTATAAATTTTTCAGAAAACCTGAACAGCTCTGTAGTAGCGAGCTGCACAATGCCGTCGGCGCCGATGGGAGCATCTTTGCATTTAATAAAACGATAGCCGCTTACAATTTCTTTTTCCTCCGGGCTCCAAACAATCAGCTGTTTGTAAGGGGCATCAGCTGTATCATATTCATCAATGTCAATACTTTTGCCGGTTCCGCCGCCGGATGCACGGAAAGTAACTTCGCGTAAGCGCCCTATTTCAAGCATTATGTTAGGTGAATCGTGGTGAGTGATAATATAAATTTCATTGTCACCATTATTAGTTACGCGAATAAATTTTTCGCGTGTAAGTTCTGATTCTAATATTTGTTTTGAAATCGGTTCTATTATATTCTTCATGCAATCAATCTTTGTTTCTATCTTATTGCTTAATGCTTTAACTTTTATTAGGTCTAACTACCGGTCATTTTCATCTTCTTAAGACTGACATTAAGGGAAGCAAATTCGCCTTATTTAGACCTGTCAGGTTAAAAAAACCTTACAGGTCAATTGATGCTTCGGGCAGCAGTTTTGATTTATCACCGGACTGCAAAGCATACACGTGCTGCTTCACTTTCTCAGCCCAATATTCATCACGATGATCCGGCGTAAATGTTTTCCATGATATCGGTCTGCCGAATGTAAAAGTAAGTGTTTTGCCTTTTTGTTTAAACATTTCATCCACTAAAAAAAACATTTCAATGTTTGCTTTTATTCCTATTTTTTTTCGCCAGTATGCCAAATTATAAAAAAAATTAGAATTACGGCCTTCAATAAAAACCGGTACAATATTTTTTTGATACTGAACAGCTTTTGTAATAAAACTTTTTTTCCAATCCAAGTCTTTCACAACAGCGCCTTCCTGCCTCCTGGAAACCAAACCGGCCGGGAACATTAGCATGCAGGCCGAAGAAGAGAATGCTTTATCAATTGCTTCTAAATATTCCTGAGTATTGCGGCCATGCTTATTAACCGGGACAAACAACGAACCGAAATTTTTTAAGGTCATTAATAAATCATTAACCAAAAAAAGTATGTCGCTGCGCCGCTTTGCTGCAGCATTGATAAACGCAATCCCATCAATAGCGCCCAGCGGATGATTGGCGGCCAGAATAACGCCTCCTTCCTTCGGAATATTTTCTATGCCTGACACTTTTATATTTAAACCGAATTCTTTAAGTACAGCAGCAGCGTAATCAAGACCGTAACTTTTATTTGTATGCTCAGCAGCCTCATTCAGCTCATCTTCATGAATCACGCGCTTTATGTAACGCAGTAAAAAGCCTGGAAGGAGTTTTATTAATTTCGGATTTTTTTCCGCAATTACTTTTTTTATATCAATAAGTTTGTTCGGTGAATCAGGCAATTTTATTTCTGATAGCTGCAGGTTAATAAATTATTCAGCGGAAAAGCATCCGGCATTCCGTCTTTATTGAATGTACAAAATTTACAAATTTAAAATCTCAAACAAAACACCTTCTTTAAGAGAATAGGATGATAAACGCAATTTTTTGATTGCGAGGGAATCCAAAATAAAATGAACCAGGATACTTGAAATAACAATCATATCCACACGCATTGCAACAAGTCCTTTCATCTGCAGACGCTCTGCATTGGTTGATTTTAAAATCATTTCGTGAATAGACCGGCAATGGTTCATATCAAAAGTAAATTCTGTTTTATCATCTAAAATACGAGGCGTATAAAATTTATGCGCTACCATTTCAGCAAGGGAATCAAAAGAACCAGAAGACCCTATTAATTCAGTTATCGGATATTTTTTTATTGCTTCAAAAAGCGGCTGCAATTCCTGGTTTAAATGATTGGTATATGTATTTATTTCGGAATCAGTTATTGGGTCGGAAGGATTAATCATTTCGAGAAGACGCGCAGCGCCTAATAAAAAACTCTGCTTCCAAAAAATCTGTTTACGGTTTGCAATAATAAATTCGGTGCTTCCTCCGCCGATATCAATAATCAATGATGTTTCATCACTCATTTCTACAGCCTCGCGCACGCCGTAATAAATTGTTTCAGCTTCTTTATTTCCGGTAATAACATGTATATCAATGCCGCATTCTGCTTTAGCTTTAATTACAAATTCAGCCCCGTTTGAAGCGCCTCTTACAGCCGACGTAGCGATGGCATATATTTTATCGACATTGTATTTTTCTGTGGTCTGCTTGTGCATTTTTAATGCATCAATACCGCGGTTAAAAGGAATGGGTGCAATAAAACCTTTGTTGATTCCGCCTTCGCCGAGCTTCACGGAAATTTTAGTTTGAAAAACCGATTGATACGTTTTATCAGAATTGACTTCTACTATAAGAAGATTAAATGTATTTGTTCCTAAATCAATGATTCCGATACGGCTCATAAAAGGGTATTAAACAGCTCAATTATTGGCGCTAAAGATAAGTATTTAACAATAACTGTTAAGTCAATAATTTATCCTTTATAAAAGAGCCATTTGCCGAGTTCCCTCCAAGTTACTTTTTTACCGTACATTAAAATGCCGGTGCGGTAAATGCGCGAAGCCAGCCATGTGGTAAAAACAAAACCCACAACTAACAACCCCATTGACAATGCCAGTTCCCAAGGCGGTACTCCGAACGGCAGCCTGACCATCATAACTATCGGTGAGGTAAGCGGTATAATTGAAAACCAAAAGGCCATTGAACTTTCAGGATCTTTAATTACATTTTCTGCAATAACAAAAGCAAAAACAAGCGGTATTGTTATGGGAAGCATAAACTGCTGGGTATCGGCTTCATTATCAACAGCGGCGCCCACTGCAGCAAATAATGCGCTGTATAAAAGATAACCTGCCAGAAAATAAAACAAGAAGCACAAGGCTATTGTCACCATATCAACCGATTTAAAATCGTTCCACACTTCAGTAACAATATCTGGTTTATCAATTTTTTTCATGTCCATATATTTTAAATCAGCACCCACTTTTATTACCTGCTCTTTCTGCTGAATCTGCTTCATATCAATGTTTTTCAAAATAGTAACCGTAGCCACGCTGTAAAGTGTAAACGTAAGAATCACCCAGAGCAGAAACTGCGTTAACCCTACTAATGCAACGCCGACAATTTTCCCCATCATTAACTGAAACGGTTTTACCGAAGATAGTATCACCTCCACAATACGGCTTGTTTTCTCTTCCATAACACCGCGCATAACCTGCACGCCGTAAAGGAAAATAAACATGTAAATCAATACTCCCCCGCCGATGCCGATAGCCATAAATAAACCGGTGTTTGTTTTTTTGCTTTTCCCGCTTGTCTCTAATTTTTCAGTAATAAGTTTAAGCTGGGAATTAACCTCCGCATCTTTTATTGCGTTTAAATTCACTTTGTTTTTTGCAAGAATAACGTCGTACATCATTTTACTGATAGCTGCGCCGATGTATTGTTCAGTAGCAACTCCAAGCTGTTTTTTATAAAAAAGTTTTAACGATTTTCCGCCCTCCAAAATATTATGAGGTATATATAAAATGGCATCGTATTCTGTATCGTAAAAATTTTCCTGCGCTTTTTCAAAGCTTACTGCGGGGTAATCGAATTGAACAAGTTCTTTTCCAGGGATTAAATCTTTAAATAAATAACTCTCGTCAATTACTTCAATATTCTGCTTGCTTGGTTTCTGCATCGACATCCAGATGGGCACAACCATCAGCCCCGCCATCAATATAGGACCAAGAATTGTCATTATAATGAAGGACTTTTTCTTAACTCTGGTTAAGTATTCGCGTTTTATTATGAGAGAAATTTTATTCATTGATTAAGGAATAATAAATTATTAGAAGCCTTTAGAACTGATGATATTCAATTATTTTATTTGTGTGATTGTGTTTTATCAAGAAAATAAATACGAAATTTTACGCTGGTTTAAACTAAACTGCACCTACTCTGCATAACTGCTTTGTCCTGCTAAGATGGCTTCTCCGCTTACTTTCGAAATAAAAATATCATTCATGCTGGGCACAATTTCTTTGAATGAATGAATTTCAGCCACAGGCATCACCGACTGAAGCAGCTGGTTTGATTTAGCCAGAGGTGCCAATTCAACAACCGCTTTACAATGTTCGCCTTCGGCAGTATGATCAAGCAGTTTGCCGTAAGTCCACAATGAATTTGTAAAGCCCATCATGTTCCCTGTAAATTCTATTTCATAAATATTTGATTTAAACTGCCGGCGTATTTCTTTTACTGAGCCGTCTAAAATCTTTTTTGATTTATTGATAAGAGCAATATTATCACACAACTCCTCAACAGAAGCCATGTTATGTGTGGAAAATAAAATAGTAGATCCCTGCTTCTTCAGATGCAGAATTTCGTTTTTAATAATATTGGTATTGATAGGATCGAATCCGCTGAAAGGCTCATCAAGAATCAGTAATTTGGGCTCATGCAAAACAGTAACTATAAACTGAACTTTTTGCTGCATGCCTTTTGAAAGCTCTTCTACTTTTTTATCCCACCATTCGGCAATTTCAAATTTCTCAAACCATTCTTTTAATTTTTTCTTGGCCTCAGCCTTTTTCATTCCCTTTAGCTGTGCAAGGTACAAAGCCTGATCGCCTACTTCCATTTTTTTATACAAACCGCGTTCTTCAGGCAGGTAGCCGATCTGCTCAATATGTTTCTGGGTCAATTTTTCGCCTTCAAAAAGAACCTCGCCGCTGTCGGGCCCGGTAATTTGATTAATAATGCGGATAAGAGACGTTTTGCCGGCCCCATTCGGTCCAAGAAGACCGAATATACTCTGGCGCGGAATTTCCACTGTTACATTATCTAATGCAGTGTGGTTTGCATAACGCTTCACTATATTATTTGCGGAAAGAATGTTTTGCATTTAGTTTTGATTTGGTTGTATCTAAGCTTTTATCAGCTTATTCAGCATCATTTAAAATGTCCGGCCGTTTTCTAAGGCAGTAACAAAACAAATAAAAAGCCCCCTATAAAATAAATAGGAGGCTCTAATTTAAGGTTTAATATTATTCAAAGTATTGCTTCATCCTTTCAAAAAAACCGCGGTCTTTTTTACTTGGGTTAGGTTTAAAATTTTCGGCGTCACGCAGACGTTCTAAAACAGCTTTTTCATCTTTTGTTAAATGCTGGGGAGTCCAAACATTAATGTTTACTAAAATATCACCGCGTGAATAGCTGTTGATGTCGGGCAGACCTTTGGCTTTCAGGCGGAGTACTTTACCGCTCTGCGTGCCCGGCTCTACTTTTATTTTTGCTTTGCCGTCGATGGTAGGTACTTCAATCTGGGTGCCCATTGCAGCATCAACAAAACTTATAAAATGGTCGTAAAATAAATTTAATCCGTCGCGTTTCAAAAGTTCGTGTTCTACCTCTTCAATCACAATAATTAAATCGCCGGCAACACCGCCTCTTGCGCCCATATTGCCTTTACCGCTTACGGATAACTGCATGCCTTCAGCAACACCTGCAGGAATATTGATGCTGATTACATCTTCATCGCGTACAATGCCGTCGCCATGGCAGGATGTACATTTATCAGTGATGCTCTGGCCTTCACCTCCGCAGGTCGGACAAGTGCTGGTAGTCTGCATTGCGCCGAGTATGGTATTGGTGATACGTGTTACCTGCCCGCTTCCTCTGCAGGTAGAGCAGGTATTAAATGATGAGCCGTCCTTTGCGCCGGTGCCGCTGCATGGTTTGCAGGCAACATATTTATTTACTTTTATTTTCTTTTCAACACCGTTGGCAATTTCTTCCAATGTCATTTTTACTTTCACTCGCAGGTTAGAACCTCGGTTCACGCGTCTTCCGCCTCTTCCTCCCCCATTGCCGCCGCCAAAATGGCCTCCGAAAACATCGCCGAACTGGCTGAAAATATCATCCATATTCATGCCGCCGAAACCGCCTCTTCCTCCTCCGCCGAAACCGCTGTTACCGCCTACTCCTGCATGTCCGTATTGATCATAGCGCTGTTTTTTTTCAGGATTGCTTAATATTTCATAAGCTTCGGCAGCCTCTTTAAATTTTTCCTCTGCAGCTTTATCTCCCGGGTTTTTATCAGGATGGAATTTTATCGCCATTTTGCGGTATGCCTTTTTTATTTCATCGGCAGCCGCGCCTTTTTGCACTTCTAAAATTTCGTAGTAATCTCTTTTACTCATTTCTATAATTTGATAATTTATTCATTTGGAGATTTAAATAATGGATGATTCAGAGAATAAAGATTTAGATTAGTATTAATTCTCCAACTCTCTAAATATCTTATTCTCTAATTTTTTTAACTGCCGATCACAACTTTCGCAAAGCGGATAACTTTACCGTTGAGATAATAGCCTTTTTCAAGTTCTTCGATAACTTTTCCTTTGAGGTCATCAGAAGGGGCAGGGATATTGGTTACGGCTTCGTGTAAATCGGTATTAAAAGGCTCTCCGATAGATTTCATTTCTTCGAGACCTTTTTGGGTAAGCGAGTTTTTAAGTTTATTGTAAATCAAATTCACACCTTCTTTTATAGCAGGAGCATCATTGATTTCTGCATTCGACTTAACGGCTCTTTCAAAATCGTCAACCACCGGGAGCATAGTTTTAAATACGTTTTCGCCGGCAGTCTGCATTAATTCAATTTTTTCTTTTGCAGTTCTCTTACGGAAATTATCAAACTCAGAATACAGCCTAAGGTATTTATCATTCAATTCATCAATTTTTGCAAGCAGTTCTGCTGTATGATTTTGTTTTTCATCAATTGGCTGCTCGTCCAGAAGTTCTTTTTGTTCCTCATTTTCGTCCCTTTGATCTTTCACTGATTCGCTTTTTTTAGTGCTCATTTTTTTAAATATGTTTTTTATTTTTTTCATTATGCCTTCTGCCTGAATTCTTCCCTATTTCTTCACTGCTTCCAACCTCTTCTTTAAAAGAGAATAATCAAAAGCATCCTTCAGAGCGGCATTTTTTTACTGCGTAAAGCCTCTCAAATTATTTGCCATCAAAGATAATAAGACAAATTGACATAATACTCTAAAATAAAAGAGCAAGAATATCATTTCCTAAATTGTTTATTAAATTCGGCCAAACAAAAAAGAGACAAAATCTTTTTCCGATCCTGTCTCTTTCATTTCTAAAAAATGCTCAGCTATTTCTTTGCGCTTTTGTCGAGCTTTTGGAGCTCTGTTTCAAGCCCGTTTCCTCTAAGTGCTTCGCCTTTGGCAACGATTATCCTGTTTTCATCAACCAAAAAACCGCAGGGGATGCTTGTAACACCATAGGCCATAGGGCCTTTCGACTGCCATCCGCCCAGGTCGCTCACATGATTGGGCCATATTAAACCATCTTTTGAAATGGCATTTTTCCATGCATCAACATTGTTATCAAGCGATACGCTGAACACGGTAAAACCTTTTGCTTTTTTACTAAATTTTCTGTCCTTATTTTTATTGTATGCTGCAACCACATTAGGGTTTTCGTGGCGGCAGGGACCGCACCAGGATGCCCAAAAATCAATCAGCACTATTTTACCTTTTAAGGACGATAATGCAATCTCCTTTCCTTCTGGACTATTAAATTTTAAATCTGGCGCAATATTGCCGATTTCGGTGCCTTCAACTGCTCCGGATATTATCTCTGCTTCAGCAGTTTCTTTATTTCCTGATTTTATGAAACCGAATCCAAGAACGGAAACGGAGGCAAGTACAATTAAAATATTTATCTTTTTCATACTGCAATATTACAAAAATTTTAAATATTCTGAACGTGATTATACTTTATGATTTAAAACATTGTTTTTCACATTTTGTTTTAAAAATATTTGTTTAAATAAGAGTATAATCAGTCAAAAACCAACTAAAAAAAACACAAATTCAAATGACAACACTAGCAACTGTAATCATCCGCCATGTTTTGGCAGCATTAAAATGGCCTTCGGCAATTGAAACCAAACTGCAAAAGGCAAAAACTATTTTTGGTAAGCTCACGGGCAATGCAAAATTCCCCTTATCATCCTGGCCTGCTAATATTATTTCACTTGCGCAATTAGGCACCGATATTGATGCTTTTGACGCTGCTCAAACAGCAGTGAAGAAAAAAACCGGCACCGTGGCCGACCGTAACACAAAAATGAATACCGTACATGCCGACCTTGTGGACATTTTGACCATGGTGCAGAAAACAGCCAATCTTGATCCGGCCAATGCCGAAGACATTATTAAAGGCGCAGGCTATGAATGTAAAATAATAACTATTAAACAAAAACAACAGAATGGGGCCCATCCCAGCGGTATAGCAGGTATAATGGTGCTCACCGCCGAAGGAGGCGGCGCGCACCAATGGCAGATCACTAAAGATAAAACAAACATCACTGTTTTGGACCCAACCACCACTGCTCACACTCTTACATCCAGTTTAAACATCGGCGATGTGATGTATCAGCGCAGCCGCCCCATCCTGAAAAAAGGCCAGACTGCTGATTGGAGCGCTTGGATTGAATTTAAGGTGCAATAAAAGAAAGCAGAGACGGAATTGCTGAATTGGAGCATTTATTTAATGAATGGAAGCATTGATTAAATAAATGCTCCAATTCATTAAAAGTCAGTGAGGGTTCATTGAAAAAATGATCACATTCATTAAAAGTCAGTGAAGGTTCATTGAAAAAATGATCACATTCATTAAAAGTCAGCGAGGGTTCATTGAAAAAATGATCACATTCATTAAAAGTCAGTGAAGATTCATTGAAAAAATGATCACATTCATTAAAAGTCAGTGAGGGTTCATTGAAAAAATGATCACATTCATTAAAAGTCAGTGAAGATTCATTGAAAAAATG
>CAINDA010000037.1 GCA_903847205.1 uncultured Bacteroidota bacterium
ATTGGTTTTTGATGTACCGGCTGAAAGCACGGCAGGCTGTGTAATTACAACTGAATTGGTAGCTGTACAGCCTCGTGAATCCGTCACTGTTACTGAATAGGTGCCGGCTGTTAAATTTGTTACTGATGCACTTGTGATTCCTCCCGATGCCCATAAATAGGTATAACCTGCTGTCCCTCCCGAAGCGCTTGCTGTTACTGCCCCGTTACTGCCTCCAAAACAGCTTACATTGGTCTGTGATGTGAAACTTATTGCTAATACCCCCGGTTCGGTGATTACTGCATTGGCTGATGCGGTGCATCCTTTTAAGTCTGTTACTGTTAACGTATATGTTCCTGATGATAAATTCGAAATTGTTCCGCTTGTCTGAAGACCCGGCTGCCACAAGTAAGTATAACCGCCGTTACCGCCCGAAGGTACTGCTGTCGTTGTGCCGTTATTTGAGTAACTGCAGGTTTCATTAGTATTTATTGTACTTGCGGAAAGCAATGCAGGCTGGGTGATAACAACCGAATTCGACCCTATACATCCCTTCGAATCAGTAACTGTAACCATATATGTTCCAGCTGATAAATTTGTTTTGGATGCTGTGGCTGCTCCACCGGATGACCAAGAGTAGGTATAGACCGGAGTACCTCCTCCAGGACTTGCAGTAACTGAACCGTCATTACCGCCAAAGCAATTTACATTTGTTTCGGCAGGAAAACTTATTACTAAAGGTGCAGGCTCAGTAATCACTGCAAATGCAACAGATGTGCATCCTTTCGAATCTAGTGCTGTTAAGGTATAAGTTCCGCTTGATAAACTATTTATATTCGCTGATGTAACCGCACCAGGCTGCCATATATATGTATAACTAGCGGTACCGCCTGTTGCTGTCGCTGTGGCAGTGCCGTTATTCAGATAATTGCAGGTTTCATTCGTGCTTGTTATACTCGCATTAAAGCTTGAGGGCTGCGTTATTGTTACAGAATTAGATGCTGTACACCCAGAATTATCTGTAACTATTAATGTAAAAGTGCCTGCCTGCAATCCAGAAGCATTAGGGGATGTAGCTCCTGAACTCCAATTGTATGAGTAAGGAGGTGCTCCACCTGATATCACAGAATTGGCAGTTCCGTTAATACCGTTAAAACAATTGACTGGAATAGGTGTTAGTATTATTGAGACAGGAGCCGGCTGACTAATCGTGTATAATGAAGTTAATTGACAAGAATTAAAATCAGTAATTGTTACTGTATAAGTGCCGGCTGGCTTGCTGGTTATTGATGAGGATGTTTGATTTCCCGGACTCCACAGATAAGTGAAAGGAGCAATACCTCCCGATGGGGTTATTGAAATTGAGCCGTTATTTCCCCCTGAACAGATTACATTCGTTATTGAAGATGCTAGTGCTATAGGTGCCGGCTGCATTATTGTAACTGAATTTACAGAAGTACATCCAATACTATTTGTAATTGTTACCGAATAAGTGCCGATGCTTAAATTTACTGCAGTTGCGGCGGCTTGTGCCGGTGCGGTATTCCATGAATAGGTATATGGAGGAGAGCCTCCTGTAATGATTGCTGAAGCAGACCCATTGCTGCCTCCTGAACATTTCACAGGGCTTGGAGTAACACTTACAGCTCCTGTAAATCCTAAATAATTAATCTTAACAGTATCTGTGCCGGGAGTACAGGAGCCATTTCCCGTTGTGGTCAATATCAATTTTACAAACCCTGCTGCCAGTTCGGCTGCGGTAGGGGAATATGACGCTGCAAGCGTTGTATTGTTAGGACTGAACACGCCTCCCCCGCCTGACCAAATACCAGTATTTGTTCCGGTAACAGAACCGCTTAAAATTGTAATTGGATTTTGTTTACAAATTGTTTTGTCAGCACCGGCATTGGCTGAAATGGCAACTGAAAAAGAGGTAACTGTAACGGTTGCGTAGGCAGGCGGACAGTTTGAGGCATCCGAAAGCTTGACAGTATATGTTCCATTGCCTACCGTGATACTTTGAGATGGATTAACATTATTCCATAAATAGCTGTATGGAGTTGTACCGCCGCTACCAGTAGCAGTTAGAGTTGTAGAAGTTTGTCCGATGCATATGGCCGGCACAGCGGGAACAATATTTACAACCAAGGTTGAATGAAAAAAAACTCTGACCGTATCACAGGCAGGCAGATGATTGCAGGCAGCCGATAAACCGCAGATTTGGTAATCAACATAAGGCGGTGCTCCCGCCTGGCCGGTGGCCGCCGGATTTAAACATCCGGAAGAGCAGGACAGATAGTTATTATAGGCACCTAAAGCACCAGGATATACAGAATTCCATGCAACAGTGGAAGGCGTATATCCGCTTGCTGTCATCGAAGCTGTGCATCCCTGATTTACAATTATATCGTTACCGGCAAAAGGAGGAGGAGGCTGCGGGCAATTCACGACATTAAATTGAAAATCCCTCAGGGTTTCACCGATATAAATTCCATTGCGGTATTCTTTCACCATAACACCAACAACAAATTGCCCGAGTGCAGTCGGTGTTCCAGTTAACAAGCCAGTTGATGGATTTAAACTAAGAGCTGCACCTCCAAGTGGGTTTAGAGCCGAATACCCGGGCTTCCATACAATCGGAGTAAAAGTAGGGTTGTTTCCAGGAAAAGTCGGATCTAACGGCCCCGGGCCGGTATCGCCGTCATATGGCGTATAAAGAGAATAAACCAATGAATCGCCATTTGAATCTGTAGCTGCATGATCAAATGTAAAAGGGCTTCCAACGCAAAGAAAAAGAGGAGGAAATTGATTAAAAACAGGATTGTTATTTGGAACAAAATCATTACAAGAAACAATCACATTATCAAATTGGAATATTTCACTAGAAGGTGAACTTGAGTTATAATGGACTCGAATTAAAATCTGTACCGTGTTTCCTGATAATCCTGATGCTGCAGCAACAGCCGATACAAAATTTCCAGTTTTTATTCCGCTGACTGGAAACAAAGTCAGCGGTCCGCCATTCAATCGGTAATATACCAATATAGAATCACCGGCATCTACGTTTCCAAGCTGGGCTAAATCTACACTCAAATTAAATGAAGAGCAAGAAGAGGTCGTTATGATTTGCGATGTCCAGGTTGCTTGAGCGTTATTCGCACCGGATATTTCGAAAAGATTTCCATTCACTTTAGCATAGGCAGGAGGAATAGTCCCAAGAGTTCTTGTCCATGCAGTTGATCCAGCATCTGCCACAGTACCATTAGCAAGTGTGAAATCTTCTCCATATGTAACCGTAGTGCCCGGGATATATGCGTAAAAACTTGCTCCAATACAGCTGCATACAGAATTAACATTTGATAAACTTAGATTTCGCGCAACTACCTGATAAGTTAAGTGATAACCGCCGGGATTAGGAGGGAGATTATTTACAGTTTTCGTATAAACTCCCTGCTGCACACAAGGCATGGGGTTAGGTGCAATAGCACAAGGATCTAATACTGGGGGAACCATTGTAACTGCTCCCAGATTTATTGTTATATCTCTACTCGGAGAAAAAGCAGCACCATTATAACCCTCTACATTAATATCTACACTTCCGGGGAAGGCGGCTGTACCGGCGCTGCAATCGCGGAAAAGTTTAAGCGTAATTGTATAACTTGAGCCCCCATTATAAACATACGTTAAAGTACCGCCGACTATATGTGTAGAAAATGCAAGAGATGATATGCAAAGAAAAACGCACGTAAACCATATATGTAAAGACTTTTTCATAAATTTCCATGCAACAAAACTTTATATTAATTTATCTTAAATATTTAAATACGTATTCAATAAATAATAAAGCCCTTTATTTTGATTAATTTGAATTAAAAAAGTTAAAAAAAACACTGATTCACTGATTTGGTACGCTAATGGCCGATAAAATGTTGCCATATGTTAATACTTTAAATAAAAAGTTAACAAACAAAATTTTAATTAAAATTATTTTAAACCTTTTCAATTCACCTACACAGGGTGCACTGCCTAAGATATTTAATGAAGATTATTAAAATGCTTTCTCTCTTTTTCTCTGCAAATAAAAACAAAGATGCTGCATTTTAAAATACAAAGTGTTACACTACCTTTGAAATTAGCTGCACAATTCAAACATTTTTGTTTGACAAAAAAGTGCATGAACATATTGGAGACTGCCTAATTGCCGACAAATGGCTTTCAGTTATCCTTGAGAGGTATTCAATTGCTGATGAAATTCATAAAGCTGCGCAGATATATTTTTTATTGAGGAATGAAAAAATTATATTTATTTTAAGATTAAGTGATTTTTTGAAAAATTTATTTCAATACAACCATTTTTACCATTTTAGAATGAAAACTCTCATTGCAGATTTGATAAAAATAAGTGCCGTTTGAAAGCGAGCCAGCATCAATCAATACAGCAGTCTGCTTGTCTGAAATTTTATCTTGTTTAACAAGCTGCCCCAGGGAATTATAAATATTAAAAATTAAATTTCTGTTATTACCCAAATTAAAATTTACCAAAGTTAATCCAGCAGCAGGGTTTGGAATGTTTTGTGAAATTATATTTTCGCTGTTTTTCTTCTCATTAATGCCTGCAATTGATACGGGTATTATGTTTATTGAAAGATCATCAAAATAAAACCCATCATAATTTACAGCCAGATCACTCACTAACTTGTAACGAATTTTTATACTTTGCCCGACATAATTATTCAGACTCATTTCTTCCCAAACCCAGCTTGACTGAGTACCATCATACAAAGGATTTCCAGTATCCTGACTGCTGCTGCCGGGCTTTGTATATTTTCCGCAAAGAGGTGTCCATGAATTGCCGTCATCGGCAGAAGCCAGCACTTCAACATAATCGTAGCCGGCTTCAAGATCCCATTTTGCCCAGAAATTTAATGTTGCAGCTGACGCTGAAGTTAAATCTACTGCGTTGTTCAGTGTAAATGTTTTATTACTGTTATCGGCATAATTACCGATGGGACTGTCGGTAATTGAACTTGGGGAAGAAACATATTGCGTATTTGAAATGCCCCAATTACCGCCGGCAGAAGTAAAGGCCGCAACAGAAGATCCATTGTTAGTATAAGCTGGTGTAGTCTGCCCGAAATTTTTTGTAATTGTATCATTGTAATCGTAAAGCCCATTATTAACCCGGAGTACATATCTGAATGCCTGCCCAGAAACTATGGATGGATTAAAAGTATATGAAATTGAATCGTTTCTGCTCTGCAATAAACTCATATTTGAATATACTTTAGGTGAGCCAGCTGAGGCAATCCAATTGTCTAAAGGAATAATTGAAACTGTGTAAACGGCAGGGCTGTCGAGCCCTAATCTTTTTACAGAATATTTTAAATATCCGTTCAAGCCTGTTAAATAAGGAGGCGACAGATCTTTCGCTGCAGCATATTTACCAATCAGTTCTGCACCATAAATATTCTGCCACAATGAATTCTGGCAAATAGGAATAATCATATTCTGCGCAGGCCAGAAACCATCGCTGGAAGCACCTACTTCAGGGGTCATGGAAAGAATTTTCGGTTTGGTATTATGTTCGCCGTATCCCCAATCGTCAGAATCGCCGTTGGTAACATATTGCACAGTTTGATTTCCTGTACCTGCAGTAAAATGGTTCTGTGATGTCATCAGCCTGGTGTGCTCAACAAACACAGCAGAATCCGGAGTGTAAAGATTTGCAATATATCCCCAGGGATAAATTAAATCGTTGCCAAACGTATGATAATTTACTGACATCTTAAATTGGTGATGTTCATCAAACCATTTGACAGCCTGTATTTCAGGCTCTGAAAATTCGGCTGTTCCTCTATATGTTTCATCGCTCGAATTTTGCGACGATCCAATATTATCATATCCCCAATCAAAACCATAATTTCTATTTAAGTCAACACCAAAAGTACCGTCGTTATTATTCCGCCTGTTTTTTCGCCACATCCCTCCCCCATTAGGGTCTGTACTTTGATTATATAAATATCCATCCGGATTAACGCATGGGATAAAATACATTTCGGTATTATCAACCAATGCTTTTATTTCGGGATTTGTATTATAATTTTCGAGGAGATAATACATGTAAAAAATCATCTGGGACAATGAGGCCGGCTCACGAGCATGATGAAGAGCAGTGTATAAAATCTGCGGTTCGTTTTCACTTACGTTTGGGTTATCAGAAATTTTTAACCAATAGATGGGACGGCCTTCAATCGAATGGAACGTATCAATAGCCTGCTTTGCAGTTATTAAATTAGGAAACCTGGCAGACATGCTGTCTAAAATATTAATCATTTCACTGTAAGTGAAATAACCTCCCATAGAACCCAATTGAAAATTTGATGGAATAGCGATATCGGCAGCTGCTGAAGAATTGCAGTTAAAATCAAGGCTGCTGCGGCTTATTTCGGAATTTTCTTTTTTTTTTACCGGCTTATTTTTATTTTGACCGGCATAATATGCTGCCACATCGTCAATTAAAATTTCTACTTGATAGCCGTTTTCTTTTGCTTTGTTAATTTCCTGTTCGGAAAAATCTGAAATAAAATAGGTGTTCTTTTTTCTTTCCCCATGATCCACAGCCAAACCGAGCCGGGCAAGATTTTGTAATGTTTTTTCTTTACTGTCTAAATAAATTTTTGCTCTCGAATGCTTTACCTGCTGTCCGAAAATGACAGTTGAAAAGGCAAGTAATATAAGGGTAAGTATCTTTTTCATTACAATTTTTTTATAAGTAAATATAGAAAATCTATTTTGATAAAAACACAGAGAATAATTTCAAATCAGAAAAAAGCTAACAATTTGTTCATAAATTGTGATTAATATATTTTCGTTTTAAAGCCCGAATAAAATATATTTGTCAATTCCACTTTGCCTCTTTGTGGAGCTGGATATGAAATATGGAAGGCAAAATTCTTTTTTTTTACTGAAGTACTAAAAAAAACTAAATTTAAAAAGGCTTAAAAAATTTAATAAAAACAAAATTTATGTTCAAAAAAACCATTCTTATTTTATTTATTGCATTTAATGCTTCTGTGAATTTCGCACAAAAAAAAGCTTCCGACAAACCTGATTCTCAAAAAAAATCAACAGAAAAACCTGAAGCAAAAAAGAAGACAGATGAAAAAACCGAATCTGGACCCAAGACTGATTCTAGTAATGTAATTATCGGCAGGCTCATACTACAGGGTTTGAATAAAATACGCAGCGAAAATAATATTGATTCACTTGAGTTTAATCCGATACTTGTAAAAGCGAGTGATATTCAATCGGAAAACATGGCTGACAACGGCAAGGCTGTTTTAGAAAACAGCAAGGGGAAATATAAAAATACTGCTAAACGTGTTGTTTCGATAGGAGGTACAAAAAATGCAGAAGAAATAGTTATAAGCTTAGGTGCGCTGAAAGGAAAAAATCCAATGGCACCACAGGAGATTGCCGATGCAGCACTACTAAAATGGTCTTCGGGTAAAAAAGAACAGGTTATTATTAAAAACGGGAATTATGTTTATGCGAGCCCGAGTGTTGCTATGGACGGGACGGGCAAAAAGGCATTCATTTCTGTTGTTTTCGGCAGTTTCAATACTTTTAACGCAGGCGTAAAAAAGAGAAAAGAAATGAAGGTGAGGTTCACCAAAAAGAATAAAAAGATTAAATCTCCTGATGATAAATCCTGCAAAAACTGCGAAAAATTTACGGATTACGACGGGCTTCTAAAAGGAGTGTATGTTGAGGATAAAAAAATATTTCTGAAATATGATAACTTAAAATCTTTATCAAAATTAATCGGAAAATCAGGCGACGGATTAGCGGTAGATATTATTCAGCGCGAGCAGTATGAAAAACCTGATTATAATATTATGAACAATAATTTATTAAGCAAGGGCGTGCTTACTAAAACGGTTTCGTTAAGTAAAATGGAAAGTAAAAACCGAGCCGAAGCTGATAAGAAAGGCGGTAAAATGAGCAAATTAGATGTACAGATAGGAATGCTTCCAAAGAAACTTACCGGTGCTTACGAAATAAATCTGCTTGTTATTCAAGACGGGAAATTATGCAGAACACTTGTAAAATCATACATTGAGCAAGGCGAGCAGAATTCAAACAATGTACTCAAAATGCTTTTGATGCCAGACAGCGCAGCATATTTTAAACCGCCATTTTCGCCAAAGGCTGATGATGCAATACTAAACTTCAGTCTGCCTTTCGAAAAAAATAAATTTGAATACAAAGAGGAAGATATTACACCATTTTTATCTGCCCTCAACGAACCTGATTTTATTATTTCATCACTTTATATTACAGCTTACTCTTCTATAGAAGGCGATGCAGCAGCAAATGTTAAACTTCAAAAGAATCGTTCAGAAAATATCATCAAAGCATTAGGAAAGATGCAGAAGACTGGTGTTGTTACTTCGATAAAAACAAACGATTCGTGGGACATGTTTAAAACAAGCATGGCAGGCGGACCTTATGATACTTTAACAAAAATGACCAAAGACCAGGCTATTCATGAAATCAATACAAAAAAAGGGCTTTCAACTGAGTTAGAACCCTTTTTAGCAAAACAGCGTTTCGCCGAAATTGTGATGGAAGTTACTTATGATATCAGCGGTCCGAAAGAAGAGAAATTTTCACTGAGCAAATTTAATCAGGCAGCAAAAAAAGCTGATATTAAACAGGCGCTCAAAATACAATATTATATAGGCAGCCAGGTGAGAGCGAAAAAATATAAACCTGAAGTATTCACCAAAATGGAGATTCCGAATGATGCAAAATTTTCGGGTGTATTGAATAACCAGCTGGTACTTCATTCTATGGCAAATAATAATACTGCCGATCTGGAAGATTATAAACAATTGAAAAAACTTTCGACACTTGACCCGTCAAATAATATAGTAGCATTTAATACTATTTTCTGCGCCCTGAAATTAGACAGCACCATTGGCGACAGAAAAGAACAATCTGCAATGCAAGGCCGTATTGATGCACTTTATAAAACCAATGTACCTAAAAAAACTGTTGATGCTTTGAATATTGAATGGCAGTTTAAAATTATTACTGCACTTGATACAGGCGCCAGCAACGCACCTATAATTGCTGCCTGCACCGAAAAAGTAAAATCGTTTTATAATTTAAAAGAATCGAACTGGCAGAATAACTTAAAACTATCATACGTGTTTGCCCGCTTTAGAGACTATAAATATGCCTGTAACTTATTAGCCCCGTTTGTTAAAAAGGATAAAACAAATGAGCAGGTTTTATTTGCATATATTTCATTCTGCGCGCAGGTGCCCGAATTAGTTAAGTCGCATTTATTTGTTACCGCATTACAGAAAGCAGAAAAAATAAATCATGCCAGATACTGCAAATTATTCGGCGATCCTTTTTTAACTTTCCAGGTATTGGATAATCCTTTTGTAAAGGATGATTACAATAAATTTAAATGTAATTAATTGAAGGTTCAATTAAAAAAAGCAGGCTTAATTAAAGCCTGCTTTTTTTTGTTTCAAAATTTCTGATTTTTTCTTCTCAGCGCATTTGCGTCGGAGTTTATCCTGACAAAGGAAGGGCGACATTTTTTTAATAAAATCGTCTAATAAATAAGCTCCATTTGTATAAATTTATTTGAACCAAAGATTAAAATATACGTCCGTTTGCAGATTTTTGACCTCCGAATTATAAAAGTAAACGAATGTTTGTTTCAAGTAAACAATTGTTTATTTGAATCAAACAAACAAATATTTTAATCAAACAAGCATTTATCTGGAATAAACTGTCCTCAAATTAAAAAAAACGGGAATATTACTTAAAGTAAACGGAAGTTTGATTGAAGTAAACGGATAAATACTTTGATCAAACAAATGTTTTTTTTAATCAAACATTATAATATTTTTATGATTCACTACCCGAATTTTCAAAAAAATCCGTTTACTTTATTCAAACACCCGTTTATTGAGGCAATTAAAATGTTAAAAGGCGCTATACTGATGTTATATTTAATAATATAAGCAATAGCTTTATTCATTGGGCTAGGCGGTTCTTTTAATTTATCCTTAAACAAGTGAAAATTAATAAATCGGTGGCTTCGTCTTTTGTTTTTGGGTAGATTTGTAGGGAGGAAAACGATTAAAAATCAACAAACAATGAAAAAACTGCTATTTTTTTTATTTCTTATAATCAGCGGCAGTAATTTATTTGCGCAATTGGGCACAAACTCAAACTTTTCACCTTTTACAGATATTCAAAAATATGATCATTGGAAAATAAAAAATCGGGACACTTCGCTTTTAAAAGAGTCATACCAATTTGATGAAAAAGGAATCTTAAACAAAAAAATTAAGATTAAATATTATGGAGAACCGAGAGAACTAACCGTTTATTCGTTTGACAATCTAAAATTCCCAATTACTGTATCCTCATTTAAAGAAACTGAGTTAGAAAATATTTTTGATTCTTTTGAGAATAAATGTTTTTATAATAAAAGAGGATTGCTCGACAGTGTAGTTTCAACTAGCTCCTATCCCATTTTTGATTACATATCAGTTGATAAAAAAAATGATTCTTTAGCGAATTTAAAAAACATCAAGGAGTTTGATGAACCTAGCCTTTCTGTGCCCCCTTCCAGTATTTTTGATGAAACCAAGACTACAACTACAATTAATGGCAAAATGGTTACTGGACATACTAAAGTTAAGAAAATGATAGTGCTTAAGAGGCAGGAAACCTATATAGCATCAAAACTTATATTTCATTATAATGCCAAAGGTCAAAGAATAAATGAATTTATGGATTCTGACGAGAGCAAATTTTCTGGAAATACTTTTTTCACCTATGATGAAAAAGGACGCATGAAAGAGATTTGCTATTATTATCAGAATTCTTACAAATTAAAAAATGGTGCTAAAAATGATTCTATTGATAAATGGAAAAATTTATTTCGAGGAGACAGCATCCGCGCAAAAGAGCAAACTCAAAAACAGATAAATGAAGAATTGGCCGACACAATAATTCGTTATAATGCTAAATTCCAATATAACAATGATGGTTCAACAATTGAAACAGTAGTTTTTCCCAATAGAATATATAAATTAATTTATAACAGAAATCAAAAGGGGCAAATTGTCAAATCAATACTAACAGAACTCTATGTTCAAAATAAATATTTAAATGGAAGATTTATTCCCACTGACACTAGATTAATTGCAGATTCACTTTTTTCATTATATGAAACAACATCTATTTATCAATATGACTCATTAAACCGTATTATAAAAATAGCCCATTCTTTTAGGGAAAATAAAAAGGGTAAAGAAAAGGAAGATTACTGCATATTCAAATACAGCGATAATCGCGCTTTAATATTGCCAGAATCTGAATATATAGATTTCATTCGTGAAAACGATTATTGGTCACAACAAGCTTGGCCTTATTATCATTGATATTATAGGGCTTCTCATTCAATTGATAAAAAATTTAAAGAATAGTCTCTATTGTTAATCCTTCAATTTTTATAATTTTGGCGAAATATGGAAATCCAGCAGGTTATATTGGTTGATGAAAATGATGTCCCTAAAGGGACAATGGAAAAAATGGAAGCCCATCAAAAAGGGCTGCTTCACAGGGCTTTTTCTATTTTTGTATTTAATGATAAAGGCGAATTACTGCTTCAAAAAAGAGCTTTAAACAAATATCATTCCGGCGGCTTATGGACAAACACCTGCTGCAGTCATCCCCAGCCTCAAGAAAATCTGGATATATCAGCACATAACCGCCTTCAAAATGAAATGGGTTTCGACTGTACACTCCAAAATGTATTTCATTTTACTTATAAAACAAAATTAGATAATGAATTAACCGAGCATGAGTTAGATCATGTGTTTACAGGGCTTTATAATGCTGCTCCAAAAATAAATGCACTTGAAGTAATGGATTGGAAATACATGGCCGTAAAAGAAATCCAGCAGGATTTAAAACTGCATCCCGAAAATTATACCTCCTGGTTTAAAATAATTTTAGATACAGTTTTAAAACATATTTAAATTTTTCTATCCATTTTTGATTCAATTTTCCAAAATATTCAGCCCCGGTAAATTTTATGAATGATACAGGATCGAAAGAAACAAGAATACTTGAGTTAGATGCTTTGCGGGGTATTGCAGCACTTTCAGTTGTTTTTTTTCATCTTACCATGTTCCGTCCGCAGAGCCGTCTGGGGTTTAATCTGGGAGTTACAGGAGTTCATTTGTTTTTCCTGATCAGCGGTTTTGTTATTTTTAAATCTATAGACAATTCAGTGTCCTGGAAAAAATTTGCTATCAGTCGTGTTTCCAGGCTTTACCCCACGTATTGGGCTTGTGTAACTTTTACTTTTTTAATAATACTGCTCGACACCATTTATCATCACACTTATAATTCAGATTTGATTTATAATTATTTTTTTAATCTCTATATGGTTCATTATTATTTTAATGTGCCCAACTTAGATAATGCTTACTGGACTTTGGTTATCGAAATGCTTTTTTACATTTTGATGATAGTGCTGATTATAATTAAACAGTTGAAAAGAATAGAAATGGTCGGCTGCATCGGGTTATTAATTGTAGGTATTTATTCCTTTTTATTGAATGTAAGGTTTCCTTTTTTGTTTGAAACCATCTCTCATTTTTTTCCTTTGATAAAGTATTTCCCATTGTTTTTTGCCGGCATCCTGTTTTATAAGCTGAAAAACAAATCCTTTCAAATAAACAGATATGTGATGTATATTATTATTTTGGTTTGTCTATGCCTGCAAATATCTCTTTATGGCAAAGGGATTGTAGATGAGTATTCTGTTTCCTTTCAAGAATACGCTGTAATGATTGGCATTTATTTTTTCTGTTTTTTCTTTTTGTTAATAATATGCTTGCCTTTATAATATCTCCGGTTACATTATTTTTAGGTTCTATTTCTTACGCTTTATATCTTATACATCAAATCGTAAGTCTGCATATTATTCTGCCTTTTTTCACCACAAGCTGCGGGTGGACATATTGGCCTTCTGCCCTGCTTACAGCGGTTATAGCAATTATCCTGGCCAGCCTTGTAACTTTTTATATTGAAAAACCTGCCGGCAGAAAAATGAAAGCATGGTTAACAAAAACATTTTATACTAATAGTTTGGATTAAACGGGGGGCTTTTCTTTTGAAATTAATGATTGATATATTTTATTTTCTGCCTGCAATTGATAAATTTATATATTTTTGCAGCATAAAACGATTTCGTAGCTCAGCTGGTAGAGCAATTGACTCTTAATCAATGCTACAAAGCCATACTTTACAGTGTTTACAGCCATTCAGCCTCCTCTCTTTCCTATTGTGCAAGTGATTTGCAAGTTTTAGCCTGGTTAATAATTGAATTTTCATAAATGTTTTTTTAAATCATTCCTTCGTCAGCAAAGCTGTAATACCCTTCATCAGTAATAATAATATGATCTACCAAATGAATTTCTAAAACTTTTCCAGCCTCCTTAATATTTTTAGTGATTTTAATATCAGCATCTGAGGGCTGTAAATTACCGCTTGGGTGATTGTGACAGAGTATTATTGAATTTGCATTTGCTTTTAAAGCAGTCTGAAAGATAACTTTTGTATCTACTACCGTTCCTGTAGTCCCTCCAATACTGATTTTAGCAAATCCAAGAACCTTGTTAGCCCTGTTGAGTAATAGGATATACATTTCTTCTATATACTGGATTTTATCACTCCACAGCCCTCTAAATTGTTTTTCTGCATCTTTGGAAGTAACAACTTTGGGACAATCGGATAGTTTAAATAGCGGTTTATAATTGATAGTTATTTCTGATAATGTTTCCATGTTTTTAGGTTTAAGATTAATAAAAAAATTAATGATTTGTAATTTGATACAGGTAATATAAATACATAGCTCCCCTCTGCATTTTTTAGTGCTTTTTATTGCACTACGTGGCATCTCACCAGTTTAGGAAGTAAATGGGCAACTAAACCTCAACTATGTATCTAATGTCATTTTAATCGGCTAAAATCGAGTAATTAAGCTATAAGAATATGGCTGTGTGCTTTTTGAATGAGTAGCTTATTGAATTAATTAAAGGTTGTTTGGACAGCTGTAGCTTTGGAGATAATCATAAAATAATGGTGGTAATATCCTTCGCCCTTTATAACATAAACCAGCCTGTAATCAATACTCATTTTAACCGCAATTACGATTACTTCCTGACCGATGATATAACTTTGTACCTCCTGAATACAGACAGCCTTAAATGGGCAATAAAGCCTATAAATGCCCTGCTTATTTACAACCAATAAGCTGTTATTTGAACAAAGCTTGGTGAGTTCAATAATGTTGTTTTGATTCATGTTTTTTAATGTTAGAAATTTAAAATAAAAAAAAGGGGAACCAAATCGGAACCCCTTAATCAATCACGTCTAACAAGCAAACAAACTAACTAATCCCCCGAAAAGACAGCTTGCTCAGCTCTTACATCAACTGCGATGTATTGGTATTGGTGATTTAAAACTATTGTATCATTTGTTCCGGGTACTTTGTAGTTGTAACCTTCGCAGTCAACTTTTTTAATCAGTCCCGGAAATTTTGTACCGATTAAAGCTTTACATGTTGCATCATCCAGAGTAGATGTTATTGAAGCTTTTCGAGCATGTGCATAGAACTTGCCGGTATCTACAGCCTGAATAAGTTCTACCTCTCCTTGTAATTCAAGGGTGTTAAAATCCTCATCTTTTGAGTTTTTTCTTTTTTTAAAATTGATTACTGTTACCATTGTTTTAGAATTTAGATTAAGTGCCGGGGGTGTTTCCACCGCTTACACTGAGCCGGGGTGCTTTTATGGTGGTGGTTGTGCTGTACACCTATATTCAACTAGTTTAAAAAAAATAAAAAAAATAATTCTGCGTTTGTTGGGGGATTGCTAAAATTCCTAGCAAGAATACTGAACCGCTCTTTGTAACTTTGCTGTATGGAATTAATTTTAAAACAGCCGGAAAACAAACCTCCCTGTATCTGTATATTATTTGATAATAGTTATGAAGCTTCAAGACACAATCAAAAATTAGTCAGCCAGTACAGCATGTATCCTTTTACAATAAAATTGGAATTACAAAACTCAAAACTGGATTTGATACTTACTGTTGGAGGGCTTAATACCAGTTACAAGTATGAAGATTTAAAATTTGCGCCGGATAAACTCACTCGTTTTTTATTTAATACTAAGGATTCAAAAGCTTATAATTTCTGTCATGTTATTTTAAAGCAGGATAAACACTCTGTTGTACAAACAATGACTAATAGGCTTTTATGGGTGTTGAAGATTGATAGTGTTGAATTTGTTGAGGAATATTAACGTAAAATCTAAATATGCTCTATTTTCTGGTTCAACAATACTCTTCAATTTTCTCCATACTCACCAATAGGTAGCCAAGCTCAACTATTCTTTTACCAACTTTCTCATAACATTCGTGCAGATATTCAAATCTCAAACTCATGTGACCACCAGCATCTGAGAATTTCTCCGCCGCTTGTAATTGACCAATATGCCTCCGGGTTACATTCCTTAAATAATCACTTCCAATTTTTTCTTTTTCTAAAAAATCAATTATTGCCTTTTTTATTGGAGCAATAGATATTAAAAGTGTTCTATTAAAATCAAGATCATCGTTATTGTGATATTCTCTAAGTGTGTTGTATCCATTTTTCAAATCTTCTTCATCTGCATTTGCAAAATTGTTAATACAAGACTTAATTTCAGTGATACACTCCTCTATTTTTTTAATATAACTACTTCCTAAATCATTGATGGCTGGGAGGTTTGATATTTTAACAGCCAAGTCCTTTAAAGAATCATTGAGCTTTGTATAAAAGCTTTCAAATAATTTACTATAAGCCTCTCGCACATCATCCGCATTCTTTCTTTCCTCTTCATTCTTAAATGGTTTAAAATTTAGTTTTGCCCTGTGTATCGTATAAGCTTCTTTTATTTTATCAGGAGAAGCATTTTTTTCTAGACCTACTATTTGATAATAATCTTTATTCATCACTTGTATTTTTAAATTATCCATTGTTATTGTATCAATGTATTACCCTAGTTTCTACCAATGGTGCAAATATCTCCAAATCTTTACCATTCCATATTGCTTCTGCACAGGAAGCTCTATTTAGAGTTTTCACTGAATTTATAATAGTAGAAGCTCCAACAAAATCTTCAATTAAATCTTCAATAAAAACTTTTTGACCGATAAAAAGATCATTGGGAATTAAATAAGCTGACTGAGGTGATTTAAACCTGTAAAAAAAATGGTAGATATTATCAGTTACTTTTTTTATAATTTTCAAAAGAATATTACGCTCCGCTTTAGAAGAATCTACTTTCTTACTTTGAGATGATTGCTTACCAACTAGTGGAGAATAATAAACATTCCTGTTTAAAGTGATGTAGCCATTTTTTGAATATTTGTTAATGGAATCAATATCCCTGGCTGTTTTAATAACTCTTAAACACAATGGGTTGTTTTTTATATCCCAACTAGATGGCTCCATGATAAATAGTTTTATATTTCCTGATTGTGAACTGGCATGAGCAATACAGTAATCTTTCTATCCCTTATTCAACAGTTACTAACGGCTCATTTATTACAAACCCCAGTTTTTTATCTGCATCATTGAACTCCTTGTCATTTTGATTAAATATTTCTGCAAGCGTCATTTCTTTATTAATAATAGTTTCAAATCCTAATGACGCTGATAATTGTTTGGATTTCTCAATACATAATGCACCAAAATTATATTTAGCTATCAATCTTCCTTTTCTCATAAGCGCCTTATCAACTTTAGAAATATCGGTATTGAAGGAACAAATAATTTGTATTTTAAGACAATCTGAAAGAAGTCCGTCAGAGAGATTAAGTAAATTAGAAATAGCTGAATTACCTCCGGCTTTTCGCTCTCCAATTATATTCTCAGCATCTTCAATAACAATTATTGAATTTGGGTATTGACTAATCATAGAAAGAAATGTGGGAGACCCAATTTTTTCAGCAAATTCAGGGCTTATATATATCATCCGCTTATTAACTACAGAAGTCAAATAACGAATATAACTGGTCTTACCTGTTCCCGGCAAACCATGAAGCAATATTAACCCTTTATCATTTTTGCTATTTAACCTCTCCAGAATATTGTTGTGAATGGGTATAAAATCATCATTATAATTCTTTTCTAGGCTTATTGAATTATTTACGATATCAAAAGACTTAATATCATCAGCATAACTTTGTTCCTGAAGCAGAAAAAGCTTGTTTAGATAAGGATTTACAGTTAAATGTGTTTTTATAATGCCTATAACCTTATCAAGTAATTTTTTATTTGTCTTTGGTGAATAGAGTAAATCAATTCTTTGTGAATCAGGATTAAAATGTATCAAAAGGTTATCCTTAACCGGAATAAGAAAATTGTAAATCTCATATTTATCCTCCTCCTCTTTCACCTTATTTACCTGAATTATATCATCCTCATTTATTGAAAGCTCTGTTATCAGTAATTTGAAAAGTAGCTGTTTATCATAGCAGAAAAAACAGAGTGCATTAGGGATACAGCCATTAATTGTGAAAAACATATATGGAGCATGTATAAAATGTGAAGGCTCAAACATATCAACCATTTTAGGATGGTTGCGGTAGTTTATTGGCGTTGTTTTTACACTCATGATTCTAAAGATGTATTCTGATTACTTTTTTCTTCTTGACCCTTAATTAATTTCAGGAGGTCAACTTCATCAGGTGTTTTTTGAATAGGATTTTCAGCTTCCTTTTTATTCCTGTCTCTAATTTCTTCCATTTCATAAATTAAAGCAGTTCCACATTTTCTACGTTCTGAGCGCATTGTCATAGTCTTTTTTTTAAGTTAATTATTAAATTATTGGCTTTTCAATTATCTATTCTTTTCATCACTATATCAATCATTGCTTCATCAACAAATGGTTTAAATACTTTTTCCCATACCAAGTCATTACTGCTTATGTAATCCCAAATCCATTTGTTATCAAAATTTTCAAGTAGCTCGATTGACCAAGGGAAATTTTCATTCCCGTGAGATAGCCAATTCCAATCTAATTTATTCTCAAATGTTTTAATTAATTCAAACGACCAAGGAAGTTGCTCGTTAGCGCTTAAACGGCTCCAATCCCAATGGTTTTCAAATTTTTTAATTAGTTCAATTGTCCAAGGTAAACTCTTATTTTGGCTCAAAAAATACCACTCCCATCTATCTTCAAACTTCTTTATTAAGTCAGTATCCCAAACTTGTTTTCCAACATTTGAATTAACCCATCCATAGACATCTTCAAACAAAGGTCTTCTTTCTATTGGGTTTTTGTAATATTCGTTTACCTTATATTTTTCAACATATCCACTAAATTTTTTTTCCGCCGGTTTTGGAGATTCGTGATACTGCAAAACAATTTTATTTTTAAATTCCTGCATAATTTCTAATGGTAAACTTAGTTCCGTAAGGAGTTTCCAGTTCCATTTTTGCTCAAATGCTTCAATTAATTCTACTGACCAAGGCAACCCTCTATTTTTACTTAAGCAATTCCAATCCCATTTATCTTCGTATATTTTAATTAATCCTATTTCCCATGGTAAATTTTTGTTTGCGCTTAAACCACCCGGGTAACTTTTGCCCCAGTTGTCAATATCACTTGAAATTGCCCAGCTCCATTTATTTTTAAATAACTCAATTAGTTCTGCCGACCAAGGCAAGTTTTGACTCATGCTTAACTCTTCCCAATCTAATTTTGATTCATACTTTCTCAACAATTCAATTGTCCATGGCAAATGTTTATTAGCGCTTAGCCCGTTTTGTCCCCAATGCCATTTTTCTAAAAACATTTCTATTAATTCAATTGACCACGGAATAGACGAACTGTTACTTAAAGAATAATAACGATCATTCCAGTTCCAATAGTCACTAAATCTTTTTAGTAATAGACCAGACCAACTCAAATTTTTATTTTGACTTAATTCATTCCAATCCCATTTATTAATATATTTTCCAATAAGCCTATCATTCAAAGGATAATAGCGTGGAATGATTTTTATAAAAAAATCGGGATGGCTTAAAAAAAAATTAATAATTTTTTGATTTTCAACCATTGCTAATAACTTGCTTGTAATCGCAATGGAATTAGTAACCTTTTGCAAAGCATCGCCTTCAAATTTTATTAGTTTATTTTCTTCCATCTTCAAATTGACTTAGCTGTTCCTGTAGTTGTTGTTTAATTAACGTAAAATATTCATCCCAATCTTTAATTGTAGTTATTTTTTCAAATGTGTCACTTGTTTTTATAACTCTAATTTCCTTTGCCAACACCTGCAAATTCATGCGTAAACGTTCTAATGTTGCTTGAAGGCTGGTTTTTTCATTTGTATTATCTGACTTGCTTTTGAAAGTTTTCCCTTGTTGTAAGTTGTCTAAAATTTCAGAAACTCTTTTTAAATCGTTTTGTTCGTATGCAGTATTTAGTTCTGTAAATATTTTATGCGCTTCTTCTTTTTGTTCCTCAGTTACTATATCAGGATGGCAGAGTTTACTTGCCCGGCGGTATTTTTCTTTAAGCACTTTTTTTTCATCATCCGTTAAAACTAAAATTTGTTCGTCCTTAGTAGCTTCGTAGTTTGAATGAAAATCTTCATAGTCTTTATTTGTTTCTTTTTCCTGCGGTGTATCTTTGTATTGCTCTTTTCGGAATTTTAAAATCTTTAATATCAATTCACCCAACTCCTGATTGTGCCGTACTCCAAACTCATGAATCAACTTTTCTAATTCTGCTTTTTCATCACTCAGTTGCTGTAATTGTGCTTCTAATGCTTTGGCTTCAAAACACAGGGCTTCAATTTCTGGGTCAATATAATTAGCTACCTGCCGGTGTTGGTTTATAAAGTTTTCTATTGCAGTCAAAGCTTTACCAAAAGCCTTGTTTTGAAGATAGACTATAATGTTTTTTACATCATCATTCAACTCTAAAGCTTGTAGTTTCAATACCTGTGAAGCAATTTCTTCTTCCTCCTCCAATGAAATCAGATTCTTTATTAATTCAAGCCGTTTAATTATTTTCTGATTTTCCAATGCGCTTAATAGTTAATTATTATGAGAGATCATCGTTGTAGTTGCCGATCAATCAATTTTTTTTCCAGTCTTGGAATCTCCCAAAAATTTATCTTCTGCCTTCTTAGTAGCAAGAGCTTTAGCTGCAAGTCTGTTTCTTTTATATAACTCATGCATATCAAGAGCCTCTTGCATCTTCGCAGCATTTTCAATAAATAATGCTTGCGCTAAGACCTCTGGGCTTGGGGTAACGTTTAATTCAAACCATAGCCAATTCAAATTCCTATCTGCATTTTCAAATACGTAATACAATTTTTCTTCTTTCTGATTTTTATTTATTAATTCATTGAACGTAAAATTGTGCTTCACTTTTTTAGAAAAATAAATTGTTGAAGCCACTTCTTTTTTGTAGTTAAGGATTACAAGTTTTCGATTCTTAAAATCAATTTCAATGTTAACTCCATTAATTTCATTATAATATCTGTTGAATGGCTTTGACGTTGATGTGGCGATATTTATTTTATTAATATCAAAATCTTTTCTTTTAAAATGCTCTAGATGCGGTTCATCTTTCTTAATATCCGATTCAAATTGACCATATTCAATTCTAACTTTTTCCAAGTCTTCTCTATTTTTATCATCCCTCTTTTTATTTTCTTCCTGTCTTTTTTTTAACTTTTCTTCTTTTGCAATAATAAAATGATGCTTTGCTGTTTTATTTTCTTCTGCTATTATTAAAAAATCGTATAAAACGGATGTAATTCTTGGTAAATCGTTTTCTTCATCAATTCTCACAATTAGTGCATGGAAATCGAAGGTGTACATTATTTCATCCTTAATTGTTTTTATAGCAGAGTAGTTGTCGTTATCAATTGTGCGTAATATTGAGTCAAATTCAATGTTTTGCATGAAAAATTGTTCAAGTAAATCATAAACAGCTTTTCTTGCCTCATCAATCTTGTCGCAAAATCTAGATACACTCATTCCTGTACACCCATTTTTCAACATGAGTGGAGCTTGTCTACCATTAAGCGTATTTAAAATCTCGCTTGCCAATAGATCAATTTTATTCGTCATGATTATATTTTATTATAACTGAATTGGTGGTCTCCCATATGGGACTTGAACCCACGACCTCTAGCATGTGTTTTGCTAGCACTCTAACACTCATTATCCTCGAAACAAAATTTAAAATGATACCTCGACTTAAACTTTTCTGAGCTAATGGGAGCTGTTTTATTAATCAGATGTTTAGTAAAAATATTATTATTAAATCAAACTGACAAATACGTCATTAATAAATATGATTGAATTAATGAACATTGCTTCTGATAATGAAGCATCAAATCAAGAATACAGCACTTTTAAAAAGAATTAGCAGGCGAATAAAAGCTTTGAGGGAAAGGCAAGGCGTTACGCAGGAGGATTTTTATAACGATACAAATATTCATCTTGCAAGGATTGAAACTGCAAAAGGTAACATTACTGTAAGCACACTTGATGCAATCTGCAAATACTTCAAAATCTCGATAACTGAATTTTTTGAAGGCTTGGAATAACTATTATTCCGTTGGAAATTTGAGTTCGACATTTTTATCAAGCCCTTTTGTACCAATTTTTTTAAAAACCAAGGATTTTCAATGTTTTATTACTAGCTGATATTTAATAACTTATAAAAATAATTAAATTTTGTTGTAGAAAAATTACATTTTATCCAGTTATTATTAGTAATTTTGTCTTTTAATTCGTATATGGCTTCAAAACGCGAATAATTAGCCTTCAAATTTCCTACAAATTAGTTTCCGCAATTAGCTTTTCTCTTTTAAGAACAATTAGTTTTCCTGCATTTAGTAATTAGTTTGGACTGGCGCTGCGCCTTTTCAAAAACATCTTTAGAATTTTTTTTTATAAATCTTAGTAAATACTTCAATTAGGTTGAATCTTAATGGTTCAACAACTATTTTATCTGTGATTGGTGGGGTTGGTTCTGCGTGGTAGATTATTATTCCTCAAAAAATAAATTAAATAAAATATTAGAAAAAAGTAAATGAATATTGAAAATATATTTACCAGAAAATCTGGACTTGGAATCAGTGATTATTGATTACGAGGAAAAGTACAAAGAAAAGTATCAGTGGATTATTCATACCATAGTAAGTCAAAAGTATAAAGTCAAACCCGGGATTGGGGATTACGTAAATCTTGACCAAGTAACACTAAGGAAATTCCTTGGAGAGCGTTACTGCAAGGATATACTTAAACAATTAGAGAGTAGCGGGATAATAAAAATCAACTCGAAGTATTCAGCAAATAAATTTTGCATGTCTTATAAACTCACTGAAAAATATGGCTCTTCCGGTGTAAAAAGTGTCGATTTTACAGGGGATAAGGCAATCAGATACATTTATAAATTAAACGATTTTGATGAAAAGCGTTTAGCAGAACAATTGAAAAACCCTGCCGTTGCTCAATTATTCAAAAATGTTTATAAAATTGATATTGATAAACAAGGCGCTCTTACCTATGCTGCCAAATCGTATAATAAAGGTGAGATTAACATTGAACAGTATATTTCTGCTTTTGTATCAATCGAAAATATCAGCAATAAGGATGAAAATTATTTTTTTACCGTTGATGAAAAGACCGGCAGGGTATATCATTCAATAGCTAACTGTCCGCGTTATTTAAGACAATTTCTGTCTTATGAGGGCGAACAACTTTTCCAAATTGATATTGCCAATAGCCAGCCGATGTTGTTTTATTCGTTGATTTTGGATTTTCTTGAAAACAGGAAGTCAATAAATGAACACATATTATCAAATAATACTAATGATACATATTTATCAACTACACTTAGTCCCTATGTTGAGACAATTTCAGATAATGAGCTTCCTGCGGATGTAATTAGATACAAAGAAAAGACTTCAACAGGTCTGTTTTATGAAGACCTGATGATTGAATTTGGAATTCCAATCAATACAGAAAGCAGAATAGCTTTTAAAACAAACTTCTTTGGAACGATATTTTTCAGTAAGGTACATGGTAGTTGGGAATATCCAGAATCAAAAAAATTCAAAGTGGTTTACCCAACCGTTATTGACGCTGTCATTTGGCATAAAAGATTTAGTCATGCTGACCTAGCCTTAAAGCTTCAAAAAGTTGAAAGCGATATTGTGATTAAGGGCGTTTGTGGTCGTATAGTGGAGGAGAATAATGCTGATTCTGTGCCGTTTTTCTGCACCGTACATGATTGTATTGTTTGCTTAAACAAAGACGTTGATTATATAAAAGGACTGCTGGAAGGGGAGCTAAAAGCGGTTATGGGGTTTGTCCCAATGGTTAAAACGAGTGCTTTTGCTAAAAATTAAAATCAAATCAAATGAAAAGGAATATTACGTTATTGGTTAATAAAAATGGGATTGAGGGTTATGTTGATAGCCTTGGAAATGGTTTAATAGTAAGGGGGATACTTGATTGCAATGATGATATTATAATGCGTTTTAATTCGCACTTTGAAATAAATGGCGGGTTTGACTCATTGGATATATCAGGGCTATATTGTATGTATTTAAAGGGTTTAAGGTAGCCAAAATAACTCTCTATATATATAACATATCATTAGCGTCCTAATATAATTAGAACATTTTCAATTGATTACAGTTTTGTTCTTTGAAATCTTGTAGTAAAGCGTCTTCAAACAGTTGATTTATTTGAGTTTTATTCAAAAGTGTAATGCTGAGTATTTGCAATATTTCGTAATGGGATTGTTTTAATTTCAATTTTTGTTTTGTGATTACAATAGTCAAAAATGTAATAAGTGCACAGTACACTTGGGTTTTCACTGCGTTTTCAGAGTATCCCCAAAACGATTTGACTTTTAAATGTTGTTTTATCCATTTAAAAAACAATTCGATTTTCCAACGATGCTTGTATAGATGTGCTATCTGCAAAGCTGTGAGTTCAAAATTATTAGTGATGAATACGAATTTCTTTTTTGTTTCTTGATCTGTGTATTTGATGCGTCTAAAGCTTTCTGGATACTCTTTTTTAGCATAATGATTTACCAATTTAATAGTTTGATCACATTGCACTCCGCTTGATTTGGGAGTTTTAGAAGAGTCTACTCTTTTAAATTTTATGTTGGTCTTTGCTCGGGTAACGAAATAGGCTTTGTTTTTATGAATGTTGTACAATCGTTCGTAATCTACAAATCCTCTATCCATTATGTAAAACCCATCAGCTTCATAAATAATTCTATCAAGAACATTTACTTCATGCACTTTGCCATCAGTAATATACATATAACAAGGTATTTCTGTTTTAACATCAAGCATGGTGTGAAGGCGAATCGCTCCTTTTTGTTTACGGAATTTTGCCCACCAAAAGACACTTAAACATAAATCAATTGTAGTGGTATCAATCGCATAGATAGAATTATTGGCAACATAATCTAGCTCTTCATTGTTAGTGCCACGATTTCTTGCACATGCAATAAGGTTTGTTGCAAAGTCAGCAAAGATTCGCCAATCTCTATGTTCATTGGCATAAGCAAGATTGGATTTCGATATGCTATTACCTAAACCCAAATGATACCATTTGCTTCGTTGGGTTTTCAGACATAACAATAAATCACTAAGACTATCTCGATTACTCAACTGGCCAAACATCATACAGAGTAACTGATGCCAACAAGTAAATTGCTTTACCTTGTAATTACCATTGTAATTATCAACGCATTTATTAAAATCATTCGCATCTAATAAAGATGTTATTTGAGAAAAAACATATTTGCCTGTATTCATTCAGCCAATTTACTTTTAAGTAAATTGAAATCGTTTGAGTTCAGGTTTTACACCAAACGCTTTACTATCAATATTTTCAAAGAACTTTTAATTTCGTCTTTAGGACGGTAATGATAACATATATATATTAAATAACAATTATTTAAGTTTGGATATAATACCCCTATGTTGAGACATTTGTACTAACGTCAACAAATCAATTTTGATAACATTAAAGAGCTGGCAGGATTAATTATTCTGCTGGTTTTTTATTTCAAAAAGATAGTATAAACGATCTTAGCTACATGCTTTAAGCATAGCAATGAGAACCACGGCTCCTTTAATTATTTTAAAAAGTGTTACACCAATAAAAGAAAGAATTCCTAATGAGTGCATCCTGTCGTAATATCTTATTTTTAGTTTTGTGTACCAGTTATGATAAAACCAATGATTTCTAAACATAAGATATAAACGGATTCTCTGACGCCGGCTCAACTTTACATAATATATTCTTGAATCGTCAGCTAGTATTATTTCTGCGTTTATTTTTTTATTAGAATATATTTTGATTTTTGAAATTCTGTAATAAAACGAAAGTTTAATAAATTCAGATATTCTTTCATTTCTTATTAGGTCAGACAAAAGGTACTTATCAGCTAGGTTGAGTTTTCCTATATATTTTTGCTTTTTAGAATCTAAATTTTCGTAATACAGGACTTTCATTTGTAATATTTCATTAATAAATACAATGCTGGTTTCAAAAATTAAAACTATCGAAAACTTAAAAATTCCTTCTATTTTCAAATGTACTCATTTAAGAACATTACAAATAAAAACACCAACCTTTTAGAGCTGGTGCTTTGTTCTGTTAAACGGCAGTAACTTTTTCATTCATCTGATCTATTACTTCATTGCCGTAGTTATCCAAATAGATGCCTGTTACTGAATTTCCGAAGCTGTGACCAAGGGATTCAGCGATTAAATCTTTTGAATACCCTGAAAATCTAGCGATGTTAGCCCAACTATAACGTGCTACATAGGTAGTTAAAGGGATTTGAAGCTCCAAAGGTTTTAACTTACCAAGCCGTTTTAGAAATTTATTGCAGGTTTTAAGTTTTAAATGGATTGCCTTTATTTCTTGGGCTTTAATAACACCATCAATATTAAAATGAGAAATCAAATATTCACTACCTTCCTTTCTATAGATATTTATGATTCTCTCTGCCTCCGGCGTCACTTTAATACTATAGATTTTACCCGTCTTTCTGCGCTTATAAACAACTCTCCCATTCTGAATGCTGTTATGCTTCAAAAGGGCTAAATCAATGAAGGAAATGCCTATTAAATTGAATATTAAAAAGAATATATTCCTGCTGTGCCATTCTTCCGTTCCTTCAATTAATGAAAGGTTTTTAAGCTTCTCCAAATCACTTCCGGTTATCGCCCTGCTCACAGTCTTCACAGATTTAATTTTATAGTTATTGAACGGATATTTGTTTTTATCCAACAACTCCTTTTTAATAGCCTTATTAAGCAGAGCTCTTATTTCACGCATATAAACAGCAACACTGTTCCGGCTTAATCCTTCTTTTACTAATAGAACATCAAAATCAGAAATTACGGTATAAGTTATTTTATCTAAAGCGATATTCTTACCTGTAAATTTAATAAGGCGGTTAACAGCAGCCTCGTAGGATTGGGCGTTTCCATATCTTTCTTGATCTCTCAGAAGCTTAATTTCATTGGTAGCAAAGTCATAGAAGGTAATAACAGCCACTTTATTTTCATTCAACAGTGCCTTCTTTAAGTCTAATACATTTAGCTCTCCAAGCTGTGCAGTGATTTCTAATTGCTTCTTTTCTAAATCATACAGCTTTTGTTTTAGATGGAGATTCAGATTTATAGAATTGGGGTGATTTTTTGTTACTTTACCTTTAGCAGCGTCCCATTCTTTATCAAACAATTTAAGCCCGGATTCAATTGAAGTGCTTTTTGTATTTGAAGTCAATCTAAAGATAATAGGGTATCTCCCATCAGAGTAGGGACGCCGGTTATCCATAGTTAATTTTAATGTTGCCATATTTTGAGATTTATGGCTAAAACTTGTGCATGTAATTTGCAAGTTGGATGGGAAATCTAACTTTTTGAAGAAGTAGAAAAATTATACAAATATTTCTAGAAAAGGATAGCTAAAAATATAAAATCATGTAGAACGCTGTTATATCAGCCTTTTCTAAATATATTTTATTTTCTGCCTGCAATTGATAAATTTATATATTTTTGCAGCATAAAACGATTTCGTAGCTCAGCTGGTAGAGCAATTGACTCTTAATCAATGGGTCGAGAGTTCGATCCTCTCCGAAATCACCAGTAAAATCAAACGCTTTAGACTTTTAAGAGTTTAAAGCGTTTTTAATTTGCACAAAATTTGCACAATAACTACCCTCTAAACATCAAAAGCACAATTAAGCGTAAAAGCTGATATAGACTTGGGGGCTGGTCTATTGCTGAGGTGAAAGTAAGAAGATATTTATTGCTATTCCAAATCCGTATTAATATTATTATCTAAAATAGCCATTAATTCAGAGGTAAGAACATAACCAGTGAGTAACTGGTCGGAATCTTCGGCATTTATCCAGTCGGTTTGTTTTGGACTGTGTATCCATTCATCGTATTGAGTTGTAATAAGTGCTTTTCCGCCCTTTATTTTTGGTTTCGCTGGTAAGTCGAACCCGAACCTATCAAAAATCCTACGGCCTTTCATTGCCCATATAATGTTATCAATGGCGGAAACATAGATAACGGGAGCAACTTTTTTTTCAGGCTTCTTTATCATATCCGGTGCAGTAAATATTTTACTAAAATACTTTATGATTTCTATTAAGCATTTTTCAGGATCGTTTACCTCCCGAATATCCTGCCCTGATTTATTTGTAATGCCATATCCCCAGTATTTGCACCACTCTTGCATAAGTAGGTTGGCGGTTGCTTTGTCCGGAGTTATTATATGAAAATGCGGATTATACGTCTTTTTTACTGGATTGAAATTGCACTCTAAAGATTTTACCCCGGCTAATTTTATGCTTTTGCCTTTTGTATGCCATTTACGAAACTTGTCTATGATTTTTCTAAATGCAATAAACATATCAATAATCCTTTTTTTTAATTGATTTGCAGGAACGGCTTTAAGTGTTAAGGTTACGAAATGAGGGGCTTTCCATTTCTGAATTGCCGGTAAATAATTATTTATTATTTCCGCTTTTCTTATACCGCAGCATACCGGGCAAAATCGGTTCTTACAATATTTGCCATATACCCGCCCCCCCGAACTATATATGCGGTTTTGACAATGCCATGTATTCCAATATGCTTGTATTCGTTCTTGCTCCCCCTTCTTAATAGCAACATCAATTAAGCACAATATTAATTTTTGAGTTATGGTTTTCTTTTTCGACCTGTTTCTCATTGCCCTGCTATTGCTCAATTCCGTACCTGATCCTTTAACTGTTATTGGCGGTTTGTCTTTGAGTTTTGTTATTGGGGCTGTGCCACTTTGTGCTAATGTATTGAATTGCCCTCCCGCAAAGGGAGAAACATTTTTCACATTTTCCACGCTAAGAACTTTTCTTTTTTAAATAAGTATTAGCTTCACTATTAATTTCGGCAATAGTTTTTTTACGCCCGGTTTTTACCCAGTCCATAAGTTCCTGTTTTGAGAAATACAAACGCTTTCCTTTTTTGGAAAAAGGAATATCGTTACGGCTCACATAACCATAAAGAGTTGGTACAGAAAGTTTGATTAATAATCCCACCTCCTGAATGGTAAGAAGTTGGTCGGTTTCGGGTTGATTGTTTCGGTTACTTAATAACCTTTCGATATTATCTAACTTAGTAGATAATTCACTTACTGCATGGGGCAGGTTTTCAAATGTAATTTCAGTCATTGCGCTTTTCTATATTGATTATAGCGCAATGTTACTATCAACAAATACCTTCAACCGGTTGCAACCGGTTGAGAATATTTGTTTAATATGCTTTAATTACATTTTTTTATGAAGGAATCAATTTTTTTTATGGTGTCCGAATCTGCTATATAGGACTTAATATTTTCTAAATATTTTTTTGAATATTTATGTTGGTAGATTTCCTTTCCGTCTTCCACTATTCTTTTGTAATGGTCTGAATAAAGCTTTTTCCCGGCATTTTCTTGTTGGTGCTTTTCTGCAAAAGTATCTTGGTTTCCAATAGTTATTTTTTCATTTTTAAAATAGTACAATAAGGCAATTTCTCTTAATGACAATTTATCAGTTTCAGTTTTAATTAGCTGAGGTGATAATTCTTTCATTACAGGAGAAATCTCATCAATAAATTTTTTTTCATCCTTAAACCATTCCTTTAATATATTTCTGTATCGTTGTTCCTCATTAGGCGAACTGTTATAATAGCCTTGTTTTAATTTCATTTTACGGCTATTAATAATCAACTCCATTTTAATTTTTAGAGGGTCTGTTAATTGTCCTTTTTCGTAAAGTATTAACCCATTAAGTCCTGTTAAGAGGTCGTTTGTTAAACTAATCAACGCTTCAGTCAAACTACTTTTGGTGTGCATCTTTGCTTTAGCTATTCCCGAATACATATTTACTTCGGGCTTCCCATTCAGTATTGGTAACTGTTTTTCAAAATGTTGTTTTATGTTACTGAAATAACTTATTTCAAATGGAAATATTTTTAACCACTTTTCATAAGTTCCTATAAGTACATTAAAATCGGTGGTAGCTTTTTTATTTGGTTTAAAATAAAGGTTTATATACTCCATTAGCTTATCCTTTTTATTTGGAGGAACATCTTCACATCCCTTTAATAAATTAGTAGTGTAGTCAAAATAATCACTTAAAAAGAGGGCTTCTCCACATCCTTTTGGCATTTGCCCAAAACTGCAAATTATATTTTCCATGTAATCCGTTATGATTTTATACCAATTATCACTTTCAAAATTGTTTTTGATATGTTGACTGGTATAAATAATTTTATGTGCAACCATAACAGGAACTTCAGTAAAAGAAGCCCTATCAAATTGCTTTATATTTAAAAGATTTACATGGTAAGTACAACAAAACGGAAAACCTTTTTTGTCTTTTGTGCCTTCAAACTTTTCTGTTAAACGGTTAATTAATTCTTTTAAATTATTTTGACAGTTTTCACATTTATTAAAATCATGTTCGCCTTCAGTTGGCCTTATTTCAAATGGTAATTCAAAAACACTACCGGAAACTTCAAACATTTGAGTATTACAAAAATTGATAGTTTTAACGCTATCCGCAAAAAATGTGGTATGCCTTTTCATTGATATTAATGTTATTTGGTGGAAGCCATTTCACTAATTATTTTCATGGTTTCCACGCTTACGGTGCAAACTTTTTTCAGCAGATCAATAACCTGGTCTTTGTAGTTTGCAAATTTGTATGTATTGAATTTCTCTGCAATAGTGGGGTCTGAGGGCTTTTTTTCTTTGTATTGGTCAAGTACCCATTCTAAAGCAGAACGGTTGCCCAGTTTGTAATTCCACGCCTCAGCGGGTACACCTGAAAGTGTTGACACCTCATCTAAAGTGATTATTCCTGTTTCTTTATCGGCTTTTAGTTTGCATTTTGGATTTTCAATATCTTTTGCGGTCGTTTCTTTTAGTGCAAAAGGTTTAACAGTTTCATAGTTGAGGTGCAAATCCATTAAGGTTTTGCCCCAGTCGCTCCACTTTTTAAAATCTGCATAAAATGGTATCCGTGGAAACTCTCGTTTTAAATTCAATTCGTATTTTTTACAATATGCTGGATTGTGCAATACTGCATATACATAATAAAATATTGTCTCTTTGCTTATTCCTTTTTTGCCATATTGCTTTACAAACTGATTAAACCCCCAGTCAGTAATATTTTCAATACGATTGCCTTTTTCATCATATTGGTAAAATGAAAAGGAAAATGCCGGTGCTGGCATAAAAATGTTTAAATCTGAAATCGTATTAGAGGCAAGTAAACATAAAGGAATCCGTTCACTATTAGAAATTGAAATCGTATAATTTTCTGCATTAACATTAGGATAAAAAACCGGAAATGATCCCTTCATATCTATTGGTATATATCCAAAGTATAGGAGTTTTTTAGAAAAAGGACGATATAATGTTTTTCTAATATCTTCTTTCGAGTATTCCGCAATTTTACCTTTACGAAGTTTATCTCTTTTAATCATTTTACTCCATTTGATAAAATTTCTCTCACCGAGAAACTTATCTAATACGGGATTTGATTCTTCTTTTATATCAATGTAACCTTTATCTTTTTTATACTTCTCCCATCTTTTTACCTCACTATTGTATTCGTCAATAAAGTATTTTATTTTATTTTCAAGTGAAACAGCAGACAAATCATATACCCACTCATCTCTATTTGTCGATAAGCCATTTGAATATTCATTAATAATTGATTTTGATTTAGTTCCTTTTACTACCAAAGGAATTAATGTTTCAAAATCATTGTCACTAAGTTCTAACCATTGATTTTTTTTATCGGGAATTACTCTTTCAAATTCAATATTTTCAAATTGAGTAGTTGCAAGAAATTCTAATTTTTCACTTGACTTACTTGTTGGAGCTTTAGAGTATCTAATATCACAAGGCAATTTTGATATGCCTTTCTTAATCATAAAAGCTATACATACCCCAACCTTAATCCCGAAAACATTTTCTTCTTTATCAGTTCTAAAGTCACCCGCTAAATCAATTATATAGCAGTTTGAAAACTCATTTGAAATAGATTTTCTAAATCCATCGAACCCGTCAGCTTTCACAAAAGAATTATTTGTGACGAAGGCAATAATTCCATCTTTGTCAATTCTATCCATTGCCCATCTATAAAAACGAGCGTATGGGTCGTAAACTTTTGTTTTCTGTGCAGTGCTATCTTTAACAAATGTGTCTTTTATCCGCTTGTCAATTTCTGGATATTCACGATTTTTGTTATTATCGTTTTCATTTGCTTGGTTTGCATTATATGGAGGATTACCAATAACAACGGAAATTTTCTTGGTATTCTGTTTATAAATCCTTTTAGAATTTTCCTCTGAAATGGTTTCAAACATATTCATTTGTTTGCCCCTGAATGCAAAACCCATATTATCTAATGTATCTACAAAGCAAAGGTTTTCAAACTCCGAATATTTTCCCATTTTTTGCGTGTAGGTAAATTCAATGTTTAAGTTTGAAATATAGTAAGGTAATATTGCTACTTCGTTGGCGTGTATTTCGTTTTTGTATTTGTATTCCAGTTTTTCTTTGCGGAGGTAATCAATTATATCGCAGATAAATGTTCCTGTTCCGGTTGCGGGGTCTAATATTTCAACTCCTTTATCTTCCAAAAATTTACCGAAATGTTTATTCAAAAGGTAATCGGTACTTTCAATCATAAATTTCACAATCTCATTAGGAGTGTAAACAATACCTAAGCGGTCGGCGGATTTAGGATTGTAACTTTTGTAAAATGCTTCATAAATCACTTTTAAAAATTTCTGTTTTTCGTGGTGGTCGGCAATACCCGCAGCAGCAGCATTAATTGCCTGTGAATAATGTTGTAATGTTGAAAGAGCGGTTCGTTTTACAGTGCCGGTAAAAAAGGTATTGATAACACCCTCTAATTGATGGGCAATATTGTTTTCACGGTGAAATTGTGTTTCGTCAAATATCGTGTTAAAAATATCTTCGGTAAGAATGTGTTGTATTATCATTTCCCGAACGTCCGCTTTTGTTACTTCGGGATTAATGCTGTCGTGGCAGAGTTTTAAAAATTTATCTCTTTCTTTTACGAACTTTTTATTCTCTTTTTCCTGCACGTCCAGCATATCCCGCAGTGTATCTGTAACTTTAGGAATATCCTGTTTAAACAACTCAATTGCTTTGCGAAAGTTTTTTACTTCGGGGCGTTCAAAATTTATAAAGCTGTGTATTATGTGATCGAGAGCTTCGGCATCACTCATTTTTATTCGCCGCACCTCAGCACCGTTTTGAAACAAAACGGCTGTTTGGCTGTCCTCAAAAATGATGTTATCAGATGGGTATCCCTTATCAAATTTCTTTTTTATCTCGTCATCTATAATGTCGGCTTCGTCTTTGCTTTCCCAGTAGCCCCAATCCTGACGAAGTGAATCTTTAAGCGTGCCGTCCGGTGTTACGTTTTTTCCTTTGGGGGTTTTAATTGTTACTTCGGGAACAAGCATTAAGCCTTTTTGCTTTGCATATTCATTAAGCAAATGATAAAAGGCATTGCGAATAGCTGTTTCTTTTTTAGTACCTCCGAAATGAATAATTTTTTCAACTTCGGATTGGTATTGTTTTATAGCGTGGATGCTCATAGTTAATGAATAAAATTATTTTACAAAGCATCTATTTTATTACATACCGTGTTTATATGATCTAAACCGTAAAGTAATGCCGCTTCATTTATACCCATCCATTGAAATAATTGTAGAGTTAAAGCATAATGCTGTCTCACATAGGTAGTATCTTTAGTTGGATGTCCAATTAAAAAACAAATGGGTTCATGGTGAGCTATGCGATTTCTTATTTTATTTAATTGAGCCAATTGATTAAAAACAAATGTTTGATTGTACTGCATTGCAGGAGTGCTTGTTGGTTTAGCCGGAAAAATTTGTAATAAAGTTTTGCCTGTTGCTGTAAACTGGTGTTGTGCAAAAATGTACCGCCAAAAACCAAACCCCAATTCGGCGACCAATTTATTATGAGTATATTGGTGATTAAGGCTTCTACAAGCATCATTAATACTTGTAGCAGTTAATCTACACTGATTATTATCAAAAATACCATGTGGAAGTGCTGCGTTTCTTAACCAATCATTTCCCAATGAATTAAGGCAATGCTCATTTATGGAATTGCGCAAGGTAATTTCAAAGCAACTAATTACAGTAAATAATTCCTGTGAAAGATGCAGATTAAGACGATATAATGTCATAGCCTTTTTGCTATTCCCTCCACAAGCAGTTAAATAACGGCTCATTCGTTGGGCTGACATTATATTTTCAAACTCTTGATACCTCATTATTTGTTATTTATTGAATATTTAATTAAAAATTATTATTAAATATTTGCATAGGCGCAATCCAATACGTATATTTGTGTCATCTTATTCCCGATAGTCCCTGAAGCAATTCAAACTATCGGGTTTCGTTTTTTATAAGCATTTCTGTTTCTTTTATTGGGTAGATGTGCTTAAGAGACACATCAACTGTTTTACAAAGCTAACTTATTTTAGCCGGCTGTCTAAAAATCCATTAGTTTTTGCATAAATTCCTTTTTGTCTTTATCCTCAAACCCGGCAAAGTAACCTACTGTTGTTTTCATATTGTTATGGCTCAAAGCCTCCATTACAAACTCCATACTTGCCCCATTACGGATTGAATTAGTCGCAAAGCTATGTCTTGCCCAATAGGTTGAAATATCGCTCGTAATCCCTTCGTTAATGGCTAATTTTTTAAGGTTTTGGTTTATGAATTTAGTAAAGTTATTGATCTTATTATAGTTTATGAGTGCGGTTTCTTTATCTGAAATAATTGAAAAAATGTATTCATTTTTATTGGTGTTTATATTGCCGTATTTCTTAATAACCGTTTTTGAAAAATCATTAAGGTAAACCGTTACCGGTCGCAAATCAGTTTTTGATGTATTGATAGTTTTAGCCCTGTAAAATATTATTTTGTCATCCTGCATGTTTTCATATTTAAGCATTGCAATATCTTTTACATTCATCCCATTACAGGCATAACTAAAAAACCAAAAATCTTTTGCTTTGCTTTGCTCCGGTGTTAAAGGTTTTGCTTTAAATAATTGCTTTAATTGAATTTGGCTTAATGCTTTTTTTACATTGCGTACTGTGGGTATTTGGTATTTTTTTGCACCGAATGGGTACACCTCATCATTAATTTCCTTTTCAGCAATTGCAGTGTTAAAAATGGCTCTGAGAGGTCTTAAATAAATCCCTACTGTGGTTCGACTGCGTTTTATGGTGTTAATCATATAGCTTTCATATTTTTGCAGAAATTCGGGGGTAATATCTGTAAATGCCACTTTTAATGGCTCTTTCCCTTTTGAATGAGTTATAAAATTCAAAATTGATTTTAAACTGTGATTATAATTATTTGCTGTCCCGATCCTGTTTTCTGATTTTACCCGCTTAATTGTTTGATTGTATTGATATATGATATTACCGCCGTCCCCAGTATTACGTAAATATTTTTTCTCAAATTGAATGAATGAAAAAGGACTTAATGTTTTACAAACTTCGTCCGCCCTCAATTCTATTGCTTGCAATTCGTTTCTAATTTCTTTGTGTTCTTTTCGTGGCTTTTCAGTTTCCCAAATGCTTGCAAAATCCTTTTTACTCAAATCGTACTTTGTAGCATATAGCTTTTTTATCTGCAATTGAGTTGAGTAAACTCTCAGTTTAACTGGATACGTACCCTTATCTTTTGGTCTGCGGGTGTCTAATACTATTGAGGTTAAATATTCCATTTGTAATTATTTTTGTGCAAATATAACAATTTGCACAAAATTTGCACAAAAAAGCAATTAATAACCGAATAATAAACAAATAGTTAATTGTCAATAATATCAGTAAAAATGCTATGTTTGTAACGGTTTGAGATAGAAATGAGATAAAATTAAGATAGCTAATATTATGACTCTTAATCAATGGGTCGACAGTTCGATCCTCTCCGAAATCACTTCAGATAAATGCAGGAAATATTTTTTCCTGCATTTTTTATTTCATCGATTTTGTTTTTTACTACCTAAGAAATTATAAAAATCCTTAAATTCATTCGCCATTTAAAACAAAACAGCATGAAAAAAATTTTACTCTTATCTGCCTTCTTCCAAATTGCCTGTTATACATTGATTGCTCAGCCCGCATCATGGTCTCCCCGCGGAGTCGGCGGTGGAGGAGCATTTTTCTCTCCAAGTATTAATCCCGGTAATAACAATGAATATTACATTGCAAGTGATATGAGCGAAGTTTTTCATACCACCGATTTTGGACTAAGTTATTCTCAGTTAAATTTTTCGCAGTTCATGGGCGGGCATAATTCCAAAATGTGTTATACTTCAACTGCAAATCTTCTTTACAGCATCAGTTATTCTATTGCTTCACAAACCGCGATACCAGTAAAAAGTACTGATAACGGTTTAACATGGACTCCCCTTGCGGGAAATCCTGACTCTACTACTGATGTATGGACAATGAATGTTGATTACACAAATCCAAGCCGAATAATTATTTCAACTTACGGCAATATTTATTTTTCAAATAATGGCGGAACATCGTTTACATCCATTCACACCTGCATAAATAACGGGGCTGGAAATATTGTCGGCGGCGTTTTTTATGATGGATTAAATATTTATATCGGAACAAATGACGGCTTGCTGATTTCAGCAAACGGCGGAACTTCCTTTACTGTATCTGCTATCACAGGCATTCCGGCAGCAGAAGCAATTTTTTCTTTTGCTGGAGCGAAAGCTGGCGGAACCACACGTTTTTTCTGTCTTACCGGAACAGCTGCCAATATGTATGTTGGTTTGCAGGGCAGTGATTATTATGGTTTTATGGCTGGAGTTTATTCCTGCGATTTCGGCTCAAGCCAATGGGTGCCCAAAATGACAGGTATTACGATGGGAACAGATTACCCCATGTTTGTTGACATGGCTGAAAACGATATAACTACAGCATACCTTGCGGGAAGCAATTCAAGTTCGTATCCTGATATTATGAAAACTGTAAATGCCGGCGGGGCATGGAATCATGTGTTTAACACAAACAATAATCAGAACATAACTACAGGCTGGAGCGGTTATCAGGGCGATGTAAACTGGAGCTGGGGCGAATGCCCTTTTGGTTTTGATGTGGCTGCAAATAATAAAGACGAAGTTATTTTCGGCGATTTCGGATTCTGTCACAAAACCAATGACGGCGGATTAAGCTGGACACAGGCCTATACAGGAGCAGCGGACCAGCACCCTGCAAATGCCCCAACTCCCAAAAAACAGAACTACAGCAGCATTGGTTTGGAAAACACATCCTGCTGGCAGGTGCTGTGGCCGAATACAACAACAATGTGGGGTGCGTATTCTGATATAGGAGGCATCCGCTCAACGGATGGAGGCAGCAATTGGTCGTTTAACTACAGCGGTAACTCAGTGAATTCAACATACAGGGTTGCGAAGGGAGCAAATGGAACTTTGTATGCGGGCACTTCCAACATTCATGATATGTACCAGAGCACACGTCTGGCTGATGCACAGCTGGATGCCGCTGATGCTGCCGGAAACATTGTGTACTCAACAGATAACGGATTTACATGGCTGCCGATTCATTCCTTCGGACATCCTGTTTTTTGGGTTGCGCTTGACCCAAACAATACTACACGCGCTTATGCAAGCGTTATTAACCATGCAGGTGCAGGTGCTGCCGGCGGAGTATATCGTTGCAACAATTTAAATAATCTGGGAACTTCCACCTGGACATTGCTGCCTGCGCCGCCACGTACGGAAGGCCACCCAGCCTGTCTGGTTGTACTCAATGACGGCAAGCTGATTGCTTCCTTTTCCGGCAGACGGACAACCAGTTTCACTCAAAGTTCAGGATGTTTTATTTATGACCCCGTGGCAAATTCATGGACTGATGTTTCTGATCCGGGAATGGACTATTGGACAAAAGATATTGTTGTTGATCCGAATGATGCAGCTCAAAACACTTGGTATGCCGGCGTTTTCAGCGGATGGGGCGGTGCTCCCAACGGATTGGGCGGTTTATACAAAACAATAAACCGCGGCGCTTCATGGACAAAGCTCACCGGCTCAACCCTTGACAGAGTTACTTCCTGCACATTTACACCTGGCAATGCGAACCAAATTTATTTAACTACCGAAACTCAGGGCTTATGGATGAGCAGCAATATCAATTCAGTCACACCTATTTTTTCGAATGTGAGCAATTATGCTTTCCGACAGCCGGAGCGGGTTTTCTTTAATCCTTACAATGCCTCTGAAATGTGGGTGACGAATTTCGGAAACGGAATGAAGATGGGAACATTGAGCGCCACTGGCATCTCTGATTTTTCTTCTGATGAAGAATTGATTGTTTATCCTAATCCTTCAAATGGGATTGTTGATCTGCATCTAAATAAATATGAAAATGTTCAGTTAAAAATTTATTCTATTTATGGAACGTGTATTCAGCAAGGCATTGCCAGATCATCAGATTTTCAAATCGATTTAACCTCCCAGCCTTCCGGAATTTATTTCATCGAAATAAAAACAGAACAAGGCACTGAAGTCAAAAAAATTATTATCCAAAAATAAAAAGCACATAAACTGATTGATATAAAAATTCAGGAAATTCAATGCTTTAATAAAATTGCATTAAGTTAAATTAATTAATTTCGCAATTGAAAATTTGCAGCAGGCAGATCGTACTATTTATTAAACTTATAAAATAATGAAAAATATTGCAGTAGTTGGTTCCGGTACAATGGGAAATGGTATAGCGCATACATTCGCGCAGCAAGGTTTTAATGTAGCATTAATAGATATTTCACAGCCTGCTTTGGAAAAAGCAATGGCAGTAATTTCTAAAAATTTAGACCGAATTGTAAGCAAAGGTATTATCACTGAAGCTGACAAAATAAAAACATTAAAAAACATCACTACTTATACCGTAATGACTGAAGGTGTTAAAAACGCTGAATTAGTGGTAGAAGCGGCAACTGAAAATGTGGAAATAAAACTGAATATTTTCCGCGATTTAGATAAAATATGTTCCCCTGAAACTATTTTTGCAAGCAACACTTCCTCTATCTCAATTACAAGGATTGCTGCAGTTACCAAACGTGCTGATAAAGTAATAGGCATGCATTTTATGAACCCGGTTCCTGTAATGAAATTGGTTGAAGTAATCCGCGGGTACTCCACATCTGATGAGGTAACAAATCTGATTATGGAAACTGCAAAAAAATTAAATAAAATTCCTGTTGAAGTAAATGATTATCCCGGCTTTGTGGCAAACAAAATATTAATGCCGATGATCAATGAGGCCATTATTACGCTTCATGAAGGTACTGCTGGTGTTGAAGAAATTGACACAGTAATGAAATTAGGAATGGCTCATCCGATGGGCCCGCTGCAATTGGCTGATTTTATCGGTCTGGATGTTTGTCTGTCAATAATGCGTGTATTGGAGGATGGTTTCGGCAATCCGAAATATGCACCCTGCCCATTATTAGTAAATATGGTAATGGCTGGTCAATTGGGAGTTAAATCAGGGCAGGGATTTTACACATATACCGCAGGCTCAAAAGATTTAGTACCTGCAGCCAGGTTTAAAAGCAAAACTAAAGCCCCGGTTAGTTTTTAATAGAATAACTACTGAACGTGCAGTCACAAATGGTGGAATTAATATTTGTAATCCGCCGGCATTTTTAATTGCTTAAAACTAAAAATCGCCGCTTTCAATCAGGCCGATGGCCTGCTCAATGTCTTTATCTTCGCCATCTCCATCGTAATCATCCTTAAGGCTGGAGTTGAATAATACTGCCAACCCCTGCCACATAAATGCAGAAAATGAACCGCGCATTTCCTTTACCACCTCATAAGCTGTAGCTCCGGTTTCGCGGTCTATCAGTTTAATTAATATACGGCCCTGGGTCATGCTTAAATTTTTCAATTCCTCGCCAAACTGAGCTTTCAACTGCTGTTCGGCAAGTTTGGTATATTTCTTTTTGTCGGCTTCAAGAGGGATAGTTGCTAAAATACGATCGTACTCCTTCAGTTTCGCGGCGGCCAAAATAGCATAAGGATATACTTTTTTCACATTATACCTTGTTCTGTCCCACGCTGCTTTCTGCCTCTCATTTTTAAAAACGCGGGGAACATAACACACAATAGGAGCCAATCTTGCATAGGGAATGGTATCGCCGTTATAAATAACAGCATGAACTAAAACAGCATTTTCAGGCAGTACCAGCCCCTGGGCTACTTTGGCCGACACCTGTTCAATAACCGTACCTTCGGTCTGTCCCCATGTGAAAAGGGGCATAAAAAGCAATATAGATATGACTACATGTTTTGTCATCAGGCTTTATGAAACAAATCCTATACCCTTTTTTTAATTTGAGATTTGGAAATTTTTTGATTTAGAAAATTTAATAATTTGATGCAGTTAAAGTTTCAATATTTTTTGTCTTCTATTTCTCAAAGTATCTATTTTTCTAAACTCTGTTTCAAAAAATCAAATTAAAGCAGTCTGTTGACTTTCCATTTCGAATTGTTTTCGAGGGGGTCCTGATCTTTGTTTTTTACTGATGCTTGTTTTGTTTCTGTCAATTTTGCAGCAAAAAGAGCTGCAATAACTACCTCATCATCCTTTTCGACAACAAGCATTTCGGGAGAAAAATGCTGCTTAACAAAATGTGTATCAAAATTACCGGAAGTAAATGCCTTATGATTCAAAACGAACCTGCAAAAGCTCAATGTAGTTTCTACGCCGATGATTCTGTAATCATCGATAGCACGGATCATCCTGTTTATGGCCTCTTCCCTATCCTTTCCAAAAGATACCAGCTTGGCAATCATCGGATCATAATAAATGGGAATATCCATACCTTCTTCAAAACCGTCATCAACACGTACTCCCAGCCCCTGCGGGCGTTTGTATGTGATTAACTTACCAATATCCGGCAAAAAATTATTTGAAGGATCTTCGGCGTACACGCGTACTTCAATGCTATGCCCGTGGATTTTTAAATCAGACTGGGTGAAAGATAATTTTTCGCCGCGTGCTGCTTTAATCTGTTCTTTCACTAAGTCAATACCTGTAATCATTTCAGTTACCGGATGCTCCACCTGAAGGCGGGTATTCATCTCCAAGAAATAGAAATTTTTATTTTCATCCAGCAGGAATTCAACTGTACCAGCCCCTTCGTAATTACAAGCTTTTCCTACATTCACCGCACATTCACCCATAGCCTTTCGGATTTCGGGAGTAAGAACGGATGAGGGAGCTTCTTCAATTACCTTCTGGTGGCGCCTTTGAATGGAACATTCCCGTTCAAATAAATAAACGATATTTCCGTGAGAGTCGCCCAAAATTTGTATTTCAATATGCCTTGGCCCTGCAACGTAACGTTCAATAAATACCGAGCCGTCGCCGAATGCTGATGCAGCTTCGCTTACAGCTAATTTCATCTGCTCTTCAAATTCTTCAATATTCTCAACAATACGCATTCCCTTGCCGCCGCCCCCTGCACTTGCTTTAATTAATATAGGAAAACCTGTAAGCACCGCTGTTTTTTTTCCTTCTTCAACACTCGTGATTGCACCTTCAGACCCGGGCACCATAGGAATATTATATTTTTTAGCGGCTGCTTTCGCAGATAGTTTATCACCCATCATTTTCATCGCTTCAGGCGATGGGCCGATAAATATGATTCCTGCTTTTTTCACTGCTGCTGCAAACCCTGCGTTTTCAGATAAAAATCCGTATCCCGGATGAATACCGTCAACACCAAGCTTTTTAGAGACCTCAATAATTTTATCTCCCAGTAAATACGATTGATTAGAGGGCGGCGGGCCGATGCAAACCGCCTCATCAGCATATTTAACAAAGGGTGCATTTCTGTCGGCTTCGGAATAAACTGCAACGGTTTTAATACCCATCTCCCTGCAGGAACGCATGATACGCAATGCTATTTCTCCGCGATTGGCAACTAATATTTTATTCATAAAATGTAATTAATAAATTCTAATTTTAAATTCTCAAAATCAGTTGTAAAACGGTAAATACCGCAATTTATTTGAGTTCATACAAACCTAATAAAAAAAGCTTAATTCGGGATAAATGTATATATGATAAATTTCCTTTTCTGCGACATGATTTTTTTTTATAAAACTTCAGGGGCCTTATCGGAAAACAATTTTGTAAAATTTAAAACAACGCAATGGAAGCCGCAAATCATGAAAATAAAACGTTTGAGAAAATTTCTTTTTCTCAAAAAGAGCTGAGGAACAGGACATTTGAAAAATGTGAGTTTAAAAACTGCGATTTTTCGAACAGTAATTTATCGTCAAACAGTTTTAATGAATGTGTTTTTAACAACTGTAATATGGCTTTAACAAAGCTTAATAAAACAAAACTTACAGATGTGTTTTTTAAGGAATGCAAATTAATCGGCATTAATTTTTATGAGTGCAATGACTTTATGTTCAGTGTAAAATTTGAAAACTGTCTTTTAGATTATGCTTCTTTTGCAGCAAAAAAAATGGCTAAAACTAAATTCATGAACTGTTCTTTAAAAGAAGCTAATTTCTCTAATGCTGATATTTCAGGTGTTTTGTTTCAAAACTGCAGTTTGGAAGGAACAGTATTTAATAAAACAATCTTAAAAGATACTGACTTTACAAGTGCTTTCAATTACAGGATTGATCCGAATGTAAATTTTATGAAAAAGGCAAAGTTCTCGAAAGACGGGTTAGAAGGGCTTTTGACGCAGTATGATATTGTTGTTGAATAGTATTTTAATATCGAATAAAATCAAAATGCAGACGATGCTATTTAATTTGCCTTCTCTTGAAGGATTTGACAAACTATTTTTTTTTCTGAAACAAACTGTTTATTTTTCTTAAACAAACAAACAAACAAACAAACAAAACAAACTGTGTATTTTCTTTTTTCTTAAAAAAAAAGAAACAAAAATTCAAGAACAAACGATTGCTCCCCTCAAGCAGCACAGCATCGCGTTTGTTCAATCCTAACGCACGTTTCCCTAAGTAGATTTCTGCAAAATACTCTAAAGTTTATTCTAAATGTTCAATCATTTTATTTACCATATTTCCAGAAAATAAAAGTTTAATCTTTTATCTATAAAAATTATGGCATACTAATTGGATTGAGGTAAGAGAATAATTACTTTTGCAAACGAAATTAATACTAACTAAAAAAACTAAAATCATGAAAAAGATCATTGCATTATTTACTGTGTTTGCTTTTATGCTAAACATGGCTTGGGCTCAGGAAAAACCTAAAACTGAAAAGAAAGAACCGGTTAAAACTGAAAAGAAAGAAAAAGTAAAAACTGAGAAAAAAGAAAAAGCTGCTAAAGAAGCTAAAAAAGAAGAAGCTAAACCAGCTGACGTAAAAAAAGAAGAAGCTAAACCAGCAGGAACTAAATTGAAAAAAGATGGTACTCCGGATAAACGTTTCAAAGAAAACAAAGAAGCTAAACCTGCTTCAGGCCCTGTAAAAAAAGACGGTACTCCTGATAAACGTTTCAAAGAAAACAAAGAAAAAGCACCGGCTGAGAAAAAATAATTAGTTTTTTAGCTTGTTCCTTTTCTGGAATTAATAAATAAAAAAGTCTGCTTTTGAAGCAGACTTTTTTATTTACCAGGAAGTTGTTTTCAATTATAAATAAAGCAGATTAAAACAAGATCCCTCGCGGAAAGCTCGGGATGACAGCCAGTATAACCATACTTATTTTTCAAGAATTTTTTTTTCAATTATAAATATCTTCTGATTCAACAAGATCCCTCGCGAAAAGCTCGGGATGACAGCTGTATATCTAGTGAATTATCCGAACATTTTGCCGGGGTTTAGAATTGCTTTGGGGTCGAAGAGTAGTTTAATTCCTTTTTGAATTTCTAATGCTTTTTCGGAGAAAACTATCCCCATATAATCCTGCTGAATAAGGCCTATGCCATGTTCACCGCTGATGGTTCCGTTCAGCTTTTTGCAGATTGTAAATATTTCGGCTATAGCATCTTTAATGTACTTTCCGTTCCACTGTTCATCTGTTAAATCGGTTTTTATAATACGGATATGCAGATTACCATCGCCGGCATGGCCGTAGCAGACAGATTTAAATTTATATTTTTCTCCGACTTGTTTTACTCCTTTTACAAGTTTGGGAAGTTCGGCGCGAGGGACGACAGTATCCAGCTCTTTGCTTACTGCATTGGCTTTTACAGCTTCATTAATTTTCCGGCGCAGCTTCCATAATTCCTGTTTCTGAGATTCTGAATCTGCAAATAAAATATCAGCGACATTATATCCGGCCATCAATTCAGAAACCGATTCCATCTCTTTCATCAATACTTCCAAATCATTACCGTCTGTTTCAATCAATAAATGAGCTTGAATATCGTCTTCGAGTTTTACAACAGAGCTTTCAGTATATCTGCTGACCCAATCGAGGGCATCGCGGTCCATCAGTTCCATTGCACTGGGGATGAACCCTGCACGGAATACTTCACTCACTGCAGCGCAGGCTTCATCCAAAATCCGGAAAGGCACCAGCATCAATAAATTATGTTTAGGATATGGCAGCAGTTTCACAATTATTTTTGTAACAATACCAAGTGTTCCTTCGCTGCCAACCATTAACTGGGTTAGGTTATAACCTGTTGAATTTTTCAACGTATTTGCTCCTGTGTAAATTATTTCGCCCGTAGGCAGCACCACTTCTAAGTTGAGAATATAATCTTTGGTAGTACCGTATTTCACGCATTTAGGTCCGCCGGAACTTTCAGCCACATTGCCTCCTAAAAAGCAGCTTCCTTTGCTTGCCGGATCAGGCGGATAAAATAAGCCGAGTTCTTTTACAGCATTCTGGAATGCTTCATTGATAACACCCGGCTCTACTGAGGCCTGAAGATTTCTTATATCAATTTCAAGAATTTCATTAAACCGTTCCATGGAAAGAACAATACCTCCGTGTATCGGTAAAGCCCCGCCGCTTAAGCCTGTTCCGGCTCCGCGTGGTGTTACAGGGATTGATTCTTTATTTGCAATTATTAATATTTCTGAAATCTCCTTTGCTGTGCGGGGTTTTAGAACTGCTTCGGGAAGAAACAAAAGTTTTTCTGTTTCATCGTGGCCGTAATTGGAAAGAGTTTCTGAATCGAATTTAAGGTATGTTTCTCCGACAATCTGCTGGAGCTGCTTTATAATAAGAGGTGATATTTTATTGTAAATCATTTTATTTGCGATATGTTAAAATTAAAATAACAACGGAGGCATGGAGTTCAGGGAGAAACACGGAGATAAAGTAAAAAAACTGTGTTTATTTAAACCTGTCAGGTTTTGAAAACCTGACAGGTTTGTACGCTTCACTACCATCGCTATCTTTCAAGGTTTACAAAACCATTATATTCAATAACTTTATCAGAACAGTTTGTTTTACCGGTTACCATCCAATAATAAACGCCTGTGTCGCATTTTTTATTTTTTAAATTGTTACCGTCCCAGCCTTTGGTTGATTCGCCGGTTTCAAAAACTTTATTCCCCCATCTGTCGAATATCTGCAGGTTATAAGTTACGAAATCGTATGTTTTATGAGGATTTGCGAGTTCTACGATAGGAAAAAACAAATCGTTTATACCGTCGCTATTAGGCGAGAAAACATTTGTGGGTGTGGAGCCCGAGAACTGCTGAAAAACCGAGCTGTCGATAGCTGTTGTTTTAAACATACAGCCGTTATGAAACCATGTAAATGAATAATTATTTAATCCGTTTATAGGCGCGTAATAATTAGTCTGGTTTCCTCCTGCCAAAGCAACACCTGCATTATACCATTGAAACGGCGCTGCAGCAATAGCTATCCCGGCATCGGATAAAAGGAGCACCACATTTTTTTCTCCCTGACAGTAAGTGGTATGGATATTCATTGTATCAATTGTCGGGTTTGATAAAATAGTAAACGAGGCAGATGCAGTGCAGGAGCCGGTTGTAACAGATAATGCATAAGTGCCAGCCGGAATATTATTTAAAACATTGGTGTTATTGCCCGGATATCCTGTCCAGTTATACTGATAAGCACCGCCTGTACCGCCGGTTACAGCTGCTGTAACCGAACCGCTTGTTCCGTTTGAGCAGGTTTTGGTTACTGTTCCGTTTATCTGCAAAGGCGTGTAAACATCAATAGTATCAACTATTACCCTGACACATTGATTGCTGTCGGAAATTGTTAAGGTATAAATTCCGGAGCCTACTCCGCTGAGTATATTGGTGATATCGGCCGGAAAGCCTGTCCATGAATAGGTATAAGGAGTTATGCCTCCGGAGGCAGTAACGGAGATATTTCCTGAATTTACAATTGCACAGTTATAATTTGCTGACGATACTGCTGTGAGCGGAAGAGGCTGTGTTAATGTATAACCGAAAGCCTGGATGCATCCTCCTGCATCGGTAATTGTGCCGGCATAGTTACCGGCATGAATGCCGTGGATCTGGGTGCCTGTTACTGCAGGAGAAGTCCAGTTAACAGTATAAGGACCTGAACCTCCTGTTGGTATTATTTTTAAAGTGGTGGTATCATTAAAGCATTTGAGTGATCCTGTAAAAGAATAATTTATAGGAGTCGGGATATTCACTACTAATGCCTGATACACGTTTCTGCAGCCTCCGTTATCGGTAATTGTAAGTGTATAAGTACCGGGAGCAAGGCCGGTAACCGAATTGGAGTTGGGCAGTCCGTTTGACCATACATAATTAAAAGGCGGAGCGCCGTTTTGAGTTGTAATTGTAATGGCCCCGCTGTTTACAGTACCTCCGCATCCGGTAGTAACAACTGCTGTAGAAGAAAATGCACCGGGCCCGGCATTAATCACAACTGTATCATGAACTACCTGCTGCAAACATGAACCTTCTGAAACAGTAACAATATATGTTCCCGGAGGAATGTTTGTGATTGTTGTTCCGTTTTGAACGGGAGAAGTATTCCAGACAATGGTGTAAGGAGGACTGCCCCCGGTAATAACTGCTGTTGCTGAGCCGGGAGAAGCACATGTAGCATCGGTTGACGATGTTGTAACTGCCAATGTTCCGCCGCTAGTGCAGGCTACAGCGCCTGTTGGCACAAGAGCAGAAACAAATCCGTGACCGCATACATACAGCACGCCGTTATCACTCCAGTTAACATCAAATACCACATCGGGCATTGTATAGGTATTAACCAATGTTAAAGCGGTATCGTATTGTTTTACAAAATTATTGTTTCCTAAAAACAAATTGCCGCAATCATCAGCAGAAACGCCGCCCCAATACATTAATGAGGAATCGTTGGCAGCGGGAAAACTTATTCTTTTATATCTTAATAAATTCCCTGTAGGGCCGTCCCATTTTTTTAAAACATATCCATCGTAGGAATACACAATTTTATTTGAGGTTGTTAACCCGTTGTACCCATTTGAGAAACTGGAGCCAGTATAATAAGTAACACTGGAACATTCCTTAAATGAATAATTTGTATTTACGTTATAGGTAACCGGAAGCAATGACGGCAGAGGTAGTTTTACCAATTGATTTTCATAAAGCCCATCGGCAAAACCGGCAGATAAATTAGTTTCCTGGTAACAGTTGCCGTAATTATCAAGGGTTAACAAGCCAACATCGTGGCAGCAGTTGGCTGTGGGGATATACTGCACGGGCGAGAGATTGACCAGACTTGAATCTAAAAAACATGTTTGATAGGTGGGCGTTGTAACTCCACCTCCTGCAATAACGGCTTGATGCGTGCATCGGCTGAAGCCTATGCGCCACATTTCTTCGAACTGTGAATTGCCCGCGAACGTAGCTAATACAGTGGAATTTGAATTTATTTTTATAACCTGGGCGCCGGAGGAGCTGTTAAAACCTTCAACAATATAAATGTTATTTGAATTTCTGTCAACTGCAAAATCGCCGTAATAGCTCGAAAACAAAGTGGGCGAAAATGACCATATCAGCGCGCCTGCGGGACTGTATTTTAAAACTTCAAAAGGGCCTCCGCCTGTTCCGCCGTAAGCGTAGGCATTTCCCTGATTATCAAAATCAACATCGTAAGCATCATTGCCGCCTGCAAAATTAGGAGTGGCTGTCCAGGGGTCGATAACAATGGTTTCGGATGTATTATTTTCAATATCAAAACCTATTTGATTGTCGGTAATTTTAAATCTGCTTTTTACAATAATTCTTGTATTTTGAACATAAGCGGCTGGCTGGTGATGAATTATTTTTCCGAACTCGGAATAGACTTCTATGTTATTTTTTTTGAGTTTAAATTTTGAGTTATCAGGAAAAAACATTTTTATTTTCCGCGCATCAGCACCGGGATGCAGGTAAAAACTGTATTCGATGCCTGATGAATCTTTGGGAAATTCAAACACTACGTCAATATCAGGATAGATATTTTTATAAATTAATTTCGCGAAAGCATCGGCTTTAATGGTTCCTTTTTTATTCTTGCTTTTTAAATCGGAATAGGAATAAAAATTACTCACTTTGTTTTCGGCAGCTACTGCAGCGTTTGATTCGTCGAATTTTAGTTCACAAAACTTTTCTGAGAGTTTGAAAAGCATATCCTTTTCTGGTTCATCTTCATTTTCTGGAAACGTATTTTTGTTTTCTTTTTCTTCCGCTTCAGTTTTATTCTTTTTTACTTTTTCTTTGCGGCTGATGGTATAGCCCGATTTTGTGAAGTAATAACGTACGCCGTCGATTTTAGCAGTAAATAAAACAGCTTCGTTATTTGGTAATTTAACATCATCAAACTGTCCTTTATTTTCAATAAAGTTTTTTTGTTCGAACGGATTTTTCTGAACCCATTTGGTTTGAGCATTCAATAATTGAAGGCTTAATAGTAGAAGAATAGTGCTGTATCGTTTTAACATGTTCGTTGATTTAATTAAGAAAATAAAAATAGGATGCTGATGACGCAGATTATTATGATGAACAAAGATAAAAATCATTTTTTATTAAGAGCTATGGGTATTATCAGTGTAATTTTTTTAACCGCAAAGACGGAAAGGCGCTAAGTTTAATTAAATATTATCTCGCAAAGACGCAGAGACGCAAAGAAAAAGTTTAATCCCCCTGCTTCGCGCCGGCATACGCACCCCCCTTTGCTTTCACACATGCGGGCGCTGAAGGGGGATTAAGACGCTGAGTTTAAATAAATAATTAGCCTGCTTCACACTTGTGCGCGGAAGGAAATTTTATCCCCTCCGTATTTTTTGAATTGTAATTTTTAATTCTTTTTCAATGGTTTTTAACCTGTCCATTTCAGAACTTGTAACTAAGCTTATTGATAATCCTTTTTTACCTGCGCGGGCTGTGCGTCCGCTGCGGTGAGTATAATATTCGAGCTGTTCGGGGAGCTGGTAATGAATCACAAACTGAAGGTTATCCACATCAATACCGCGTGCAGCCATATCGGTAGCTACCAGAATCTGAACTTTTTGATTTTTAAAGGCTCGCATTACTTTTTCGCGGTCGCGCTGCTGTAAGTCGCCGTGAAGGGCTTCGGCAAGGTGGTTGCGGGCAATCAGCTGTTTGGCTAGGGACTGGGTTCCGTCTTTGGTTTTGCAAAATACAATGCCGCGGCCTTTACCTGCTGTCCGAAGAAATTCGAGCAGGGTATTTAATTTATCTTTGGTATCAATACACTGCACATACTGGTGTTCGATATCGCGGTTCACTACATTTTTTACATCAACCACAACTTTATAGGCATCTTCGGCCATGTAGTTCTGAATAATTTCCGTTAACGATTCAGGTATAGTTGCCGAAAACAGCCATGTATAACGCTGGCCGTTGGTCTGTTTTAAAATTGTATCAATGCTGTCTTTAAAACCCATGCTGAGCATTTCGTCGGCTTCGTCCAGCACAATGGTTTTAACATGTTTTAAACTAATGGCGCGACGCTCTAATAAATCAATCAGCCTGCCGGGAGTAGCTACTACTATATGTGTAGGACGGTTTAAACGGCCTATCTGAATTTCAATAGGCTCTCCGCCGTAAACGGCTTCGGTAAAAATACGGCTGGGATTATACCGCGCAATGCGGAACAGCTGTTTAGCAATCTGCTGGCCGAGTTCGCGGGTAGGACATAATACCAGGGCCTGAATTTTTTCGCTTGTTGTATCAACTCCCTGAAGCAATGGAAGTCCGAAAGCTGCTGTTTTGCCGGTGCCCGTCTGCGCCTGACCAATAAAATCAGTGCCTTCCTTTAATAAAAACGGAATTGATTTTTCTTGTATTTCGGTTGGGGTAATAATGTTGTTTTCGACAAGACCTTGGATTAATTCTTTGGTGATGCCTAATTCGGAAAAGGTTGACACAGCTGCTGGATTTAAAATGAATGACAAAGATAATGGAATTATAAGGCGGGCAGGGGGGGAAAGAAATTGAAATGATGGGTTTGCAAGACCTCAGACTCGGCGCTTCTTCTTGAAATAAGGAGAAGGGTTTATTTTATTATGGAAAATTATATCTTTACAAAAAAAATTATTGTAGAACCCATAAAGTAAAATCATGAAAAAAACATTTGTAATTTTTACTGTCCTAATTTCAACAACACTGTTTTCCTGCAAAAAAGATTATATATGCACTTGTACAACTACAATTCCAGGTTATACCAGTTCTACTTCCAATACTATTAAATATACTTTTAAGAAAAATGCAGTGAAGAATTGTGAACAAAATAATTCAGCCACCAACAATACTGTTTGTGTTCTAAATTAAATATCCGGACAAGCCGAATATTGAACCTAATAACATGGCATAGCATTGTTATTAAAAAAAAAATTTAAGATTAGGCTGAAATATATAGAGTTTCAAAAACTTTGCATTTATTAATTATATTCGCACCCTGATTTTTCAGGCACCATAAAATATAAAATCTTTATTATGAAAAAACTTAGTTTGTTTTGTTTGTTTTTAATCTCGGGCTATACATATTCTCAGGATTGCAAAGGATATTATTTTTTACAAAATAATAAAACCGTTGAAGTTACAGTGTATGATAAGGATGGAAAAGAGAATGGCAAAGTTGTGCATAAAGTAAGCAATGTTACTGCTATCAGCAATGGAGTAAGTGCTGTTATCAATACCGAAAATTTCAATAAAAAAGGGAAATCAACTTCTACGGCATCAAATACTATTAAATGTGCAGGCGGAGTAATGATGATGGATATTAAGATGGGCCTCTCAAAAGAACAGCAGAAGCCTTATGCTGCAACAGCTCAAACCGACAATGCTTTTATTGAATATCCGGCAAATTTAAAAACCGGCGATAACCTGAAAGATGCTGCAATTAACCTGCATAGTAATTTAAACGGGATGGAACAAAGTACTGAGATGCAGACTACAAACCGGAAAGTACTGGCAAAAGAAACAATTACATCGCCGGCCGGAACATGGGAATGTTATAAAATAAGTTATTCTTGCAAAATTACTACTAAGGTGATGTCGATGAGTATTCCAATAAATGTGGAAGGCACCGAATGGTTTTCACCTGGTTTTGGAATCGTGAAAACGGAAACCAAATACGGAACTACTCTGGTTACTTCAATTCAATAATAAATCCTTTTTAAGGAAGGCTGCTTATTATCCTATTTCTTCGTTCTGATATTTTAACGAAAACCTGCTCTAATTTAAATTGAGGCGCTTAAGGATGCTGTTTTGCTATCCTGTTTCTGCCTGCACAATAAAATTATTGTATTCTTTTAAAGCAAAGGGAAAGCGGGGGTGTTATGCCTGTGAGACCTCATCCCCCGCCCTTCTCCTTGAAAAAAGGAGAAGGGGGTGTTATGTTTAAATTTCTATTCGAAGGAGCACCATTCAAGTAAAGAACATGGCTACCCCAATTAATAATACAGGTAAAATTAATGATTTAGCGAAATATGTGATAAAAAGTTTTCCATTATAGGAAGTGGAATACCTCTTCAATAAAAACTCATACCTTTTATTATAAAAAATAAGCAAATAATTTATGACTACGCATGGCAATATAAATAGAACAATAAAAGAAATAGCATTATCCAATTCCCTTGGAAGAAACGTAAGGTTTAACTTATAAAAATAAAAGCCCACTACGTACTTTTGTAAAATCGTCATTATTAATGCCAAATTCATCATCATTGCTAATGACATTAATAACATAGTGCCTAATTTCCAATTATTCTTATTGGCTGGCAATGACTTTGCTCTTGCCATACCATCCACCCAAATTCTATAATAAAGACCTATCATTTCTATTCCGCACTTGTTAGTGTAGTATGAGCACTGCTATTGCAGGGCCTTCTTTTCTAATCTATATTAATGACTAGTTTATAGTTGTTGCTTTTTTTGACGAAAATTTTCTAAATCATTATATATATCTATTAATGCACCCATATTATCAATTTCAATAATTTTTCGCTGATTTTCGGATAACAATAATTTTACTTTTTCAATATTATTATCACTAATAAGAATTTCTTTTAAAATTTCTCCTATTAGAACAAAATCATTTTTTTTAGGGATACTTCCATTAAAAAAAACAATACTAATAGCATCTTCATGATCTACTATTCCTATTTTTTTATCATTGTATGTTGCATCCAGCTCCAATTCATAAACAAATAATTCATTATACTTATTAAATATATTTAAAAGGTAATCTACTAATGCATGAAAACTTGTTATTTTAGGATTATTTTCACTTGAAAAGCATCTATAACTTTCACCTTTGCCAACTTCAAGAAAATAATACAAATCATTTAGTAAATTATCCTTAGGGAAGAGTTTTAATAATTTAAAAATATTTAAATCTTCTAAATAGAAGACTTCTCTATCTTCTAATATTGTATATGATAATATAAATTCTTTTTTTTCCATATTAATTAAAAAGTATATTCAGCTATTTCAATCATTTTTCCCCCTGCAATCCGCAAAATTTATAACATCATTTTTTATATTAATAAACCCAACCCAAAAGTATTAAATTCTTAACTGCAAGATTGAAATTATCTTATACCTATATAATATCTTGCTCCCCCGCTTGCTTTCTAAAATTTATGCTTTTCATTTCGCATTTATTCCAAATTCGTCATAAAACAATCTGCTTTAAATCATATTATCTATAAACGGATGCCAATATTTTTGAGCGCAATTTATTTATTCACAAATTTTAAAATCAATTTAAATGAAAAAACTGAAAAAAATTTTGTTCTGGTTAGTACTTATAATAATAGTAGTTATTTCGGGTGCAATGACGTATTGCAAAACTGCACTGCCCAATGTAGGCCCTGCGGTTGAAATGAAAATTGACGGCACACCTGAACGTATTGCCCGGGGTGAATATCTGGCCAACCATGTTACTGTATGCATCGACTGCCATTCGAAACGCGACTGGACAAGATTTTCGGGTCCGCCGCTTGAAGGAACCCTTGGAATGGGAGGCGATGCATTTGATCAAAAATATGGATTTCCGGGTGCTTATTATGCCAGAAACATAACTCCGGCAGGTATCAGCCGTTATACCGACGGCGAACTTTTCAGGGTAATAACTACCGGTGTTGATAAAGAGGGCAAAGCAATGTTCCCTATTATGCCCTGCGCAACCTATGGCAGAATGGATGAAGAAGATATTAAATCAATAATAGCCTATATCCGCACGCTTAAGCCGATAAAAAATGAAGTTGCTCAATCATCATCTGATTTTCCGATGAATTTTATTATCAATACCATTCCTGAAAAGGCACATTTTACAAAACGGCCTGATAAAACCGATGCAGCTGCCTACAGCAAATATATTATTTCGGCAGCAGGCTGTATTGAATGCCATACCAAAGCCGATAAAGGAAAATTAATTGCCGGTACCGAATTTGGCGGCGGAAGAGAATTTCCTAACCCGGACGGCTCAATGGGCCGCTCAAGCAATATTACACCCGATAACGAAACCGGAATTGGCAGCTGGACCAGCGATATGTTTATTAATTTGTTTCATACCCATTCCGATTCTTTAACCTTAACTACCAAACTTAAACCGGGAGAATTAAATTCGGTGATGCCATGGACTATGTATGGTAAAATGACTAACGACGATTTAACTGCTATTTTTAATTATTTAAAAACTGTTAAACCTATCAGCAATAAAGTTGAAAAATATTCGGTTACTGCTAAAAAATAAAGGAAGCGGATGCTTTGATTATTGCATTTACAAATGCGGATTCTTGATAAAAGAGTCCGCATTTTGTATTTTAAGGATGTATGGGAGGGGATTATAAGTGTTTTTATTAATCTCGGGATTGGGAGTTTGACTAAACTAAGTGTTTTTATCAATCTCGGGAATAGGAGATGGACTAAAACACCTGTTTTTGCCTGTTTTAAATTTTATTTACAGATGCTGTCACTCCATTTAAAAGGTTTTACAGGTATATATACCCCCGGTAGGCGCGAAGTTGTGGGAAGATAAGAGGGTAGATACTTCGTGTCATTTGTAAAAGGTAAGCTGCGCTTACCATACAAAGAACGTCACAGGAAGCTTGAATTCATTCAGCAGATAAATTTATAAAATCCCCCTTAAGCGCTCAGCTGTGCTTTTGTCATTCGCAGCTTGCAGGCTCTGCCCTTTTCATCATTCCACATTTTTGTGCAGCATAAAATAAGGTAAGCAATGAAAGCTCAATTAAATTATTTGAAAAATTGAAATAAGGTTTTATTTTTATCCCGCAAAAACAGATTAATGAAAAGGGTTAGCAAAGCTTATAGTAATTATCACTTAGCAGAGCTTAGCGCCCAATGTCATTGAGTTAAGAAACACCTCGCACATATTTCGACAAGCTCAATATGACTGGCGCGCGAGTCAGTCTGAGCCTGTCGAAGACCTGAGTCAGGCTTTGTGTACAAAAAATCTTTAACTTAATTACATCGGCTTAGCGCCTGCGGGGGCGGCTTTTCCAGCGAACCTTAGCACATCATAGCTGATAAAACAGAATTGAAAAAACATATACTATTAATAAAACAAAGGATTTCTTAATTAATGCTCGAAAAAATTTCAGACGCCTTAAAAGAATTTACATTTTTGAGTCCGAAGGACTTGTTTCAGCTTGCTTCAATTGCAAAATTAAAATATGTGTCAAAAAACGAACACATAGTTAAAGCCGGCGAATATAATTACCAAGCCATAAAGGTTATCAAAGGCTTATTAAGCCATTATGTTATTGATAAAAACGGTTATGAAAGAACATTGCTTTTTGTTCCTGAAAAGATGAACTCAGGTTCGCTTCAAACAACAATAAACCGAAAACCTTCTGATGAAAACATAGTTGCATTAGAAGATAGTTTGCTTTTAACTATTGATATAAGGGAACTTGAAAAACTTGCATCTGCCAGCATCAATATACTTAAATTGCTAAACCAAAACTATAAACAAATTATAACGGAAGCCGCTTTGCGGATTAAATTTTTGATTGTACACAGCCCCGAGGAAAGATATGTACATTTCTGCCAAACCTATCCTCACCTTGAACAACGCATAAAACAAAAGCACCTTGCCTCCTACCTTGGTATAACTGTGAGCTCGCTTTCGCGGATAAGAGCAAGAATTTCTAAGCAATAAATAGTATCACCTCGCTTTCGAAATTGCCTTAAGACAATTTTTTTCTGAATTCTTCAGCAGAAATTCACCGTTCTAAAATTCAAATCGAATGATACAAGGTCTTGTTTGCCCAATTTCTAATGAAAAAACAGATGGTAATGTAAGTCGGCTTACCATATTCATTAGTATAATACTAGTTGTTATTTTTATTTTTACACATCATCCGTTGTATTTGTATATAGCAGCTTTCGACTATTTTATCAGAGCATTTTTAAAGGTAGAATACAGCCCTTTGCGTTTTGCTGCGCTCAACATTTCTAAATTATTAAAGTGGAATCCGAAATTAATTGACAAAGCACCAAAAGTGTTTGCATCCCGCTTAGGGTTTATCTGCTTATTTGTATCGGCTGTACTAATTAATCTTGGTGCATCAACAGCATCAATAATTACAGCAGCAATCGCCTCGTCTCTTTTCTTACTTGATGCATTGGGAATTGTTTGTGTAGGCTGCTTAATATATCATCATTTAGTATTCCCCCTATTTAAAAATAGTATTGATTAATTTAATTATTTCATCATAAAAAGAATTTAATGAAAACGGTTTTTACAAAGAACGAACGATTAAGTGAGACAACAAGAATTGAAGCATTCAGTGATGGTGTTTTTGCCATTGCAATTACACTGTTAATTCTTGAAATAAAAGTGCCTGATAGCAAAGAGTTAGAATCGGGCTTGTTGAGCGCATTATTAGAAAAATGGCCAAGTTATCTTTCTTTTTTTATTGGTTTTTTTACTGTACTTGTCTGCTGGATTAATCATCATTATATGTTCAATAGAATTAAAACCTCCAGCCATTCCTTAATACTTGCAAACAGTGCAGTGCTTTTTGCAGTCAGCTTTGTTCCATTTCCTACTGCAGTATTATCTCAAGCATTTAAAGGCGGCGATTTACGCGCTGCTGTTCAATTATATGGCCTTGCCTATATTTTAATGGCAATTGTTTATAGAACACTTTCTTCTTTTGTATATAATGATAGAGGAGTTACTCATACTGCGGAAGAAATAAAATATAGAAAGGGAATAACTACAATGTATGCAATGTCAATTGTTCACACAGTTATCACTTTTATTATTATCTATTTTAGTGTATTTGCAAGTTTATTAATGTACATTTTGCTTTTTAGTATGTTTTTGTTTCCTGTTTGGTACACCCGCCTTATTATGAAATTTCAAAAGAGTAAAAACTAATAAAAATAACGGCCGGCTCTAAGCGAGGCTTTTGTCTTTCGGAGTGTGGATGCTCTATCTTGCCCTTTTCATCATTCCTATTTTGTGCGGAATGAAATTTTCTCAAATATTTCAAAGTGTCAATTTTTTTATCTGTCTTTGATTCTTGTAATTTTATAATTTTGTTTATGAAAAGGCAGCGTCATTCAGCTAATTGTCAGCTTAAGCATGTACATATCCTTGATACAGAAGGAAACAAAATTCAACTGTGGGAACCAATTGATTGAGTTAGAATAAATCGTTGGCGGCGAAACCAAATGATGGGTCAAAAACAAAGACAGCCAAATTGCTGAGTCAATATCAGCGGAATATTAAACACAAACAATCCTCATGAAACTAACCACACTATTTTTAACACTTATTACTTTAACTATTTTTTCCTGCAGTCCTATCGACCCTAATAAACAGATAGACGAAGGAAATGTAAAAGGAGAAATTTATGAAAGTAAAGAAATAGGCTGGTCAATTGAAATACCCAACAGCTGGGCAGTTACTTCTAAAGACAAAATAGAAGCAAGTGATCAAAAAGGAAAAGATGCACTCGAAAAATCAACAGGCCTAGAGCTGAATACAAAAGAACTCAAACATTTAATCAGCTTTCAGAAAAATCAATTCAATATTTTTGCTTCAACATCCGAACCTGTTAAAGAAGCCTTTCCGGGAGAATATCAAAGCAGTTACAAAACATTAAATCAATTAATTTACCAGACTTTTATTGATCAGGGAATAAAAGCAGATTCATCATCCGGTAAAGAAATGATTCAAGGGCTTGAATTCAATACATTCTATACAACAATATACGGCCCTAACGGCAAAGTACTTCTTAATCAAATAATGTACAGCCGGTTAATGAACGGTTTCGACTTTGGCGTAAATATTAATTATAACAATGAGCAGGACAAAAAAACAATGATTGACGCCTTTAAAAAATCAAAATTCAGCACTAAATAATACTTGCCGATTTATCAAAAACATATATAGGTTATCATACATCAAGCCCTTATACAGGGGCATAGCTGATAACAAAAAAAATTCAAGGGAAATGGATTAATTGATTAGAGTTGTATATTTGTTTAATATTATTTTTAGAAATAACGCCTGCATGTTATCAAAAAACAAACACCTGACTTTGCAGCAGCTTAACAGAAAAAAACAGAATATGAAAAAAAAGGTATTCATATCTGCGATGCTGACTTTAAACTTTGCATTCGCATCTCTAAATTCTTTTTCTCAGGCCAATGGCGGTTTTGAAAACTGGAGTATGGTGTATGGTCTTCTGGAACCCAATAACTGGCAGACATTTAATTTCCTCTCGCTTACCACACCTCCCAATCCTCTTTCAGCATTTAAAGCCACAGGCATAGATAAACATTCGGGTAATTATGCTTTAAAATTACAAACAGTTTATTTAAATAATAATCCCGATCCGGGGGTATTGAGAGATACCACAAGCGGTATTTTTACAGGAAAAATAAATATTTCTCCATTCAGATATGATTATGGTTTTCCTTATACCGGGCGTCCTCAAATATTAGAGTTCTGGGCTAAGGCTTCACCCATCGGCAATGATTATGGTGCAGCGTTTGTTGTTCTCCTAAAATGGAATGGAGTAAAGCGTGATACCATAGCAGCCAGCTCTGTTAACATTCGGGCATCAAATTCATACACCCTGTTTCAGGATACTCTTACCTACTTTTCAACAGAAATACCCGATTCAGCTGCTATTGCTTTCACCCCCAGCAGGTGGCCTAATTTAGCGCGGGTGGGAAGCACAATATTTGTAGATGATGTTGCATTTATATTTCCGGCTGGGATTAGCGAACCTAATATTTTTGCCGATAAAGTAAACCTATTCCCTAACCCGGCAAAAGATAATATAACTATTCATGCCGAGATTAATGAGGCCGGCAATGTGCTCATAATTGATGCTTCAGGTAAACAGGCAGGCATTTACAAAATTCAAAATTATACTGCCGAAATAAATACCAGCGCATTCGCTGAAGGTATCTATTGCTGCGAAATACGGGATAAAAAAAACACCACTCTTACTAAAGCCAAGTTTACAGTTATTAAATGAGTTGAAATTTATTCTCCACCTCTTAATATCTTAAAGCTTATTAAGCTATAAGTAATCCGGTAATCAACCACATGGCCGGAATTTGCACTAAGGCAGACAAGCAGTAGTATTAATTATATTTGCAAGTTGTAATTTCAAAAATAATTCTTCATACATTTATTTCTAACAACACAATTACCTTATGGAACAACCAATATTAGAAACCGCCCCGCCTTTTGTAATTAAAATATACGAAACCTATTTCCATATTTCCGGCGATGCTGACTCTGATAAGGAGGAAGATAAATATCCTTACGAAAAAATTAAATCAATAGAAATAGTAAAAGAAAACCTGCAGCCTACAGTATCAGAAGGTATCGGCACATTTCTGCTTGGTTTACTGCTGAATAAAAACATGCCTTCAGGAGATGAAATCGTAGACGAGCTCTTAATAGAATTTAAATCGGGTAAAACTGAAAGGCGCTATTTTAATGGTGTATCCTCTCATCAATATGTTGATGCGATAGAATTATTAAAAACCAAAATAGCAGAGTACAGCAAATGAAAACAGCAAAATGGATAGTTTTATTTTTAATTACAGCTTTTTCATCACAGGCTGAAGAATTATATACCGCGGCATACGGAAGTAATACTAATCCTGCAATAATTTTTTTTCACGGCGGGCCAGGATTCAACTCTACTACTTTCGAATATACTACCGCGCAGGAATTGGCCGATAAAGGATTTTATGTTATCATTTATGATCAACGAGGCTCAGGCAGATCAAAAGATGTTTCGCCTGCCGAATATACATTTGAAGAATGTAATACCGATATTGAATTTCTTTATAAAAAATACAGCCTCAGCAAAGCCGCATTAATGGGACACAGCTGGGGCGGAACAGTTGCAATTAAATATGCATCTGCTCATATCGGCAAAGTTACAAGCATTATATTAATCAGCTCGCCAATAATCTATCAGCAGACTTTAAAATCCATTGCTGATAAGTGTAAAAAAATATATGCTGCCAGGCCTTCTGAAAAAGACTATATCGCCATTTTTGATAAGATGGATACCACATCATTAGATTACGCTTTATTTTGTTTGAAACATGCAGTGAATATAAAAACCGGATTTTATTCCCCCGAAAATCCTACTGAAGATGCGCAAAAAATATGGAGAAGGTATATGCGAAAGTTAATGGACTCTGATGATTCAAATTTATCTGATGAGAACAGCGACCCGATAACCGGTTTTTATAAAAATGAACATTGGACAACTCTTGATTTATCAGCTTCTTTAATTGAATTAAACAAAAAAGTAAACATCTACGGCATCTATGGAGCCGAAGACGGACTATTTGAAAGCCCTCAGTTAAATAAATTAAAATCTATTATCGGAAATAAAAACTTTTTGCTGGTAGATAATTCTGCCCATTCTGTTTTTTGTGATCAGCAGGAAACTTTTCTGATGTTTGTTTCGGATGCATTAAAAAACGGTAAGCCACACTAAGAAACCATACTTTTTTTGAGAATGTAAAAAAAGTGTGTAGTAGGTTTTTCATTTTCTTGTGCAGGAAAATCATTTTCTTGTTCAGGTTTTTCATTTTCCTGTAAAGGTTTTTCATTTTCTTGTACAGGTTTTTCATTTTCTTGTACAGGTTTTTCATTTTCCTGTAAAGGTTTTTCATTTTCTTATACAAGAAAATCATTTTCCTGCACTGGTTTTATTTGTTCCAAACCCTTATCTTACTGCTTTAGGATGCAATCTTTTACTTTTAAGAGAATATTTTACTCCTTATTATGACCAGGGTATTTATTATGTACGCTCCATCAACGACTCAGGCGATATAGAAATTAAAAAACTGCTGAAACAATAAACAAGGTTTTACAATCATTTAACATCTCTATTCCATCGATGAACAACATTTTGTTAATTAAAAATTTATTGCTTTAAAAAAAATTATATTACTTTCGCACCGTCTAACCCCTAAAAACCAATCAAAACCATGAGAAAAAAATTACAATTAGTTGCCACCTTTTGCCTTATAGCTTTTTCAATCAACAGCTATGCTCAAAGGTATTTAACCGAAATGTTTACCGGCGTTACGGTAACATCAAATGTTATTTATGGAAATAACATTGCAGTTTTAACTGGTGTACCAAGGGATACCAATTTATTTATGGATATTTACAAGCCTACAGGAGACACAGCCACTGCACGTCCTTTGGTTGTCGTACTTCATACAGGCAACTTCCTTCCGGCTATAGTAAATGGCGCACCAACAGGAGATAAAACTGATAGCGCTGTAGTTGAAATGTGTATGCGTTTCGCAAAAAGAGGTTATGTTGTTGCTGCTCCTGATTACCGTTTAGGATGGAATCCTATTTCTACTAGTCAGGATGTTAGAACAGGTACTTTATTAAATGCAGTTTACCGTGCTATTCAAGATGCTAAAAACTGTGTTCGTTTCTTCAAAAACGACAAAGCTACAACTAACACTTATAAAATAGATACAGCTGCAATTGCTGTTGGCGGCTTAGGTTCCGGCGGATATGTTGCATTAGCTTACGGATCACTGGATGTAGTTGCAGATATTCAGCTAACAAAATTCATTGATAACTCACAAAATCCACCAGCTCCTTATGTAAATCAGTTATTATCTGGTAATTTCGATGGAACAAACACAACTCCTATTAATCTTCCTAACTTTGCCAGCCATACTTCTACTGTTAAAATGGTATTTAATGTTGGCGGTGCAATAGGTGATACTTCTTGGATTCGCCACGGCCAGGTTCCAGTTGTTGGTTTCCACTGCACTAACGATCCATTTGCACCTTATAAAACAGGAGCCGTTATTGTTCCCACAACCGGTGATTTTGTTGTTGAGGCAAGCGGAAGTTACGATGTTTTAAGAGTTGAAAATAAAACAGGGACAGGCGTTAACAATATTAATAATAATGCAATTTTCCATAGTTCTGTTTTTAATGATGTTTATACAACCAGAGCTAATCAGAATAATCATGGTTATGAAGGTTTATTTCCTTTTGTGACTCCAGTACCGGGTGCTACACTAGGCTGCGGAGCTCAAACACCTCAGGCAAGTCCTTGGGATTGGTGGAATTCAACTGCTTTTGTTGCAATGTATAATGGATACACAGGTACAACAAATGGTATTGGTGCAAATTGCCTTCAAATGAATAGCAACCCAGATATGTCTGCAGCTAAAGGCAGAAAATACATTGATACAATTCAGGGTTACTTAAACCCGCGTATGGTTTGTGCCTTAGGTTTACCGGGCTGCGTGCCAAATACCGCTGGGATTAAAGAAAATTCAAATGTATCAGAAGTCCTTATTTTCCCTAACCCTTCAACTTCTAATATCAATTTTTCTGTAGTTGGATATAATACTATTCAAACTGTTGAATTATATGATATCACAGGAAGATTAGTAAAACAAATTACCGGCTTAAATACACAGGATTTTATTTTACAGCGTGAAGGACTTACTTCAGGTTTGTACATTACTAAAATAATGTTGAATAAAGGCGGGGTTGTTTCTAAAAAAATTATTTTACAATAATAATTTATCTGATAAAAAAAGTCCCGTTCTTCCTTTAAGAACGGGACTTTTTTATGAACTATAAAATGATTCTTTAATTAAATTTCCAAAATAAAGATGACAGTTTTACTATCAATACTTAGAGGCATCAATGTAAGCGGACAGAAAAAAATTCAGATGACGGATCTAAAAGTCTTGTATGAACAGCTGAATTTTAAAAATATTACAACTTATATCCAGAGCGGTAATGTTGTTTTTAAAGCAGAAAACAGTAAGAATCTGAATAAAAAAATTGAGCAGAAAATTTTCGAGAAATATAATTTTGATGTCCCGGTAATTATTAGAACAACTGTAGAAATGCAGACCATCATTGAGGAAAATCCTTTTCTCAAAAGAAAAAATATTGATCCCGAAAAATTGTATGTTACGTTTTTAGAGGAGCGTCCGTCAAGTGACCTGATTGAGAACATCAGCAAAATCAATTATGAACCCGATACATTTATAATCTGGGACAAAGAAATTTATTTATACTGCCCTAATGGATATGGAAATACTAAATTGAATACCAATTTTTTTGAAAACAAACTAAAGGTAAAAGCAACAACCCGTAATTGGAAAACTGCAAATGAGCTGCTGGCACTTATGCTGCGGTAATTAGTCCTGCTGTTTAAATAATGAATCAACAAATTCATTTCTGTTAAACACCTGCAGATCTTCCATCTTCTCTCCCACCCCGATATATTTAACAGGTATTTTAAAAGTATCTGAAACACCAATAACAACACCGCCTTTTGCTGTGCCGTCAAGTTTAGTCAAGGCAAGCGCATTTACATCTGTAGCCAGTGTAAATTGTTTGCACTGCTCAATAGCATTCTGCCCGGTAGAAGCATCTAAAACCAATAAAATTTCATGAGGTGCATCCGGAATAATCTTGCGCATTACATTTTTAATTTTGGTAAGCTCATTCATTAAATTCACTTTGTTATGCAGCCGGCCTGCAGTATCAATAATCACAACATCAGCCTTTTTTGCAGCTGCAGAAGTAAGTGCATCAAAAGCCACCGAAGCCGGATCAGCATTCATTCCCTGGGACACCAGCGAAGCTCCCGTTCTTTCTGCCCATATTTTTATCTGGTCAACTGCTGCTGCACGGAATGTATCAGCAGCACCTATTACAACACTCTTGCCGGCCTTTTTAAATTGAAAAGCAAGCTTACCGATGGTAGTGGTTTTGCCCACTCCATTTACGCCGACAACCATTATTACATAAGGCTTTTTATCGCTGGGCAGTTCAAAATCCGGTTTATCTTCAGCACCATTGGATATGAGTAGGTCGGCAATTTCTTCCCGTAAAATTTCATTGAGTTTTGATGTTTCAATTTTACGCTGCTGAGCCACTCGTTTTTTAATCCGTTCAATAATACGGAGCGATGTTTCTACACCTACATCAGAAGTTAAAAGTATCTCTTCTAAATTTTCAAGAACTTCGGTATCAATCACAGCTTTACCCAAAATGGCATTAGCCAGTTTGCTGAAAAAACTTTGCTTCGTTACAAAAAGTCCTTTATTTAAACTCTCTTTTTTCTCTTTGCTGAAAAAACTAAAAATACCCATACTGCTTTTCTTTATGCTGTTTATTTAATGCCTCCAAATTTTAAAAATATTTCCTTAAGAGGAATAAATCTTAAAAAATGTTTTTGAGAAGCAATGTTTTGAAACGATAAAAGCTTCCCCTTTTTTTGGAGGAAGCTTTTATAAATACACAGCCTTCTAAAATTATTTAGATGCTAAAAATTCCTTGATGTGATCGTTGTGAACAATTTCTTCTTTAAATGAATAAGAACCTGTTTTAGCAGATTTTACCATTTTAATCACTTTTGTAAAGTTATTTCCTTTACCTGATTTTAGCGTTGCAACTACTTTCTTTGCCATTGTTTTGGAGTATTATGTATCATGTATTATGTACAAAGCTTCGTTATACTTTGTACTTAATACTTTGTACTTATTATTTAATTTCTTTATGAACAGTAACTTTATTTAAGATCGGATTGTATTTTTTTAACTCCAGTCTCTCTGTGGTGTTCTTTTTGTTCTTTGTTGTAACGTAACGTGATGTTCCAGGCTTACCGCTGTTTTTGTGCTCCGTACATTCCATAATTACCTGAATTCTATTGCCTTTCTTTGCCATCTTTTTTATTTATTAATTTGGTGATTTGGAGATTTGGAGATTTATTGATTTTTATAATTCTACAAATCTCTAATTCTTTACTTCTCTATTTTTTTAGGAAACCTAATTCTTTTGCTTCTTTCACTACTGCAGTAATACCGTTTTTATTGATAGTACGCAATGCAGAAGTTGACAAACGTAATGTAACCCATTTGTTTTCTTCAGGTAAAAAGAACTTTTTAACTTGAAGGTTCACGTTAAATTTTCTCTTCGTTTTAGCATTTGAGTGAGATACTTTGTTCCCAACAATAGCCTTTTTCCCTGTAATTTCGCAAACTCTTGACATTGTATTTTCTATTTAAAATGTTCTGATTATTTTTTTCGGACTGCAAATAACGTAATTTTTATTTAAACTACCAAAAATCTCTTTAAAAAATCTTTGGAAGTATTGCATCTCCTCAAATTAAAGACCGGCCTAACTTATTTCCGGCGGTATCCTTCAGGTTTTAATTTAATATCTTTTGTGATCTCGAACCGGTAAGAACTTTTATCAAGTATGTTAATTGTTTCGGATATTGTCTTAAAACCATTTGCTTCTATATTAATATCAAAAGTACCCGGTGCCAGCACCATTATAAATCTTCCGGAATTTTGATTCGGCAGATAAGTGCCCACTATCTGTTTCGATTTGCTGTCATTTACCGTGATAAAAACATCAGCAAAATTTAATTTCTGTGTTGAATCAGCTGAAACTATATCGCCCAAAACTACCGAATACTGTGGTTCTACATCATTAAATGTTACCCGGTAAATATCTAAATCGCCCAAGCCGCCTTCTCTCAATGCCGACATATAACCAAACCTTCCGTTGCTTGCCATACGAAAATTAAAATCGTCTTCAGGCGTATTTATTGGGTATCCCATATTTTTAGGATTTGAAAATTGCTTGGTAACTGGGTCTATTTCTGCTTTAAAAATGTCATAGCCGCCCATAGAAGTATGCCCTGTTGAGCTGAAAAACAATATCTTTCCGTCGGGAGTAAGGTTTGGAAAATCTTCATTGGCAGAGGTATTTATTTCCGGACCTAAATTTTTTGCAGGGCCCCAGCTTCCATTCGGAAGTTTATTGCTCATGTATAAATCTGTTCCGCCTTGTCCGCCTGCTCTGTTGCTTGCAAAATACATTATTGTACCGTCATTATTTATACAGGCCGCAATTTCTTCTGCCTGCGGCGAATTAATATTTTCACCTAATTTTTCAGGATTTCTTAAACTTTTTTCCTTGTCTATGCTGGTCATAAAAATATCACCTTCGCCTTTTAAATTTGTGGAATAAAAAAGCATTAAATCGCCTGCACCTGATAAACCAATCACTTCCTGTTCACCTTCTCTCTTAAAAGCAGGGAGTTCAAATTTTTTGGATTTGGAAAAATTACCTTCTACAACTTTAGAAACATAAATAGATGCCGGAAGTGATCCATCTTCCCTAGGTGTTTCAGCGCCTTCAGAAGGTTTACGTGAATTGAAAATAATAAATGATTCATCATTCGGCACAAAAGGATAATAATCCGCATAGGGTGAATTTACATTCTGTCCCAGATTTTCAAACTTTACATTTATTGGAAATTTCATCAATTCTTTTGCATTGATGCAAAACTGAATTTGAAGATCAACATCTTTTAAGTTTTCCGGATTGCCTCTGCCTGTTTGTTTAAAGGTATTGTAAGCCTTCACAGCATCATCAAAACGGTATGCATAGTGATATGCCCTTGCCAATAAATACATAGCGTTAGGATCATATTTTGGTTTGCGGGTAATAATCTCTAAATAGGGAATGGCTTTTGACTTATTAATATTTGTGTTCAAATAACAGATAGCAATATTGTAATTGTAATTGTCATTCTTGGGATCGTTTTCAAGTAAACTAATATAATCATCTAAAGCACCTTCAAAATTACCAGCCGTAAATTTTGCTTCCGCCTCAGCTGGGTTATTTTTTTTCCCTGAGGCTTTCTGCGCTGTTATTGAATTAGCCAGAAATACTGATATCGTAATAAATAGTAGTGATATTGTTTTTTTAATCTTCATTATTCTATTATTTAATTTTAAAGCTGAGCAAAGATAAAAAAACAAATGAATGACATCTTCCACTGCATTTATTTTTTTCTTAGGCAGCGAAGCATTGAAGGAGCCAGGATTAAAAAGCAAATCTCAAATAAAACTTCCTCAAATCAAACATCGCATGCTGTTAAACTCTCCAAATTCCTCTAATTCACAAAAAAAAGACCAGAATATTGGCTAGAACTGTTTTTCGATAAAGCAAACGAGAGAATGATAAATTAAAAAGTGAATTAAAATTTGATGCTGTTAGGTTCTGGATTTTTGAACTGAGTTATTTAGTTCCTAAACTCTTATCCCGATTACCAAAATATCATCTACCTGTTCGAGATTTCCTTTCCATTGCTCGAAGTGCCCGTTCAGAATTTCTTTTTGCTCTTTCATTTTTTTATCCTGAATTTCAATAAGCAGTTTTTTAAACCTGTCATATTTAAATTTTTTACCCTTCTCTCCTCCAAACTGATCGGCATAGCCATCGGTAAATAGATATACTGCATCACCTTTCTGCAACGGGATAATATGATTTGTAAATGTTTTTGTTTTCGCATTATCATTATCGGCGCCGATAGCTTTTTTATCGGCTTTGATTTCTATGAGTTCCCAATTTGATTCAGAAGAAAGAGTATTATCAGAAATCTGCTGCAGCAAAGTGCCTGTTTTTCTGACAATGTATAATGGATTATTTGCGCCGGCATACTGCAATTCCATTTTTTCAAAATTAATAACGCAAAGTACAATGTCCATCCCGTCTTTAATAGAACTTAAAGTTTCAGCAACTTTTTTATTTAAAAAACCAAGTGCTTCACCGGGATTGTTAATGGTAGTTTTATTTATTATTTGGTTTAAAATAGTACTTCCTATAACACTCATTAAAGCCCCTGGAACACCATGTCCCGTGCAATCAACAGCAGCAATAGCGGCGACAACTTGGGCTGGCTGATCGGTGCGGGGAATGGTAAGCTTTGTATCAAACCAATAAAAATCACCGCTTACAATATCTTTCGGATTGTATAAAATAAAATAATCATTTAATGTTTTATCAATTTTTTCAAGAGGAGGTAAAATTGCTCTTTGAATATTCAGTGCATATTTAATACTGTCACTGATGTCTTTATTCCTTTCTTCGATAATTTCATTTTTAACTTCCAGCAGTTTGTTTGATTCGGCCAAAGCGAGCCGCGAAATGATTTCTTTTTTTGTAAGATTTGTACGCGAGTATATAAGTAAAATACTGAGCAAAGCTACTGTAGTTGTAAGCAATCCACCGCTGACTAGTATTTCGCTTAACTGCATATGGCTGTTAATCCGAAAAAAAATAACACTTGCAATGATTGAAACCGCTACCACAAGTATAGAATAAATCGGTTTCCAAAGAATAAACATTCCTGCAGCAATAAATAAAGTAATGTATGCAAAAGTATGCTTCTGGAATTCTACCCCCTCCAATACACTGTACATATAGGCATTTTGAATAGAAATGCCGAGTACCGGAATCAAAACAATTATTGCAGGATTGCTGATAAACTTATCTTTAAATAAAACAACAACAAGTGTTAAAAAGGAAACTATAATTCGAAAAGTTATGAAAGCCGCAAAATGAACCGGGCTGTTAAAATAATCGCCAATGCCAAAAACAAGATTTAATACAAGTCCGACCCTTGCAATTAACAAGTGGTACTTAAAGGCTGTAGCATTGAGTTCGCTTTGCCAGTCAGCTGTTGCAGGAGTATCAATTTTAGTCATATTATTCAGGTAATTACACTTTAAATTCTATTTTTTTAATGCAGGCGGAAATTAGTTCTCTTATCAGCTTAATTCTTTTCTTGTTAAGTCAAATATAAACAATTAGACAATAAACCGGCAGGCAATTTTATAATTTAACAATTAAACAATGGGCAATGGGCAATAGGCAGCTAGCAATTGGCAATTGGCAGCAGGCAATAGGCCAAGCACAATTTAACAATAAAACAATTTAACAGTTTCACAATAAATTTAATAACTATTTTTACAAAAATAAAAAAACATGTCAGGAGATATAAATAAACATTGGTTTGAAGATTGGTTTGATTCTCCTTACTATCATATTTTGTACAAAAAGCATAGTTGCTCTGAGGCCGAATTATTTATTGATAATCTGATTCATTTTCTAAAACCGGAAAGTAAAGCTGAGTTTCTTGATTTAGCCTGCGGCAAGGGCAGACATTCAATTTATTTAAATAAAAAAGGATACAAAGTTACCGGTATGGATCTTTCGCAGGAAAGTATATCGTATGCTTCAAAATTTGAAAATGAAAAATTGAATTTTTTTGTTCAGGATATGCGCAAAATAAATCAGGTAAATAAGTTCAATTATATTATGAATCTATTTACAAGTTTTGGATATTTTGAAAACGAAGCTGATGATTTTGAAACTATAAAAAATTTGAGTAAAGCACTTCGCCCAAACGGAATTTTTGTGCTTGATTTTATGAATGTAAAAAAGGTGCTTTCGAATTTAGTACCTGCTGAAATAAAAATGAGCGGCGGAATTGAATTTACTGTCACCCGCACACTTGAAAACAACTTTATTATTAAACGCATCCATTTTTCTGATAATGGTCAGGAGTATAATTTTCAGGAAAGGGTTAAAGCTATTTCCCTAAACGAATTTGAGAAGTATTTTACCGCCGGAGGACTTAAAATAATACATTTGCGGGGCAGTTATAACCTCGAAGAATTTAATCCTGAAACATCCGACAGGTTAATAATTTTTGCACAAAAAGAATAATAATAAATCAGGATTTAGGAATTAGGAATTAGGATTTGAAATCCTTAACCTGATTTTTAATTCCTAAAAATCATCGAATGAACTACTGGGTTTATATACTGCTTTTTCTGTCTGTTATTATCAGCGGCTCAAGTGTGCTTTTTATAAATATCAGCAGTAAAAATTTAAAACTTATTTTATCCTTCAGCGGTGCATTTCTCTTTGCTATCTGCACATTGCACCTTATTCCAGAAATCTATTTGTCCGGCACGCCTAATGTCGGCATTTATATTTTAATTGGGTTTTTAGCGCAGATATTATTGGAGTTTTTATCCGAAGGTATTGAGCATGGCCACATACATGTTCACAAACATGTGAACAGTCACAGCACCTTCCCTTACGCAATGATGGCGGGACTTTCCATTCATTCATTTCTGGAAGGAATGCCTCTTGCGAGCGGCAATCAATCGCACAACTCTTTGTTAATGGGTATAATAATGCACAACATACCTATTGCAATGGCATTAATGACTATGCTTTTAAAATCCCTCATCAATAAACAGCGGGCAATAATATGGCTTATAGTATTTGCATTAATTACTCCGCTCGGAACATTTACCAGCTATGCAATCGGTGAAAATATTATTGGAAATTTCTCTGCTTATTTTGATAGAATAATGGGAGTGGTGGTAGGTATATTCCTGCACATTTCTACTACAATACTTTTCGAATCAAGCGAAAACCACCGCTTTAATTTAATTAAATTTTTAGTGATTCTGCTTGGTGCAGGTTTTGCAATTTTCAGCCTTTAAAGGTTGAATAAAGATGTCTCAATTCTGACAATCGATTACAGCATCTTTCTCAAATCGAATACTAGTATTTTATGCAAGGTAATAATGCAACGTTGCGGGGCCTTGAAACGCCGAAAACATCTGGTCTCGAAACAGGCGTTACAACAGATGTTGCCAGATTTCCATTTGCAAATCCGGTGTTTGGATAATCTGCCGGCGCAAAAATATTGTCGAGTCCTATCAAGCTGAAACCAGCCGCAGGATTAACAGTAACAACCGAACCAAGATTTTCAGTTGAAGTTCCGTCAACATCTGCTCCGACAATGCTGCCAATTTGTGATGATCCGATAACTCGATTTGGGTCCACTCCCCTTGAATTATCCATACCTCTTATAAATTCACCTCTTAAATCAGGGAGATTAAATGTTGTTGAACCGTCGCCTATTCCATATAATACAGCTATTGCAACAAATAATTCAGGATATTGCGCACGGCTTACTGCCTGCCCGTTACATTCTAAATACCCGTTCGGTGCAGTACTGTTTGCAAAATAATTAACTGTTCCTGCAGGGGTAGTAACACAATCCCATTTTACGGCATTATAAAAATAATAACCTTTTAAATCAGTATCATACACCTGAAGCCCATCCATAGGAGAAACAATTGCATAACGCTGTATTGTTGTCATACGAGGCATAACAAAACCTTGTGAAGTACTTGAAATATCAACCTTTGCAGAACTATTTGGAAGCGCTGTTCCAATGCCGATATTGCCCGAGGAAGTTACCCTCATTTGTTCCAGAGTATTTGTTTTAACTACAAAATCAATGTTATCATTCGTACCGATAAAATTAGTTCCGGCAACTGTTCCGGCATTACCTGTTATTGTCCAATGTGTGCCAAGGTCAGCGCCGGTTGCACCGGAAGCACCAGTAACTCCAATCAGTCCAGCTGCACCGGTAGCCCCTGTAATTCCTGCAGTGCCCGTCGAACCTGTCGATCCGGTTGCTCCGACAGCCCCTGTATAACCCGTTATCCCGATTGAACCGGTTTGTCCTGTCGAACCAACTGAACCTGTTGCGCCAGTTATTCCAACGGCACCTGTAAATCCAACTGAGCCGGTAATTCCGGTGGAGCCGGTTCTTCCGGTTGTCCCTGCACTTCCAGCAGCTCCCCTGTTACATAACGATTTCCAGTTTGAATTAAAGGCATTCCAATAAAAAAAACAAGATGAATCTGTATCAAATACCAATAGGCTGTTTGCAGGAGCCGGAATCGCAATCCTTTGCAGAGCCGTCATTCTGGGAATAAGAATACCTTTGTTGTTTGCAGGCCACGCATCAACATCAAGCAGAGCAGACGCTGCAGGAGTAAGTGTACCTATTCCTATATTATTATTTTGAGAAAAACAAATGGAGACGGGCTGTATAATAACGAAAAACAGAAGTACAAAAATCACAAATTTCAGGCTTCTTATTTTCATACGGCTGTTACTAAATATCAACTTCCATTTCCCTGTTTTGGAATAATACATTTTTTTATTCATTTTGCTGATTAAAGAAGTTCTATCAATGATTTGCAAATCTAAAAGTTTTAGGAAATACCTAGCTAAGAGCAAATAGCAAAAGCTCTCAAGTTCTTTAAGAATTCGGACGGCCACTGCTTGAACAAAAAAATTCTCTTGAATGATATTTATTTCTATCAATAAAAAAAGGCAGCTGGCTTTCGCCTGCTGCCTTTTAAATTTTAAAGCAATTGTTTTAATTATGCTTCTGCTTGTGTTTCAGTTTCAGCTTCCGGAGCAGTGGCAGCCGGTGCAGCATTTTTTGCAGCAATTTTAGTTGATTTAGCTTCCTTAGCAATTACTTCAGCACTCATACGGCTTTTGTGAACGTCCTTTTTAGCGCTGTCTAATTTTGTTACTTTACCAGAAATCTTACTTTCTTTTTCAGATTCCCATTTAGCAAATTTAGCATCTGCCTGCTCTTGAGTTAAAGCTCCCTTTAAAATACCTCCATTTAGGTGGTTTCTGAACATCACTCCTTTGTAAGAAAGGATTGCACGACAGGTATCAGTAGGCTGAGCGCCATTTTGAAGCCAAGTTAGTGCTTTAGTGCTGTCCAAAATAATGGTTGCAGGATTTGTAGTTGGGTTGTACGTGCCAATTTTCTCAATAAACTTTCCGTCTCGAGGTGCACGACCATCCGCAATTACAATGTGGTAAAAAGCATTTGCTTTTTTTCCATGGCGTTGTAATCTAATTTTTACTGGCATTTTAAAATTGTTTTAAGGATTAATAATTACCGCTTCTCATTTGCGGACTGCGAAATTAAGAAAATTACTTTATAAACAAACAATTTGCAGTTTTATTTTTAAACCCGCCCCCGATTGTAATTTATGGAAAGGACTGAAAACCAAGCAAAAATGCACATTAAAGGAGTTTCTATTTCAATTGTTTCAATTATCAGAATGAAGCATTTTTGCATGCAGAATTGATTTAATCTGCCAGTGCGATAATAAGTAAATAAAAAAAACTGGTTTCTCAAAACAATTACCTTTGCATCCAAATTATAAAAAAAATGGCAGATTCAAAAAATTTAGGCTTTGGTACAAAAGCAATACATGCTGGTCAGGAACCTGATCCGACAACAGGAGCAATCATGACTCCTATTTATCAAACATCAACTTTCACTCAGAAAAGTCCGGGGAACCACAAAGGATATGCGTATGCGCGAGGCAAAAATCCGACCCGCACAGCTCTCGAAAATTGTATAGCCGCATTGGAAGGTGCAAAGTATGGTTTGTGTTTTTCAAGCGGCATGGGCGCCATTGATGCAGTTGCGAAGCTTCTCCGTCCCGGTGATGAAGTGATTACCGGCGATGATTTGTACGGCGGTACTTACCGCATGTTCACCAAGGTGTTTGCGAATTTTGGAATTAAATTTCATTTCATTGATATGAAAGATGCTGCTAACATCAATAAATATATCAATGCAAACACAAAAATGATTTGGCTGGAAACACCCACCAACCCTACAATGCAGATTATTGACATAGAAGCCTGCTCTAAAATTGCGAAACAACATAAATTAATATGCGCGGTGGATAATACTTTTGCTTCTCCTTTTTTACAAAATCCTTTAGCGCTGGGTGCTGATATTGTAATGCATTCGGTTACTAAATATTTAGGCGGACACAGCGATGTTATTATGGGTGCTTTATGTGTGAGCGATGATGATTTGTATCAGAAGCTCGCATTTATTCACAACAGCTGCGGCGCCACTCCCGGACCTCAGGACAGCTTTTTGGTGCTGCGCGGCATTAAAACTCTGCACATCCGCATGGAGCGTCATTGCTATAACGGACGTAAGGTTGCTGAATTTTTAAAAACACATCCTAAAGTTGATAAACTTTATTGGCCGGGCTTTCCAGACAGCCCTAATCACGACATTGCGAAAAAACAAATGCGTGATTTCGGAGGTATGATTTCATTTTCGTTAAAAGGCAATAAGCAGGAGGATGCATTTAGAATTGCTTCAAGCATGAAAGTTTTTTCTCTTGCTGAATCCTTAGGCGGTGTTGAATCATTAATCAATCATCCTGCAACTATGACTCATGCATCAATCCCAAAAGAGGAAAGAGATAAAGCCGGTGTGGTAGAATCTTTGCTCCGCCTTTCAGTTGGCATTGAAGATATTGAAGATTTAATTGCTGACTTGAAGCAGGCGCTGGCATAACCTCCCCTGCCCTGCCGGATTTTATTTTATTATTCCTTCACGCAAGCTCTATTTAAAAAGCGAAGGTAATTTTATAAATTTCAATAAAAGCAAAAGGGTTGCAGCCCTTTGCTTTCTAAATTTTTAATGTTTAATTTTATCAATCTTAAAAATTAAACATTCAAATGAATTACTATTATATAACCGGAACAAGCAGGGGAATTGGTAAAGCATTAGCCGAACTCTTATTAAAAGATCCTTCCAATAATGTAATCGGCATTTCGCGTACGCGAAGCATTGAACATGCTAAATACAGACATTTTCACCTTGATCTTACAGATGTAAATGCAACTGCCGATTTCAAATTTGAAATTCATGCGAATGCTAAAAAAATAGTCCTGATAAATAATGCAGGCTCCATGGGTTTCATAAAACCGGTTGGGAAATTAAACAGCGCCGTTATCATAAAAAATTATACACTTAATTTAATTGCACCCAGTGTTTTAACAAATGCCTTTATCGAATGTTATGATACATCTGATGCAGAAAAAATTATTTTAAATATTAGTTCCGGCGCCGGCAAAAAGCCTGTTGACGGATGGGCTGTTTACTGTGCCTCTAAAGCGGGAATAGATATGTTCAGTCAGGTGGTGAATGCAGAGCAGAAGATCAGGATCGAAAATCCGGAAACTGATATCCACGGAGGATTTAAAATATTTTCTATTGCACCAGGGGTTGTAAATACAACTATGCAGGATGAAATACGAAAGGCATCCAAAGATGATTTCAGCCGCCTCGAAGATTTTATTGATTACAAAAAAAACAATACGCTTCTGGAGCCTGAAGCTGTTTCCCAAAAATTTGTTCATCTGTTAAGTGATACAAATAATATAAAAGAGATTCTTTCGTCATTAAAAGATTACGAATTACAATAAACAAATTTTATTAAATCTGCCTCAATGAATAATCGAATCCCGTAAGGCAGGCAAGTAGTTTCAACAGGATTTACGAAAGATACATCAGTACTTTATTTAAACAGACTAGATTAATAATAAATTCTAATACAGAATTCATGAAAAAAATTTCCGAAATTATTTTTGCTGCCTTTTTTTGTACAGCTTCGATTTTAAGCATCACCGCCCAAAATGATTATTTACATTGCGGAAGCAGCGACGCTGTAAATAAAATTTTAAATGCAAATCCGAAGTTAAAACAAGAATACCTTGAGCGCGAAGCTCAGGCAGCTTTGCAGGATAAACTGGACTTTGCAAATGGATATAAAAATAATTCTAAAGGAGCTCTTTCGACAATTTATATCATCCCTATTGTATTTCACATTATTAATGAAGGCGGTACAGAAAACATTTCTGATGCTCAAATTTTTGATGCAGTGCAGATTTTAAATGAAGATTACCGCAAACTGAATGCAACCGCAGCGCAGACTGTAAGCGCCTTTCAATCTATTGCTGCGGATGCGGAAATTGAATTCCGTCTTGCTCAGAAAGACCCAAGCGGAAATTGCACAAACGGCATAGACAGAGTTTTATCTCCTTTAACAAACAGTGCCAGCGATAATTCAAAACTTAATCCCTGGCCTAGAAATCAATACTTAAATGTATGGGCAGTTAAAACCATCGGCACTTCAGGTGTTGCCGGTTATGCCTATCTCCCGGGTACAGCCTTTCCAATCGCTACAGACGGCGTGCTTATTTTATCATCTTATATCGGCAGCATCGGAACCGGCAACTCAACAACCTCTCATGCTTTATCACACGAGATAGGCCATTTTTTAAATTTAATGCATCCATGGGGAGGTACCAATAATCCGGGAGTAGATTGCACTGGTGATGATCAGGTAAGTGATACTCCGCAGACAGAAGGCTGGACAACCTGCAACCTTGCCGGAGCTACCTGCGGAAGCGTGTTGGATAATGTTCAAAATTTTATGGAATACTCCTATTGTCCTACAATGTTTACTGCCGGGCAGAAAACAAGGATGCGGAATGCATTAATCAGCAATAATGGGCAGCGAAGCAGTTTGTGGACAACCACGAATCTGGCTGCTACCGGTGTGAGTTTACCCGCAGCACTTTGCAAAGCCGATTTTTCCTCCAGCAATACATATAACACCGTTTGTCAGGGAAATAGTTTAACCTTTAATGATTTATCCTGGAATGGCACCCCTACCTCCTGGAACTGGACTTTCCAGGGAGGAACACCGGCAACATCAACCGATTCTTTTCCTTCTGTTCAATACAATACGCCGGGAACATATAATGTTTCATTAGCTGTTACAAATGGTTCCGGCACTGTGAGCACAGCCAAAACGGCTTACATAACGGTTAATGCTTCAACCGCCATGTACAACACTCCTATTTATTCAGAGGGATTTGAAGGAGCTGCTATACCTAATACTGATTGGAAAGTATTTAATCTGAGTCCAGGAGCAGACACCTGGGTGCAGACTTCGGCAGCAGCCTCTTCGGGTTCTAAATCAGTAATGATTACCAATACAGTTAATTCAGATACTTATGTTAATGATTTAATAGGTCCATCGATTGATATGACAACTGTTACCGGCTCTAGTCCCGGACTTAGTTTTAGAGTGGCAAACGCCCAAAGAACCTCAACTACCGGTGATAAATTGCAGGTTTATGTATCAACTAACTGCGGTATATCCTGGATTTTACGTAAAACAATTGCAGGCCCTCAGCTTTCAACAGGCGGTGTGCAGACTGCATCATTTATACCTAATGCAGGTCAATGGTCGTATCAATCTATCAGCCTTGCAGGTTTTACAACGGCGGCCAATTTATTTTTTAAGTTCCGCTTTACTAGCAATGCCGGAAACAATATTTATTTGGATGATATAAATATAAACGGTACTACCGGCATTGAAGATATTGCTGCTTCTAATATCGATTTTAATGTTTATCCTAATCCTGCTGAAGAAAACACAATTATTACTTTTACTACGCAGCAAAAGCAAAAAGCCGAACTTAAAATTTATGATGTATTAGGCAGAGAAACTGCTGCTGTTTTCAGCGGAGATTTAAACGAAGGCGAACATCATTATTCAATTCCTGAAAAATCCAATCTTTCGGCCGGCATTTATTTTGTCACTCTTTCTGTAGGCGGACAGCAGTTCACCAAAAAATTAATGATTAAATAGAGATTCTATAGCGAACAGAACTGATTCTGCAGCGAACATGTGTGTTTCTGCAGCGAACAGGGAAGTTTTCGCAGCGAACAGGGAAGATTCTGCAGCGAACAGGGAAGTTTCCGCAGCGAATAGGGAAGTTTCCACAGCGAACAGAGAAGATTACGAAGCGAATAGGGAAGTTTCCACAGCGAACAGAGAAGATTACGAAGCGAACAGGGAAGATTCCGCAGCGAATAGGGAAGTTTCCACAGCGAACAGAGAAGATTCCGCAGCGAACAGAGAAGATTCCGCAGCGAACAGAGAAGATTACGCAGCGAATAGGGAAGTTTCCACAGCGAACAGAGAAGATTACGCAGCGAACGTGTCTGATTCTGCAGCGAACATGTCTGTTTCCGCAGCGAACAGGTCTGATTCTGCGGCGAACATGACTGATTCTGCAGCGATCGAGGCTCTTCCCAAGTTGATGAGAATGTTTCCCAACATGACGGGATTGTTTCCTGCCTCATTGGGAATGTTTCTCTACCATATTATACAGTATTTTATTAAAATTTAAAAAGGCTTGGGAAATGCAATTATTCCCAAGCCTTATTTATTAGGTTATATTTGTGGGGAGGATACTGAACTTTCGATAGTTGCGTTTTTAGAACTTTGTTTTAGAATTTTTGCTATTAAAAAAATGATGAAAAGTCACTTAAAATATATTGTTTTTGTGTTGTTTATTTTTATTGGACTTTCTTTTATTCAAAAAAATGAAAATAAAATATATTGGACAAAGGATTATCGATTAACATGGGATGATTATTTGGCAAAGCCTCCAGCAGCAAGTAAACATGGTGCTGTTTCAGGGGTAAACATGGGTCCTTATTATGAATTTAAAAATAATATTCTAGAAATAGATACCAGAAGCTATTTTGACAAATTTAAATCATGGAGCAAAAAAAATCTTCAAAGTGACGATGCGTTAAAACATGAGCAGGGGCATTTTGATATAGCAGAGATATATGCCCGTAAATTTAGAAAGGAAATAACTGGGTGTAAATTTAAAAGCAAAAATTTAAAAGAAAAACTTGAAGAGAAAATTCATAAAATATATTCTGAGTATATACAATATCAAGATTTATATGATAATGAAACCAATCATCATATTAATAAAGAAAAGCAATTAGTGTGGAATGATAAGATAGTAAAGGAATTGAAGGAATTAGAAATTTACACTGAAACACAATTGGCTATAGAAGTTAAATAATATAAATATCCCGTAGGCGGATCGTTCAGCGCAGGCATTGACGTAGCTGCTTCGTGTCATTTATAAAAGCTAAGTTGCGCTTACCATACACAGCGCCACCACTCCACTTTATTTATCTATAAAACCACTAGGATAAAATATACAATACCAAAGCAAAACGTGGGCTTAACATACGTATATTTGCCTAACATCTTTTTATAAATCTGATTTTTCAACCAAGCCCACTAATGAACCCGAATACAGATCCCGAAGCTGAAAACTTAAGCCCTGCCGAAAAAGAGTTTGAAAAGGTACTGCGTCCCGCCGAATTCTCTGATTTCACAGGGCAGTACGAAGTAGTGGAAAATTTAAAAGTATTTGTGCAGGCAGCAAAACAGCGCGGCGAAGCCTTAGACCATGTGCTGCTTCACGGCCCTCCGGGATTAGGCAAAACTACATTAGCAAATATTATTGCATCCGAATTAGGGGTAAATATAAAAATCACTTCAGGCCCTGTGCTTGATAAACCCGGCGATTTAGCGGGCCTGTTAACTAATTTAGAAGAATACGATGTATTATTTATTGATGAGATACACCGCTTGAGTCCTATTGTGGAAGAGTATTTATATTCTGCCATGGAGGATTACAAAATTGATATAATGATTGACAGCGGCCCCAATGCACGCAGTGTTCAAATCAAATTAAACCCATTTACTTTAGTAGGAGCTACCACCCGCAGCGGTTTGTTAACAGCGCCTTTGCGCGCCCGTTTCGGCATTAATTCACGTTTAAATTATTACGATGCGGCACTTCTAAAAAAAATTATTATACGTGCTGCAGGCATTTTAAATGTTGCTATTACTGATGAAGCCGCTCATGAAATAGCCCGCAGAAGCCGCGGCACCCCGCGTATTGCAAACGCATTGCTGCGCCGTATCCGCGATTTTGCCCAGATAAAAGGCAACGGCTCCATTGATATTGAAATTGCGCATTTCAGCCTTTCAGCTTTAAATGTAGATAAAAACGGACTGGATGAAATGGATATACGAATACTCGCTGCACTGATTGAAAAGTTTAAAGGAGGGCCTGTGGGCATTACCACTATTTCCACCGCTGTAGGCGAAGAAGCAGGAACAATAGAAGAAGTGTATGAACCTTTTTTAATTCAGGAAGGTTATCTTAAACGTACTCCCCGCGGGCGCGAAGCCACAGACCTTGCTTATAAACATCTCGGCAAAATACCGCGGGCTCACAAAGGAAGTTTGTTTGATACAGAGTAAGCCCTTTTAGTACCAATCAATAAATGTTAATTTCTCATTTCTGAAATTTATTTTTTTCTTGTACTTCAAATTTAATTGCAGCCTTCGGCGATGTTGATAAATAAAAATAATTAATCGGGTTTTTAAATAATTAGCACTCGGCAGTCAAACAAAATATTTTTATCTTTAACACATTAAAATAAGAACTCGTTTTTTGTTTTAAACTTCTAACTAAATAAATTTTAACCTTTTTAAATACCCGCGGCCATGATTGAAGAAACAAACGATGATATTCAGGAGAATGAAGCTGAAATGGATCATTCGGAATTTGAACATTCTGAAATAAGTGAAGAAACAGATGTAACTGATGTAATAGAAAGTTCCCCCGCTCCTTTAAACAGTACAGAGTTTGAAACAAAGCTTAAAGAATTTTTCACTAAGCATAAAGTGACAAAACTTAAATTTGTTCCAAAGATTGTTAAAACATTTTCAGAACATGAACATGAAGTACTTGAGCATCTGCACAACAAATATGTGCTTGGAATCAGGACTCCGCCAAAACCAAAGAAAACAAGAATCCCAGTAGAGGATGGCAGCAACGGCCATTCTAAAAAAATTGAAGGCGGGCATTCTAAAAAATCTGACTCTTCAGAAGCAGCGCCTCCAAAATCAAAAAAGAAACTCGTTATAATCGGCATTATAGTTATAGTTCTTGGCGGCTTAGGCGGAGCAGCTTTTATGATGAAAGACAAATTAATGGGTGCTGCTGCAAAAGCTTCTGTTGAAGGAGAGAAAAAAGCTGAAGGCGAAAAACCCGCTGCAGAACCAAAGAAAGAGGCTGCGCCCAAAGCTGAAGTAATTGACAGCACAAAAAAAGCGCCTGCTGATGCAGCTAAAACAATGGTTAAAGATTCTGTAAAAAAACCATAAATTTAATTCAGGATATTCTTTAAAACGTCTGCCTTCAGCAGACGTTTTTTATTTAGGACAGAACCATCAATCGGCATTTTTAGAAAACAATGACCTTATTCCCAAAAACAAATTATACCGCTCTGATTAAATCCGAATCTAAACGTTTGGGCTTTGATTACTGCGGTATTTCCAAAGCCGATTTTTTAGAAGAAGAAGCCCCCCGTTTGGAGAAATGGCTCAATGGCAATATGCATGGGCAGATGAGCTATATGCAAAATCATTTTGATAAACGCTTAGATCCGCGGCTGCTTGTTCCCGGCGCAAAATCAGTAGTTTCACTTCTGCTCAATTATTATCCTTCCGAAAAACAAAATGATGAAACGGCTCCTAAAATAAGCAAGTACGCTTACGGCGAAGATTATCATTTTGTACTAAAAGAAAAATTAAACCCGCTGCTGGAATTTATAAAAGAAAATATAGGTGATGTGGACGGTCGTGTATTTGTGGATTCTGCACCCGTTATGGATAAAGCCTGGGCAAAAAAAAGCGGTTTGGGATGGATCGGTAAAAACAGCAATCTCATCAATAAAGAAAGCGGTTCATTTTATTTTATTGCCGAGTTGATTATTGATTTGGAATTAGAATACGACGGCCCTGTGAAAGATTACTGCGGCACCTGCACAAGATGTATTGATGCATGCCCCACAGATGCTATCAGCGCACCTTACGTGGTTAACGGAAGTAAATGCATCTCTTATTTTACTATTGAATTGAAAGAAAATATTCCAAATGTAGTAAAAGGCAAATTTGATAATTGGGCATTCGGCTGCGATATCTGCCAGGATGTATGCCCATGGAATAAATTCGCTAAACCCAATAAAGAAAAGCATTTCCAGCCCAAAGACGAATTACTTGGTTTGACAAAAAATGACTGGCAGGAATTAACCGAAGAAACGTTTAAACGCGTATTTAAAAATTCTGCTGTTAAACGTACGAAATTCACAGGCCTTCGCAGGAATATAAATTTTATTTCGACTTAGTAATATTATTAAAAACTTCGGTGATTATATCTTTGTGCTGATGCCCGAATGTAGTGATGCACCAAACCATCAGAAGCATTTTCTCATCAGGCTTAATCCATTTAACAGCTTTTGTAAGCTCTTTGCGAAAAAGTGTTTTATCAAAACTTACTTTCTCCAATATTTTCTTACTTAACTCATACATGATATTTAATGTATTAAGGTTTATAATTTCAAAACGAATTTAGTGAATTGCAACGCAGATTCAAACACAAAGTTGTTCTAAAAAATTCTGAAAACAGCTACAAATAGTGTTAAAAAATGGTAAATCAGGCAATTATAATTTACCAACATTTTACCGAAATTATCAACAGCCCTGAAAAACCTGTATTTATTGGGTTATTTACTATCTCCCCAGCGAAAACTCGTCTGTTCAATACCGCATAAGTCGAGTACCCTGTCGATTACTGTTGCAGCAAGAGAATCAAAATCTGCCGGTTTAGAATAAAAGGAAGGGCTTGCAGGGCAAATGATTCCGCCTGCTTCGGTAATTGTTTTCATATTGTTGATATGAATTAAACTTAAAGGAGTGTCGCGTGTTACTAAAATTAATTTTCTTCTTTCTTTTAATATTACATCAGCAGCACGTGTGGTTAAATCATTTGATATACCTGAAGCTATGCGCGCTAATGTTCCCATAGAACAGGGGCATATAATCATTACGTTATATTTTGCAGAACCCGATGCGAAGGGCGCAAAAAAATCAGTTTTATTATAAACAGTAAACGGCAGTTTCTCATAATCTGAGTTTCCTAATTCAAATTTCCAAACATCCTTTGCATTGTCAGACATAACAATACCAGCGGTTTCTATCTGCTCTTGAAGCTGCTGAAGTTTCTGAAGCAGAACCTTCGCGTAAATTGCCCCGCTCGCCCCTGTTACAGCAACAACTATTTTATGTTTAAAACGCTTTTCCAATTTGAAAGTATTCTTCCGATTTAATTTTAATATATACTAATTTAATCCCGCCGCTAATTCTGCTGGTTTATTCAATTAAGAAAATTCTATTATAAAATAAAACAGAAAGAATATGATGGCTGGAAGAATTAAAAAATATTTCAGAACCTTTAATTATCAGTGAAATCGGACTAACCGTCATGTTCTGTTTTAATTTTAGGATCAAAACAAACATTAATTTAAATGGTACCTGGCCTTCATCTGATACAAGAATGGGTTAGGAGTTACAAAACGAATAAAAATTTCCGGTCCGCCTCGTCCTGTACTGGCCACCGTGAGTTTAGATGTATTGATATCGTAGGCGAATCCAACGGCATACTGCCCTGATTCAACAAGTGCAGAAATAATTAAAGCATCGCTGTTTCTATATGCCGCACCAAGTCCGAAGGCCGATCTCTTGATAAAACCAGTGTATTTCGAATCTTCTTTAAAATAATATTTGACCATCATTCCGCCGATTATTTCTTTAGAACCATTTTGAAATGCCATTAAATAACTGGGTGCGAGTGCAATATTTGTGTTAGTAATACCGATTAAAAAATCGCCGTGCAAAACATATTTAGCACTTAATTTTTCACTGCTTCCAATCAAAAATTTTTGTTTCGGCTGATTAATATGATATATAGAGGCACCAACATTAGCTTTAAAGCCGTTGTTTGAAGCAAGCGCCTTTTCACTGTGTCCATAACTCCAATTGACACCTCCTGCAAAATCGGGATAAATATAATTCTGTGATGCAGCATTTTCCCCGGTTGCAATATTCGGATCGTAGGTAGTGCCGTTATATTGGTCGGGAAAAACAAGTTTAGAAAAATCTAAAGTACGCTGTACCACGCTTGCCTGAAGCCCGACAGAAAGTTTGCTATTATCGCTTACCGGAATAAAACTGGCCAAAGAAAAATTCACCTGTGATGTTCCCATATTGCCGTCTCCTGCTTTATCGCTGTAAAAAGAAATTCCGCCGGTCAGTCTGCTGGCAGCTCTTTTATAAGCCTCTGTTTTATTCATATCAGCCTTATCCCAATTGCTGGGATTGAATTTCATTTCGAAAGATGCCCCGTATGTTTTATAAGGAACTGTTACACCTCTCCATTGATCTTTGTAAATTACAGATGCTCTTAATGAATTGTTTGCTCCTGTAAGTGCAGGATTTACCATTGATGGCGTTTGGTTGTACTCCGAAAAATGGAGATCCTGGGAGAAAGAAGATGAAACTGTAAGCAGAAAAAAAATGAATACTGCCGGTAAAGAATAATCCGCTGGAAAAACGAGTAACTTTTTTTTCATATTTTAATTATTAAGCCTATACTATTATAAGAAAAAGCAAAAATACAATCTAATAAAAGAGATTAATGCTCAATATAAAATTACCGAATCAATGATATATTTCCTTTTTTAGATACTTTTTCACCTGTAAGAAGCTTTGCATTGATGTAATAAACAAATACAGCAGGCTCTAAAGCTTTACCTTTATAAGTCCCATCCCATCCAGCTTTGACATCATCTGTTTCATACACTTTTTCGCCCCAGCGATCAAAAATCAGAATAGAGAAGTCCGCAACACAATCTGACCATCCATGAATAAGAAATAAATCGCTGTGCCCGTCATTGTTGGGTGAAAAGGCATTTGGAACGGCTAAATTTCCGCAAATCAGATTAAGATTCGGGTCACGCATTTTCAAAGTCCAGGGCGCCGAAACACTATTTGCAGTAATTGTTATTGTATTCATTGTGGAATTCAGAGTACCAACTGTCGGGTTCTGCCATTGAGTACCATTCCACATCCAGGCACGAAGGCTGTCTTCAATAATATTGTTAGTACTTCCGCCTGTTGTATTCCACTCAATATCACGATAAGTAAAAGTTAAATCTCCTGCAGGGTTTGCAGTATAATTTGCATAATTTACATCCCAAAAACGATCGGCACATTTATCAGCACTTTCAAGCCCGTTAGCATCATTCAAATCTGTAACACCCGATGGAAGCGGACGATTATTTACCGCTGCCGTTACATCGGTTGGATATGTTGCGACAGAAACACTTCCTGCACCAGTGCCGGCAGCAGTTACATTATACATTACAGGAATATAAGTACCTGCGGCTGTCCCAAAAGGAATGACATAGTTACTGGCAGAATTTCCAATATTCCACTGGACTTTTCCATATCCAGCTGTCGGGTCGGTCTCAGAAATAATATAACCGGTTGTGCGAGTAATGGCTGCAGGAGCCGGATTTGTGACGATGCAGGTTTTACTGTTTAAATTAAAAGGATCTGATTCAAGTGCGAGAACACCGCTGTTTCCGCCCACAACAGTTGTAACATTAAGTTTTTTGGTACCGATACCCTGGCAGTCGAGATCATTAAATGTGGTGGTAGCGGCACCTGTAATCATCTGGGATGCTCCATATAAAATAACTTTGCCGGTAGTGGGATCAAGACAGCCGGATGATGCATCATTTGACCAATTTCCGGTTAAGTACAGATTACCTTGATTATGAATTGCTCCGGTTGTAAAGTTTGTTACATGCCCATCGACATATAATATACCTGCCGAATTAATTGTAACATCTGTGCCTCCATTATAAAAATTTGTTTGAGAAAAAGAAAGGTGAGGCGCTAAAACCATTGCCGTTATTGCTAAAACAAGGCAATAGCGGGTAAAAAGAATATCTAAAGTAAAAATTATTTTTTTCATTTGTTTTATAATAGATTCATAAAGATAATTTTTTCTTTTTACTTTCCGAATATTGTACTAATAATTTTAAAAATAGTTTCAATTCCGCACCAAAGGACTAAAGAAGGTAATTTTGAAATTGCGGGCTAAATCAAATAATCAATTCTTAATACAACGAACGCTGTGTCCAAAGGCCTCGTTATTCCATCCTCTTAGCACTCCTGCATTAGTATCTACTAAATCTCGGAGCCAAGCCAAACCAGCTGTCTCGGTGGTTGACCACCAAGCCCCCTGAGTACCGTTATATTGGAAACCGCCGAACCAGGAGTCGCCTCCAGGAAGAGCTGTGAAGCCAGTGCTGTTTGTGGCAGCCGCATTGGGAGCTGTCCAGTTTGCTGTTCCTGCTTGTTTGAGATTGCTGCCTTCATTCGTTCCAAAAAAGCCTCCATCTGTAACATTATAATGGAAAGCACCCGGATTACTGCCTGCATTCTTTTCCAGCAGGGTCCATTCATAATGAGAAGGAATGTGCCATCCTGACGGACAGATGCCTTGTATGGGAATCAAACAAGGAGGACAAGCCGAATCTCCATTGCAGCCACTAGAACCGTTCATCATATTTGCCCACTCATACAATCCTCCAAAAGGACAAGAAGCATCATCAACTCCGCTCAAATTCTGACAATATTTTTCCCCGGCTAATTGTGCCCCTCCATGTATTGCTGTATAAGAGCCGCTGGTGCTGTAGTTCAGGTTTTCTGCCATCCAGCATTGGATGCCCTTACCTGTTCCGGTTTGCACTACATTATATACTTTACCATCCCGGGCATCTGTAATTGTTGTAAATCCGCCACAGGGGGAAGTTTGGTGACCACCTGCACAGATAATAGCAGCAATAGGTGCAGAATAGTTTACAAATATATTTTGTGAAGCAGCAAAATATGGAATAAAAAATAATACAAATAATGTTTTTTTCATCAAATAATGTTTTCCAATTTGTCCGATAATATTTCTCAGCTTCTCTCACTCAAAAGCTCACATCCATCGACAAATATACAGGGTAAACTCCAGCGGAACAAAATAATCAGTCCTTAACACACCGTACTGAGTAGCCGTCCGATTTAGTATCCCTGTTACGCTTCACACGTGGCTCCGCATAATACAAGTATCGATCCCAGGCATGAACCACATCGCTCTCGGTAGATGACCACCAGACGCCATAGGCCCCAACATAGTTGAACGAGCCATACTGAGAGTAGGCGCCCGGAAGGGCTGAGAAACAAATGGTATTTGCTGCACCTATATTGGGTGCTGTCCAGTTAGCGGTGCCTGTTTGTTTAAGGTTGCCACCCTCATCAATTCCAAGCCAACCCGCCGTTAAAACATCGTATGGAAAAGCGCTTGGATTTGAACCTGCATTTCGCTCTAAAAATGTCCATTCGTAATGCGATGGAATGTGCCAGCCGGCAGGGCATAAACCCTGAACTGGAATAATACAGGCAGGAGATGCAGAATCGCCATTGCAAGATGCAGCACCATTCATCATATTTGCCCATTCATATAGGCCGCCAAAAGGACAGGAAACATCATTGACGCCATTTAAATTTTGGCAAAATTTTGTTCCAGCTATCTGAGGGTTTGTAATTGCTGCAAAAGTGCCGTAATTTAAATTTTGAGCCATCCAGCATTGGGTGCCAATTTGAACAATGTTATATACTTTGCCATCACGGGCATCTGTTATAGTAGTTTGGCCGTTACAACCACTACCTGAACAAGAGGCAGGAGTATAAGGTGCTGAATAGTTTACAAATATATTTTGTGCAGCAGTAAATAATGGAATAAAGAATAATATGAATAATAGTTTTTTCATCAAATTAATGACCTACTATTTGTACCATAATATTTCTCGGCGTTATTACAACAGCATCAAAAGTAAGCCAAAGCATACTGCCTGCAGGAATAGCCGCATTAGTAAACGTAAAACTTTTTGTTACGGCAGTAACCGAGGTAACAGCGCTGGGTGCAGCAATCACAGGTGTGCCTGCAGCTGAAATATTTGTACCAAAATAAACTTTTGGTGTTAGATTCGCAACGACGAAGACTCCCGGACGGGTCATTATCACAAATAAAGTATCTATTGTAAATCCATTAGGTGAATACCCCATCGGAAATTTAACATTAGTTACTACTAAGGAAGAATCTATTCCTATTCCAAAATAAACAAGTGTATTGCCGGTAGCTCCAGTGGAGCCTGTACTTCCTGCTGCCCCTGTGAAGCCTGTTGAACCATTACTTCCGGCTGAACCGGTGGAGCCGGTACTTCCTGTTGAACCTGTTGAACCTGTTGAACCTGTTGAACCTGTTAAGCCTGTTGAACCTGTTGAACCTGTACTTCCGGCTGCACCGGTATCACCTGTTGAACCAGTGGTTCCGGATGCACCTGCTGCACCGGTACTTCCTGTTGAACCTGTTGTCCCAGATGAGCCGGTTGAAGCAGTGCTTCCGGTTGAGCCTATTAAGCCTGTTGAACCAATACTTCCTGTTGAACCAATTGACCCGGTACTTCCTGCAGCACCTGTTGCGGCAGTGCTTCCGGTTGAACCGGTAGAACCAATACCTGTTGAGCCGGTAACGCCGATTGCGCCTGTATTACCAGTGGAGCCGATATTGCCGCCAGCACCAGTTGATCCGGTGCTTCCGACTAAGCCAACGGCACCGGTATTTAAACTTGCCCATTGTGTTCCATTCCAATAATAAAAACCTATGCTGCCGCCTGCCATAGCGGGGTTTGTATTATAAACCAATAAACTAAGTGCGGGAGCAGGTATAGTAATAATATCTGAAACAGCAGTTAAATTTACACGAGGTATAAGCAAGCCTTTGTCAGCTGCAACTATATCCAAAATAGCAGAGGGAGCCGGTGTTAGTGTACCGATGCCGACATTATTGTTTTGAGCGAAGCAGTTAACAGGGAATAGGCAATTAACAATCAGCAAAAGAAAAAATGCGAAATGCAATTGGCAATAAATAAAATTATTTTTAGCTGCTTTCATTTTTTTCTATACTATTTTTATATTGTGCGAAAAACAAATATATATATAACATTTTTAACAATACGAATATTATTAGTTATTGGTTTATTGGTTTATTGTAAATTGTCTATTGCCTATTAAAATTAAGGAGTTTATATTTAAAGATTTGCCGCATGTCATCCTTTGCAGGGGGAATTACGTAAAACGGTTCCGTTGCACGTCATCCTTTGCAGGGAATTAAGTAAAATGGTTCCGTTGCATTTTATCCTTTGCAGGAAATTAGATGTATGCACTTGCAAATGCTCAATCCTTTACAGAGGATTACGTGTGTGCAGTTGCAAATGCTCAATCCTTTACAGGAGATCACGTGTACGGAGTTGCAAATGCTTAATCCTTTACAGGAGATCACGTGTATGCAGTTGCAAATGCTTAATCCTTTGCAGAGGATCACGTGTATGCAGTTGCAAATGCTTAATCCTTTGCAGGGGATCACGTAAAACGGTTCCGTTGCTCATCATCCTTAACAGGATCAGCATTACAAATTTTTATTGTTTACTTAAAACAAAATTCAGCTGCTCTTCACTCTCCGGCTTATTAATAATTTTTTTATCCTTATTTAGCAAAAACATTGACGGTGTTGCAAACACATTGTACTGCCTCACTATCCGGCCTTGCCATCCTTTTAAATCGCAGAGATGAATATTACTGCCCAGGCTATTTTTCTCAACAAAATCTTTCCATGCTTTTTCATCGTTATCTAACGATATAAAGAGTGTAATTACCGACTTTTCTTTATGGCTGTTTTGGAAATCTTCAACAGCCTTTTTTATTTTCGGAATCTCTAAGGTGCAATGCGGACACCAGCTTGCCCAAAACACCAGCAATGTATAATCTGCAGGAATTTGATACATGTTCATTTTGCCTGAAACAACTTCAAAATCAGGTGCGGCATTGCCAATCTGAACATTTCGCAGCACACTTATCTTTTCGCGCCATTGATTGAGAGACGGGTAGGTTTGGCTGCAATCTCCGCTGACAGCCTGATATACCCATTTGTCATACACACTGAACATAGCATCGTACATTTTTCTTTTGTCTAGTTTTTTCAGAATATACTTCAGACAAAACTCATGAACAGAATGATCTGCCTGTGTATGTTTCAAAAATTCGTCAGCTGCGTTTTTTATTTTTTTTTCATAGTCCGTATTAGTTTCTCTATTAACCCGCATCAGAAAGGAAAACAAATCAAAGTAATTATCAATCTTTTCAGGAAGGATACTGGTGTTCATGTAAAATTCTCCATTCTCAGAAGGATGAAAATAATCAAAGTAATGAGTTGCAATGACACTGTCCCTCCAATCATCCGGGCCTTTCCAATCTGGATTCATGGGCTGATAGTAGGCATTGATGATGAGCTGGGCAGAAGGAGAATGGCTGCTTTCTTTGAGCAATTCATCCATAGCTTTGTACCGTTCAAAATATTCATTTTCAATTACTTTATGAAAAGGATCCTGCAGGGGATACAAACGAATCATTTCTTTCAATACAAAATTGGCAACAGTAGCCTGCTTCTGGGCCCTTTGAAATTTATAAAACAGTTTGTTTTCATCTGACTTTATGACTTCCAAACTATCGGATGCCAGGTTATTAAACATATCAAAACGGTAAACTGTTTTGATTTCTATATTCTCTTCAACTTGCCTTCCAGCCTCCTTTCCGAGAGTTGCAGCTGAGCCGGTAGAAAGTACGTAAAACCATTGGTTACTCGGCAAATTGAAACGGTAGATTCCTTTTGATGAAAATTGTGCGAAATTAAATTTGCCCTTTTCATCCGTTTTTAGGGAATCAATAAAAATCAAACTATCGCCAAAACATCTAAAAGCATACACATATTTTAAAGGATAATTACTTATTGAAGCAGCAAGAAGAGGTGTGGCTGAAACATTAATTTGGATTGATATTATAAGAACCAGAGAGCTTATGAATGATTTCATTTCAAAACACATAAATTATTTTATGAAGTGAAAGTATGAAAAGTTTAGATTCAGTTAAAGTTTAAAATTGTTATTCAAATAACTAATTTTTGTAACTTTGCGGACAAATTATTATTTATAATCAATCTAAAAACATATACCAAATGGCATTAGTAGGAAAAAAAGCGCCTTCATTTAAAGCGCAGGCCGTAATATACGGCGGAGAAATAGTTTCAGACTTTTCTCTTGATCAGTACATCGGCAAAAAACATGTTGTTTTCTTTTTTTATCCAAAAGATTTCACTTTTGTCTGCCCGACAGAATTACATGCATTTCAGGATAAATTAGCTGAATTTGAAAAACGCAATGTTGCTGTTGTAGCTTGTTCAACTGATACAGAACAGTCGCATTGGGGATGGCTGCAGACACCAAAAGCACAAGGCGGTATTCAGGGAGTTACTTACCCGATTGTTGCTGATACAACAAAAACAATTTCTATGAATTTTGATGTATTGTTCGGCGAATATGAAGTTGATGAAAACAATACTTTGACCGCAAACGGCCCTATGATTGCTTTCCGCGGCTTGTATTTAATTGACAAAAACGGAGTAATACGCCATCAGCTGATTAACGATCTTTCATTAGGACGCAGTGTTGACGAGGCTTTACGTATGGTTGATGCGCTTCAGTTTTCTGAAGAAAACGGAGAAGTATGCCCTGCAAACTGGCACAAAGGCGATGATGCAATGAAAGCAACTCATAAAGATGTTGCAAATTATCTTGCAAAACATTAATTAAAATTTTCCAATTAAAATTCCCGATTAAAATTTAAAATTACCTCCTTCAAGGAGGTAATTTTATTTTATATTTGCTCTCCTTTTAAAATCCCAGAAAATGAATAATCGAATTTCGAGTCTGCTGAATATTGCATTAGTAATTGCAGTTGCAATATTATATTATCTACACTTTTCAGGAAGCGGTAAAACTGCTGCTATAAAAAACACTGCTGATTCCGCTGTGGCGGCAAAGCCTGTAGTACTTTCTCCTAAAGAAATTAAAGCTTCTAAAATTGTTTATATAAACAGTGATGTTTTAAATAAACAATATGATTTTGTAAAAGATCTTACAGCAGCGGCGCAATCGAAACAGCAAAAACTGGAAGGGGCTTATCAGTCGAAAGCAAAGAAATTCCAGGAAGATTATGCTGCTTTTCAGCAAAAGGCAAGTCAAGGGCTGTTGTCAGAGAACCAAGCAGCAACCGGTCAGGCAGATTTAATTAAACGTAAAGATGAAATTGACCAAATGGAACAGCAGCTGCAGGCTATGGTTGAAGAAATTCAGAAGAGCAATGAGGAAGTACGCAGGAGAGTATTGGATTATGTTACAGAATACAATAAAAAAGGGCAATACAATTTTGTTTTAACTTATACTAACGGCCCGGGCGGGGCATTGATATTGGCAAACGACAGCCTTGATATCACCAGCGAAATTGTTGATGGATTAAATGCTCAGTATAAAGAGAAGAAAGGAAAAAAATAATTTCAAAATTGTTTTATTGCTAAATTGCTTTATTGTTGAATTGCTTACTGCTGAATCGTTTTATTGCTTTATTAAAAATATCTTATTCTACTGCCGCCCTGTTTATTACAAAGATTAATTTTTCAGATAATTTATTTCAATTACAGATACTATGGAAAGTACTGAAACCAAAGGCTTATTAATTCACAAAATTAAATTCGTAGAAAAATTTCATGACGTTTTTAAAATTGGCAACCGCTATACTCCTACTGCAGATTTAGACGAAAGGGAATACATGCTTCGTTATAATTTGATTAAAGAGGAAAACGAAGAATACCTTGAAGCATGCAAAAATGGTGATTTAACAGAGATAGCAGATGCATTAGGCGACCAGCTGTATATTTTATTCGGAACCATACTGAGGCACGGCCTGCAGTATAAAATTGAGGAAGTGTTTGACGAAATTCAGCGAAGCAATATGAGCAAGCTGGATGAAAACGGTAATCCGATTTTCAGAGAAGACGGGAAAATATTAAAAAGCAATTTGTATTTCAAGCCGAATATAAAATCAATATTAGCTGCTGAATAAGCCAGGTGTAAAAAATAAAAAGCAAAATGGTAAGCGTTAAAACAGAAGGAAAAAACATATTATTTGAAGCGCAGGGACTTCATAAACTATGGTCGTTTAAAAGCAAGCTTGAAATTCCGAAAGAGCATATTTTGAATGCATATCAAAATGATGATGAATTATCAGGATGGAAAGGATGGAGAGCACCCGGAACCAGTGTTCCGTATTTAATAACCGCCGGCACTTTTCATTTAAGCGGCAACCGAATTTTTTGGGATGTGGTAAACAAAGAGAATACAATTATTATTTCACTTAAAGATGAGGAGTATCAAAAACTCATCATTGAAGTTGAAAATCCTGAAGAAGCAATTAAACTATTAAAAGGGAAACAATAGATTTAGAAATAAATCCCAAATTCTAAAGTTGATATCATCAGCATACCTTCTGGGCTCTTACCATTTCACGTTTTCCGGGAGGGCCTTTTAAAGATTCGACAGCAAATCCTACTTTTTTTAATGTGCGTTTTACCTCGCCTTTTGCGCAATAGGTAACCAAATATCCTTTGTCCGCCATAGCTGCATAAATCTTAGCAAACACTTCTTCTATCCACATTTCGGGCTGTACAGGCGGACCGAAAGCATCAAAATAAATTAAATCGTATTTATTTTCTAAAATAGCCTGCTGTATTGTGTTTTTTATTTTACGAATTGTAAATTGATTTGAAAGCATCACCGGCTTATCCCATTCGCAGCTATGAACTGCATTAAAAACAGATTGATATTTTTCCGCATTAAGGCAATCGATATAATTTAATTGCCCGGCTAAATCAATACTTAAAGGATATGCTTCAACTGCAGTATAATAAATATGCGATGCAGATTTTTCGGCTTCAATAAATGTGAGCAGTGCATTTAATCCAGTACCTAAGCCTATTTCGAGGATTTTTATTTCTACCGGCAGAGCTGCGCCGGAAATAAAATGTTTTAATCCTGCTTCAATAAAAACATGTCTGCTTTCCTGCACGGCACCATGAATAGAATGGTAGTGCTCATCCAATTCTTTTATATATAATGAGTGAGAGCCGTCTTCAGTTTTTATAATTTCAGGAAGCATAAATAATTCAAAGTTGAAAATTAATAGATATAATGGATAACCTTTTTATCCACGGCCTTAATTACATTCACTATTTAATGAACAGAATCATTTGAAATAAATTCACTAAACAATTTATTAAATACCCCAGGATGAGTTTCCATAGAACAATGTCCTGCGCCGTTAATCACTTTAAAAGTAGCTGCAGGATATTTTTCCATGAAATTATTTCCAGCTTCTATAGGAATCCATGTATCCTTACTGCCCCAAATCACAAGCACAGGAGCTTTAATGCCGGATAACAAAAGCGTTTGAATTTCATGCGACCTCACTGATTCCAATATCGCACTTGTTATTCGCTTTTGCTGGAAGGGCTGCATATATCCTAATACAGACATTGAATCCGGCTCCTGAGAATATGCGGAAGCCAGCAGTTTTTTAAATTTTTTATAATTGTGAAAATAAGACTTGCCTATTATCTCGGCAAGCCCTTTGACAGGGTTCGAAGAGATAAGCCAGTTTTTAAATCCAATTTTATCAGACATTTCAGTACCTTCAAAAGTACCATCAACCAGAATTAGTTTATTTGTTTTATCAGGATGCATAGCAGCCATAGCACCTGCAATGGAAGCACCCATAGAATGGCCTGCAATAATCCATTTACCAGAATTAAGGCTGTCGGACAGTTTCCAAAGCACCATAGCGTTTGCCGAAGTTGAATGATTAATTTTTTTTTGTTTGGTACTATATCCAAATGGAGGAACATCGGCTGCTACCACATGATAGCCTTCCTTTACAAGTGTATCAATATTTCTTCGCCACGAAAAAGTGCTGCCTGAAAATCCATGAATAAGTAAAATATTTCCCTTCACTGAATCTTTTCCTGAATTCCATTCGCGGAAATGAATCCGTACTCCGTTAATTGTAGTAAACTTACTTTCAGCAAAAGGTTTATAATCTTCCTTATTTTCAAATTCAGTAACCGAAAAAGCATAAGGAAGAATAAAAAGCTGGGAAAGCAGTACCATCAAAACAATAAACGAAATCTTAACTGTTTTTTTCATCAATAGAGTTTATTACAAATATGGTTTTGCATATTAAATGTATGATGCGGCAGTGCCATTATAAAAATTCAGCTGTTTTCAAGCTTCACTCTAATACCTATTACCAAAACGTCATCTATCTGCATTGTATTTCCTTTCCATTCTTCATTAGCCGATGCAATCAATTCTTTTTGCTTCTGCATACTCATGTGGTGATTCTTTAATAGTAAATCTTTAAATCTTTGTGAGCCGAATTTTTTTCTCTCGCTGCCCCCAAACTGATCCATATAACCATCCGTAGAAAGATAAATACTCATTCCTTCTTTTATTGGAATAACATGGTTGGTAAATACTTTTTTTAATGGATCATGTAATTTTGAAATAATTCCTCCGCCGCCAATGCCGTAAATGTCTCCTTTGATTACTTCTATCTTTCCGTTTGATAATACATTGAATGGATTTTGTCCGGCATACTGCACTTCCTTGTTTTTATAATCAATACAGCATAATGCTATATCCATTCCGTCATCTGCTAAGGCTCCATCTTTTTTCTGATGAAGGGCTTCATATACTCCAAGATTTAAATAATGCAATATTTCTGAAGGCTTGGTAATATGTTTTTCATTTACTATCTGGTTCAATAAAGTATTGCCAATCATACTCATGAAAGCGCCTGGTACACCATGGCCGGTGCAGTCAACTGCTGCTATAATAATTTTATCACCTAATTTAGAACACCAGTAAAAGTCTCCGCTTACAATATCTTTGGGCTGGAAGTAGATGAAGCACTCCGGCAGATAGTTTTGTATTTCACTTTCTTCCATCAGGATGCTTTGCTGGATGCGTTGCGCATAGGTGATGCTGGCAACTATTTTTTCTTTCTGCTTCTCTACTATTTCTCTTTGTTTATCAACTTCATTTTTCTGTAACTCTATTATGTTTTTTTGTTTTCTCGTTATTCTCAGCGAGCGGTAAACAAAACCGGCGAATACAATAACCAAAAACAAACCGGTCATAACTGACCAAATAATAATTTTCTGTTTTTTCTTTTCAGCTTCTGCAACAGCCATATCTTTATTATGCTCAGCCTTTGTTGCAGCCTCTTTTTTATCAAACTCGTAATTCATTTCTTTGCGGATGAGCTGTTTTTTGCTTTCCTGACTGAAAAGTGTGTCTTTGAGTATGACTGCTTTTTTGTAATGAACTAGTGCCAATTTATACCGTTCTATTGTCTCGTAGAGCTGCGAGAGCGATAGTTCATCTTGTCTTAACCCATTTAAAGCACCAATGCTGTTATCCAAAGCTGCCGCTTTTTTCAGGTACTCTTCAGCTTCTTTATATTTTTTAGCTGCAGTATAAAGCTCACCTATATTGCCAAGGTCAGTTGCGATGCTATTTTTGTCTCCGAGTTCCTCCTGCATCTTCAATGCCTTGAAATAATAGTCTAAGGCTTTAGGGTAATCATTCTGGGCAAAATAAATACGTCCGATGTTGCTGAAATTAACTGCAATGCCGTTTTTATTTCCTAATTCTTCCCCTATTTTCGATGCCTTGAAATAATAATCCAATGCCCTGTAATAATCGGATTGCTCAGTATAGACGTTTCCTATGTTGCCAAGCTGAATTTCAATTCTGGTTTTATCACCTATTTCTTCAGCCATTTTCAATGCCTTGAAAAAATAGTTTAGTGCCTGGGGATATTCATTTTGATTGAAATAAACGATACCTATGTTACCAAACCTAGCTGCTATTCCTTTTTTGCTTTTTATTTCTTCATCGACTTTTAATGCTTTCAGGTAACAATCTAAGGCTTTGGGATAATCGGCTTGGGCTAAATAAATATTTCCAATATTATTGTCAGCCTGTGCAATTCCTTTTTTGAAACTTAATTTACGGGCAAGCCCTAATGCTTCTGTCCCATATTTTAGTCCTTTTTCATAATCTCCTATCAATTTATATTCAGATGTTAATTGATTAAGACGAATTATTTTTCCAGTATCAGGTTTTTCTGTTTTAAGAACCATTAGAAGAGAATCAATAGTTCTGTTTTGGGCAAAAGAAACCACTCCCAAGCCCTCCAAAAAAGGGAGAATGAAGAATAGTGCAGCTAAAATGATTAGGTTTTTCATTTATACTCTTACCCCAATTACCAAAACATCATCAATCTGCACAGTCTTTCCTTTCCATTCTTCATGAGCTGATGCAATGAGTTCTTTTTGTTTCGGCATACTCAAATGCCCGTTGTTCAATAGTAATTCTTTGAATCTCTGCGCCCCGAATTTTTTTCTATCCCCCCCGCCAAACTGATCCATATAACCGTCAGTAGAAAGATAAATACTCATTCCTTTTTTTATTGGAACAACATGATTGGCAAATGCTTTTTTAAGCGGGTCATGTAATTTTGCAATCATCCCTCCTCCGCCAATGCCGTACATGTCGCCTTTGATTACTTCAATCTTTCCCTCTGATAAAATATACAATGGGTTTTGTCCGGCATATTGTACTTCATTATTTTTATAATCAATGCAGCACAAAGCAATGTCCATTCCGTCATCAGATAATGCGCCATCTTTTTTCTGATGAAGTGCTTCATATACACCGAGATTTAAATAATGCAATATTTCTGAAGGCTTTGTAATATGCTTTTCATTTACAATTTGATTCAATAAGGTATTACCTATCATGCTCATGAAAGCACCAGGTACACCATGGCCGGTGCAGTCAACCGCAGCCAAAATTATTTTATCACCTAATTTAGAGCACCAGTAAAAATCACCGCTTACAATATCTTTTGGCTGGAAATAAATAAAACATTCAGGCAGATAGGTTTGTATTTCACTTTCTTCCATTAATATGCTTTGCTGAATGCGCTGAGCGTAATTGATACTGTCAACAATTTTTTCTTTCTGCTTTTCTACTATTTCTTTTTGCTTATCAACTTCATTCTTCTGCAACTCTATTATTTTTTTTTGCTTTCGGGTAATGCGTAATGAGCGAAAAACAAAACCAGCGAACACAATAACTAGAATCAATCCGCCGATTACAGACCATATCACAATCTGCTGCTTTTTCTTTTCAGCATCTGCAACAGCCATCTCTTTTTCATGCTCAGCCTTGGTTGCCGCTTCTTTTTTATCAAACTCATAATTCATTTCTTTACGGATGAGCTGCTTTTTATTTTCCTGGCTGAAAAGTGTATCCTTTAGTGATATTGCTTTTTTGTAATGGATTAGTGCTTCTTTGAAACGGCCGGTTGTATCATAGAGTTGATAAAGCGATTCTTCAAATGTTCTTAAATCATTCAAAGCTCCCACGCTGTCATCAATTAAAATAGCTCTTTTCAGAAATTGTTCTGCTTCTTTAAACTTTCCGGTTTTAGTATAAAGTGTACCAATGTTGCTAAGATTAACTGCAATACCTTGTTTATCCCCAAGTTCATTTGCCTTATTCAAGGATTTAAATTGATATTCAAGAGCTTTTGGATAATTTTTTTGTGCTTCATAAACATTTCCTATATTACTTAAAACACCTGCTATTACTCTTTTTATTGACAGCTCCTCTGCAATTTTTAAGGCTTTGAATCCATATTCTAACGATTTAGAAAAATTGTTTAGATGCAAGTAAATATTTCCAATATTACCCAGCATGCTTGCATAATAATTCCTATTTCCAATCGCTTCATAAATATTCAAGGCTTTTGAGTAATTGTTAAGAGCATTTGGATAATCTTTTTGATCAGCATAAATATTTCCGATATTACCAAGAGTGTTGGCTTGTAATTCCTTAAATCCTATTTCTTCAGCTATTTTAAGGCTTTTAAATAGTATTCTAAAGCTTTTGTATAGTTACTTTGATTGAAATAAACCATTCCAACATTTCCCATATCAGCAGCAATTCCTTTTTTATTCGAAATTTCTTCATCAATTTTTAGTGCCTTCAGATAATATTCAATTGCAATTGAAAAATCGGCTTTGAAATAATAACAAGTTCCAAGAGTGCTATTCATACTGGCACGAATGCGTTTTACCTGTTTATCTTCCATTCCATTTTTTGTAACTGGAAATTCAATCGATGAAACAGGAGTAATAATTTTTAGCGCTTGCTTACTGAGAATAATTGCTGTGTCTGGATTTTGAAATATCAGGAGCCAGCTTAAATCATTAAGATGATTTACTTTAGAAGTATCTTCATTATCTTTTTTAATCAAGTTTGAAATGGAATCAATTTGATTTTGCTGGGGGTAGCAAAAGTTACTTTGAAGTCCGAAGTTTAAAACGGCAAAGAATAGTATTTTTTTCATTCATCTAAAGTATAATTATATTTGAATCCCGATCACTAAAATATCATCAATCTGCACTGAATTCCCTTTCCACTCTGCATGAGCTGATTCAATGAGTTCTTTTTGTTTTGGCATATTCAGACACAGGTTATTCAAGAGTAAATCTTTAAACCTATGAACGCCGAATTTTTTTCTATCACTCCCGCCAAACTGATCCATGTAACCATCAGTAGAAAAGTAAATACTCATTCCTCTTTTTATTGGAATAACGTGGTTAGCAAATACTTTTTTAAGCGGATCAAGTAATTTTGCAATCGTACCTCCCCCGCCTATGCCGTAAATATCGCCTTTGATTACTTCTATTTTTCCGTCTGATAAAACATACAACGGATTCTGCCCGGCAAACTGCACTTCATTGTTTTTATAATCAATACAGCATAATGCAATGTCCATTCCGTCATCGGATAATTCCCCGCCTTTTTTCTGGTGAAGTGCTTCATAAACTCCAAGGTTTAGATAATGCAATATTTCTGAAGGCCTGGTAATGTGTTTTTCATTTACAATCTGATTCAATAAAGTGTTGCCTATCATACTCATGAAAGCGCCGGGTACACCGTGGCCGGTGCAGTCAACTGCGGCTATAATAATTTTATCGTCAATTTTACTGCACCAGTAAAAGTCACCGCTTACAATATCTTTAGGCTGAAAAAAAATAAAACATTCTGGGAGATAATTTTGCACTTCACTTTCTTCCATTAATATGCTTTGCTGAATACGCTGGGCATAGCTGATGCTTTCAACTATTTTTTCTTTCTGTTTTTCAACTATTTCTTTTTGCTTATCAACTTCATTCTTCTGAAGCTCAATTATGTTTTTTTGTTTCCGTGTTATCCGCAATGAACGGAAAACAAAACCGGCAAACAGAATAACTAGAAGCAAACTGCCGATTACAGACCATATTATTATTTTCTGCTTTTTCTTTTCTGCTTCTGCAACAGCCATTTCTTTATCATGTTCCGCTTTTGTTGCCGCTTCTTTTTTGTCAAACTCATAATTCATTTCTTTGCGGATGAGCTGCTTTTTATTTTCCTGGCTGAAAAGAGTATCCTTAAGATCTGTTGCTTTTTTGTAATGAATAAGAGCATCTTTGTATCTTCCTGTAGTGTCATAAAGCCGGGAGAGATATTCTTCACCGTCCAATAAATTATTCAAAGCGCCAATACTATTATCAATATTAATTTTTCTTTTAATAAAGAGCTCGGCATCTTTGAATTTTCCGGTAGTAATAAAAAGGTTACCAATGTTACCTAATAATTGTGAGGCGGTGTTTTTATCTCCCAATTCTTCAATTATTTTCAGTGCTTTGAAATAATAGTCCAAAGCCAAAGGATAATTTTTTTGATCGAGATAGGCGTTTCCTAAACTACCCAGAGATAGTCCGACACCCTCTTTATCTCCCAGTTCCTCTGACATTTTTAATGATTTGGTATCATAATAAAGTGCTTTTGCATACTCTTTTTGGCCTTGATAAATATTTCCAATATTTCCATAAGTAATTGCAATGCCATTTTTATTCCCTAATTCTTCTTCAAGTTTTAATGATTTGAAAGTATATTCTAAAGCTTTAGAAAAATCGCCTTGCATTTGATAAATGGACCCGAGGTTTGCTAGTATATCTTTAATTCCGTTTTTATGTCCGATTTCTTCCGCAATTTTTAACGCTCTGAAATAATAATCGAAGGCTTTCGGATAATCTCCCTGATAGGTATAGACATTTCCAATATTGCTAAGAAGCGCAACTATCCTGGATTTGTTATGCATTTCTTCGCCAATAGTTAATGCTTTATTATAATAGTCAAGAGCCTGGAGATAATCAGATTTGATAAAATAATAAACCCCTAGATTACCAAGTGTTTGGGCTCGTAAAGATTTTATCTCTTTTTCTTCTGTACCTTCTATTCCCGAATTAAATTCAATTGAAGAAACAGGAGTGATAATTTTTAAGGCCTGATTTCCTAGAATAATTGCCGTGTCAGGATTTTGATACATCACAGTCCAGCCAAGGGTGTTGAGGTGCTTTACTTTATTTGTATCCGCTTTATCAGTTTTGATTAAATTAAGCAAAGAATCAATCACACTCTTTTGAGCAGAGCAGTTTAAAGATAAAAGAGTTAAGTAAAAGGTGATGCTAAAGAACAGCTTTTTCATTATCTAAGATACAATTATAATTTTATACCAATCACCAAAACATCATCGACCTGGGTTGAACTTCCTTTCCATTCAGTATGTGCTATTGCAATTTTTTGTTTTTGTTTTTGCATATCCTGATGCCGGTTATTCAAAAGTAAGTCTTTGAATTTTTGAGTCCCGAATTTTTTTCTGTCGTTCCCGCCAAACTGATCCATATAACCATCTGTAGAAAGGTAAATACTCATTCCTTCTTTTATCGGAATAACATGATTGGTAAATACTTTTTTCAGCGGGTCATGTATTTTTGCAATCATACCTCCTCCGCCAATGCCATAGATATCTCCTTTGATTACTTCTATTTTTCCGTCTGATAAAACATACAATGAGTTTTGTCCTGAGTACTGTACTTCATTATTTTCTTGATCAATACAGCATAATGCGATATCCATTCCATCATCTGATAATGCCCCGTCTTTTTTCTGGTGCAGGGCTTCATATACACCAAGGTTTAAATAATGTAATATTTCGGAAGGCTTGGTAATATGTTTTTCATTTACAATTTGATTCAACAAGGTATTGCCTATCATGCTCATGAAAGCACCAGGTACACCATGGCCGGTGCAGTCAACCGCGGCTAAAATAATTTTATCATCTATTTTTGAACACCAGTAAAAATCTCCGCTTACAATGTCTTTAGGCTGAAAATAAATGAAACATTCGGGCAGATAGTTCTGCACCTCGCTTTCTTCCATTAATATGCTTTGCTGGATGCGTTGAGCATAAGTGATACTGTCAACAATTTTTTCTTTCTGCTTTTCTACTATTTCTTTTTGTTTATCAACTTCATTTTTCTGTAACTCTATTATGTTTTTTTGTTTTCGTGTAATCCGCAACGAGCGAAAAACAAAGCCCGAAAACACAATAACTAAAAGCAAACCGGCGATTACAGACCAAATTATAATCTGCTGTTTTTTCTTTTCTGCTTCGGCAACTGCTATTTCTTTATCATGCTCAGCCTTTGTTGCTGCTTCCTTTTTGTCAAACTCAAAATTCATTTCTTTGCGGATGAGCTGTTTTTTATTTTCCTGACTGAAAAGCGTATCCTTGAGGGCTATTGCTTTTTTGTAATGGATAAGCGCTTCTTTAAATCTCCCCGTGGTGTCGTATAGTTGGGAGATAAGTTCTTCCGATTCCCTTAAATCATCCATATTACCAATAGTATCATTAAGGGCGATTGCTCTTTTAAGATAATGTTCAGCCTCTATAAATTTCCCTGTTGTGGTATAAAGAGCACCAATACCGGAAAGACGCTGTGCAATTCCATTTTTATCTCCAAGCTCTTCATACAACTTCAATGACTTGAAAAAATAGTCCAATGTCTTCGGATAATTTTTCTGACTATAATAAACAACCCCGATGTTGCCCAGATATCTTGCAATTCCGCTTTTATCACCTAATTTTTCTGCTATTTTCAATGCTTTGAAAAAACAATCCAATGCTTTGGGATAATCACCTTGCCGAGTATAAATATTTCCGATGTTACCGAGTTGGATAGCAATTCCGTTTTTGTCACCTAGTTTTTCCGCCATTTTTATTGCTTTGAAAAAATAATTCAAAGCTTTTGGATAATCATTTTGCTGGGTATAAATATTTCCGATGTTGCACAGTTGTGGTGCAATCAGGTTTTTATCTCCGAGTTCTTCCGCTATACTCAATGTCTTGAAAAGGTAATCCAATGCTTTGGGGTAATCGCCTTTAATGCAATAAACAATGCCAATGTTACCAAGACACCTTAAAATACCTTTTTTATTTTTTAGCTCTTCTTCAATCTTTAATTCTTTCAAATAATAATCAAGGGCACGGAGATAGTCCGCTTTAAAATAATAATAAACTCCCTGGTTGCCAAGAGTGGTGGCGAGGAGAGATCTTATCCCTTCACTCCCTTCAACTTCCTTATTCATACTAAACTCTAAAGAGGGAATTGGTGTGATGATTGCAAGAGCTTGGTTACCAAGTATAATAGAGGTGTCGGGGTTTTGATACATCAAAGCCCAGCCAAGTTCATTGAGGTGCTTAACTTTGTTTGTATCAGCTTTATCTGTTTTGAGAAGGGTTAAGAGGGAGTCAATTGTTCTGTTTTGAGAAAAACAAAATGAATGAAAAATGAATGAAGCATTTAAAATTATGAAGAGGAATTTATTTTTCATCAGTCTAAAATACAATTATAATCTTACACCAATTACCAAAACATCATCAATCTGTGCTGTATTCCCTTTCCATTCAGCATGAGCAGACGCCATGAGTTCTTTTTGCTGCTGCATATTCAAATGCAGGTTATTCGAAAGTAAATCTTTAAATCTCTGCGCACCGTATTTTTTTCTATCACTGCCTCCGAACTGATCCATATAGCCGTCAGTAGAAAGATAAATACTCATCCCTTTTTTTATTGGAATAACATGGTTGGCAAATACTTTTTTAAGCGGGTCATGTAATTTTGCAATCATACCTCCCCCGCCTATGCCGTAAATATCACCTTTGATTACTTCTATCTTTCCATCTGACAGAACATACAAAGGGTTTTGCCCGGCATACTGTATTTCATTATTTTTATAATCAATTGTGCACAGCGCTATGTCCATTCCGTCATC
>CAINDA010000038.1 GCA_903847205.1 uncultured Bacteroidota bacterium
GATTGATTTTGATGGCTCTGCATATGGAAGATGGCCTTTAGGTTCTCTTACAAGTGATGGAACTTTTCTCTATGGAATGACAAACTTTGGGGGAATATCTGATAATGGGGTTATATTTAAAATAAAGTTCGATGGAACAGGGTTTGTTAATCTCCTCGATTTTGCAGGGACAAATGGGAGGGGGCCACGTGGCAGCCTTATCTCTGTTGATTCATTTCTTTACGGAATGACGACTTTTGGAGGTACATCAGATGACGGGGTACTTTTTAAAATAAAAAAGGACGGAACTGGATATTCCAAACTAATAGATTTCATTGACTCAACAAATGGAAGCCGGCCAAATGGATCCCTTATTTACGATGGCTCCTTTTTATATGGAATGACGAGGGAGGGGGGCACATTTGGTGATGGAATCATTTTTAAAATAAAATCCAATGGAAGCGAGTTTTCAAAATTGTACAATTTTACAAGTGCCGTAAATGGCAGCGAACCTAATGGCTCTCTTATTTCTGATGGGAATTTTCTATTCGGTATGACATCTAGAGGAGGCTTTAGCTCAACTTGTCTATTGGCCAGGTGTGGGACACTTTTTAAAATAGGTATTGCAACCGGCATTACTGAAAATAATAAATCTGCCATCGGCTTCAATATATTCCCAAACCCCAGCAAAGGAACATTTACAATTGCAGCAAAAGAAAACAACTATACACTTAGCATCACTAATATTCTTGGAGAAAGTATTTACAAATCCGAAATCAAAAATCAAAAAACTGAAGTTGATTTAAGTCTGCAGCCCAACGGCATTTATTTTATAAACATCCAAACAGAAAAAGAATCAAACACTCAAAAAATAATTATCAATAAATAAATCAGGCCGGCTTAATTACAAAAACAAAACGCCCTGCAAATGCAGGGCGTTTTTTAATTCGTGAAATTCGTGGCAATAACCCTTATTTCATATCATCCATAATCGCAATTGTTTCATTCAGATAAATATCTTTTTTAATGCTCTTATACCAATCCTTAGCTTTGGCAGCTTTAGCGGTATCTGCAGCAATAGCCGGCATATCTAATGTTAAAGCGACAACTTCAACTCCCGGGATTTCTTTATCCAAATCCTCCATTTTTTTTGCTTCTTCTTTGTACTTATTCTGCTCAGTTTTATATTTATCAAAATTCAAAGAAACAATAGTATTGTCTTTTTGTTTTTTCAAACGTTTAGCAGCATCAGCTAAAATTGTAAATCCAGGATTGCTTTTCATACGTGCTTCACTATTAGCCTTCAGCTTTTCAACAGAGTAGGCTGGGGTTAAAGGTTTATAATCAGCCGGAGCTATTTCGTCCCATTTCATTGGGTAATCCTGCTCTTTTTCTCCCTGGTCAAGCAGATAATAAGGATCCGGTAAAATAATATCTGGTATCACGCCTTTCAGCTGTGTTGCACCGCCGTTGATTCTGTAAAATTTCTGTGTAGTGATTTTAACCGAGCCTAAAGAACCGAATTCAGGCTGCTGCGGCGGTATCTCATCCAAATCAAAAAAGCGCTGAACAGTTCCTTTTCCGAATGTTGCAGGTGAAGTACCGACTATCACTCCTCTTTTATAATCCTGAATAGCAGCCGCCATAATTTCAGATGCTGAAGCTGAATTAGAATTTACCATTACTGTTAGGGGGCCGTCATAAACAATTCCCGGGTCCCTGTCATCCAGCACTTGCGGCATTCCTGTTTTTGTTTTTACCTGCACTACCGGGCCTTTATTGATAAACAAACCAGCCATCTCCACAACATCAGGCAGAGAACCTCCCCCGTTATAACGCAAGTCTAAAATAATACCGTCAACTTTGTCATTTTTGAGTTTCTCCAACTCTTTTCTAATATCTTTTGCACAGCTTCGTCCGCCTTTACCGTTAAAGTCGGCATAAAAAGTAGGCAGTTTAATGTAGCCGATATTTTTCTTTCCTTTTAAAATAGCCGACTGCGCATACGTTTCTTCAATAATCACAACATCCCGGATAATTGAAATAATTATAATGCTTGCATCAGGCTTCTTAACTGTCAGGCGCACTTCTGTTCCCTTTTTTCCCCTGATTAACATCACGGCATCATCCATACGCATATCAGTAATATCAACCGGTTCGGCTTCAGCCTGAGCAACTTTTAAAATAATATCTCCGGCTTTCAAATGCCCCTCGCGGTAGGATGCACTTCCAGGAACAATACTGCTTACTTTAATATAACCGTCCTTTTCCTGAAGCTGTGCACCAATGCCTTCCAGCTGCCCGCTCATGCCGATATCAAAAGTTGCTTTATCTTTCGGAGGAAAGAATTCTGTGTGCGGATCGTAGATACCGGCAATAGCATTGAAATAAACATCAATACGGTCGTTCCTGTCTAATTTTTTAAGGCGTTTAAACCAGTCGTCATTACTTTTTAAAACTTTTTTACGGGCATCAATTTCTAAAGTCTCTCTTGATTTAATTTTAACAGTGTCGTTTTTTGCTTTTGCTTTGTCCTGGATATCCATCATATCAGTAACCTTTGCAAGAGTTTGATACTTTAACGATTTTCTCCAAGCCTCTTTTAAATCGTCTTTGCTTTTTGCGAAATTGATTTTTTCGGCATCCAATTCAATCGTTTCATCTTTGCTGAAGTCAAAAGGTTTGTCTAATATTTCTTTGTAATAAGCCTGAGCTTCATCCACTCGTTTATTAATGAATTCAACAGATTTATCGAAAAAAGTAAACCGGCCTGCGTTAATTTCATCATCAATAGAATGATCAAATTTTTTCAATTCATTAATGTCTTCCTGGATAAGGAATTTTTTATTGTAATCGAGGCGCTGAATATACAGCTTATAAACCTTTTCCGAAAAATCGTCATTTACCTCTTTGGGAGCATAATGCACGGTGTTAAGGCTTTGTATTAATTTCTCATCAATGGCTTCGTCCTTGCTGGTTTGTATTACGCAGGTAAATGAAACAAGTGCAATTACAGCAATTGGAATCATGAAAAGCAGTTTCTTATTTTTAAACATAGTTTGGATTTTTTTTAGATTATAAAAATACGAATTATAAAGAGCTGCAAACAATCCGCAAAATTTATTTAACATTTAATAACACATTGTTTTTTTGTTATACTTTTACCCGGTAAATTTTTATATCCATTAATTTCAATCCGGCTACTTATGTCAAAAAGACTTTTGTTATTCATTACAGCCATCGTTGCTGCTTCGCTGATTTTGCTGACTTTTTTCAGCAGTCGCAAGTCATCCGCAAGTCATAACAAAGAGAATGCCGCTTTCAGCGCATACATCAACGCATTTACTTCCGGGATTATTTCAAGCGAATCTACTATCCGCATTCTGCTTGCCAATGAAATAGAAGGCCATGTTGATATCGGCAAGCCGATCGACAAAAAGCTGTTTGATTTTTCACCGTCTATAAAGGGAACAACAGTTTGGTTAGACAACAGGACCATTGAATTCCGCCCGGATAAGGCATTACCCGGCAATACCCACTATGATGCCGAATTTAATTTAGGAACAATTTTAAAAGTACCGGGACAGTTTGAAACATTCAAATTTGATTTCCAAACCATGCAGCAGTCGTTTGAAGTTTTTGTTGACGGAATGACAACTACTGACAAAAAAACACTGCGCTCACAGCGGTTAGACGGCTCGCTTTCTACTGCAGATATTGCTGATCCATCAATTGTAGAAAAATTATTAACTGTGTCACAGCACGATAAAAACCTTGCAATTACATGGGTTCATGAATCAAACAAAACAACGCACCGCTTTTCGGTTGACGGCATACAAAGAGGCGAGCAGCCGGAAAAGGTTGTATTAAAATGGAATGGATCTCCTATGGGTCTTGATATTAAAGGCGAAAAAACAGTTGATATCCCGGCTTTGGGCGATTTTAAAGTAGTAGATGTAAAAGTAATACAAAGCCCTGAACAATATGCTGTGCTTCAGTTTTCAGACCCCCTGATGGAAAAACAGGCTCTTGAAGGATTGGTAACATTAACAGGAGGAGCTGCATTAAAATACATTATTGAAGGCAATGAAATACGCGTTTACCCTCAGGCAAGAGAAGTGGGCGCACGCACCATTACTGCCGAATTGGGAGTTAAAAATATTTTAGGCACTTCACTGAAAGAGCGGTATGTAATGGAAGTAATGTTTGAAGAATTAAAACCCGAAGTACAATTAATCGGCAAAGGCGTGATTCTGCCGAATTCAAATGGTTTAAATTTCCCATTCAAAGCTGTGAGCCTAAAGGCTATTGATGTGAAGATTTTAAAAATTTATGAAAAAAATATTCCTCAGTTCCTGCAGGTAAATAACCTTGAAGGCGACCGCGAATTAAGACGTGTAGGAAAAGTTGTATTGAAAAAAACTATTCAGCTCACTCAGAAAAGTGCAATGGATTTGGGCAAGTGGAATACCTATTCGCTGGATATGTCGAAATTGATAAAAGCTGAGCCGGGCGCGATTTACAAGGTTATTATCAGCTTCAAAAAAGAATACTCCACTTACACCTGCACCGAGGGAAGCAAGACCGAAGGTACAGATGAAAATGCTGATGAAAACGACGGGGAAGACGGCGGAGATCTGCAGGAAGTAAACAATGCTTCAGCCGATGATACCGAAGATGAGCATGAATGGGACTATTACGGCGACTATTATTATGATGATTACCGCTATTACAATTATAATTACCAGGAAAAAGATAATCCCTGCTCTGCTTCCTACTATAGGAATAAAGAAGTAAAACGCAATATACTTTCATCTGATTTAGGCTTAATTGCAAAACACGGTACAGATGGTTCTATGCATTTTATTCTTACTGATTTAATAACTACCAAGCCTGTTTCAGGTGCAACGGTTGAATTACTTGACTACCAGCTTCAGGTTATGAAATCACTTAAAACCAATGGCGACGGTATGTGCGAAGGCATTTTTAAAAAGAAACCCTTTTTGATGGTTGTTAAAAATGCCGGTCAGCGCGGTTATTTAAAATTAGACGACGGCTCTGCTTTATCGTTAAGCGCATTTGATGTTTCGGGCGAGCAGGTGCAGAAAGGCATTAAAGGTTTTATTTACGGAGAGCGCGGTGTATGGCGTCCCGGAGATACCTTGTTCCTTTCATTTATGCTTGAAGATAAATTAAAAACACTTCCTGAAAATCATCCTGTAGAATTTGAACTGCTTAATCCGCAGGGGCAGGTATTCCGCAAGATGGTGAAGACTTCCGGCATGAACGGCTTCTATAATTTTACAACTACTACTGAAAAAAGTTCGCCGACAGGCAACTGGACAGCACGCGTAAATGTAGGCGGGGTAATGTTTACAAAAACTATTAAAATTGAAACTATTATGCCGAACCGACTAAAAATAAAATTGGATTTCGGCGTTGAAAGATTATCTGCTGCGAAAAAGAATGAAAGCGGAACACTTGATGTGAAATGGCTTTCGGGCGCAATTGCAAAAAATTTAAATGCAAAAGTAGAAGTAACGCTTTCGCAGATGGAAACAACATTTAAAAAATACGAGGATTATAAATTCGACGATATGGCGCGCAATTTTAATTCGGAAGCGCAGACCATTTTTGACGGTAAAATCAATGACCAGGGCAAGGCACTTATCAAACCTGACTTCACTGTAAAAGATGCTTCTGCGGGCATGCTGCGCGCAGGTTTTAAAGTGCGTGTGTTCGAGCAGGGCGGTGCATTCAGCGTTGATCAATTCTCAATGCCTTATTCGCCTTACACTTCTTATGTGGGCATGAAAGTTCCTGAAGGCAGCAAATTTTCAGGAATGCTAACCACGGATACCAATCACATCATAAAAATTGTTTCTGTTGACAGCGACGGCAAACCTATTTCTAAAAAGAAATTGAAAGTACAGGTTTACAAAGTAAGCTGGCGCTGGTGGTGGGACAGCTATGAAGGAGATTTAGCTAACTATGTTGGCAATACTTACAGAGAAGCTTACCAGGAGCAGTCGGTTTCAACTGTTGACGGCAAGGGGCAGTTTGTACTCCGCATCAACCGCCCTGACTGGGGACGTTTCTATGTGTGCGTTACTGATGAAGAAAGCGGACACCGCACCGGGCAGACTGTTTATATCGACTGGCCGGCCTGGGCAGGTGCATCTCCGAAAGGAAACGACGGCGCAACACTTCTTTCTTTTTCAAGTGATAAAAAACAATATCATGTGGGTGAAGAAGTTAAATTAAGCATCCCGTCGAGCGGAGAAGGACGCGCACTTATCAGCATTGAAAGCGGTTCTAAGGTTATTAAAGCATTCTGGGCAGAAACAAAAAAAGGCGAAACAAAATTTAATTTCCCGGTAACGGCTGATATGACGCCTAACGTTTACGTGAATGTAACTTTAATACAGCCTCATTCGCAGACGCTGAATGACCTGCCGATACGCTTGTACGGCGTTATTCCGATTTCAGTAGAAGATCCGAATACACATCTGAACCCCGTTATTAAAACTCCTGAAGTCTGGAAACCTGAGCAGAAAGCGACTTTCAGCGTGTCGGAGAAAGACGGAAAAGAAATGACCTACACGGTAGCCATTGTTGACGAAGGTTTGCTCGACCTTACACATTTTAAAACTCCCGACCCATGGGCAGCATTTTATGCACGTGAAGCATTGGGAGTAAAAACCTGGGATCTTTTTGATATGGTTATAGGTGCTTACGGCGCTGAACTATCGCGCATATTGGCCATAGGCGGTGACGGCGCCATTGACGGCAAATCAGGCAACAAAGCAAACCGTTTTAAACCGATGGTTAAATTCCTTGGTCCGTTTCATTTGAAAAAAGGAGAAACGGCGAAGCTTGAATTTATGATGCCTCAGTATGTGGGCTCTGTAAGGACTATGGTTATTGCAGGGTACAACAATGCATACGGCTCGGCTGACAAAACAACACCTGTGCGTATGCCTCTGATGGTTCTCGGAACATTGCCGCGTGTTGTAGGTCCGGGTGAATCTGTTGACCTGCCCGTTGACGTTTTCGCAATGGAAAAACAAGTGAAAAATGTAAAAGTTGAAATTCAGACCAACGGTTCATTTACCGCTCTGGACGGCACTTCTAAAAACATTACATTTAAAGAAATCGGTGATGAAGTGGTTAACTTTAAACTGAAAGTAAACTCCATGTTAGGTGTAGGTAAAGTAAAAATTATTGCAACATGCGGTTCTGAGAAAGCAGCGTATGATATTGAAATTGATGTACGCAATCCGAATCCTAAGGTGGTAAATGTTGTTGAAAGTGTTATTGAAGCTGGTAAAACATGGGATTCACCGTACACTCCTGCAGGTATGTCCGGCACAAATAAAGGCACACTTGAGTTATCATCCATCCCTCCGATAAATCTTGGCGAGCGTTTGAAATATTTAATTGAGTACCCTCACGGATGCGTTGAACAGACTACTTCATCGGTATTCCCTCAGCTGTATTTAGCTGACATCATGGAACTCAACAGCGATTTCAAAATTGCAATAACCCGAAATATTAAAATGGGAATTGAACGTTTGAAATTATTTCAAACCTCTGGCGGAGGAATGAGTTATTGGGCCGGACAATATGATGCTGATGACTGGGGAACCAGTTATTCCGGGCATTTTATGCTTGAGGCTGAAATGAAAGGCTACTCGCTTCCGGCAGGATTTCTGGACAATTGGAAACGCTACCAGCGCAATAAAGCAAATGCCTGGGCTCCGAAAACACGCGATAAATATTATTATTATAACAACGATCTGGATCAGGCCTATCGCTTATATACACTGGCTTTGGCCAAGGCTCCAGAGCTTGGGGCAATGAACCGATTGAAAGAATATCCCGGACTTTCTGTTTCTGCAAAATGGAGATTAGCTGCTGCTTATGTGAAAGCCGGTCAGCCCGAAACTGCAAAAAAATTAATTACTAGTTTAACAACATCAATTCCAAAATACAGCGAAATGGGCTGGAGCTATGGTTCTGACGACCGTGACGAAGCGATGATACTTGAAACACTTACCCTGCTGGATATGAAAACAAAAGCAGCACCGTTGGTGAAATCAGTTTCTAAAGCATTGAGTTCGCGCAACTGGATGAGCACACAGACAACAGCTTATTGTTTAATTGCTGTTTCGAAATTTGCAGCATCAGGCGGCGGAGCAAGCACAGAGATGAAATACAATGTGAAGATCAACAGCCTTGCGCCCATCAGCTTAAATACAAAACTTCCGGTGAAGCAGATTGATATGCAGTTAAAAGGCGCCGCAGCAGGAAATGTAAGTATTACAAACAACGGGAGCGGTATTTTATTTGCACGTGTTATTTTAGAAGGCATCCCCGAAACCGGCGACCAGACGAATGTTGACAGTGATTTAAAACTGAACATAGCTTACACAACTATGGAAGGCAAAACTATTGATGTTGCTAAACTGGAGCAGGGCACTGACTTTATTGCTGAAGTAAAAATAACAAACCCCGGAACACGCGGTGAATACCTTCAGATGGCGCTTTCGCAGATATTCCCAAGCGGCTGGGAAATTCACAACACCCGTATGGATGAAACTGAAAGCGTGATTAAGAGCGACTATCCGACTTACCAGGATATCCGCGACGACAGGGTTTACACTTACTTTAATATTTCGCCATACAAAACAAGCACCTTCCGCATTGTGCTGAATGCTGCTTATGTAGGAAGATATTATTTACCAACTGTTTACTGCGAAGCAATGTATGATAATACAATTAATTCGCGGAAGCCGGGTAAATGGGTGGAGGTTGTTAAGGCAGGGGAATAGCAGAATTTTCAATAAAAGAAAAGCCGAGACTAATAGTTTCGGCTTTTCTTTATTGAAAATCTTATAACAATAACTTGTTATAAAATCAAAGACAAGCAACTCTTGTGCAGAAGATGTCAAATAATGTGATATTTGAAGCCATACCTCATGCTCTGCTTGTTTTAGCAGATATTCTTCTTGTGTAATCTAAAATTTAAATCTGATGCACATATGCTGAAACAAATCGTTTCATCTTTTTTATTAAATTTGTAATACTATAAACTCAAATTAAAATGTCAGCAAGTCTTTCACAAATATTAAAATTAAGCATTCAGGAACGGATACTTTTAGTCGAAGCAATTTGGGATAGTATTGTTAGTGAAAATGATAAGAAAACTAATTATTCTTTAAGCGAAGAACAAATTTTGTTTTTAGAAGACGAAATGGCTGCTTATGCTAAAAACCCTGAAGAAGGCAGCAGCTGGGCCGAAATTAAAAACAGGATTAAAAATAAAAAATGAGTGCCCGTCTTATCATTCGTAAAGCTGCGGAAGCCCAAATTACAGAAGCATACAATTGGTACGAAAAAAAGAGAACTAGTTTAGGAAATGATTTTTTACGGGCCATTGATGAATCTCTTGTAACAATAGAATTAAATCCGCAGGCATTTCAATTAAAATATAAAAACATTAGAGCAATTTATACAAAACGCTTTCCGTATGGCGTTTTTTATTTAATTGATAAACAAAAAATTATAGTGTTTGCGGTTTTTCATTTGAGTCAAAATCCAAGGCGCTGGAAAAAATTGGCGTTTAATAAATAAGTTAAAAAAATAAGTCCAATACAAATCTTACTAAAATATAAAATGAAAAAAATATCAATCTTAGGAACAGGTATAGTAGGCAATACAATCGGTACCAAGCTTATACAGCTTGGTTATCAGGTAATGATGGGCAGCAGAACGGCAACAAATGAAAAAGCTGCTGCATGGGTAAGTGCCAATGGAAACAATGCTTCAGCAGGAACATTTGCGGATGCAGCAAAGTACGGCGAAATTATTTTTAACTGTACCAAAGGAGATGTCGCACTAGATGTAATTAAATTAGCCGGCATCGAAAACATGGATGGCAAAACTGTTATCGATATCAGCAATCCGCTTGATTTTTCGAAAGGAATGCCGCCAACTTTAATTCCGGAATTGTGCAACACCACTTCATTAGGAGAAGAAGTACAAAAACTTATCCCGAAAGCAAATGTGGTTAAAACACTTAACATAGTTAACTGCGAAGTAATGGTTGATGCCAAAAGAAGCGGAGGCGATTCAACCATGTTTATGTGTGGAAATAATGAAGATGCCAAAGCAGCAGTAAAAAAAATATTGGTGCAATTCGGCTGGAATGATATTTTAGATCTTGGCGACATCAGCAATTCAAGAGGTACAGAAATGCTGCTGCCTATATGGGTGCGTACCTATATGACCTTAAAGAATGGGCATTTCGCATTTAAAATTGTAAGATAAATTTATAACAGCTTCAGTAAAATTAAAAATCAAAAGCCGGAACAAATGTTACGGCTTCATTTTAAACAAACAAAAAGCAATTTTAATCAACGCTCTCCACCTTACTGAGGCCTTCGCTTTTAACGCTTTTAGTCTCAGGATTTCCCTTATACTTAACGCTCCCCAGGCCGCTTATATCTACACTTAAATCTTTAGAGGCATAAACTTCAACAGCACCGGCACCTTCGGAGTGCAGGTTTAGTTTTTCTGTTTTTAAATTAAATGCTGAAATAACACTTAAACCCTGGTTGTGAATTACAGCTTCTTTTACAACTCCTGATAACACTAATACTCCAACGATTTCGGAATTTATAGTTAATTTTTCAGCATCCAGATTTAACTCTGCAGCACCCACTCCTTTGCAGTTTAATTCAAACTCTTTTAAATTTAATTTATCGGTACACTTAATGCTGCCTACTCCATTGGTGTTCATCTTTGAAATAGACGCAAATGAAATATAAATATTTACTATTTTCATTTTGTCAATGGAAGTATTGTCTTTCATTTTTATTTTTAAAGTTTCATTTTCTACTGATGTAAGAATCAGCGGCTGAATGTTTTCATCCGTTTCAACTCTTACTGAATCTTTACCGCTCTGCGAAAGAATCAGATTAAACACGCCGTCGGCTTCAATCTTATTAAAAGAGCTTACTTCCCGCTGTTCTGATTTCAATTTCCCGTTCCCGGAAGCTTTATTAGAGCCGTCGCCGGTTGAAACTGTAACATTGTTGCAGCCTGCAAAAAAGAATCCGGCTGAAAAAATAAGTGCTGTTAAAAATGGAATATGCTTCATGTGTATTTTTTTTATGTTAATTGATTTACAAATATAGTGTATATAGATGGGACGGATGAAGAATCGAAATGTTACAGCAAGCTGATTTAAATCTTAAGTGATGCCTATCAACCATAGAATTTTAGGATTATTAAATTAATTTCATTTACTTCGTTATTATTAAACAGCATCCCTTCGCATAAAAATTTAAACTCATTTCATTTTTAAAACCATCTGCATGAAACTAAAAACCAAACTTTTTGTAAAGGCCGCTGTTGTTTCTTTTGCAACTATCGCTTCATTAAATATTGCGGCCCAGCAGTCTAATCCGAAATTAGGAAAGGCTGAAATTGTAAGTTATAGCAGGAATACCGGCCTGCCCAATTTTATAAAATTTAATGCGGAGCAGAATATCAGCGATGACGGCTTTGCTGCATGGATAAGTGATGCGCTTAACCTTCCCGGCAATGCCGTGTTTAAAGCATACAATGTAGAAAAAGATAAATCAGGGTTCACTCACACACGTTATAAAGAGTACGTAAATAATTTTCCCGTTGAAGGCTCCATGCTGATTGCACATAGTAAAGAAAGCCGTTTAACTTCCGTTAACGGAGATTATTTTTCTGATTTCAATAACAGCACAACAGCTGCTATCACAGAAGAGAGCGCATTAAAAAATGCACTGAAAAAAGTTAACGCGGTAAAATACAAATGGGAAAATAAAGCTGAAGAGGAAGCGATGAAGGCACGATTGAAACAGCCTGATTTTACTTACTTCCCAAAAGGAGAGCTTGTAATCGTACATAAAAAAAACGCTGACTATACTGCATCAAATATGCGGCTTGCTTATAAGTTTAATATTTATGCCGAAAAACCTCTGTACCGCTCTTATGTATTTGTTGATGCAAATTCAGGCGAAGTGATTGCTGAAGAACAAATTATTCATACCGCTGATGCAGTTGGTACGGCACATACCAAATACAGCGGTGTAGTAACTATGACATCCGACAACTATGGTACTAATCAATACAGATTGCGTGAAACAGGCCGAGGCAACGGTATTGAAACGTATAATCTGGCGGATTCAACTACCTATATAAATACAGATTTCACAAATAATTCAAGCATATGGAATATTACCGGAATAGATCAGGCGGCTTCTGATGCCCACTGGGGTGCGGAAATGACATACGACTATTACATGCAGGTGCATAACCGTAATAGTATTGATAATGCCGGCCTTGCGCTGTTAAGTTATGTTCATTACGGTGTAGGTTTTGATAATGCTTTTTGGGATGGAACAGAAATGACTTACGGCGACGGCGATGGAACGCAATTTTCAATTTTTACTGCGCTTGATGTGTGCGGCCACGAAATCACACATGGTTTAACTTCGCATACAGCTGCTCTAAGCGGAGGAGAAGCAGATGCTCTGAACGAAGGCTTCAGTGATATTTTCGGAACTACAATTGAATGGTTTGCAAGGCCTAATCAGCATGACTGGATTATGGGATCAGATTTTACTATGAATGGTGCTGGTTTCAGAGACATGTCGAATCCAAAAAATTTAGGACAGCCGAATTGTTATTTAGGAGCCAACTGGGATCCGCTTGGCGAACCGCATAATAACAACGGCCCTCTTATCTATTGGTATTACCTGCTTTGCCAGGGCGGCAGCGGAACAAATGATTTAGGGAATGCCTTCCATGTAAATGGTATTACTATGAATGAAGCCCGTATGATAGCGTTCAGAGGGCTTACAACTTATTTAACACCAAGCGCGACATACGCCGATGCCCGGACTGCAACTATTCAGTCGGCAGTTGATTTATACGGAGCTTGTTCGCCCGAAGCAATTGCAGCTACAAATGCATGGTATGCAGTAGGAGTCGGGAATCTTTTTACTGATAATGTTATTGCTGGTTTTAATGAACAGCAGAGCAGTTTTTGCAGTGCTCCTGCACTTGTAAACTTTTCGAACACAAGTTTAAATGGAACATCTTATTACTGGGACTTCGGCGACGGCGGCCATTCTTCTCTTGCTTCTCCTTCTCATACCTACACAGGGCAGGGCATTTACACAGTGAAATTACATGTAACCGGCACATCACTCTGCAGTACTTCCGATTCAATTATTGTGAGCAATTGTATCACAGTTGCTAATATCCCCTCTCCTATTGCAGCCTCCTGCATCCCCGGAACTAAAGCTTATTGCTGCAGCATCGGCATCAGTAATGTAACTATGAATACCATTAATTATTCATCAGGGAACGCATCAGAAGGATATAAAAATTTTACCTGTGCTGATTCAACTCAGCTGACAGCGGGAGATTGGTGCAATTTGAACGTTACAACTAATTATTTATCCAAGGAAACTGTAAAGGCGTGGATTGATTATAATAACGATGGGCTGTTCAATAATACAACGGAACTTGTGATGTCATCGGACAGCGCACTGGCAAATCATACTGCAATTGTTTATACTCCTTTAAATGCAGTTTTGAATACGCCTCTGCGCATGCGTGTAATGTCGGATGCTGCAGCATATCCTATCAACACTGCCTGCGACTCATTGCAAAATGGACAGGCCGAGGACTATACCGTTTATTTTAAAGCTAACGCACTTCCGCCTGTCTGCAATTTTTCGGCAGATGTATTAACTGTTCCAACAGGAAGCATTGTTCATTTCAATGATCTTACCCTTCATGCTCCTACCGGGTGGCATTGGTCATTTACAGGAGGATCGCCCACAGCATCAACCTTGCAGAATCCTTCAATTGCTTATAACAGCATCGGCATATACCCTGTTAAGCTTGTTGCCAGCAATTCCTTTGGCGGCGATAGTTTAACAAAGACTGCTTATATAAATGTTGTAAATATATTTAAGATATGCGCAGACCATTCAACAAATGTAAACAGCGGAATAATTTACGATTCAGGCGGCCCGGCAGCTAATTATACTGATATGGAAAGCTGCGGTTTTTTAATTCATCCGCCATGCGCTGCCTCTATTACATTGGGGATAGATTCAATAGATACAGAACCAAATTACGATTCTGTTTTTGTTTATGATGGTGCAGATGCTTTGTCGCCTCTCTTGTTTTCATTTTCAGGCAATATGAGTAACACCTCTGTAACGGCTGCTTCAGGCCAGATGTATATTCATTTTCATTCGGATGAATTTGTTAACTATTCGGGATTCAAATTTCATTGGAATGTTTTAGCGCAGACACATAATCCTGTTTCAGCTTTCTCATCCTCCCCTGCTGCGCCTGCTGCTGCAACACCGGTTCAGTTCAGCGATCAAACAACTAATAATCCAACTGCATGGTTGTGGAAGTTCGGCGATCTTGGAACTTCGTTCTTACAAAACCCTTCACACACTTATTCACAGCCCGGCAATTACACAGTAAAATTAATTTCCTGGAATTGTCTTACCAGTGATTCAACAACAAGTGTAATTACTGTAATGCCAACCGGAATAGAAGAAATGCAAAATGTAAACGGCTGGAAAATTTATCCTAATCCGGCAAACGGCAATTTTACAATGGAACTTGAACTTGCAAAAGATGAAAGAGCAGAAATGAAAATAGTAAATTCGCTGGGACAGCTAATTATAATTGAGAATCACAATTTTGTTTCGGGAAATAATAAATTGTTATTTAATTTAAGCGGAAGCGCAAAAGGAGTTTATTTTGCTGAACTGCGGACTTTATCAAGCGTACTAAGGCAGAGAATAATTATTAATTGATGAAGAAAAAAAGAGGCAGAATCGTTTTGATTCTGCCTCTTTTATGATGTCTTAGTTCTTTTCTATTAATCCAATCTGATTTTCTATAAGACCTGCCCTATTCCATTCTGATGGCACTAACCCCCGTAGGCGCTAAGCTGCGCTTTGTGCCATAATTACTGTAAGCTTTGCTTACCCTTTTCATTATCCTGCTTTTTGCAGGATAAAAATAAAACCTTATTATAATCTTTCATATAATTTTACTGGACTATCATTGTTAGCGCTGCTTAATCTCCAATCTTGGGGCTGATTTACAAAACCTGCTTCAACAGGATTGTAATGAATATAATCAACCTTTTGCTGGATCATTTTATTGGTATACAAAAAGAAGGGATGATTAGATAACGCTGAAACTTACAAAATATAAACCATCGCTGTGTGTTTTATAGCTTTCGGACATTGTGGTTTAAAGATAAGCTTTTTGATTTGCAGAACTCTGTGCTGCTAATGGCAGAAACGCCGCTTAAATTGGGCTGGGTGCCTGTGTATGGTAAGCGCAGCTTACCTTTTACAAATGACACGAAGTATCTTCCCTCTTATCTTCCCACAACTTCGCGCCTACCGGGGGTTCGTTGTTTCTTTCGTGTCAATGGTTTCAAGCGTTTCAGGTTGTTAAGTGTCCGTTGTTTCTGTTGCAAGCTAGGTATTATAACTCTTTTGAAGTTGTTTTATTCTTCTGTTTAATTGCCTGTTGTTTAGTTTCTTTTTTGATTCAATTCTTTTTATAACATCAAGGTTGCCCCGACCAAGGTGAAATGTAAAACTTACTTCCATTGGTTTTGTTATTCTTATGTTCTCAATTGCTTCGGATAGATAACCCTCACTAACTACTACAAGTAAATATGTCCCCAATTTTAGTTCTGAAAAGGTGAAAATACTATTGGATTCAGGTAATATTTTACGAACAATTGTGTCATTATTATTTAAATAAAGTGTAACAACAGCATTTTTTATTTTATGATTTTCGCCATCGCAAACTTCACCTGTTATTGTTGAAGTCTTAGTGTTCTCTAAATATTTTGTATTGCTAGTGGTTTTTAATTTTCCGTAATCTCCAATATGAATACAAACATCATAAGTATATGTTGTGTCTTTTGTTTGCGCATTCAGTTCGGCAAAAGTTAGAAATGTCAATATGATAATTAGTTGTCGCAAAACTTATAAATAATTGCTGTTCGTTAAAGTTTCGTTACGCGCGTTCTCACAATGACGCATAACGGTCAAATATACGATGCCGTGCGTTTGGCATTTTGAGCGTGTCGGTTAAGGTATTGTATATTTTATGTTAGTTGCATTTGTTTCTTTTTTCGTGCCATTACATTTCTGAAATGCCTATAAATAAAGGTCGTAAAAAC
>CAINDA010000039.1 GCA_903847205.1 uncultured Bacteroidota bacterium
GATATTGGAACCAATAAAATAAAACTTGACAGAGATGTTTTCCGGCAGAACATATTTTATATGGCCACTGCCGACTGCACCGGCCACGGCGTGCCTGGAGCATTTATGAGTATGTTAAACATATCTTATCTCAACGAAAATATTGTGGAGCGAAGCATCCGCCTGCCTCATGATATATTAAATGCACAGCGGAAAGAAATTGTTCAGGCATTGAATCCGGAAGGAAGTACAGATGAATCGAAAGACGGCATGGACTGCATACTCTGCGCTTATGACTTTGATAAAATGTTGCTGCATTTTGCTTCAGCAAATAATCCATTATGGCTGGTTCGTAACGGCGAACTCACCGAATACAAAGCCGATAAAATGCCTGTAGGTAAATACAGCGAAAAGATGGAGTCCTTTACTTTAAATACTATTGAACTTCAAAAAGGTGATATTATTTATACTTCTACCGATGGCTTTGCCGATCAGTTTGGGACCAATGGCAAAAAACTAATGAAGAAAAAGTTTAAAGAAGAGCTTCTTAAAATTCATCAGCAGCCTATGGCTGAGCAAAAGATACATCTCAATCAATTTTTCGAAAGCTGGAAGGGTAATGCTGAACAGGTGGATGATGTTTGTGTTATTGGAGTAAGAATATAAATGAAAAAATTAATTATCATAGCATTGCTATTTTTCTTCCTGCCTTTTGCAAGGGACATTGCAGGGAATTGTTTTGCCCAAAACAAAAAGATTGATTCCCTCCAAACCCTTATCAAAAAAGATAAAGCGGATACAAATAAAGTAATTCACTCATACAAATTATGTAGTGAATACTACAATATCGGACTTTACGATACTGCTTTATACTATGGCAATACTGCATTGCAGCTTGCAAAGGAGCTGAATTTTAAAAGGGGCATTGCCAACTCTTACAGCAACATAGGGAGTGTTTATTACTTCCAGGGCAATTACCCCGATGCCTTAGAAAATCACTTCGCTTCGCTGCAGCTAAACATGGCCATTGGAAACAAACAAAGAATTGCGGGCTCTTATAATAATATAGCGAATGTTTATTACAGCCAGGGCAATTACCCAGATGCCTTAAAAAATTATTTCGCTTCACTGAAATTGGAAGAAGCCTTTGGCGATAAACAAGGCATTGCGTTCTCTTATAACAACATCGGGGCTGTTTATCACAAACAGGGCAATTACCCCGCTGCCTTGAAAAATCACTTAGCTTCGCTGCAGCTAAAAAAAGCCATTGATGATAAACAAGACATTGCCTCCTCTTACAACAATATAGCGAATGTTTATTACAGTCAGGGCAATTACCCAGATGCCTTGAAAAATCACTTAGCTTCACTGAAATTAGAAGAAGTCCTTGGCGATAAACAAGGCATTGCCCGCTCTTACATGAATATCGGGAGTGTTTATTTCAGTCAGGGAAATTACCCTGCTGCCTTGAAAAATCATTTCGCTTCGCTGCAGCTAAAAGAAGCTATTGGCGATAAAGATGGCATTGCAGCCTCATATTTATGTATAGGCGATGTTTATACAAAACAACATGAATACAAAGAAGCGCAGGAGTATTTGATGAAAGCAAAAATAGTATCAAAAGAAATTGGCAGCAAAGTATATATAAGAGATAGTTATTGCGGTTTGGCAATGATAGATAGCGCAGCCGGAAATTATAAATCGGAAATTATTAATTATAAATTGTTTATCCTTTACCGCGATAGTTTGGATAATGAACAAACCCGGAAGAAAACCATACAGAGTGCCATGCAGTATGAGTTTGATAAAAAAGAAATCGCTGCCCAAGCAGAGCAGGATAAAAAAGATGCCATTTCAGCTTCAGAAGCAAAAAGAGAAAAGGTAATCAGGTATTCGGTAATTGCCGGCTTGCTGTTGATGTTTATAGTGAGCTTTATAATTTTCCGTTCCTTACGCATTACCCGCAGACAAAAACAAATTATTGAGAAGCAAAAACACTTGGTAGAAGAACATCAAAAAGAAATTATTGACAGCATCACCTACGCCAAGCGTATACAAACTGCATTGCTTACAAGCGACAATTATATTAATACACATCTTCCCGCTGAACATTTTATTTTATTTAAACCAAAAGATATTGTAAGCGGTGATTTTTACTGGGCTTTAAGCATAGCACCGTTCGCAAATTGGGACATTGGAACCAATAAAATAAAACTTGACAGAGATATTTTCCGGCAGAACATA
>CAINDA010000040.1 GCA_903847205.1 uncultured Bacteroidota bacterium
CCGATGGCTTTGCCGACCAGTTCGGCAGTAATGGCAAAAAATTAATGAAGAAAAAATTCAAAGAAGAACTTCTTAAAATTCATCAGCAGCCAATGGCAGAACAGAAAGAATACCTCAATCAATTTTTTGAAAACTGGAAAGGGAGTGCTGAACAGGTGGATGATGTTTGCATAATAGGCGTGAAGATATGAGAGGGCTGTGCAGCAAATTTTACCCTGAACTTGACTAAGGGTGTTATCGGGGTGCGAATATATATGTATTTTAATTTTATGAAAAAACTACACTTTCTTTTAATCCTTACTGCATCATTTCTAATTCCTGATTCTTTTTGTTTGGCTCAGAATAGAAAGATTGATTCGCTGATTACCCTTATTAAAGTTGATAAAGCGGATACAAATAAGGTAAATCACCTTAATCAATTAACACGTGAATTCCAATCAGCTGGTAATAGAGCAAATGCGTTAAAATATGGAAAGGAAGCACTTGAACTCGCTGGCAATTTAGATTTCAAAAGAGGAATTGCAATGCTATGTAATACTATTGGGAATACTTATTTAAGATTTGCCGATTATCCTCTCGCTCTCGATTATTATTTTAGAGCTTTAAAAACAGATGAAAAATTAAATAATAAAAAAGGAATTGCATCCCATCTTTTAAACATCGGACAAGTATATTCAAGGCAGAGTAACTACCCAAAAGAATTGGAATATTATTTAAAATCATTGAAGATTTTTGAAGAATTAAAATTTAAAAAAGGAATAGCAAGAGCCCTTGGCAATATCGGAATGGTCTATGATAAACAAGTCGATTATACAAAAGCATTGGACTACTATTTCAAAGCGTTGAAAATAGCAGAAGAACTAAATGAAAAAAATGAAATTGCAAGGCATTTAGTGAACATAGCCGATATCTATCATGAGCAGGGTAATTACCAAAAAGCTATCGATATTTCTTTTAAGTCTTTAAAAATTGCGGAAGAACTAGGTGATAAACCGTTACAATTATTTAATCTCTGCAACATAGGAGCAAACTATAAAGAAAAGTGCAATTACCCAAATGCATTGATATTTGATTTCAAAGCTTTAAAAATGTCAGAAGAGATTGATGGTAAATCTTTAATGGCTGCAGTCCTTGGCGATATCGGGCAGGTATATTTTAAAACCGGTAGATTTCAGGAAGCGGAACAATATCTCAAAAGAAGCTGTGCATTGGCGGATAGTATTGGTGCTAAAAATTATTTAAGCTCATTCGAAGAATCCCTCTCCCAACTTTATGATACCACAGGGCGATATAACTTAGCCCTCATCCACTACAAAAAAGCAGTCGCACTTAAGGATACCATTTTCAGCCAGGAAAATAAAAAACAGCTTGTCCGCAAAGAAATGCAATATGATTTTGATAAAAAGGAAGAAATTACCAAAATAGAAAATGAAGCAGAAAGCCGCAAACAAAAAATTATTATTTTGTCGGTTGCCTTAGGTTTGCTCTTTGTGCTAGTATTTGCAGGCTTTGTTGTCCGCTCCCTTCGTATAACACGAAAACAAAAAAATATTATTGAACTTCAAAAAAATGAAGTCTCGCATCAAAAGGAAGAAGCCGAAAAACAAAAAGAGATTGTGCAGGAAAAACAAAAAGAGATTGTTGCTTCAATTACCTATGCAAAACGAATACAAACTGCTTTGCTTACAAGTGATAAATACATTTACACCTACTTACCTATTGAACATTTTATTTTATTCAAACCAAAAGACATAGTAAGCGGCGATTTTTACTGGGCATTGAGCATAGCCCCTTTGCCAGGCTGGGATATGGGAACCAATAAGATAAAACTGCCTGCTGATACCAAACGGCAGAATACATTTTACATGGTTACTGCCGATTGCACTGGCCATGGAGTACCTGGTGCTTTTATGAGTATGTTAAATATATCTTACCTTAATGAAAATATAGCAGAGCGCGGCATCCGACTGCCTCATGATATACTGAATGCACAGCGTAAAGAAATTGTGCAGGCGCTGAATCCTGAAGGAAGCATCGATGAAGCAAAGGACGGCATGGACTGCATACTCTGCGCCTATGATTTCGATAAAATGCTTTTACACTTTGCTGCGGCAAATAATCCTTTATGGAGAATTCGCGATGGAGAACTCACCGAATACAAAGCCGATAAAATGCCTGTAGGCAAATACAGTGAAAAGATGGAGTCCTTTACTTTAAATACTATTGAACTTCAAAAAGGCGATATTATTTATACTTCCACCGATGGCTTTGCCGATCAATTTGGAACCAACGGTAAAAAACTTATGAAGAAAAAATTTAAAGAAGAATTACTTAAAATTCATCATTTGCCAATGGCAGAACAGAAAGAATATCTGAATCAATTTTTTGAAAACTGGAAAGGGAACGCAGAACAGGTAGATGATGTTTGTGTTATCGGAGTAAGAATATAATTGTATTTTAGATTTATGAAAAAACTTCTTTTTCTTTTAGTTATTTCTTCTTCATTCCTGATTCAAAGCTTATTTTGTTTTGGCCAAAAAAGAAAGATTGATTCTCTTCTTACACTTCTAATAACTGATAAAGCTGATACCAATAAAGTAAATCATTTAAATGATTTATCACTTCAGTTTATTGATATTGGCGAATATGATAATGCTTTGAAATATGCGAATAAAGCACTCGCGCAGGCAAATGCCCTTATAGAATCATACAAAAATAATGCAGGAGCCGTTGCAAAAGGCTGGGCTGATGGCATAGCCTCAGCATATCAGAACATAGGAAATTGTTATAATTATCAAGGCAATTATGCAGGGGCATTAAAAAAGTTTACCCTAGCTTTAAAAATAAGAATTGAAATTGGAGATCAAAAACGAGTGGACGCATGTTATAATAGCATTGGTTTTGTTTATGAGGAACAAGGCATTTATTCCAAGGCGATCGACAACTATTTAAAATCATTAAATAGCAACGAAGTATTGAAAAATCGTGAAGGGATTGCAAGAGCTCTTTGCAACATTGGTAATATTTATAAAAAACAAAGTGATAATTCTAAAGCGTTGGTATATTTTTTCAAGTCATTGAAGCTCGCAGAAGAACTCGGAAATAAAAATGGAATTATAATTAATCTCTGCAACATCGGCGTCATCAATCAGGATCAAAAGGAATACGCACAGGCTGTAAGCAATTATTTCAAAGCACTAAAAATTAGCGAAGCGCTTGGAGATAAAGGTCGTATTGAAGAACTTAATGGCAACATCGGAGCTGTATATTATGACCAAGGCGATTACTCCAAAGCTTTGGAGTACTATTTTAAGGCATCAGCAATGGCGGAAGAACTTGGAGCTAAAAGCGAAATTGGATTCCAATTCAGCAACATTGGCGAACTTTATACAACAACCCGAAAATATAAAGAAGCAGAGCAATATCTAAAAAAAGCAATTGATATAGAAGAGAATATCGGAGCTTTAGATTTAGTCAGGCAAATTGAAGAAAAGATCTGCAAACTCTATGATAAAACGGCGAGATATAAATTAGCACTAATTCATTATAAAAAGGCAGTCGCATTAAAAGACACAATTTTCAGCCAGGAAAACAAAAAGCAATTGGTACAAAAAGAAATGCAATATGAGTTTGATAAAAAAGAAACAGCCGCAAAAGCAGGGCAGGACAAAAAAGACGCAGTTGGAGAAGCGGAAAGCAAAAAGCAAAAAATAATTCTTGGCTCAACTGCCTTTGGTTTATTGTTAGTCATAGTATTTGCAGGTTTTATCTTCCGCTCCCTTAGCATCACACGGAAACAAAAGAATATAATTGAAGTTCAAAAAGACGAGGTCTTCAAACAAAAAGATATCGCTGAAGAATTACGCGAACTTTCCGAAAATCAAAAACATATTGTTGAAGAAAAGCAGAAAGAAATTATTCAATCTATCACCTACGCCAAGCGTATACAAACTGCATTGCTTACAAGCGACAATTATATTAATACACATCTTCCTGCTGAACATTTTATTTTATTTAAACCAAAAGATATTGTAAGCGGTGATTTTTACTGGGCTTTAAGCATAGCACCGTTCGCAAATTGGGACATTGGAACCAATAAAATAAAACTTGACAGAGATATTTTCCGGCAGAACATA
>CAINDA010000041.1 GCA_903847205.1 uncultured Bacteroidota bacterium
AAAACTAAAGGAAGATTAATCAATCCTTAAATTAGATTAAGGTTCTTTTAAAGTAAAAATGTTACCTAATAGTTACCCAAGCACTCTCACTCCCCTTGAGAAGCCCCACCAATAGGCTGAAGTGATAAAATTGAAATTTAGAGCCTGTTTAAATTTTATTCAAAACTATTATTATACCTGCCTTCATTCTCCAGTGCGCTCAAATTGGCAAACGCGCGACTTCATTTCGAGCGCAGTGAGAAACGTGTGAAAGGTAATAGAATTGATTTTAAAAAATAAACAGGCTCTTTGTAAAATTATTTTTTAGTTAAGACTTTTTTTGCAAAGGCTGCTGAAGGCTTTAAAAAATAAGAGATTCTTAAACCGATAAAATTACCAGTGCTGGTAAATGAGTGTTCGTATAGCTGATTGTCAACCGTGTATTTTACGTTCGCTGTTGTCATTTCGCTGAAACCGAGGTTGAAAATTAAAGCTGCATTAAGCAATGAGCCTGATTTAAAAACTTTTTCTCTGGCAACAGACCAGCGGAACAGCATATAGGCACCGCCTTTGGATGCTGCGGTTGAAGTAAGGTAATCAGAATTTGTGCTGCCCTCATTTGTTTTATCAAAACTGCTGTTAATAGTTTTTCCATCCACTATAGTGGGCACTAAACCTGCTCCAATCAGCCATCTTGAGTTTTTACAGTTTGGATTAAATTTGTAAAACACCATTGCAGGCATTTCAATTTTACCAAAATCGCTGTTTATAATTGAGAACTGTTTCGATTTATCCAGGAAAGAATAATTTTCTGCTAAGGCAAACTCATACCCGGTTGATGTAAAACCTAAACTTGACATTCCCATCCAATGATTATTATAATCATAACGAACAATAAAGTCGATGCCGGGAGTTGCAAAAGCATTTTGCTGAAACCTTGCATTTGCCTCGGACATGCCGCCATAAAATTTAGATTGATTTCCATTGACACCAAATGAAGCTCCGAATCTCCAGCTTTTGGTTTCCTGTGCATTAACTGTGAGTGTTAAAATGCCTGCTGATATTAATATTAATTTTTTCATAGCTGTTGGTTTTATTGGTTTATACGTATATGACGTCTGATATAGTTTTTAATTTCGTTAATTTGTTCGGATTAAAATTGAAAGTGTCCTTTTGGACTTGAATTAATTTTTACGTTATCTTTTCTGATCCACAACTTTACAAATACATCCTGAACAACATTTTCTGCAATGATTTTATCTTTAACAATAGGCATAACAATCTTGCAAAGATCATTGTAATGCTCATCAAATAAAGATTTGAATTCAGATTCGTTCATTTGACATGATAAATTTCAGGGGTTAATTAAACCTGGGAAACAGTTTTTACTTTTTGTTTTCAAGCCTGTTTAAAATTTCAAGGATATTTTTATTCTGCTCGCTTAAAACAGAATTCTGTCCCTGAAGCACATCGTTTTGTTGCTGCAGGTGCTGCAAAATAACTTCGATTTCGAGCTCAGCTTTGGTATTCACTTCAAAGTCCGCTTCGGCTCTTGCTTCGGCATGCTGCGATTGAAGATTCTGGCCTATCATTAATAAAGGCATCAGAAAAATTTGAATCATGTTAGATAAAAACAGCCAAAATACACATGCCGGAAAAGGATCGAATTTATATTGCTCAGGAGCCATTATATTCCAGCCGAGCCATCCTATTGTCCAGATAAAAATGGTAATGAAAAAACCCATTGTACCAACCTTGTCGGTTATTTTAACTGCTAATCGGTTAAGAGGAGACATGCCTTCTTTATGTTCAATATTAACATTACGGATTGGGCCGCTCGCAGCTCTTAATTCTGCAATTGATTTTATTTCTGCCATGATTTTAGATTCTTGTTTTAGGTTGTTAGTCAGCTGTAGTTTTTGTGTTGTTAGATTTTTGATTTAATTGTTTAAACGCTTCGTGCTTCGTGTTTAGTTATCAGTGATTATTAATTTTTCTGATATTAAAACTTTATTATCCTGCATCAGGCGAATGAAATACAGCCCGCTTAATAGATCACCACGGCTGAAAGATACTGACTGGCCCGAAATGTTATTTATTCGTTTTGCTTCCTGTCCGCATGCAGTATAAACTATCAGAGATGCATCTTTTAAAATTTCATTTGAATGCAGTGTTGCTTCGGAGATTAATGGATTTGGGTAAACTCCAGTAGTTTCCATATTATTTATTTCATCAACTGAGGTCATTACATTACTAGTTATTTTATTAGTATGAGTCCAGGTATGCGTTTCAGAACTTGTATTATCGACGCCGCTCAAAAGAAAGTTATAGGTGCCGATATGAAGCCCTTCGCCGTACCAGGGATTCATAAAATAAATATTGTTTCCGCTAATACCATGGCCAACAATAAAGTGACCTCCGCCTGATGTCCAGCCCCAGCGGATCACAAACAATCTGTTGTTCTGAATTTCTGCGGCTATTTCAGTGAGCGTAAGCGGATTTGCAACACCTGTATTTTGAATATTGCCGAAGTGAATTAAAATATCCTGAATACTGCCTGCATAGCCGTAATTATAGTTCCAGTAATTACAGCCCTGTGTTGCATTTGTGCAGCAGTTAACTGTGCCGTAATTGTTAGCTGTTGCAGTGGTTCTTGTATATTCAGCTATATCACACTGGGAATGAACAAAGCCGTAATAATCAAGAACAGTTTTTGAACATCCTGCCCAGCACCATTGATTATTCAGCTGTTCGTTATTAGTTACATTTAATACCTGAGCCTTGATAGAAAAAAGAAGGCAGGCTTGCAGTGCTAAAAGCAGCATTAATTTTTTCATGGGATTATTTATTTATTCATTTTCTATTTACCATCATTTTCCAGCCCGGCTGCCCTCATTGTTTCATCATAAAAAACGGCAATTTTTGTTTTTACCGGCAGCCCTTCATTCAATGAAAAAACGGGCTGTATCGATTTTGTATTAATCTCGGTAAAATCAGAATCATGGTTCTGCCCGCAGATAGCGGGGAAATTAATTGTAATGTAATCCTGCTTCAGGTAAGTGTTTCGGATGATAACACGCTGTGTTACTGCGTTTGGATATAATTTTTCGAACTCTTGTATTTTTTGTGCGAGTATATTTCCTCCAAAATCAACAAGCTTTGCCTGGTCTTTAATAATTTTTAATGTAAGCAGCGAAATAAAATGCCCATCTACTGAAATAGGGACGCGCCATTCGTTACCGGAAATAAACATCAATTTATCATTTTTCTCAGAAACATAATAGGTTTGATAAGGCTCTTCAATTTTTATTTTTGAAAAATCACTCCTCTTGTTAAAGCCATAGTCCTTTTCCCTGCCTTCCGGTATGAGGTTAAGGAAATAAAGTGCTTTTTGAGAAGCTTCTTCCTTAATCATCGAAATAGTATTAATGTTTTGTGCAATTAGTTTTGCCGAAATAAAAAAGACTAGCAATAGATAGGAAGTTTTCTGTTTCATGATAATTGTTTTAATTTTTAATTTAGTACTCTTTATTATAGTTACTGCCTTTATTATTATGGCAGCACAGTGGAATGCGTAAACTTAATTAATTTTTAGCAGGCTTCAAAAACAAATATAAAGGAGAGAGGGCGCTTAACAATTTATCTTTGATTACCTCCTTGGGGCCGGCCTAGATTTTCATTTTTGACCTTCCAAAATTAATGCTGCTTTATTTACAAACTCCGACATGTTTTGATATTCGTTATTTGATAAAATTATTATAGTTTTTTCTTTGTCAATAAAATGTAATATAAAAGTATGGTACCCCGGCCAGGCGCCTGAATGATAGGCTATGTTCTCAAACTTGCCGTCGCACTGTAATTCCCAGCCGTTTCCATAATTAATTTCTTCGCCCGACTTAAGTTTAGCTTTTGTAAATGCTTTATCTAATGTGCTTTTCAACACTAATTTATTTTCCCTTAATCCCTTGTCCCAAAGATACAAGTCCGAAATTGTAGAATTAACATCACCATCTCCGGTAATAGCATCCATGTAAATAACAAAATCATAGTTGGGGAGAATATCCGGAAGTACATGTTTTTTCAAGCTGTCGGAATAAACATAACCATAGGCGTAATTGTTAATTGATTCATGTTTAGTTCTTCTGGTGTTATATACGCGGGTGTTTTTCATGTGCAGCGGCTCAAAGATGTTTTTGGAAAGGTAATCACCATAGGTCATTCCCGATACTTTTTCGATGATTACAGAAAGCATGGCGTAGCCTGTATTGCTGTATTCATATTTTTTGCCGGGCTTAAAAAGTATTTTTGGTTTATACTTTTGGAAGCATGTAACAATATCATAATTAGAAGCATACTTTGTTTTGTCCCAATGTTTATCAAGCATTTCAAAGTAATCTGGTATGCCTGAGGTATGAGTCAGCAGATTTTCAATTGTAATATTTTTGTAAGGTAATCCTAGAATATATTTTTGAATGGTATCGGTATATTTTAATTTACCCTGCTCTGCCAGCATCATAATGGCCATTGCAGTGAACTGTTTACTGCATGACGCGAGCTCAAACATTGAGCTGTCGTTCAGAGGTGTTTTGTTTTCGTAATTTGAATAGCCGGTGCAGTTTTTATAAATTACTTTTCCATTGTTTGCTGCCAACACGCAGCCATTAAAATGCCCTCCTTTGTTTTTGAGCTGTACAAGACTGTCAATGCTGTGCTTTATTGAATTGTCGGAAGCTGAATTTGTGTTTGATTTTGGATATAATAACTTAACAGATTGATGGCTGAAGCCAATTATTTTATTTTTTTTTGTAAACTCAAAACCCATATTTTCTCTCACTGTAGTATCGCCGCTATACACTAACTCTACAGAAACTTTAGAGGCTGTAATGTTTTTAATGCTTAGGACTGAAGCATTTCCATCCATAGCATTCTGGGCTCCAAACATCTCTTTGGTTTTCCATTCAGATAAAACTAATTTCATTATCCAATGAAAGGAGCTTCGCATTTTTTTATAATCATGTTTGTTGTATCCGTCAAAAAAATTAGTAATAGCTGTTATTTGTCCATTTGGCAAGGGCTGCTGTGCAATGGCAAAACTGCTTAGGCTGAGAATAAAAACAAAAGTAAAAACACTTATTTTCATTTTTCTCTATTTTGTTTTATTGAAGACACTTTCATAATACAATAAAATGAGCCTTTGAAGGATATTATTTTATGCTGAAAAGTAAATAAAAAATTCTCTTTCCATTGAGAAAGAGAATTTTTTTTATCTGTTTTATTCACTATTTCAGTTGCCGTTTCTTAAATCGTCAAGTTTTTTTCTATAAATGAGGGCATTTGCTTCAGAGCCTGTTGTATAATAAATTCCAAAAAGTGCAGTAAGAACATTTTTGTTTTTTGGGGCAAGCTGATATGTTTTCAGCGCATACGGCAGTGCTTTTCTCATTGGAGGAGATACGTTATATTTTTCATACTCTTGCGGTTTAACACACTCTAGCAGCTTTTCGATGCTTGGTATTTGCGTGTTTGGGTTCGACCAGTCAACTGTATTTGCAATTTCAACTTGTTTACAATATTCACCTTTTCCTAAATTTTCAACTGCCTGATTGAAATAGTAAATCATGGTATTGTAATTTGCTGTATAATTATTTGAATCAACCTGAAGTATTTGTTTAAAGTATTGAAAGCCTTTATCAGCGAAAGAATTGTTTGCTTTTTTGTTTTGTTCATAGAATCTATAACAAGTTGAACCTATAGCACAATTGAATTCAATATCAGTAGAAGAAGGTGACAATGAATCCATAATTAAAAGAGTTTTTTTGAAATTGGAATAATAATACTCTGCAGAATCTATTTGAAATTTATCCAGTGCTGCTGAGGCAGAGTTATGGTTTAAAATTAATATAAACTTCAGGACAGTTTTGCTCTCATCATTAATTGATAATCCAGTAATTTTAGCAGATAATTTTGCTTTGGACATATAAAACAAACAAGAATCATAATCATTATTGCTATGATTTTTTTTATATTTTTCTTTAAATATAAAACCCTTATAATAATATTTAGAATATGATGGTAAAAAATCGTTGTTCTTCGACAGCGTATCGACTAAATTTAATGCAGCAGTAAAATTGTTTTTTGAAATTTGGGCCGTAATTTTTTCGTCAAACGCTTTCATGTTTCCAAAATATGAAGCCTGTGAAAAGCCTGCAAAAAAAGTAAAACATAAAAACATTGTAAGGAAAAGCTTTTTAGCAATACCGCATAAATAATTTGTGGTAATTGAGTTTTTCATTTTAATTAGAATTTTAGCGATATATAAATTTAAGTGGAAAGTTTAAAGATATATAATTAAATTCAAAATTCTATTTTGAAATAAATACGAGGATATATTAAATGTAAGGTCAAAAAAAACTCTTTCCGTTGAGAAAGAGATTTTATTTTAACTTGTTTATCAGAAGAAGTAAAAAAATAATGAGTTAATGTTCATTATACATACGAAATAAATTCAGAGTTCAACCGATTGGTTTTATTGAATGACTTTGGATATTTGTTTTAACCTGTCTTTAAAAGCTTTGCAGGAGGCAAACCCAGGAAGTATTATTTCTTTATTATTTTTCTTGTCCAGATTTTGTCAGCTTGTTTTATGTTGATTAAATAAATTCCGTTTGTGAAACTTGAAATATCAATAACAATTTTGTCAGTTGTTTTTACCAGCAACTCACCGAGCGGTGAATAGATTTCAAGACTGAAATTTTGGCTTGGAAACGGAGGACTTATGTTTATTATATTTTCCGAAGGATTCGGAAAAATAGTTAAACCTCCAATATCGCTGTTTTCATTAATACCTGTAGTGCTTATATTATAGCAGGCAGAAGTATCAGTGCAGCCGTTCTGCGATATAATAACTTTATAACTTCCGCTGGCAGATGCAGTAAAAGTTTGTGTGGTCTGGCCTGCAATTATTCCATTTATACTGCTGCAATTTAACCATTGATAGGCAGCTGGTGCTGCAATTGCACTTAAGGCCGGGCCCGAAACAGTGACTGCGTTATTAATTGTATTTATAGTTAAATTAGTTGTAACTGTGCTGTCGCAGCCAGTCGTTGATGAAGTTAAAACATCTGTGAATGTTCCTGCAGTATTATGTACTGCTGCTCCAATGGTTATACTATGCCCTGCACAAAGAGTAAGAGTTTGAGTACTGCTTAATACCGGCAGCACTGTGATTGTTTTTACAGCAGCATTAGTGCAGCTGTTTCCGCCTGTACCAGTAACAGAATATGTTGCAGTTGCGGTTGGGATAAATGCAGTACCATTTATAATGCCGCCTGACCATGTATAAGAAGCAGCTCCGCTGCCGGTAAGTGTAACAGAAGCTCCGGCACAAACAGTTGCGGATGATGCATTGGCTGCAACCGGTGTACAGCTGCTATTGGTTTCTGCAAGCCAAATTGTGGCATTCATGATTAGTCGTTCATGATTTCCGGCGGCATCTGATGTCCAGCCGTTATATAGAACATCATTAGGATCACCGGTGCCGTCATCAGGAGGCGAACTATCGCCGATGGCTGCAACTTTACCAAGTCCAAAGCGTGCATAAGCAGCCATTGCACCCGTTGCTCCAAAGGTAGAACCAGTTTTGTACACAACCGCTTTTACTGTGCTGTTGTGTGTTGTATTCAAAGTCATTGATGTACCGTTGCTCCACTTTACTTCCGTAACATTTCCCATAGGCCCATGAAGTAATGAGTCATTTGGTAAATTTGGTACGTTGGTTGATGTTTCAGAAAAATTGGCTGAATCAAAAGTAATTCCGAAAGGATTATTCTGCACAGAATTATTAGTCATCAGGTCATTCCATATATGCGGAGAATCCCAGCCGTCATTATTCCTATCTGAAACAGTGTGATCAGAAATCATAAATAAGCCGCCGCCATTTTGTACAAAATGCATTATAGCTGTTTTTTCGGAGGCAGAAAAAACAATATTGGGTTCATCAATTATAAAAACTTTGTAGTTGGATAAATCCTGAACATTGGAAGTATTGCCGTAAGTAATTGGAACATTATATGGCAGCGTTTCAACCTGGTATCCTTTTTTTGCACAATCAACACCCCATGCTGAAAGAGATCCTTCCCAGTATGTTTCAGGTGTGCTGCTTGTAATACCTGACTGTGGAGGAGATGGGAAACGCTGCGGATTTGATTCGTTTCCCGAACCTATTGCGGCAGGGCCGTTTCCATAACCAATATTATGCAGATCGGAATCAATTACCCAATCAGCATTGCCGGCAGTTTCTGCTTTTGTGGCATCAAATAAAATTTTTATCTGTGCATCAATTATATTATTTGAAAATAATATTATAGCTAAAATGAATATTTTTCTCATGAAAATATATAAGGTTTATAATAAATTTTCAATAAATGTATATTTCGATTCTGTATTAATCCTGCGTTAATTCTGTGTTAATTCTATTTTATCTTAATGATTTGAAGCTCTAATTCATAAAACAAACAGCATGGGAAAAGCCCCGTGCGACAATGAAAGGAGGCATTTGTTTGTAACTTGTTTATTGAAAACTGATGAAATAATAAGCGGTTAAACGCCTCGCGGGCTGCATAACCCCAATTTTAAACGCAGCCTTTTCGGATGACATTTGAACGACAACTGCCAAATAAATTATTTGACAAAGGCTGTCTCATTAGGCTTGTCCGGCTGAGTAAATAATTTTTCTTTAGCCATCCGTAATCTATAGAAGTTATTAATTTTACGGCAATAACCGCACAATATGGCATTTATAGAAAAACAGAGAAAAAGTTTTACTCTTATTTTTTTATTATTTAATTTTTTATTTTCCTCCCTTTGGGGGCAAAATCCCGTTTTCCATCTTAATGCCATTGGATCGAATGGGACAAACAGTTTTTCGGACACAAGCCCAAACAACCTGCCGATAAGTGTCACCGGGAATCCAGTTAACAGCAGCAACTGTAATAATACTGCCATTTTTTTTGACGGCAATTCATTGCAGCCCGGAGGAAATTATCTGTTCTCTCCTTCAAATCCGAATTTTGATCTTGTTAACGGCGACTTTACAATTCATTTCTGGATATACCTCGACAACATTTCAACAATACAACCGGCATTTGACTTAAGGAGCTTTCCGGCAGAACACATTTCTTTCATGTACTATCCGGGAACAGGCTGGATGTTAAGTGACAGACAAGGGCTTGGTACAATTGTTTCCCAAAATTCATCAACAATGCTTCCTCAAGTATGGACCCATGTGGCTTTGGTACGTAAAGGAAGCCGCTTTTCAATATATATTAACGGCTGTTTGGCTACCGATGCTATTCATTCAACAAGTATTTCAAACAGCAATGGGCTGACACTGGGTTACAGTGCAGATAATTATAATCAGTTAATTGGGTATATGGATGAATTTTATATTTATAAAGACACTGCATTATGGACAGGCAATTTTATTTATCCAAATTGTTCCATTTTTGCTTCCTGTATTTCCTGTGCTGCACCTTTTTTTACCACAGTATCTGTTACAAATGTAAAATGTAAGGGTGATAGTACCGGAAGCATCGCTGTAAATGCTTCCGGCGGAATTCAGCCATACACATTTCAATGGAGCGGCGCTGCTTCTGCTCAAACAGGAGCAACAGCATCCGGACTTCCAGCAGGAACATATACGGTTACTATCAGTAATACAGGATGCCTCTTGCCGCGTTCGCACTCTGTTACAGTTTTAGAACCTGATAAACTAAATGTAAATGTCAGCGTTTCAGACTCGGTTATTTGTTTGGGAGAAAGTGTTACATTAAATTCAATTACAACTGGCGGCATCCCTCCTTATTCCTATTTATGGAGCAATGGAATTACAAACCCTTCACAAATTATCAGTCCTTCAAACAATTCGATTTATATATTAACTGTTACAGATAGCAATAGCTGCAATGAAAAAGATACTGCTGCAATAAATGTCAGCCAGATTAATGCATTGTTTTCTGCATCAGATGTCTGCTTTGGCGATTCAACTTATTTCATTAATAACTCTTCCATTAGTTTCGGAAGTATCCTTTTGCAAACATGGGATTTCGGCGATGGAAATTTTTCATTACAGCAATCCCCTGTTCACTTTTATTCTACATCAGGAATATTTAATGTAAAATTAAAAGTTGTTTCAAGCAACGGCTGCAATGATTCTTCTATTGTGTCAATTAGAGTTCATGCATTGCCTGCAGCACAATTTTCTTTCCAAGATGTTTGTTACGGCGCAAACGCATTTTTAAATGATGCATCAACTATATCACCAACGGATACCATTGCTGCATGGATATGGAATCTTGGGGATGGCAGTACTTTAATTACAAACCAATATATTTTGGGAGGGCATCTATTTAATGCGGCGGGTTCATACAATGTTAAACTTGTTGCTGCATCAAATTTTGGCTGTTCAGATTCCATATCCCATACAATTATCATACATCCAAATCCAAATGCAAATTTTGGAAAAACAAATGTCTGCCTTGGCGCGGCAACTGTATTTAACGACAGCTCAACTACTGCATTAGGAAACATCAGCCAATGGCAATGGGGTTTTGGAGATATGAGCCCTGGTAATAACGCTCAAAACACAACTCATACTTATTCTAACGGCGGAGTTTACAACGTAACTTTAATTGTGAGCAACAGCTTCGGCTGTGCAGATTCGGCGGTAAAAGCTGTTCCTGTTTTTTACAATCCATCGGCAGGATTTACATACAGCAATGTTTGTTTTGGCGACACAGTTCACTTTATGAATACTGCTGCAGTTGATAATTCTACATCCATTTTTTCATACTTATGGCTTTTTGGTGATAATGGCACAACAAATAATCTGCAAGCTCCTTCTCATTTCTACGCTTCCTCAGGATCCTATACGGTTAACCTGATTGTAACTACTGTTGATGGATGTTCAGCGGCAATAAATAATCTTGTAAAAGTTTTTGACGCACCAAACAGCGGATTTACTTTCAGCAATGCATGTTTATCAGATTCAGCTGATTTTATTAACACAACTGCAAGTCCTGTAATGGGAAGCACTGCCGGCTGGTCTTGGGATTTTGGTGATGGGTCGCCTTTAAATTCAACAGTTTGGAGCCCAAAGCACATCTATTCAGCACCGGGTAACTACCACCTTACATTGATTACTCATTCATCTAATCTGGGCTGTGCCGACACTTTGAAAGATTCTATTACAGTATTTAATATGCCTAATGCTGATTACAGCTCTGTAAATGTTTGTCTGCATGAAATTATGAATTTCAACGATTCTTCAAAAGTTACTGCAGGTACTATTGCCGGCTGGAATTGGAATTTTGGAGATGCGACATCCGGCACCATTCAAAACCCCGGCCACACTTTTACAAATCCCGGAACATTTCAAGTTCACTTAGTTGTTACTACAAATAATAGCTGCAAAGACTCTATCACAAAAAGCGTTGTTGTTCATCCTTTGCCTGCGGCCAATTACAGCACAACTAATGTTTGTGATGGAAGCATTGTTCAGTTTACTGATTTGTCTGCGATTTTACCAACTGACACTATTCATCAATGGACATGGGCTTTTGGTGATGGAAGTATTGGTTCAGCGGCTCCAAACACTTCTCATATATATGCTGCAAACGGTTCCTATAATGTAAGCTTAAATGTTGTTTCCACCTTTGGCTGCGTGGATTCTATAAGTAAAACAAGTGTTGTGCACCCAAACCCCATTGTTAATTTTACGAGTAACGATACTGCTGGATGTGAACCTTTATGCCTTAATTTTCAAAACACATCTTCAATTGCAGCAGGTTCTATTGCCTCATGGTTATGGACTTTTGGAGATAACAGCCCAAATGGAAATTTGCAGACTCCGACTCATTGCTATTCAAACAATGCTTTAGTTTTACCGAATCATTTTAATGTTACACTTAAAGCTGTTTCAGACAGCGGCTGTGTTAAATCATTAACAATAAATGATTTTATTACTGTATATCCCAATCCTATTGCGAGTTTCACTGTTACGCCTGCATCAGCATCAATTTCCGACCCTGTGATTTCAATAATAAATTTATCAAGCGGTGCTGATTTCTGGAAATGGAATTTTGGAGATTCAGATACCTCTTCTGCACATTACCCTAATCCGCATACCTACGCTGATACCGGCGTTTATGTAATTACATTAGTTACATCAACACTTTACGGATGCAGCAATACAACAAACCAAACAATCACTATTGAACCGGATTTTTTATTTTATATCCCCAATGCATTCACTCCGGATGGTGATGGCATTAATGATACTTTCACCGGTAAAGGGACTTTTATTAAGTCATTCGAAATGTCAATTTTTGATCGCTGGGGAAATCAGATTTTCTTTTCTAATGACAGCAGCAAACCCTGGGATGGAAGGGTGGATAATAAAAATGTTATTGCAAAAGGAGATGTATATGTTTATTCATTTAAGGTGCTTGATTTTAAAAACATAAATCATAGTTACAAAGGCATTGTTACGCTGGTAAGATAAAATGAAGATTCAAAAAAAACGGTTCCTTGTTACTTACTGCTTCACTCATAACATAGCAGTGTAATCTTCTTTTTATCCTAAATATAAACCGCAAAAAAAAAGCCTCCTTCTGCTATGGAAGGAGACTTTTATTTAACCTGTTTATTGGAAAGATTAAAGAAACAATAAACGGTTAGATTTTTTGTTTGTGATTACTTAATCACAATATCAAAGGCTGCACTGGGAGTACCCTGTACCTGACCAACGATTGGTATTACTCTGAACCAGTATTTTGTTACACTGGTTAAGCCTGTTGCTTCATACGTAACATGAGTACTTATTCCTTCAAACTGCCAGTCAGCTTCAGTTGGAGGATTAAGCCCTTGAAACTTCTGAAATAAGTAACATGCACCTTTAACTTTTGGAGTGCGAAGACTTGCACAGCCTACAGTACTGGACTTACCGCCGAATAAACCTCCGTAATTACCGCCCGGACCTTTTACTACCATACCCAATAGAGTAATTAAGGCGGGGGTACAGCCGGGAAGGTCTTCTACATAGTGACTAAGTTTTACAACTAATGCATCCAATATAGCCTCATCATCGTGCATGGATGATGTAGTTGTTGTATTTACGGCTACGCCATTTTGGGCTGGTTCATACGAAGTTTCCAAGGCTGTTGCTCCTGCTCTCAGTTCTGCAGGTGATGGACTGGCATTTGGAAACGAGCTTGGATTTTCATCTATACGTGTGGCATAGATTCTTGCTTTCTGAATTTTATCGGGGATGCCGGTTCCGGCTAATCCCAAATTTGCTTTTGGTTTCATAATTTTAGGTTTTGTGCATATTTGATTTTGTATTGCAATACATTAGCAAATATGCTTGTTAAACATTCTATTATTTGAGCTCAAAAGTAAATTAGTTCATGGGCTGGATTTTTTTGTGTTTATTTAAAACGGCTGAATGCCTTTGTTTATAGTGTTTTTGTTAATTCAGTTTCTTGAAGGAGAAAATACAAGTGCCGTGCCAAAAATTATATTTTAGGAAATTTTGTGATTTGGGAAACTAAGGAAATCAATAGAGAATATTGAAAATATATTTAATTTCTGTTTGAAAAAAATGGCCGAAACTTTGGATGGTAAAGCATTTGATAAATTGATGCGCTGCTTGTGTTATTATTTTTCAAACATTTTTTTTTCCTTTTCAAATAATTTATTTATTTCAAAGTAATATGATTTTACTTCTCCTTCTTCTGTTTTTACTTCCATTCTATCGCAGGTGTTTTTGTCTGAATTAATTAGACTCTGCACTTGCAGGTCAGCACCAATCATATTTAGTATAAAATATTCTTCTTCAATTTGTGTTACATGCCAGCCTGTTTCACAAGTTTTGCCATCACCGCTTCTGGTGATTGAATATAAAAGGCCGAACTCAATATCATGGTATTTGTTTTTATTTATTGTGTCTCCTAAATTTTTATAGGTCTGCTGTAAATACTTATGTGCAAACATACTTGTATAGTCTATGCTTAACATTGCTTTTGTAAGCTTGATTACTTCAGTATAGTTTTTAATTTTTACGGCGGGATAAACTAATTTTTTTAAGCTGTCATAATTTGAACCTTTTTTATCAAACTGTCTGCTGTCTAAAAAACTGTTTCTGAAATCAGTATAATCAATGCCTGTACTGCCGTTTTCAAGCTTCTTTACATATTCAGAATACTTGTCATTGAAACTTGGAATTTCAATTTTAGCATCCTGTGCAAAGATGCATGCAGTTTGAAAAAATAAAAACAAAATCAAATAATAAAATCTATTTTTTGTCATGAGTTACAATTAATCAATAGTTCGGCAGGATGCCGGTTAAAAAAGCGAAGCGAGACGCAGCGCTAAACGATAATTTTTGTTTTTACATGCTACTCTTACTGAGTCTCCGATTTTTTAAGTAAATAATACCTGCAATGGCTCATTGACAATAGATATTAGCGGAATTCGTGCTATATACTGAGCTGAAATACACTTCAAAAATTGGTTCATTTATGAACTTTTATTTCTATTTATTAATGATTAATTTTTTAAATAAAACACCTTGATCTGTTTTCACATTTATGAAATAAATACCGTTTGGTCGATTTGATAAATCAATTTCTGATTTGAAATTATCTATTTTGGATTCATAGATATCTTCTCCAAGAATATTATTAATTTTAAGATTTGATATGTTAAATTTATCACTTGATATTTGAAATATACCATAAGAAGGATTAGGACAAATTGAAATAGCATTTGATTGATTATTTTCAGTTAGGCCTGTTGTTAATCCAATTTTAAAAATTGTTCCCATATCGTTTAACCCTCCGCCATTTGTTACTCCATAAAGAAAATTCCCATCTGAAATAAGTGTGCCATTAGGATTTCTTCCGGTAGCAAAATTTGTGAAATCTAGGAGTTTAGAATAGCCCGTTCCGTCTGTCGCTATTTTAAAAATAATTCCACAGCCATTTGAACAAGAAGTACTCGTTCCTCCATAAAATGTCATACCATATAGTAAAGATCCAACCAAAATTAGAGAACCATTAGGAAAATATCCGTCTGGGGCACCTGTAAAATCTAAAAGTTTTAAGAATCCTGTACCATCTGGCTTTATTTTAAAGATATTTCCAGTATTATTTGTTCCACCCAAACCGGTCATTCCATAGAGATAAGTTCCGTCAAAAACAAGATCCCCGTTGGGTGTATTCCCATTTGAAGCACCTGCAAAGTCAAGTAGTTTTGAATAACCTGTTCCATCGGTCTTTATTTTAAAGATTACACCGTCTCCTTCATTTACGGAGCTGTTTATGCCGCCAAAACCAGCCATTCCATACAGATAGTTACCGTCAAGAAATAGAGAACCTTCTGGACGACTACCATTTGCTATTCCCGCAAAGTCAAGCAGTTTAGTATATCCGGTTCCATCAGGTTTTATTTTAAAGATAACTCCATCTCCTCCACTCGCTGTATCGTTTATTCCTCCCTTTCCAGTCATTCCATAAAGAAATGTTCCATCTGAAACAAGGGAACCAAGAGGCCATTTTCCGTATAAGGCACTTGAAAAATCAAGCAGTTTAGAATATCCCGTTCCATCAAACTTAATTTTATAGAGCACACCATCATCGTTTATTCCGCCGGATGGCGTCATTCCATAGAGAAATAGTCCGTCAGAAAAAAGAGAACCCTGGGGATAATAGCCACGGACAGTATCGTTTGCAAAATCTAATAATTTGGAATAGCCAGTTCCATCGGTCTTTATTTTAAATAGAACTCCCTTATCATTTACTCCGCCATACGATGTTGTACCAAAAAGAAAAATGCCATCAGAAACAAGGGCATTGAAGGGATTTTTTCCGTCTATTGTTCCTGAAAAATCGTATAGTTTGTTGTATTGAGCAGAACAATAATTGGTAATTATTATCGCAAGGAAAAGCAGCTTTTTTTTCATTTAATTTTTGTTTAAAATTCAATTCAGAATTGACTGATTTGCTTTTGTAAACGTACTACAACTTTATTAAATAATTATACTCTATTTATTTAAAGGGAGATATTATCTATTTTACGGTATCATTTGATAAATGAATGAAGAAACAGTTAGCTGTGCAGAGGCAAATTAAAGAATCAGCATCTTAATCAAACGAAGCCACTTCCTAATCATAGGAATTATCACCAATCTCAATTGAACCATCGCCAATCTCAATAAAAAAATTTTAATAGCAATTGAACCCTCTTCAATCTCAATTGAACCCTCACCAATCTTAATTAAACCCTCTTCAATCTCAATTGAATCATCATCAATCTCAATTGAATCATCATTAATCTCAATTGAACCCTCAGCAATCTCAAATGAATCATCGCCAAGGGCAATAAAAAAAATTTAATATGGGCTGCAGTCTATTTAATCTTTATTGAAATTTCAGCATTCACAAAAAGATCCTTCACAAGAGTTCGGGATGACAGATTTTTTGTGCTGATTTAAGATTTTTTTTAATCCCAAATTTCATAAGACATTACATATTTATATCTTTATACTTCTGAATTTTAAATGTAAAAAGGCTTTGAAAGAGCGGCCTCATCATTGTCAAACAAAGGCTTCAGGCTCGGATTCTCGATATCAAGGCAATTTATTCTGAATAAAAAAGGGGGAATGAAAATGTGAAGAAAATCTCCAGGGGCTTGATTTATGTTTGTTCAATTAATTAAAAATAATGAACTCACACATTTTTGATCAGGCAGAAATGTAAGCCTGCAATATATGTTTTGGCATCTTTGACAGCTCCTTTAAACAATAATTCTTTAAATTCATTAACATCTATTTCAATTACTTCGGTATGTTCATTCTCGCTTTTTAATCCCCCTCCTTTTGAAATTTTATCCGAATTTTTAACCACTGCATAAAATATAAAAAAACGTTCAGAACTATATCCTGGTGAAGCAAAGCAATCAAATAGAAATTGTATGTTTTCAGCTTGTATCTTATATCCGGTTTCTTCTTCTGTTTCCCTGATTGCAGCTTGCAGAGGAGTTTCACCTTTGTCTATTTTGCCTGCAGCAATTTCGAGAATGTCGTCTGGAGTTTGGGAATATATTGGATAACGAAATTGCTTAACTAAAACTATTTTGTTTGAATCGCTGTTAAAAATTAATACTGCCGAACAGTTTTCTCTTTTTAATCGAAGACGTTTAAATTTATTTCCATCCTCATCACTTATTGTGCCTTCCTCAATAACCAGCGGGCCTTTAAAAATTGTTTTTTCCTTAAGTACTTTAAGCATTTGGATTTGAGTAAGAAGTATTAATTTTTTTAAATTTATGTGAGCCTTTTAAAATTTCATCAGGCAATTATTTTATGAATCAATTTATGATATTTTAAAAATATCATTTCTTTTTAGAATATTAAATTTTAATATCATTTCTTTTTTTGTTTTAACTCAGCCAATTGAAAATATCATTGCGATTCACACTCTCACCTTTTTCAAGGACAGGGCAGGGGGGAGGTTTCTTATAATTCAGCCAATTAAAAATACCATTGCGATTCACTCTTTCACCTTTTTCAAGGAGAGGGTTTGGGTGAGGTTTCTTTTATCTCGGCCTGTTGAAAATGTTTTCCCATTCTCCCTCTCCTTTTTTTCAAGGAAAGAGCAGTGGTAAGGTTAAACAATCCAATCAAAAAAACATGGTACGTTAATTGGTCTGCTATATATAGATAAACTGGAAACACCAGAACTTTAAATTTAATACATGCCAAAATGAAAAAATCTATCTTATTTTTAGCAATGTTTGGTTTATTTACATTCGGTTCATCCGCTCAAACCAAAAAGGGCGGTACTGCCGGCTCAGCAAGTAAGGCATCAGGTACACAGAGTCATGCCGCAGCACATACTCCAACGCATACTGCATCGCATTCATATAGTGAATCTAAACCGGCACATAGTTCAGCCGATGAAAAAAGAAACAGCGGACCTGTCAATGAAGCCCGTCCAGTGCATGCTAATACAACAGAAAGCAGAAACAGCGGCCCTTTGCAGGAAGACCATAGTTTTGCAACAAAGAATATAGGAGGAGCAGGACCTTCCCCTGTAAATCCAAGTGAACCAAGACCAAAAGCATCCAATGAACAAAATGATGTAAAAGTTAAAACTCCTGCTAAAGAAAAAAAAGAATGGCAGTGTACATACATTTACAAGGATGGGCATAGATGCAAAAATATGACTAAAGACATTGATGGCAGATGCTGGAAGCATCACAACAAAATCTCTTATAAATAGTTCCGGGCAGGTAATTTCGGCGAAGCAATAAAAGAACTGCAGCATTTAATGCTGCAGTTCTTTTATTTTTAACCTGAGTTCGATTAATTCGTAAATAGACAGTTGAGTTACAAACATAGCCCGTAAACCTTATCTTAGAATCGAACTCAGGTTTTTAGAGGGCTTAGTGATTTCTGTAATATTTATAAATCTATATTTAGGAATAAGTATTTGAAATCAGGGCAGGAGAGAACCCTCTCAGAAATTATAAGAAGATTATTTTATCCTCCCGTTTTTTGAACCAATATTTTAATTTGAAATCAGGGCAGGGGAGAACCCTCTCAGAAATTACAACAAGTGTATTCTATCCTCCCGTTTTAATAAACCATTATTTTAGATACAAAAGGCTTTTTGGAAATAAAGCCATAAATAAAATAAATTCCTGTTTTTAATTCCGAGGAAAAAACTATTTTATCGTCTCCTATTGTATAAGCCTGATTTATTTTCTGTCCAATTGCATTGTATATTGCAAGGGAATTCAATTCAGTTAAATCTTTGTTATATATACTGATGGTGTTATCCCCCCTGTTATAAAAACAGGTAATATGTTCAATTGTTAAAATATCAATATTAGTTGAGCCCGTTACAGTAACATTCAATTCAGCAGCATCCTTTTTGCAGTTTCCTGAAGTAGTTTCAGTTACCTCTACAATGCCGCCCATTGTTCCGAAATTAACAGTAATGCTGTTTGTTCCCTGCCCGCTCACAATGGAAGCTCCTGCCGGAACAATCCAGGCAAAAGTAGAACCGCTTGCTGCCGGAACACTATATACTATATTATTAGCCGATGGAACAACCTGCACAGCTCCCGCAATAACATAAGGACTTGTAAGAAGATTAAAGAAATCAGCCGCCCAATAGGTAGAATGAAAATGATTCTCTAAAGCATAGGTTGCAGCCACGCCTCCCTGCCTTGGACATGATCCGGTATCTAATGAAATCCCGTGACCCATACCCGTGATTTTGTAACAATAAACTACAGGGTTATTTAAATTATCATTGTAAATAGTCTGCTGAATAATTGAGTTGCCATCGAAAGAGTTAATGGTAAAGTCTGCAGTCTGGTCGGCATTGTTCAGGTCAGTCCATTGCTTGATAAGTTCCGTTGCATTTGCACTATTAACCGTAAAGTCCGATGTTCCCTGAAAAATAGCCGTATGCGGAAACGGACCGGTATATCCCGGGTTCTGATTTTTTACTAATGAACTCCATTGAGCAGGAGTTTTAACTACAGTTCCATTCATTGCGCTGTAAGCTCCTAAAGCAGATGTTGCAGCTTTATAAGGCAGACCGGCCATAATTGCTCCTTTATTAAATACCTGGGGATAATCAGCAAGCATCACCACAGTCATTCCGGCACCGGCAGATAATCCTGTAACATATATTGCTGAAGGATTGATTGAATAATTAGCAATCGTATAATCTACCATCTGTTTTATTGACATCGCTTCTCCTTGATTTTTATTCACATTTGTTGTATCAAACCAGTTAAAGCAGCTGCTGCTGTTGTTGGCTGTAATCTGCTCAGGATAAATAACATAAAATTTATGAAGGTTTGCCAATTTATTCCATCCTGATTGTAAAGCATATTGGCTTGCATTCTGAGTACAGCCATGCAGTGCAACTACTAAAGGCGCAGCACCGGTTATCCCGGCAGGCACATATTTATACATATTCAAAGCTCCCGGGTTGCTACCAAAACCGGTAACCTGGGTTATCGGCTGGGCTGTGGAGATAAGATATATTGATAATGTAAGTAGTGAAGTAAGAAGGAGTTTTGAGTTCATTGAGGTTTGTTTTTTATGTGGTAAGTAATAAATATAATCATGCTGTCATTCAGAATCCTTTCATTTTTCATGGAAGGATGAAGAATCTTTTAACTCGTATAAAAAGATCCTTCATCGCCAAAAGGCTCTTCGGGATGATATTGTAAGAAAAAAAGAAATAATATAATCATCATGTCATTCAGAATCCTTTCATTTTTCATGGAAGGATGAAGAATCTTCTAAATCATATATAAAGATCCTTCATTATATACTAAAACCTTTTCCACAAAAAAAAAGGATAAAGTAAAATTACTTTATCCTTTTCCAATTCCAATTATTTATTGAATTAATTATTCAGCTTTTGGAGTTTCATCTGCCGGAGCATCAGAAGCTTTCTTAGTTTCCGCTGCCGGAGTTTCAGTTGCTTTAGCAGCAGTGTCAGTAGTTTTCTTTTTAGTGCTGCGGCGTGCTGTTTTAGCTTTAACAGGTGCTTTTGCTGCTAACATATTTTCATTGAAATCAACTAATTCAATAAAACACATATCAGCTCTGTCGCCCAAACGGGTACCAGTTTTTAAAATTCTGGTGTATCCTCCCGGACGGTCAGCAATTTTACCAGCGATATCCTTGAACAGCATATCAACAGCTTCTTTACTTTTTAAATAAGCAAATACAGTACGTCTAGAGTGAGTAGAATCTGTTTTTGATTTAGTTAAAAGCGGCTCAACATATAACCTCAAAGCTTTAGCTTTAGCAGTAGTAGTAGTTATACGTTTGTGAAGAATCAATGAGCTGGCCATATTTGCCAGCATAGCTTTGCGATGAGCTGTTTTTCTTCCTAAATTATTTAATTTATCTCCGTGTCTCATGTTTATTTTGTGATTTAGTGATTTAGAGAATAAGTGATTTGAATTTTTTATAATTCTCCAACTCTCTATTTCCCAATTTCTCTAATTATTTAATTACTCTTTATCTAATTTATATTTTGCTAAGTTCATTCCAAAAGTCAAGCCTTTGTTTGCAACTAAATCTTCTAATTCAGTTAATGATTTTTTGCCGAAGTTGCGGAATTTCAATAAATCATGTTTAGCAAATGATACTAAATCAGCAAGTGTATCAACATCAGCAGCTTTTAAGCAATTTAAAGCGCGTACCGATAAATCCATATCCACTAATTTAGTTTTCAATAACTGACGCATGTGTAATGAAGTTTCATCAAACTCTTCAGTAGCCATTTTTTCTTCAGTATCCAATGTGATACGCTCGTCAGAGAATAACATAAAGTGATGAATCAAAATTTTAGCTGCTTCTTTCAATGCTTCTTTCGGATGAATTGAGCCGTCAGTAACAATATTCATGATCAGCTTCTCATAATCTGTTTTTTGTTCAACACGGAAGTTTTCGATGCTGTACTGAACATTTTTGATAGGAGTATAAATAGAGTCGATTGGAATTAAACCTAAACTTGCATTAACCGGCTTGTTCTCTTCAGCAGGAACATAACCGCGTCCTTTGTCAATTGTTATTTCTAATTTAAGCTTTACGCTCGGCTCCATATTGCAGATAACCAAATTTGAATTTAATACCTGGAATCCGGAAGTAAATTTACCGATATCGCCTGCAGTCAATTGAGTTTTGCCGGTGATAGTAACTGTTACTTTTTCAAAATCTGTAGTCTCAATCTGTTTCTTAAAACGAACCTGTTTAAGGTTAAGGATAATTTCAGTTACATCTTCAGTAACACCTTTAAGTGTAGAAAACTCATGTTCAGCTCCTTCAATTTTAATTGTAGTGATTGCATGGCCTTCAAGTGATGACAGCAAAATTCTTCTTAAAGCATTACCTACTGTAATACCATAGCCAGGCTCTAATGGACGGAATTCAAATTGTCCTTCAGTTTCACTGGAGTTAATCATAATAACCTTATCAGGTTTTTGAAAAGCTAAAATTGCCATTGTATATATAGTTATTAGTTAATAGTTCTTAGTTAATAGTTTTTTGTAAAGTGAATAGTTTTATTTTCGATTGCCTATTCGCTCCTGCCTCTTTTCTGTTTTTTATTTAGAGTACAATTCGACAATGAGCTGTTCCTTAATGTTTTCCGGTATCTGAACTCTTTCAGGGATTGAAATGTATTTACCAGTCATGCTGGTTTTATCAAAATCCATCCAAGGGAATTTATTAGATGCAGAAGCAACAGCATTATTTATAACTTCTAATGTTTTAGAACGCTCGCGTACTCCAACAGTATCACCTGCTTTTAAAATATAAGAAGGAATATTTACAACAGCTCCATTAACGGTAATATGACGGTGTCCAACTAATTGACGTGCGCCGCTGCGTGTAGGAGAAATCCCCATACGGTAAACAACATTATCAATACGTGATTCTATCAGTTGAAGTAATACTTCACCGGTAACACCTTTGGCACTTTGTGCCATAGTATAAATTTTAGCAAACTGGCGTTCTAAAATACCATAAGTATATTTTGCTTTTTGTTTTTCACGAAGCTGAACAGCGTATTCTGATTGTTTAGAACGTTTTTTAGATAACCCGTGCATTCCCGGAGGATAATTCTTTTTTTCTAATGCCTTATCCGGGCCAAAAATAGGTTCTTTAAATTTTCTTGCAATTCTTGATTTGGGGCCGATGTATCTTGCCATTTTATTTTGTTATTGATTGTTAGTTGTTGGTTGTTTGCTGTCAAATAAATTTTTGACTTCGAACTTTCAAACTTTGAACTTTCAAACTTTGAACTATAATAATATTAAACTCTTCTGCGTTTTGGAGGGCGGCATCCGTTGTGAGGAATAGGCGTAATATCCATTATTTCAGTCACTTCAATGCCAGCACCTGAAATAGTACGTATAGCTGATTCGCGGCCTGCACCTGGTCCTTTTACAAACACTTTTACTTTTCTTAAGCCTGCAAGATGAGCAACTTTTGCACAATCCTGAGCAGCTAATTGAGCAGCATAAGGTGTGTTCTTTTTAGAACCGCGGAAACCCATTTTACCAGCACTTGACCAGGAGATAACCTGACCGGCCATATTGGTTAATGAAATAATAATGTTGTTAAATGTAGCACTGATATGTGCCTCGCCGATTGCGTCAACCTTTACAACTCTTTTTTTTGCAACTGCCTTTACTGCAGTTGTTGCTTGATTTTGTTTAGCCATTTTTATAGTTTAAAAAGTTCAAAGTTTAAAGTTTTAAAGTTTGAACAACTTTAAAACTTCTAACTTTAAACTAATTTTATTTAGTTACTTTTTTCTTGTTTGCAACAGTCTTACGCTTGCCTTTTCTGGTACGCGCATTATTTTTAGTTGTCTGACCGCGTACAGGTAAGCCCAAACGGTGGCGAATCCCTCTGTATGCACCAATATCCATTAAACGTTTTATGTTTAACTGAACCTCAGAACGTAAAGAACCTTCTAATTTATATTTTTCGTTAAGGATAGTACGAATAGCAGTTAACTGATCATCATTCCAGTCTTGAACTTTTACATTCACGTCAATTCCTGCTTCTTCCAGAACTTTTTTTGCTGTGCTGCGTCCTATACCGAAAATATAAGTCAAGCCAATTTCACCTCTTTTGTTATTTGGTAAATCAATACCTGCAATTCTTGCCATTGTTTTCTAATTGTTGATTTGTTGATTTATTGATTTAGCGACTTATTGATTTGTTTGAATTCTCCAAATCTCTAAATCTCCATTTTTTTAATTGTTACCCTTGTCTTTGTTTAAACTTAGGATTTTTTTTGTTGATAACATATAAAACTCCGTTTCTGCGGACAATTTTACAATCAACACTTCTCTTTTTAATTGACGTTCTAACTTTCATTTTACTGCGTGTTACGAATTTATAGTTTACAAATTTATGCTTTTTATTGGATTCTCAGGCACTTATTTATACCTGTATGTTATTCTGCCCTTTGTTAAATCATAAGGCGACATTTCAATTTTTACTTTATCACCTGTCAAAATTTTAATATAGTGCATGCGCATCTTCCCGGAAATATGCGCTGTTATTACGTGTCCGTTCTCAAGCTCAACACGAAACATTGCATTTGACAATGCTTCTAAAATAGTTCCATCCTGTTCAATTGACGCTTGTTTCGACATATATTTTATTTGGTAATTTAAATTTAAAAATCTAATAATCTGAAAACAACATTAACATTTCAAATCAGCATATTTTTAAATTTTTTCTTAATGCTTCTTCTATAAATTCAAAACTGGATAATATATCTGCTTTGTTCTTGCCGATAGCTATAGTATGCTCAAAATGTGCCGAAGGTAAGTTATCAGCGGTACGTATTGTCCAGCCGTCTTTCTCTTGAATGATTGCTTTTTTACCTAAATTAATCATAGGCTCAATTGCAATTACCAATCCTTCCTGCAGTTTTAAACCAGATCCCTTTTTACCGTAATTAGGTACTTCGGGTGATTCGTGAAGGTCTTTGCCTATACCATGGCCCACTAATTCACGTACTACAGAATATCCATTTGATTCAGCATGTGTCTGAACAGCTTCTCCGATATCTCCTAAACGATTGCCGACTATTGCAATTTCAATTGCTTTATAAAGGCTCTCTTCAGTAATTCTGAGAAGATTCAACACTTCAGGTTTTACTTCGCCTATGGCAAAAGTGTATGCTGAATCGCCGAAATATTCATTTTTAACCGCACCACAGTCAACAGAAACAATGTCGCCATCTTTCAACTCATACTTATTCGGTATTCCGTGAACTACATGTGAATTTATAGAAATGCACAAGGTATTCGGGAAACCGCTGTATCCTTTAAAAGCAGGGATGGCATGGTTATCATTTATAAACTCTTCTGCAATTTTATCCAGCGATAAAGTTGTAATTCCGGGTCTAATATATTTAGCGACTTCTGCTAAAGTTTTTCCAACAAGTAAAGAACTTTCTCGTATTAATTCAATTTCCTCTTTCGTCTTATAAAATAATCCTTTTGACACTCTTTTGTATTTGATGATTTTTGATTCAGAGATTTGTTTTAATTCTCCAATTCTCCAATTCTTTATTTCACTAATTAATTTTTTATGCAGTTGTCATGCTCATAGAAGAACGTCCTTTAATTCTTCCAGTTTTCATTAAGCCATCATAATGCCGCATTAATAAGTGGCTTTCAATCTGCTGCAAAGTATCTAACACAACACCAACTAAAATCAATAAAGATGTTCCTCCGTAGAACTGAGCAAACTGCTGGCTGATGTTTAATTTAACTGCAAATGCTGGAATAATGGCTATAAGAGCAAGAAAAATAGACCCTGGAAGTGTTATGCGCGACATAACAGCATCAATAAATTCAGCAGTTTTTTTACCAGGTTTGATACCCGGAACAAAACCTCCGTTGCGCTTCATATCTTCTGCCATTTGGTTAGGATTAACTGTAATGGCTGTATAGAAATAAGTAAATAAAATAATCATAAGGGCAAACACAACATTGTACCAAAAACCATAATGGTTGGAGAAGGTGCCCACAAACCCTGACAAAGCCTCAGAATTAGAGAAGCCTACAATTGTTAAAGGAATAAACATAATTGCCTGAGCAAAGATGATAGGCATTACACCAGCCGCATTTACTTTTAACGGAATGTACTGGCGAACACCGCCATATTGTTTATTACCTACAATTTTTTTAGCAAACTGTACTGGAATTTTTCTGGTTCCCTGCACTAATAAAATGGTTCCCATTATTATTAACAGTAAGAGAACAATTTCGATCAACAGCATTATCAAACCGCCGCCTTCACCGCCTAAACGATTACCGAACTCTGATACAAATGCAAATGGCAGCCGTGCAATAATACCAATCATAATGATTAATGAGATTCCGTTACCAATACCTTTGTCTGTTATTTTTTCGCCCAGCCACATTACAAACAATGTTCCTGTAATCAAAATAAGTACAGATTGAATGTACCAGAATGTGCTTGGATCGCCTACTACACCAACCTTGTTTGTAATCTGGGTTGCAATATAACCCGGAGCCTGAAGCATTGTAATGATAACAGTTAAGAAACGGGTAATTTGATTAATTTTTGTCCGGCCGCTTTCGCCTGCCATCTGAAGCTTACGGAAATAAGGCAGCGCCATACCAAGCAACTGTATTACAATAGAAGCAGAGATGTATGGCATAATCCCAAGCCCGAAAACAGAAGCACGCGAAAACGCACCTCCCGCAAAAATATTAATTAAACCAACAATTCCTTCGTTAGCACCTTTATGAGATTCAGCAAGTGCTTCAGAGTTTACACCGGGAAGAACTATATAGGACCCCAAACGATAAATTAAAATAAACCCAAGAGTGTTCAAAATACGCACTCTTAAGTCTTCAATTCTCCAAATGTTTCTTAATGTATTTATTAAGTTTTTCATAAAACAGTGTTCATGGTTTGAGGTTCTTTATATCTGTTAATTTAAAATACAAACAACAAATAATAAACTAATTAACTTTTTCAATAGAAACTGCAGTGCCTCCCTGAGCTTCAATTGCAGTTTTTGCAGCTGCTGAAAAAGAATGTACTTTTATTTCAACTTTTGATTTTAACTCACCGCGGCCAAGTATTTTTACTTTGTCGTTCTTGTGGGCTAATCCTTTTGAAACTAAGAAGTCTATATCAATAGTGCTTATCTTATTATCATTTACCAAAGCCTGGATAACATCTAAATTTACACCGCGGTATTCAATACGGTTGATATTTTTGAATCCGAATTTAGGAACACGTCTTTGCAAAGGCATCTGCCCTCCTTCAAAACCTCTTTTTGCAGAATATCCTGAACGGGACTGTGCACCTTTATGGCCTTTTGTGGATGTTCCGCCTTTACCGGAACCTTGTCCTCTGCCTATACGTTTTTTAGCATTTTTAACCGAACCTTCTGCCGGTGTTAAGTTACTTAAGTTCATCTTTTTTATTTATTTATTTGGAGGTTTGCTTTATCCGGAGATTTAACTTTTAAATTCTCCGTTATGCAGTTCTCTAATTTATTACCGTTACTAAATGTGCGACTTTTTTTATCATGCCTGTAATCTGAGGCGTTTCTTCTTTTTCAATAGTCTGGTTCATTTTTGTAAACCCAAGAGCACGCAGTGTGCGTTTTTGACGCTCAGGACGATTGATACCGCTTTTTGTCTGTTTTATTTTAATTGTAGCCATTTTTTTATTAATTTGATAATTCGGCAATTTGACAACTTGAAAATTGCATTAGCACATTTTCAAAGTTTCAAAGTTTCAAATTAGATTTATCCTTTAAATACTTTTTCCATTGAAATACCGCGGTGCTGCGCTACAGTAGCTGCATCACGCATCTGCGTAAGTGCATCCATAGTTGCTTTAACAACGTTGTGAGGGTTAGACGATCCTTTAGATTTAGCCAACACGTCAGTAACACCAACGCTTTCAAGAACGGCACGCATCGCACCGCCTGCAATAACACCAGTACCATGAGCAGCTGGTTTCAGAAATACTAATGCACCTCCGAATTTACCATATTGTTCGTGAGCAACAGTCCCTTTTACGATAGCTACTTTTATCAAATTCTTTTTAGCATCATCAATTCCTTTGGTGATAGCATCAGTAACTTCTTTAGCTTTTCCTAAACCGTAACCTACAATACCTTTTTCGTTTCCTACCACTACTATGGCAGAAAATGTAAAGTTTCTTCCGCCTTTAGTAACTTTAGTTACACGTTGAATGCTGACAAGCTTATCCTTTAATTCGATATCGCTTGATTTTACTCTTTTAATGTTAGTGTTTGACATTATTTTCGATTTATTGATTTGGTGATTTGTGTTTCGGCGGATTAGAATTTTCTAATTCCCTATGCGGCAAATCTCTAATTAAAATTTAAGTCCTGCTTCACGTGCAGCTTCTGCCAATGATTTAACACGGCCATGATATAAATAACCATTTCTGTCAAAGCGTACTGATAAAATACCAGCTTTAGCCGCTTTTTCAGCGATAGTTTTTCCAACTAATTTAGCCTGGTCAATTTTGTTTCCTTTAACATCAGCAATACCTTTATCTGAAGAAGAAGCAGCTAATAATGTACTTCCGGAAACATCATCAATTAATTGAGCATAAATTCCTTTATTGCTTCTGAAAACAGAAAGTCTTGGACTTGCAGCATCGCCGGTTACAACTTTGCGGATACGCATCTTGATTTTTGTTCTTCTAATATTCTTTTCTAAGGCCATTTTTATTTAATTTGATATTTTACTGATTCGATGATTTGAAACTGTTTAACGATTTTCAAACTATCCAATTTTCAAATTGATTGATTCATTTTATTTACCTGCTGATTTACCAGCTTTTCTTCTTAATATTTCACCTGCGAACTTAATACCTTTTCCTTTATAAGGTTCAGGTTTACGCAATGAACGTATTTTAGCAGCAACTGCACCGATTAACTGTTTATCAGCACACTCTAAAAATACAGTTGGGTTTTTACCTTTTTCAGTTGTTGTAGTTACTTTAATTTCAACCGGCAGTTCAAAGGAAACGTTGTGAGAATAACCTAATGTTAACTCTAACATCTGACCTTTATGTGCTGCACGAAAACCAACACCCACAAGTTCTTGTTCAGTCTTATAACCTTCGTTAACGCCTTTAATCATTGAAGCAATTAATGCGCGGTATAAACCATGCATTGCTTTGTGCCTTTTTTGTTCAGTGGCGCGTTCTAATATAATTTTACCTTCAACATTTTTGAGGGTAATAGAAGAGTCCATTTTTTGAGTCAAAGTACCTTTAGCACCTTTTACGGTAACTAAATTTTTATCTGAAACATTTACCTCCACACCTTTGGGAAGCACAATTGGTAATTTACCTATTCTTGACATTTTATTTTAAGTTTAAGAGTTAAAAGTTTAAAGTCCAAAGCTGCACCTGCAGCAAGAAAATCAAAACCTAAAACAAATTTTTAATATACATAACACAATACTTCTCCGCCTACTTTCTGTGTTTTAGCTTCTTTATCAGTCATTACACCTTTAGAAGTAGAAATGATGGCAATACCTAAACCATTTAAAACTCTCGGAAGTTTCTGTGATCCGGCATATTGTCTTAAACCTGGAGTACTTACTCTTGAAATATTTTTGATAGCTGATTGTTTACTTACCGGGTGGTATTTCAGAGCAATTTTAATTGCGCCCTGAGCGGTAGAGTCTTCGAATTTGTAGTTTAAAATATAGCCTTTTTCGAAAAGAATTTTTGTTATTTCCTTTTTTAGGTTGGAAGCAGGAATTTCGACTATTCTGTGGTTTGCTTTAATAGCATTTCTTACTCTTGTAAGGTAATCTGCAATGGTATCTGTCATTTTATTTGGTTTTATATCTTATCCCGCACGCAGGATAATTATATATTAATACTCTATTTTAATATTTAGTGATTTGTCGATTTAGAGATTTGTTGATTTATTACATTATTTATTTAAATCTCCAATTTTCTAATTCTCCAACTCACAAATTCTTTTTTACCAGCTTGATTTTGTGATGCCCGGGATTAAACCATCCAAAGCCATTTCACGGAATGAATTTCTGGAAAGACCGAATTGGCGCATATAACCTCTTGGACGGCCGGTTAATTTGCAGCGGTTGCGCTGGCGCACCGGAGACGAAGCTCTTGGAAGTTTTTGTAAACCTACAGAATCCCCTGCTGCTTTTAAAGCGGCTCTTCTATCAGCGTATAGATCAGCAAGTCTTTTGCGTTTAACTTCTCTTGCTTTCATTGATTCTTTTGCCATCGACTTATATTATTTTTTTTGATTTTTAAATGGTAATCCAAATTCGCTTAACAAAGCCAAAGCTTCATCATCATTATCTGCTGTGGTAACAATGGTAATATCCATTCCCATTATTTTACTCACTTTGTCAATATCTATTTCCGGAAAAATAATCTGCTCGGTAACTCCTAAAGTATAATTGCCGTTACCGTCAAATCCTTTTTCGTTAATTCCTCTGAAATCACGAATTCGCGGCAAAGCTACGGAAATTAATCGATCTAAAAACTCAAACATTGTATCTCCGCGTAAAGTTACTCTAACCCCGATAGGAACCCCTTTACGAAGTTTGAAGTTAGAAATATCTTTCTTAGAAATAGTTGCAACAGCTTTTTGACCGCTGATAGTGGTCATTTCTTTTATTGCACCTTCTATTAATTTTTTATCAGAAACAGCATCGCCGATTCCCTGATTAAGGCAGATCTTTGTTATTTTCGGCACCTGCATTGAACTGCTGTATCCGTATTTTTTTTGTAAAGCGGGAACAACGTCTGCTTTATACTTGTCTTTTAATCTCGGTGAATATGCCATTATTTAATTACCTCCCCTGTTTTTTTTGAGTAACGTACTAATTTGTCGCTTTTTTCGTCTAGTTTTCTGCCTATACGGGTTGGTTTACCTGTACCCGGCTCAATTACCATAAGATTAGAAACATGAACTGAAGCTTCCTGCTTCACAATTCCGCCTTGAGCGTGTTTTGCACTTGGTTTAGTATGTTTTGATACTAAATTAATGCCTTCCACAATGGCACGGTTTTTTACTCTGTCTATTGACAGAATTTTACCTTCTTGATTTTTTGAATCACCGGCGATAACTTTAACTGAATCGCCTTTTTTGATATGTAACTTTGCTTGCATTGCTGTATTTAATTATTCACCTACAGAACTTCTGGAGCCAGTGAAATTATTTTCATAAATTGTTTATCTCTCAGTTCACGGGCAACCGGCCCGAAAATACGTGTGCCTCTTAACTCATCTGCTGCATTTAATAATACAACAGCATTATCGTCAAAGCGGATATATGATCCATCTGCTCGTCTTACTTCTTTTCTGGTTCTGACAACAACAGCTTTTGAAACAGCGCCTTTTTTAATGTTGCCTGATGGCAATGCATGTTTCACAGTTACTACCACTTTGTCGCCGATTGAAGCATATCTCTTTTTTGTTCCGCCAAGTACACGGATAACTAAAACCTCTTTTGCTCCGCTGTTATCCGCAACTAATAATCTTGATTCTTGTTGTACCATTTTTTTATATTTCGGATTTCGGATTTGTGATTTCGGATGTTACCGGATCATTTCCTTAACCTATTGTTTAATTTTTAAAATCCGCAATTGCAAATTCGCAATCGGCATTTATATTATTTCACTTTTTCAAGAACTTCAACCAGTCTCCAGCATTTGTTTTTGCTGATAGGGCGGGTTTCCATAATTTTTACGCTGTCGCCGATGCTGCAGATATTTGCTTCATCGTGTGCCGTAAACTTGGTTGTTTTCTTAAGAAACTTACCGTATTTAGGATGTTTTACTTTACGTTCAACAGACACAACTATTGACTTATCCATCTTGTTGCTGGTTACTAAGCCGATTTTTTCTTTTCTTAAATTTCTATCTTCCATTTTTGAAATTATTTTTTTGCTAATGCTAATTCTCTGCTGCGAAGTTCTGTTTGTAATCTCGCTACTGTTTTTCTGCTGAAAGTAATTTTCAACGGGTTTTCAATTGGAGATACTGAGTGATTCAGCTTTAATTTAGCCAAAGTACTTTTTTCTTCTTTTATTCTTCCGTTAAGATCGCTTGTAGAAAGTTGTTTAATATCTGCCTGTGTCATTTTATTTATGTATTAATTCTCTCAATTAATTTTTGCTTATGGATTAACAGTTTCAGATGCGTAATCTCTTCTAACAACAAACTGAGTTGTCAAAGGTAATTTTTGTGCTGCTAAACGTAATGCTTCTTTAGCAACCTCCAAAGGAACACCTTCGGCTTCAAAAATAACACGTCCTGGTTTTACAACTGTTACCCAATATTCAGGAGCACCTTTACCTTTACCCATACGAACCTCTGCAGGTTTTGAAGTAATTGGTTTATCAGGGAAAACACGAATCCATAATTGTCCCTCACGTTTCATGAAACGAGTTACTGCAACCCGGGCAGCTTCTAATTGGCGTGCTGTAACCCAGCATCCTTCAGTTGCCTTGAGGCCGAATGAACCGAATGAAAGTTGATCCCCGCGTTTTGCGTCGCCTTTCATTTTCATTTTGTGCATTTTTCTGTACTTGGTTCTTTTAGGCTGTAACATTTTGTATTGTAATTAAAAGTTATATTTAAGCTTTTGTATTTTGATAATTAAATATCAGTTAAAATAGTTTAATTATTTAGGTCTTCTTTTGTCATTTCTGTCATTTCCGCCTTTTCTTGGTCCGCCTGGACCGTTTCCGCGTTTTTCAAATTTCGGATTTCCTCCTGTCGGCGGTCCGCCTTTTTTATCTTTAGATCCAGGTGCCGAAGCTCCTACATTTGGAGATAAATCACGTTTGCCGTAAATTTCGCCTTTACATATCCATACTTTTACGCCAATCCGGCCGTAAGTTGTATGAGCTTCACCTAAAGCATAATCAATATCAGCTCTTAATGTATGCAACGGTGTACGTCCTTCTTTGTAACCTTCAACACGTGCCATTTCAGCACCTGCCAAACGTCCTGAACATTTTACTTTAATCCCTTCAGCTCCCATTCGCATAGTAGAAGCTACAGCCATTTTAACTGCTCTTCTGAAAGAGATACGGCCTTCTATCTGGCGGGCAATACTGTCTGCAACTAAACGGGCATCTAATTCCGGACGTTTAATTTCAAAAATATTTATTTGAATATCTTTTTTTGTGATTTTTTTTAACTCTTCTTTAATCTTATCAACCTCCTGGCCACCTTTACCAATAATAATCCCGGGACGTGATGTGTTAATAGTAACAGTAATTATTTTTACTGTTCTTTCAATCACAATTTTTGAAATGCTTGCTTTTGCTAAACGTGCTTTCAAATACGTTCTGATTTTGAAATCCTCGACTAATTTGTCGGAAAAATTTTTACCGCCGTACCAGTTAGAATCCCATCCTTTAATGATGCCTAAACGTAAGCCTATTGGATTTGCTTTTTGTCCCATTGAAATTATATTATTTAGTTTCTTCTTGCTTTTTAGTTTCTACTTTTTTGCTGTCAACAACAATTGTTACGTGATTAGAACGTTTTCTGATTCTATTTGCACGTCCCTGAGGAGCTGTTCTTAAGCGTTTCATTTGAAGTGCGCTGTCAACAAAAACTTCTTTCACAACCAGGTTGCTTTCTTCTGATCTATTACCAGTCTTTGCTTCGTAATTTGAAATTGCTGATGTAAGCAGTTTCTCTAATCTCACTGAAGCTTCTTTCGGATTAAATTTTAAAATATTCAGCGCTGAATATACTTCTTTTCCTCTTATAAGGTCAGCAAGTAATCTCATTTTACGGGGAGACGTAGGGCAATTTTTCAATACAGCAAAATATCTGCTTTTGTTTGCTTCTTTGCGCGCGTCCGCTGCGTTTTGTTTTCTAACACCCATTGTTATTTAATTTGTGAATTTGAGAATTTAGAAATTTGAAAATGTTATTAATTATCAAATTATCAAATTGTCAAATTGATTAATTCATTTTATTTAGTTGCTTTGTCTCTGTTGCCTGAGTGACCTCTGAAAGTCCTGGTTGGTGCAAATTCACCGAATTTGTGTCCTACCATATTTTCAGTTAAATACACTGGAATAAATTTATTGCCATTGTGCACCGCTACTGTCAAACCAACAAACTCTGGAGAAATCATTGATCTGCGTGACCAGGTTTTAACAACTGTTTTTTTACCTGATGCCTGAAGATCAAGCAGTTTTTTTTCTAATTTCCAATCTATAAAAGGACCTTTTTTTAATGAACGTGCCATTTTTATTTGTTTTTAGTTGTGAACCCTTTCGTTAAAAAGAAGCCATTAAACTAGGTTAAATTATTTTTTTCTTCCTTCAATTATGTATTTGTTAGATGCTTTCTTAGGGTAACGTGTTTTGTAACCTTTAGACGGCAATCCTTTTCTTGATCTTGGGTGGCCTCCTGAAGCTCTTCCTTCACCGCCGCCCATTGGATGGTCAACAGGATTCATTGCTACCGGACGTGTTCTCGGTCTGCGGCCTTGCCAGCGTGTACGGCCTGCCTTACCGCTGATTTCCAAATTGTGATCTGCATTTGAAACTGAACCAATGGTAGCCATGCAGGTAATCAAGATCATGCGTGTTTCGCCTGAAGGCATTTTAACAACAGCATATTTTCCGTCCCTTGCACTTAATTGTGCAGAAGAACCGGCGCTTCTTGCCATAATAGCTCCCTGACCGGGGCGTAATTCAATATTGTGGATTGTTGTACCTAGAGGAATATCAGATAGATATAATGCGTTACCTATTTCAGGACTTGCATCTTTACCGGAAACAACTTTTTTGCCTACTTGTAATCCAGTCGGCGCAATAATATAACGTTTTTCACCATCTGCATAAACTAATAAAGCAATACGTGCAGTACGATTTGGATCGTACTCAATAGTTTTTACTGTTGCAGGGACACCGTCTTTATCTCTTTTAAAATCGATAATACGGTACTGCTGTTTGTGACCGCCGCCGATATAGCGCATTGTCATTTTACCAGTATTGTCGCGTCCTCCGGATTTTTTTACAGGTAATAACAAACTTTTTTCGGGTTTGCCAAAAGTAATATCAGCGTTATCACTAACTAATTTAAAACGCTGTCCAGGTGTTAATGGGCGTAATTTTTTTAAAGCCATCTCAGTTTATTTTATTATCACCCCGACTGCTCGGGGTATAGTTACTATAAAAATTAAATACTTGCGTAGAAATCAATCGCTTCTCCCTTTTTCAGGGTAACAACAGCTCTCTTATGTTTATTAACTCTGCCGATTGCAACTCCTTGAGTAGTGTTGCGTGTTTTCACTTTACCGACATAATTTTGTGTATTAACAGAATCAACTGTAACACTATAAAGTTTTTCTATAGCTGTTTTTATCTGCACTTTGTTTGCACTTTTATCTACAACAAAACCATAGCGGTTAAATTTGTCGCCTTGTGCAGTCATTTTTTCGGTAATAACCGGTTTTATTATAATGCTCATTTTTTTAAAATTTGATAATATATCTTACAAAATCTTTAAATTAACTTATTAATTACTTAATAAATTCTCAATTTCTTTCACTGAGCTTTCTAGAAGTAAAAGGTTGTTAGCATTTAAAATATCGTAAGTGTTTAAATCCGAAGCCGTTACTACTTTTGCATTGCTTAAATTTCGGGAGGACAAATATATGTTTTTATTTGATTCCCCCAACACTAATAAGGTTTTTTTATCTGAAAGCTTTAAATTATTAATTAAGTCAGCATATTTTTGTGTTTTAGGAGAGTCAAAAATAAAATCTTCTAAAATAGTAATACTGCTTTCTTTTGCTTTGTAAGTTAAGGCCGACATACGCGCTAAACGTTTTAATTTTTTATTCAATTTGAACGAGTAGTCTCTCGGACGAGGACCAAAAGCCCTGCCGCCTCCGACTCTGGTTGGAGATTTATCATTACCAGCACGAGCACCGCCGGTACCTTTTTGTTTTTTTAATTTTTTAGATGAACCAGCTATCTCAGCTCTTTCTTTTGATTTATGTGTACCCTGGCGTTTATTTGCTAAATGCTGTTTAACATCTAAATAAATAGCATGGTCATTTGGGTCGATGCCAAAGACTGCATCGTTTAGGCTTACTTTCTTTGAAGTAGCTTTACCGCTTATATTTATTACTGTTACTTCCATATTATTTTTCAATTGTAACGTATGAACCTTTTGCTCCTGCGATAGAACCCTTTACTATTAAAAGATTTTTTTCAGCAATAACTTTAATAACCTCTAAATTTTGAATCTTAACGCGGTCTCCGCCCATTCTTCCGCCCATTCTCATTCCTTTGAATACGCGTGAAGGCCATGATGAAGCGCCTAATGATCCCGGAGCGCGCAAACGATCGTGCTGTCCGTGAGTTGTTCCGCCGACACCGCCGAAACCGTGACGTTTAACAACACCTTGAAAACCCTTACCTTTTGAAGTTCCTGCGATATCAACAAAATCGCCTTCAGAAAACAATTCAACAGATACAGTTTCACCAAGATTTTTCTCGGTATCAAAGTATTTAAATTCAACAATTTTACGTTTAGGAGTAGTACCAGCTTTTGCAAAATGACCTTTCATGGCAGAAGAAGTATTCTTTTCTTTCTTTTCGTCGTAAGCCAATTGTACAGAAGCATAACCGTCTTTCTCCAAGGTTTTTACTTGCGTAACCACGCAAGGACCGGCTTCAATAACTGTGCATGGCATATATTTGCCATTGGCACTGAAAACACTGGTCATTCCAATTTTTTTACCTATTATTCCAGACATTATATATTAATTTAAAAGTTTTAAATTTGAAAAGTTAAAAGCTGTTATTACGAAGCTTTAATTTCTACTTCAACACCACTTGGCAATTCTAATTTCATTAGTGCATCAACAGTTTTTGATGTAGAGTTGTAGATATCTAACAATCTTTTATAAGAACACAATTGAAACTGCTCGCGTGCTTTTTTGTTAACATGCGGAGAACGTAATACGGTGTATATTTTTTTGTGAGTCGGCAATGGTATTGGTCCGCTGACAACAGCACCTGTCATTTTCACAGTTTTTACAATTTTCTCTGCAGACTTGTCAACTAAGTTGAAGTCGTAAGATTTTAGTTTGATTCGGATTTTTTGGCTCATAGTTTTATATAAAGAACGATTTAATATTACACTTTTTCTGCTTTACCTTTTGCTTTTGCAATCACATCATCAGAAGTACTGCGCGGTGCTTCTGCATAATGAGAAAATTCCATTGTTGAAGTTGCACGTCCGGATGTGATAGTACGCAATGTTGTTACGTAACCAAACATTTCCGACAAAGGCACTTTTGCTTTAATTACCTGTGATCCGGCTCTTGTATCCATACCTTCAATAAGGCCTCTGCGTTTATTCAAATCACCCACAACATCACCCATATTATGCTCTGGGGTTAGTACTTCCACTTTCATTATCGGTTCTAACAATACAGGTTTAGCTTTTGGCAATGCTTCACGAAAAGCAGTGCGGGCACAAATTTCAAATGACAAAGCATCTGAATCGACATTGTGATAAGAGCCGTCTAATAATCTTACTTTTAAGGTATCTACAGGGTAACCTGCAAGTACACCGTTTACCATTGCAGCTCTAAAACCTTTTTCTACAGCTGGAATAAATTCGCGGGGAATATTACCGCCGGAAATTTCATTAACAAATTGCAATCCGCCGGCTTTTGTTGTTACATCAAAATCAGCATCAACAGGAGATATAACAACTGAAATATCAGCAAATTTACCACGGCCGCCGGTCTGTTTTTTATAAACTTCGCGGTGTGAAACAGTAGCATTGATAGTCTCTTTATAAGAAACCTGTGGAGGTCCCTGGTTACATTCAACTTTAAATTCGCGCTTTAAACGGTCAAGAATAATTTCTAAGTGTAACTCACCCATACCGCTGATAATAGTCTGTCCGCTGTCAACATCCGTTTTTACCCGGAAAGTAGGATCTTCTTCAGCAAGTTTCGCTAAAGAAATTCCTAAACGGTCTAAGTCTGCTTGTGTTTTTGGTTCAATAGCAACACCAATAACAGGCTCTGGGAAATTCATTGCTTCAAGAATAATAGGATGTTTTTCATCGCAGAGTGTGTCGCCTGTTTTAATATCTTTAAAACCAACAGCCGCTCCGATATCACCCGCTTCTATATAGTCAATTGCATTCTGCTTGTTTGCATGCATTTGGAAGATACGTGAAATACGTTCTTTATTGCCGCTACGTGTATTTAATACATAAGAACCAGCATCTAAGTGCCCGGCATAAGCACGGAAAAAACACAAACGGCCTACAAAAGGGTCAGTTGCTATTTTAAATGCCAATGCAGTAAAAGGTTCTTTTGCATCTGGCTTACGAGAAATTTCTTCGCCAGTATCAGGATGAGTTCCAATGATACTTTCTTTATCCATTGGGCTTGGCATTAATTCCATAACCAAGTCTAACATTGTTTGCACGCCTTTGTTTTTGAAAGCTGATCCACAAACCATCGGTACGATTTTATTTGCAATACATGCTTTACGAAGAGCAGCTAATATTTCAAGTTCAGAAATTGAAGCAGGATCTTCGAAAAATTTTTCCATTAAAGAATCATCGAATTCAGCAATTGCTTCTAATAATTTGCCTCTCCACTCTTTAGCTTCTTCAAGCATTTCAGCAGGAATAGGAACTTCTTTAAAAGTCATTCCTTGATCATGCTCATTCCATTCGATACCTCGGAAGTTAATTAAATCAACTACTCCGGTAAAAGTTTCTTCAGCGCCAATCGGGAGCTGTAAAGGAATTGGATTGCCGCCTAATACTTCTTTAACCTGTTTTACAACAGATAAAAAGTCAGCACCGGCACGATCCATTTTATTTACAAACCCTATACGGGTTACATTATAGTTATTTGCTAAACGCCAGTTTGTTTCTGATTGGGGTTCAACACCGTCAACGGCAGAAAATAAAAATACGAGACCGTCAAGGATACGCAGAGAACGATTAACCTCAACAGTAAAGTCAACGTGACCCGGGGTATCAATGATGTTTACTTTATATTGTTCATTTTTGTATTTCCAAAAGCAGGTAGTAGCAGCAGAAGTAATTGTTATACCGCGCTCTTGCTCCTGAACCATCCAATCCATTGTAGCTGCACCGTCATGCACTTCACCAATTTTATGGTTTACACCGGTGTAGTAAAGAATCCGCTCTGTACAGGTAGTTTTACCTGCATCAATATGAGCCGCAATTCCAATGTTTCTAGTATATCTTAAATCGTATGACATTTTTTTTGTTATAAATTCTAATTTCTAAATCTTAAACACTTAAATCCAACTTTCATCCTAAATTCTATTACTAAATTTTTAGAATTTAGATATTAGATTTTAGAATTTTCTTTTCTAAAATCTAAAATGAGAGAATGCTTTATTGGCCTCAGCCATTTTATGCACATCTTCTTTCTTTTTAAAAGCAGCGCCTTCTTCTTTAGCCGCAGCAATTATTTCACCGGCTAATTTAGCACTCATAGATTTTTCATTTCTCTTGCGGGCATATAATATCATCCATTTGATACCCATTGATGTTTTTCTCTCAGGGCGGATTTCACTTGGGATTTGAAATGTAGCTCCTCCAACTCTGCGGCTGCGAACCTCAACAGCCGGTGTAATATTACTCAAAGCTTTTTTGAACATTTCTATTCCGTCTTGTTCTGTTTTTTTATGAATAATGTCGATTGCATCATAAAAAACATCGTAAGATGTGCTTTTTTTACCATCATACATTAGGTTGTTTACAAAACGCGTAACGAGCAGGTCGTTAAATTTTGGATCGGGTAAAAGAATTCTTTTTTTTGCTTTGGTCTTTCTCATTGTTAAACGAATTACGAATTTTAGACGAATTACGAATTTTTGTTTATTTATTTCCGCTGATGGCCTTACCTTTCTAATAAAATGGAAGGCAGTGCCGTGTTATTTTTATTTCTTTTTAGCCGGGGCTGCAGGTGCCGCACCCTTTGCTCCTGCTTTTGGTTTTTTAGTTCCGTACTTTGAACGTCTTTGATTACGGCCGGCAACCCCTGAAGTATCAAGTGCTCCGCGTACAATATGGTAACGTACGCCTGGCAGATCTTTTACTCTTCCGCCGCGGATTAATACAATAGAGTGTTCTTGCAAGTTATGGCCTTCACCCGGAATGTAAGCATTCACTTCTTTTTTGTTTGTTAAACGCACCCTCGCAACTTTTCTCATTGCAGAATTTGGTTTTTTAGGGGTTGTTGTGTAAACACGAATACATACTCCTCGTTTTTGAGGGCATGAATCTAGTGCTGCGGACTTGCTTTTGTTATCGGCTTTTACTCTTCCTTTACGAACTAACTGCGATATTGTAGGCATCTTTTTTGTATTAAATTTTTATCAATTTCCTGTATGAATAAAACAAACCCCGCTCTTTTTGCGGGAGGGCAAAGGTATGAAATATTTATTATAAACAACAAGCGGTTGAAAAAAAATATTTTATTTATTAATTACTAAAGATTGTAAATGGGTATAAGGTTGTAAGTTCCTTTAATGATGGGCTGTTTGAGGTTGAAAAATAAAACGAAATAGAATAAAATTTTTGCAATTATTTCTTAAAAGTTGATATATTTTAAGAAATTCATCTCACATCATCAAAATATATCTTCTCTTAATTCATACTATATAATGAAAATGTGAGATGATTAAAAGAATTGTTTTTTTGTTTTTATTGAGAAGGATGAGCAGAGCAAATAAAGGATGAATTATTCTTGAAAATATTTTTTTCAGAATTCTGAAACTCTTTATAAATTAAATGTATTTATGGCACTAACCGGCGTCTTTAATTTAAAAGGTAAGGTGCATAATAGGCATAACAGCAGCATTTTTTAATGTTTGCAGTAAAGTATTTTATTTTAAAAAAATATTTAGAGAATTTGCGGAATTAAAATGGAACAAAAAAGCTTATTTTACAATACATTCAGCCTGTTTATCAAAGCTTTTCTGCTGCCTCTGCTAATAGGGATAGTTTTTTTGTTTACAACAAGTTTTTTTTCTTCAACTTTGGTTATTTTATCAACTCTTACGATATAAGAATTATGGACCCGAATAAAATCATTGGTTGAGAGCCTGCCCATCATGTTTTTCATGGAAGAATGTACAACATACCTTTCCTTGAAAGTATGAATAGCAACATAATCAATCAAAGCTTCAATCAAAAAAATATCCTGAGGATTAATATTTATTAGTACTGAATTTGTTTTTAAATAGAGGGAATCATTAGCACTTCCATTATTATTTGAATAGTGTATTTTTTTTGCTTTAGAAACAGCTTTTAAAAATCTAGAACTGCTTACTGGTTTAATAATGAAATCGCATATATCACGATCGAATGCTTCAGAAGCAGATTCTTTGTCAGACGTAATCATAATAACCTGCGGTTTATTTCCGATAAGGGTTTCCAGAAACTCCATGCCAGTCATTCCCGGCATTTTGTTATCCAAAAAAATCAAGTCGATTTTTTTTTTATTTAGAATATTAGAAGCCTCAATTGCAGAGTTGCATTTTTTTACTAGATTCAAAAAATTAGTTTGTTTAACTAATTTTCCCATCAGATTTAAAGTAATTTCGTCATCGTCAACAATAATACAGTTCATTTTTGAGAATTTGAGAATTTGAAAATTTTGTAACGCTTTATTAAATAAGGAGATTTTCAAATATAATTTATTTATCAAAAATAATCCAGAAAACGGAGCGCTTGGAGGAATTTCGATAGTCTTCCGTAAAGAAGCGGCAGTTGGTTAATAAGGTGCCGTAATCAGTTTGTGGGTAAGGGCAAAAAAATAGATAATTTATTAAAGCAATTTAAGCCTGTTCATCAAATCTTTATGGTTGCTCCTGCTGATTGGAATACTTCTTTTGTTTACAACGACTGTGTTGTCTTCAATAGCAGTGATTTTATCAATTCTGACAATGTAAGAATTGTGAATCCGAAAAAAATCATGAGCCGAAAGTTTGGCTTTAATCTCTTTCATTGTAGAATGTACAATATATTTATGAGTGAACGTATGAACAGCAACATAATCTACCAATGCTTCAATCAAAAAAATATCGTGTGCATTTATTTTCTGTAAAACTGAATCAACTTTTGCGAAAATTGCATCGTCATCGGCAATATAACGATCGGCTTCGAATATTTTTTTTGCTTTTGAAACTGCTTTTAAAAATCGTGCTTGTGTTATTGGTTTTACAATAAAATCGCAGACATCGAAATCATAAGCATCAACAGCAAATTCTTTATTTGATGTAATCATTATTACAATTGGTTTTTTCTCAGAAAAAGAATTAAGCAACTCAATCCCGGTCATTCCGGGCATCATTACATCCAAAAAAACTAAATCTATTTTTTCCTTCAGCAATGTATTTGACGCTTCAACAGCTGTGCTGCAGGTTTTTACAATATTCAAAAAATCCGACTGCTTAGCCAATGTTTCTACCAGATGTAAAACCAGTTCATCATCATCAACAATAATACAATTCATTTTCATAAGGAATTTCGGTGTTTTATATGTTTTTATTCTTCTTTTAAATACAATTACCTATTTGTAATAAAGTAGAAAAGTAATTTGGTTTTGCGAAGGTATAAAAATTAATAGTTCAAAAGTATGATTTTTTTTAATTTGATAAGAATCGTCTAAAGAATTTTTTTTGCCTTAGATAAACATAAACAAAAAAATTGATTGCAAAAAATTGGTTTAGGGTGAGCTGGTTAGCTTTTCATTATTTCAGAAAACCTGCTTAATTCTTTTTCCAGCTCCTTATAAACCTCATTAAATTCTGTTTCAATTTCAAGTAATAAAGAAGGCATTAAATCAAGATGTTTTTGATATTTACAATTATCTTCAATTTGTTTAGCGGCATCTAAAATTTCTTTTTTAATACCCATAGTTTGAATATTTGATTTTATTTTATGGGCATGTTCCCCCAGATTATGCCAATCGGCTGCAATTAAAAATTTATTCATTTCTTCAATCGACTGGGGTACTTTTTTCAAAAATAATTGAATCATCTCTTTCATAAACTTAGGGTTATCAGGAGAAATACTTTTCAAATAATCTAAATTGCAGAATTTCATTTCAATTGAATTTTTTGTGTTTATCATCTTGTCAATCTTACTAAAGTGATTTTTTGATTTTTTTATAAACAGATAAATCAAAATCTGTCAGCTAAGATAGTGCTTTAATATTTTTGTTTTTTTTAACCGAACTAATAATTTTATTCAGCAGGTCAGCCTGATTAAAAGGCTTATAAACAAAATCATTCATTCCTGCCTTCGTATATTTTTCCAAATCTGCGTTCGATGTATCAGCGGTGATAACAATAATAGGGATAGAAGCTTTGGGCTCAGCCATTTTACTTCTGATATGCTGGGTGGCCTCAATACCGTCCATTATGGGCATTCTTAAATCCATCAAAATTAAATCGTAATTATTTTTTTCTAAAAAATCAATTGCTATTTTGCCGTTATCTGCGGTATCAACTTCAAAACCGAATTGTTTTAAAATGGTTTGTGCAAGCAGTTGATTGATGTCATTATCTTCTGCCAATAATATTTTTAATGGTCCCAGCTGTTTGAGTTCTTCGGTATTGAGGCCAATTTCATCAGGTGCAGTAATTTCATCTGCCGAAGATAGTTTTAAAGGTAAAATAACAGTAAAAGTACTTCCTTCATTCAATTTACTTTGTACATGGATAGTGCCGTTCATCAAGCCGACTAATTTTTTTACAATGCTCAATCCTAATCCTGTACCGCCGTATTTACGTGTAGTATCTTTATTAGCTTGTATAAATGGTTCAAATATTGTTTCCAGCTTTTCTTCAGGGATTCCAATGCCAGTATCTGAGATATTGAATTTAATATTTATTTTTTCATCATTATTTTTAAAATCAAGAGGGGCTTCATTTAGTTCACTTATATTGATGTTAATTTCGCCTCCATAATTGGAGAATTTTTTTGCATTGCTTATCAGATTCATTAGAATCTGATAAATTCGGACAGGATCTCCAATCAATATCTTTGGAATATTTTTGTCAAATTGTAAAAATATTCGCAGCCCTTTCTCTTTAAACTGAAGCTTAAAAGTATCGTGAAGGCCGTTTATCAATTCTGTTAAATTAAATTCGGTTTGTTCGACTGTCATCTGCCCGGCTTCCATTTTTGATAAATCAAGAATATCATTGATCAGAACCATTAAAATATTACTTGAGATTTTAATAGCTTCCAGCTGCTCTTTTTGTTTTTCAGGATAATCATTTTCCAGCAGTAATTTAGTGAAGCCGATTATTCCATTTAGAGGGGTTCGTATTTCATGGCTCATGTTTGATAAAAACTCTTCTTTTGAGTTTGCTAATCTCTCAGCTTGTTCTTTTGCAAAAATAAGTTCTTGTTCGGCTTGTTTTTTTTCAGTGATGTCTTGCGAAATTCCTAAAAGATATTTTGGTTTTCCGTTGGTATCTAAAATCGAAATTTTTTGTGTGTGTAATATTCTCTGTCCATGAAATTTTGTTTGAATTGTTTCTTCCGGAATATCAATTACACTGTCGCTTTTAAGTACCTCCCTGTCCTTTTTTGTGAAAAAATCAGCTTCTGATTTCGGAAAAAAGTCGTAATCATTTTTATTTATTATTTCTTCTCTGCTTATACCGGTTAATTTTTCGCCTGCCTTATTAATTCTAATAAAGCGAAGCTCCTCTGCGTCTTTTACAAAAATCATACTTGGAATATTTTCGAGAATGTTTGCAATAAATGCCTCGTTTTCTTTCAAAACATTTTCCGAATTTATTCTTTCTGTGATATCGCGTGCAACCCCCATTACAGATGTAATATTGCCATCTAAATCCCTCAGAGGAACTAAATTTGTTCCAAGCCATTTTAAATGCGAACCAAGTTTAGTTTGATTTTCGATATAATCAGACTGGCCGTTTTGGAAAATTTGTTTCAGGCTTTCCCATTGACGCTGAGAATCAGTTGATGGAAACAATTCAGTCATTTGTTTCCCAGCCAAAAATTCAGACGAATGCCCCAATTCCCTTGCTGCAAAATCATTCAGATAATCAATTGTTCCTTTTGGGCTGATGATAAAAACCATATCTTCGGAGGCTTCAGCCAAAGTGCGGTATCGTAATTCGCTTTGGAGGAGAATATCTTCATCTTTTTTTCTCTGGGTTATATCCTGCACTGTTCCCTTTATCCCTATTGTCTTACCATACGTGTCCTTTATTGTCTGTCCAATACCTAATACATATTTAATATCTTTATTATTGCAAATTACTCTGTGCTCATAATTAAATCCATGGCCAGTTTCAAGTGCATTTTTCATCACTGCATCAAGTCTTGGAATATCATCAGGATGAATTTTAATCCTGTAAGCATTATAGAGTTTATCCGGAGGAGTTTTCTCTAATTCAAAAATACGGTAATGTTCTTTCGACCATGTTAATTCCATATCAGGCAGCGTTAATTCCCAGCTGCCTATTTTAGCAAGCTCCTGAGCATCATTCAGCTGTTTTTCATTTTTTATAAGCAGCTCTTCTGATTTTTTACGTTCTGAAATATCGCGTGTGTTTACCACCAACCCTGTAATATTCCCTCCTTCATCAAAAGTAAAATTAGCAGATGATTCTACCCAGCAATAACTTCCGTCCTTTCTTTTATGTCTAAATAAAGTATATTCAATTGAATTGCGGTTATGCATCGCCGTGTATCTGTTTTTTACATAAAGATAATCTTCAGGATGAATAAAATCTGAGGCCGGTTTGCCGATTAAATCTGAAGGTTCATAACCAAGAGTACGCTTTACGGAATCGGAAACATATATGTAGTTCAAATTTAAATCGTGAAGCGAAATAATATCAGTAGCATTTTTCGCCAAAAGACTGAATTTTGCTTCACTCTCTTTAAGGGCATCTTCAATAAGTTTGCGTCCGTTTATATATTTTTCGGCACACATCAGAATAAAAGAAAAGGTTAAAAATACTGACATTAGATAAAACGTTATGTAAGAAAAACCCTGCACTGGATGAGGGCCAAAAGGCGCCTGATTTGGATCTGTATCCCAAAAAAGCGAATTGATACATCTAATAGTAATAATTACAGCACAGCCCGCAAACAGCCAGCCCGCAAATGAATCACTGGAAACCTGTTTGTCACGCTTTGAAAATAAAATATAACTGCTGGCAAACATAATCAGCGCTCCGAAAACCGAAATAATAACAATTCTTTTAGACACATCAGGAGTTATAAGCACAAAATAGCTGAGTGCAGCCATTTCTAAACCAACCAATGAATAGGACCAAAAAGAAGAAATTGTGTAATTTTTGAATGCGGCTAAAATATTAAAATACATGGCCAGAGAAAGCAATATTAGGGCATTTCCCAGCACGATAGAAATTATATCTGGAATCAAGCCGCGCAGTGCTGCCAGAGTAATCCAGCCTAAGCACTGTAATAATGTTGCGAAAGCCCATTTGGTTATACCTTGGATCTGACCTAGATATCCGCGTGAAACTACTAATAGGGATATACCCATCAGCAATGAGCTTATAATTGTGATACTAATTATGGTAACGGGATCAAGACTCATCTACTGTTCCTAATTTTCACATTATATTTTTTATTCTTGTTTTAATACAATCAGCAGAAAGTAAACAAACCATTTTCAAAACGGAAGTTTCAAAAACAAACAATGTTCAGGAGAACATCCATTTACAAAGGGGGCAATTAAATTTTGTTTTTCTTGCCATTGTTTCCTGAAATAAAACAGGAATATTCAAAAACTGCTTAAAGAAATGTAAATTACTTTATAATTTGATTGAAAAAATTTGATTACAAACATAACGAAAGTTTTAGTACTCTAATTTAAAAATAAAAAATGCATAAAACACAATTCGAAAAAAAATCGAATGAAGGGGTGGGATTTTTTGCCGGATACTCTCGAAAAATACGTTTAATTCACTCAGTTTTTTTTTACTATATTTGTTCAATTACTAATAAGCAGGGATTTTCAAGGGTTGCAAATTAAGCAAATACCTTTATCTGGTTTTGTAATTTGGGGAGAAATAAGTGTAATAAAATTTTACCAAACAATCGATGGCTGAAACTCAGGAAACAATTCAAACTGAAAAAAAAGAAAGTTTTTCAAGAGAAGAATTTATTAAAGTAATTTTAAATGACTATCGCATTGCCAATGAAAGCAGGGAAGCCAGCCTTATGGGCAGACGTGAAGTGCTGACAGGAAAAGCAAAATTTGGTATTTTCGGTGATGGGAAAGAATTGGCTCAATTGGCCATGGCTAGGGTTTTTAAAGAAGGTGATTTTCGTTCGGGATATTACCGCGATCAGACTTTTATGTTTGCCTCTAATAACTTAACGCTTCAGGAATGGTTTGCCGGATTGTACGGTCATACCGATATAGATGCAGAACCGATGAGTGCGGGCCGGCAGATGGGCGGACATTTTGCAACACGAAGCTTAAATGCTGACGGCACCTGGAAAGATTTAACGAAAATAAAAAATTCATCTTCTGATATTTCGCCCACAGGAGGTCAGATGCCGCGTTTGTTAGGTTTGGCAATGGCTTCGAAATATTACAAAAAAAGTCAGCTTTTACAAACCGATGCTTTCTCTAAATTTTCAAACAAAGGGAATGAAATTGCTTTTGGAACCATTGGCGATGCGAGCACTTCAGAAGGTTTGTTTTGGGAAACAATTAATGCAGCCGGCGTTATGCAAGTGCCAATGCTTGTATCTGTTTGGGACGACGGGCATGGAATTTCTGTACCGAAAAAGTTTCAAACAACAAAAGAAAGTATTTCCGAAGTATTAAAAGGGTTTCAGCGTGAAAACGGCGGAACAGGATATGAAATGTTTAAAACGAAAGGCTGGGATTACGTACACTTATGTGAAACCTATGAGAAGGCTGCTAAATTATGCAGGGAAGAGCATGTACCTGTGCTGATTCATGTGGAGGAAATCACACAGCCTCAGGGCCACAGTACGTCGGGGTCGCATGAGCGTTATAAGTCCAAAGAGCGCCTGCAGTGGGAAACCGATTTTGACGGGATAAAAAAAATGCGTGCATGGATTTTGGAAAACAAACTTACGACAGAAAGTGAATTAAGTGAGATTGAAGAAAATGCGAAAAAGGCAGTAAGGGAAGCAAAGACGTCAGCCTGGAATGCGTATCTCAATCCGATAAAAAATGAAATAAAAGAAGTGAGTGTATTAATGGATGCTGTGGCAGAGACATCTTTAAATAATTCATTCATTACAAAAATAAGGAGCGACTTAAATGCAATATTGGAGCCTGTCCGTAAGGATACTGCAATGGCTGCAAAACAAGTGCTGCGCTTAATAAGAAACGAAAATAGTACTGCAAAAGCACAATTAATTGATTGGCTCAATGAACTGAGGCTGGCAAATCATGACCGTTACAGTTCTTACTTACAAAGCGAATCAGAACAAAGTGCTATAAAAATAAAATCAGTAAAACCAGAATACTCAGGAGAAAATAAAATGGTTGACGGGCGCGAAATACTTCGTGAAAACTTTGACGCTCTTCTTGCTAAGTACCCGGAAGTATTGATATTCGGAGAAGATTCTGGAAAAATAGGCGGTGTAAATCAAACCTTGGAAGGCATGCAGACAAAGTACGGCGATCTGCGAGTGTTTGATACGGGAATTCGTGAGGCTACAATTGCGGGTCAGGCTATAGGCCTTGCACTGCGAGGTTTGAGACCGATTGCTGAAATTCAGTACTTAGATTATTTAATGTATGCCCTGCAGATATTAAGTGATGATTTAGCAACCCTTCATTACCGCACTAAGGCCGGGCAAAAGGCTCCGGTAATTATTTCTACACGCGGTCACAGGCTTGAAGGCATCTGGCACAGCGGTTCTCCGATGGGTATGATAATAAATTCGATACGGGGGATTCACGTATGTGTTCCGCGTAATATGACACAGGCTGCAGGTTTTTATAACACACTTTTGTGTGGTGATGAACCCGCTTTAGTTATAGAACCTTTGAATGGGTACCGTTTAAAAGAACAGCAGCCTTCCAATATAGGCGAATATAAAATTGCTTTAGGCGCAGTTGAAATTATTAACGAAGGAACTGATGTTACATTGGTTACTTACGGCTCTTGCTGCCGTGTTGCGTTGGAAGCTGTTAAACAATTGACTGATGCCGGTATTTCAGTTGAAGTGATTGATGTGCAGACTTTACTTCCTTTCGATTTAAATCAATCAATTACTGAATCAATAAAAAAGACAAACCGTTTATTGGTTTTGGATGAAGATGTTCCGGGCGGAGCAAGTGCTTATATTTTACAAAAAATTTTAGTGGAACAAAGCGCCTTTCAGCACCTTGATTCTGAACCCAAAACATTAACAGCAAAAGATCATCGTTCTGCATACGGCACGGACGGAGATTATTGCTCAAAACCAAGCGCTGACGATGTGTTTGATGCTGTTTATGAAATGATGAATGAGGGAAATCCAGTTAAATTTCCTAAGATTTATTGATTTGGTAATTTGAAAATTGATTTAGTCTTTGAAAATTCATTTCAAAAATTTGCACATTTCAAAATATTAATTAGTCAATTTGTTTTCTTTAACCTGCTCCAGCTCCCATTTCCAGGCAGACTCCATCATTTCATCTAAATTAAATTTTGGTACCCAGCCAAGTTCACTTTCGGATTTCAGGGTGTCAGAATAAATTGCTTCAACATCTCCCGGACGTTTATCGCCGATAATGTAGTTTAGTTTTTGGCCGCTTATTTTTTCAAATGTATTAATGGCTTCGAGCACACTTACGCCTGTGCCGCTACCTAAATTAAAAATAGAAAAGCTTGACTGATTTTTATTTTCAAGTAAATACTGCATCGCTTTTATATGGGCAGTTCCTATGTCGGTAACATGAATATAATCACGTATGCAGGTGCCGTCGCGCGTAGTATAGTCACTTCCGAAAACGGTTACCTCTTTATTTTTTCCGATAGCAGTCTGTGTAATAACTGGTATTAAATTAGAAGGTTTGTTTATCGGTGCTTCGCCTATTAACCCTGATGTGTGCGCTCCTACCGGATTAAAATATCTTAAAGCGATGGATTGTAATTTCGGAAATGCAATTGAATAATCTTTCATTATTTCTTCCCCGGCCTGCTTGGTAAAAGCATAGGGAGATTCAGCCTTTCCGAAAGGAGTATCTTCTTTGACAGGAAGCCGGCTGATGTTGCCGTACACTGAGCAGGAAGACGAAAAGATAAAATTATTGATGTTGTATTTTAAGCAGCAGTCTAAAATATTAAGCAGAGAGTTGATATTGTTATAATAATATTTCTGCGGGTTTGAGACTGATTCAGGAACTGATTTATATGCAGCAAAATGAATAATGCCTGCTATGTTTTTCTCGGTTTCGAAAATTTTTTCAGCATCCGTTTTATTGCATAAATCAACCTGGTAATTGATAACTTTTCTACCGGTTATTTTTTCAATCCTCTCAAAAGTTTTAGCAGATGAATTTGAAAAATTATCTACGGAAACTACATTAAAATCAGTGGTTTTAAGAAGTTCAATAATTGTGTGGGAGCCAATGTATCCCGCTCCGCCTGTTACTAAAATTGTATTTTTTGTATTCATGAAATTTTATTAGAATTGGAGACTGAACTGCAAAGGAACAAAAATATAATCAATCTTGTGAGGGAAGATTTTCATCGGATGCAAGAACCTGTCAGGTCTTTTAAGTTTAAGATACAGCAAAGAATAAGGGACACATTCATAGAAACATTTTTTTTACCATCACAAAATCATTCATAAAATAACCGTTGCCGATTTCAAAATCAGCAGTTTCTTTAATTACAAAACCATTTTTGAAATAAAAATTTATGGCCTTGTAGTTCTTCCTGTTAACCGTTAATTCAATAGTTTCAGGCTTATTTAGTTGTTTTAATAAATGAGTAAATAAAGCCGAACCGACTCCCTTTCCGTGATCTTTTAATTCAACATAAAATTTCTGCAAAAAATAATTTCTACCGTCTTTGGTACTGACAGAGCTGTATCCAATGGGCTTGTCATTAATGTACACAATGGTGAACTGATGGCCTTCATCCATCTGCCTTAAAATACTTTCAGAAGCATACATTTTGTTTAACATATATTCAATCTGCTCCATTGAAATAATGCTGCTATAATGCCTCCTCCAAATGTTTTCGGCCAGCTGTGCTATCACAGCAATGTTTTCTTTTTCAGCTTTTTTAAATTTAAGATTCATCAATTGCTGACCCAGTTTTTAATTATTTCTAATCCATATTCTGTGAGAATGCTTTCAGGGTGAAACTGCACACTTCGCAAATCATATTTCCTGTGCCGCAGCCCCATAATATAGCCTGATTCATCTACGCAGGTTATTTCCAATTCCTGAGGCAGACTGCTTTTGTCAACTGTCCATGAATGGTAGCGGCCAGCATTTAATTTCCTGGGAATATTTTTAAAAATAATATCCTCCGCAATAATTTCAACGGGTGTTGAAACGCCGTGGAATACTTCTTTTAAATTATTTAATGACCCTCCGAATGCTTCTGCAATAGCCTGGTGGCCGAGACAGATGCCGAATATACTTTTTTCGGGTGAATAGTTTTTAATTATATCCATTAATATGCCTGCTTCAGAGGGGATTCCAGGGCCGGGAGAAAGTAAAATTTTATCAAAAGCTCCAGCTTCCTGTAAAGTGATTTTGTCATTTCGATGCACTTCTATAACAGCATCGGAAGCCTGTTCAAGATAATGAACTAAATTATAGGTGAAGCTGTCGTAATTATCGAGTACAAGAATTTTCATAATTTTTTAATCATACAAACTGAGGCCTTTATTGGTTCCAAAATAAGATTTTCAGCTTGTCTAGTGCACGACTTTTTAGTTATTCAGATAAATAATTTAAAGCACAAACCTTTTTTCAAAGTTTATACAATCGTTAAAATTTTAAATATTATTTTTTGAGAAACAATTTTTCTAATGAGGATGAGGCACTCTGCCAATTGAAATTTTTAATCACAAATTGATAGCCGTTCATTGCAATTTTTTTTGCCTTGCCTTCATCCTGCAGCAGTTCGATAATGCACTGAACGTATTGTTCGGGAGTATCAGCAACCATAATCTGTTCATTCGGTTTGGCTCCTAAAGCATTATTTGCAAGAGTTGAAGTAACACATGGGAGCTGCATGGCCATTGCTTCCAATAATTTATTCTGCAGCCCGATGCTTATCTGCATAGGCGCGACAAGTATTTTAGATTTTGCAAAGTTTTCACGGATATCATCTACCCAGCCGCTGATATCTACTCTTTCTGATTTTAATGCCATCACTTTTTTATTCGGCGAAGCACCTGAAATAAGGAGGCGCACATTTGGAAGTTTTTCCCAAACTAAGGGCATTATTTTATTTACCAGATATTCTACGCTCTCCACATTTGGCGGATAATCCATGTTTCCGTTGAACAATAATTCGTATTCCTTTTTATACGGCACGGCCTTAAAATAATCAGTATCTACGCCATTTGGAATCACTTTAATTTCGTCCTTTTGAGGGTGCTGGATTAAATTTTTATCCTGCTCTGAAATTATTGTTTTGCTGTTAAAATAAGAAAACACTTCCTGCTCATATTTCAATAAACGTTTGTATTCTAATGTAAATAGGGGTTTCAGGTAAAAAGGTTCGGTGAGTTTCCTGCGCTCTATCCCTTTTGAAAACACATCCATATAATCGAGGGTTTTAGGAATGTGAGGATGCGTTTTTGCATAGGCCGCTGTACGGATTAACTGGCAGTATATATGATCTGGATTGTGTTTCTTAACAAGTGCATCAAATTTTTGCTGTGCTTTATTAAAATAAAAATACCCGACCTGCATTGGTTTTCCATTGAAAAATGCACGGATAAGATTAAAAAATATTGTGATTTTAGAAAATTTCATGACAGAAATTGCAACGCAGTATTTTTTTAATTCATCCAGTGCGTTGTCGTCCATTTTTTTATCATTCAAAGCAAACAAAACAATCTGATGCTTTTTTGAAAGCTGCCTGATTTGATTGAACGCACGAAGCTTATCGCCCTTGTCGAGCGGATACGGAACACGTGAAAGTATAACCAGCAGCTTCATTTCAATAATAAAATTAAAAAATAAAATAAAATTAACAGCATTGGGTTCAGACAGTCAGCGATTGATAAAACTGGGTAAGCCTTCTGCAAATATCAGCATTATTGTATTGTTTTACAGCAAGCATCTTTGCATTTTTTCCAATTTCACTGCAAAATATTTTATCAGATAAACATCGGTTTACAGCTGCAATAAATTCAGCTTCATCATCTGCAATGATACAATTTTTATTGTTTTCGCAGTCAATACCTTCTGCACCAATGCTTGTGCTGATAATGGTTTTGCCTAATGACATGCCTTCAATAATTTTAACCCGCATCCCTCCACCCGCAAGCAAAGGCACAATCATTATTCCTTTGGACTGCATAAATTCCATTGCACTTTTAACTTCACCTGCAATAACAACATTAGGTTTATTTAAGTGCTTCAATTCGGAACTCATATTCTTTCCCGCAAGGTATAATTTCAGCGAGGGATGAGCGGCATGTAGTTTTTCCCAGACATTGTTTAAAAACCAATTAATGCCTTCAACATTCGGCTGCCAGTCCATTGCGCCGATATGAAATAAAGAAAGAGGCTCTTCCTGAGGAGAATTATTTTCAATGTAGTTTTTAAAATCAATTCCAAACGGAAATGTTTCAATGGCTTTAACATTTGATGATTTTTTGAAATAGATTTCGTCCCCCTTTGTTATTGCAGCTATTGCATCAAAAGTATTTAAATTTTTCAATTCATACTTTTTCAGGCGTTTTGCAAGAAGCTTCAAATAAGCTTTCTTTAAAGGGTTTTTGGCGGCTTCTGCGCTTCGTTCCCAAATTTTGTGCTCCACATTATGCGCTCTTAATACTATTTTGGCTTTGGAATATCTGCGTATAACTGCTGCATACATACTTACATATAAACTTTCTAACTGAATAACATCAAACTGTTCGGATTTTAAAACGTGTATCAGTTTTTGTTCAAATGTTTTCGAATAAAAACGTTCAATGTTATAAGATTTGGTGGTAAATAAATTTAAAAATGCTTCACTTATTTTTATTTCCGTATCAATAAAAACGGCTTCAATATTTGTTTTTAAACGATACTCAGCCGGCAGTTTTTCAATATCAATAAAATTTTTCGGAGTGATAACGGCAAGTATTTTCAGGCTGTGCCCTTCGGCAGTTAAGCCTTGGGTAAGGTTATTCATTGCAATGCTTCCGCCATCTTTAGGCGGAAATGGAACCTTATTACACAGCTGTAAAATTTTCATCGAAAAAAATGAGTGCTACTGCTGTTCTTTTTTACGAATAAAAAAGTTTTTTACAGATTGGATGTATGAGTTTGCATCAAACAGACTGCTGTCGGACGTGGCTTTGTAAGTGAGCAGAATGCCCACCGGCAGCAAAATAGCTGTTGCCATCCACATTCCTTCGTAAGGCGGCATTTCGCCTTCCTTTACAAGCTTTTCGCCGGTAATGGAAAGTATATGAAAAATTATAAAGAAGACTACAGATATCACAACCGGCATTCCTAAACCGCCTTTGCGGATAATTGCTCCTAATGGAGCGCCAATAAAAAATAATACAATGCAGGCAATAGAAAGTGTGAATTTACGGTGTCTTTCTACCTGGCATCTGATAGTTGAGTTGTCGTCAGTATCTGTTTCAGTTATAATTGATTCAGCATAGGCTTTAGCGCTTCTGGCAATATTTGAAGCTGCTTCAATAATATTTAACTGCTGCGCCTTGGGAAGTTTTGAAAGATAATCAGCATCAGCAGTTATTTTTTTAGCAGAATCCGGTTTTGTTAAAAATACAGTAGTTTTTGGATAATAGCTTTGTTTCAGCTGTATTCCGAAATTTGTACTGCGTTTTTCAGATTTTCTTTTTAATGAATCAACTTCAGCATTCAGCTGAGAAATATTCAGCATTTGATAATTGCTTTTAAATAAATCTTCGTTTGTGCGGGACATTTTAAATTCCGACAAATCGAAACGTATGATCCGTTTTTCAAATTTATCACGAACCATTGGATGTGTGGGAGTATCTTTATTTTTATCTGCCATTTCTTTATAACTTACTCCATCAATTAAAGTAAGAACCAAAAAAAGTCTATCCGGTGTTTCTTCCATAGTACCGCTCTTTGCACACAATACAATATTATTGCCCTGGAGCGCTCTATGATCATAAATCATTATCTCACGAAGGGTTTTGCTGTCTTTATCTTTCTTGCCTACCCGGATGCTGAAGCCTTCCATGCTGTTATTAAAAATTCCTTCTTTAAATAATAATGCAGGTTTTGATTCACGGACATCGTATAATAATGAACCTGCTTTTAAATTAGTATAGGGCAAAATAGTATTCGAAAAATAAAATGCGCCGAGGGAAATTGCTGCAGTTGAAAAAATAAGAGGAGCCATTATTTTTTGTAATGAAAGTCCTGAACTTTTCATGGCAGTGAGTTCAAAATGCTCTCCCAGGTTGCCAAAAGTCATTAATGAAGAAAGCAGGATTGCAAGGGGAAGCGCCATTGGAATAGTGGTAAGAGAGAAATAAAAGAACAATTCTGATAAAACACTAAATTTTAATCCCTTTCCTACAAAGTCATCAATATATTTAAAGATGAACATCATAAAAAACACAAACATTGCAATGAAAAAGGTCATCACAAAAGGTCCCACGTATGATTTTAAAATAAATTTATAAAGTGTTTTCATAAGTCCGCAAATATAAGAATAAAGTGCAAAAAAGCATGTTTTTATATGAAGGAGGCTGCACCCTTGAATTAAAATTTTGAGATGGTATTGTTTTAATTGTAATATCAATATATTTTGTACTTTTAGCGGTACTATAATGAAAACTTTTTTGGTATGATGAACTTAAAAGAAAAAATACTTCAGGTGTTGGAAATGAAAAATTACACGTATGCTGATCTGGCATCGCATCTTTCTATTTCTGAATCAGAGCTTGATTTTGCAATTGAAAACAATACTCTTGAAATACGAACCCTTGAGCTGATTTCAAAAGAACTGCGTATCCCTTTATACAGTTTTTTCCGCGAAAATTTTGAAGGTTTTGATTTTGAAAAAGAACCGTATTACAACGTAAATATCTGGAGTAAAGAAGAAGAACCAAAAATAACGCCCGATGTAAAAGCACTACGTCAGGAAATTGATGCTCTGCGTGCAGATGTTTTACAAAAGAAATTACTGATTGATAAACTCGAATCAAAAATTCCTAAGCCCTGATTTTAATTCTTGATTTTTTTTAATAAATCAGCTAACTCTGGTTTAGAATTGTAACAAAAAAGCCTTCCGATTTTTCGGAAGGCTTTTTTGTTTTGGGTGGCCAATGGGGCTCGAACCCACGACCCTCGGTACCACAAACCGATATTCTAACCAACTGAACTATGGCCACCATAAGAACTTGAGGATGCAAAGATATAGTTTTTTACTATTTTAAAAATTAAATAAACATAAATATTCCAATGACTTCAAATCTTCTGAAAATTATGTGCAATTTTCATTCGTTCCGAATTGTAAATAATCGAATCCGGCTGTATATTTTTATTCCGTAACTTTGGCTCCTTAATATGGCTGAAGACTCAATAAATATAACACTTCAAGTGGAAGGCATGACCTGCACCTCCTGTGCATTGGGCATCGCAAAAAATCTTCAAAAAAAAGGAGCCGAGGATGTTTTCGTTGATTTTGCAGCCGGTGAAGCAATTTTTTCACTGCATGATAAAACCAAACTGCAGCCGATTATTGAAAGCATCAACGATTTAGGCTATAAAGTTGTTGACAGCAAATACCGTGAAGAAAACGAGAGGAAGCTCTCTACAGTTGAAAAACGTTTTTATTTCACCCTTCCTTTTACTATCATTTTGTTTTTTGCTCACATGGTTCTTTCGCATGATTTTATTCTAAATCAGCCATGGATTCAGCTGATTATCTGCCTGCCGGTTTTTATAACAGGGATTGTTCAATTTGGAAAAAGTGCCTGGGGCTCACTAAAATTAGGTGTTCCAAATATGGATGTATTGATCTTTATCGGTTCTTCAGCAGCATTTATTTATAGTATCATTGGCATGCAGCTACATGCGGGATCGCATGATGTCTATAATTATTTATTTTTTGAAACTACTGCTGTAATTATCACTCTTGTACTTCTTGGAAATGTTTTTGAGCACCTTTCTGTTAAACAGACTACAACCGCAATAAGCGAGCTCAGCGCCATACAGGCTGTAAAGGCAAAAATGGTAAGTCTGCAGCTGGGGAAAGAAGTGATTACAGAGATTGATTACAAAAATATTCATGTCGGTGCCATTTTACAGGCAAATACAGGCGATAAAATTCCGGTTGACGGTGAAGTTATTTCAGGCGACGCCAGTGTGGATGAATCAATGTTGACGGGAGAAAGTATTCCTGTTGAAAAGGGAATTACCCACAAAGTAATAGGCGGAACCATTGTTGTAAACGGGAGTATAAGAATGCGCGCGGAGAGTATAGGAGGCGAAACTGTACTTGCAAAAATTATAGAGCTGGTAAAAAAAGCACAGCAGGCTAAACCGGAAATTCAAAAATTAGGCGATAAAATCAGCGCTATATTTGTTCCTGTTGTACTCGGCCTTTCTGTAATTACATTTTGTATAAATTACTTTTTTGTAAGTTTTGCTCCGGGTATTGATATATTTCAGGAATCCGTAATGAGGAGTATTGCAGTACTTGTTATTTCCTGTCCGTGTGCAATGGGGCTTGCAACGCCAACAGCAGTGATGGTTGGAATAGGAAGGGCTGCAAAAATGGGGATTTTAATTAAAGGAGGAAGTACCCTGGAAGAATTCGCAAAAATAAAAAATATTGTTTTTGATAAAACCGGAACCCTTACTACCGGTGATTTTAGGATAAAAAAGATTGACTGTTTTGATGGAACTGCTGAAATGGAAGTAAAAGAAATTTTAGCGGCATTGGAGAAACATTCCTCACATCCAATTGCAAAATCAATTGTTTCTGAACTTAAAGACATTTCTGTAAATAAAAAATTCAATAAAATAATTGAAGAAAAGGGTTTGGGAATTACTGCTGAGGATGATCAGAATAATCTTTACCAGATTGGTTCATTTAAGATTGCTTCGCACCTTACTCCAGACAGTACTCATTCTATTTACGTGTTGAAAAATAAAATATTGATTGGATCTCTGGATTTGGAAGATTCTATTAAAAAAAATACTAAAGAAACTGTAAGTGAGCTTCACAACCATGGGATAAAAACTATTATGCTCAGCGGAGACAGCCGCAAAAAATGTGAAGATTTAGGCCGGAAAATTAATATTGACGAAGTGTACAGCGAACAGTTTCCTTCGCAAAAATTAGATTTGATTGATAAACTTTCTAAAGAGGCGCCGACAGCTATGGTAGGCGATGGGATTAACGATGCGCCGGCATTAGCCAAAGCGGCTGTTGGTATTTCATTGAGTAATGCCACCCAGGCAGCAATACAATCCGCTCAGATTATTTTATTGAAGAGCAACGACCTTTCAGTGCTTACCCAATCCTATCTTATTAGTAAACATACCCTGATTACGATTAAACAAAATTTATTTTGGGCGTTTTTTTATAATGTGGTTGCTATTCCTGTTGCTGCCATGGGTTTGCTGAGCCCTGCAGTAGCAGCTTTAACAATGGCATTTTCTGATATAATAGTAATCGGCAATTCTATCCGCTTAAAGAAAAAGAAATTGATTTAAATTTTTTACAGGAATAAAAAATTAATGACTAAAAAACGATTAAATATTTTATTCCTTTCCTCCTGGTATCCAAGCAGAGCAGAGTCTTCACTTGGTAATTTTGTTCAAAGACATGCCGAAGCAGTTGCTTTAAATTCAAATACTGCTGCCCTTTTCGTGTGCTCAGACAGCAGCTGCAAACAAAAATTTGAAATTACTGAAAGCACTATTAACAATGTGGTTACAGTAAATGTATATTATAAAAAAGTGGAACATGCTATTCCCTTTATTTCTCAATTTCAAAAAGCCTTACGTTATATCCTCGGACATTTCAAAGGTTTGGAAATCGTTAATCAAAAATTTGGAAAAATTGATTTAGTCCATCACAACATTTTGTATCCTTCCGGAATGATTGCCTGGTATCTGAAAAAATTCAAAAATATTCCATATATATCAACAGAAAACTGGACGGGGTACCTACCGTCTGACGGAAGTTACAAAGGTTTTTTTAGGAAATTCATCACCAAAACAATTGCGAATAATGCGGCTTTTTTAACTCCAGTTTCTCTTGATTTGCAAAAGGCAATGACAGCCCACGGGTTTAAATCCAATTACGCAATTGTTCCAAATGTGGTTGACACAAATTTGTTTTATCCTAAAAAAAACAAATCGCCAAATCCCAAACCGCTTATCATTCACATATCTACGCTGGATGATCCTCAAAAAAATATTTCCGGAATTTTAAGATCAGTAAAAAAATTAAAGGAGAAAAAATTTGATTTTGAACTTTTTATTGTGGGTGAGAATCCAGAAAGAAACAAGCTGGAGCAATTGGCTGAAAGTTTTGGTATGCTTAATACATCTGTGTTTTTCCTTGGACAGAAACTAAAGGAAGAACTTGCTGAAATTTTACGGCAGTCTGATTTTTTTATTCTTTTCAGCAATTATGAAAATTTGCCATGTGTGGTGATTGAGTCTATTGCAAGCGGAATTCCTGTAATTGCATCCAGCGCCGGCGGAACTCCCGAACATATTTCCGATAAACTTGGAATTATTGTGGAACCTAAAGATGAAGCAGGTTTTGAAAAAGCAATGGAATGGATGATACAAAATTATTCAAAGTTTGATACCGTTTATCTAAGAAAATATGCTGTTGATCATTTCAGCTGCGAAAGGGTAGGAGAGCAGTTTCAAAATATTTATACTGAAGTATTAAATAGGTTAAAGAATTAAATAATTATCTCGAATAAGTTTGTAATACAAATACACAGTTTGTTTTTTCTTTCGCCAGACCTATTAGGTTTTTAAAACCTGACAGGTCTAAAAAAAAGGATGTATATATTAAGTAATATAATAAACTTAAAATAGTATTTAGCTGAAATATGTGCGGAATAGCTGGAATCATAAAGCTTAACAACTCATCCATAAATCTGCCGGAAAATATCCGTTTGATGACTCAGACTATCCGTCACCGCGGACCGGATGATGAAGGCTTTATGCTTTGTTCAGAAGATGAATTAACTGCTGCTGGAAGTACAGACACTCCAAAAGATGTGTGGGAAGCGGATTATCAGCACTGCCCTAAAAAAAATATTAATGAATTAAACGAAAATTTTTCATTGGCTTTCGGCCACCGCAGATTATCCATTATTGACCTTTCTCCTGCCGGCCATCAACCCTTGTGTTCGGGCGACGGCTCTTTATGGATTACCTTTAACGGTGAGTTGTATAATTATCTTGAACTGAAAGAAGAGCTCAAAATTAAAGGGCATTATTTTAAAACTAACACGGATACCGAAGTTGTTTTAAACGCTTACCGCGAATGGGGAAACGGCTGTTTATCCCGGTTTAACGGCATGTGGGCTTTTGTAATTTATGACCGCAGTAAAAATGAATTGTTCGGTTCCCGGGATCGGTTCGGAGTAAAACCTTTTTATTATTACCATGATGCAGATGTGCTTGTATTTGCCTCTGAACAAAAGGCTTTGGTGAAATTACCTTTTGTAAAAACAGGAATCAATCCTAAGGCTGTTTTTGATTTTTTTGTAAAAGATGAAATTGAAATGCAGGAAGAAGGGATGTTTCAAAACATCCTGGAACTCTTTCCATCTCATGCTTTCAGCTTTAATTTAAATACAAAAGAATGGCATTTATGGAAATATTATTCTCTTAAACCCAATGAATCCAGCGAAGCATTTAATGAGTCGAAGTTCAATGAAATAACACAGCACACAAGAGAATTGCTTGTCAATTCAGTTGCGCTGCGTCTGCGTTCGGATGTGCCTGTCGGTTCCTGCCTTAGCGGAGGCATTGACAGTTCTGCTATTGCAGGAATCGTGAAAAGCCTCCTTTCTCAGGACTCGTCAATCAATATCGGCAGTCGTTTGCAGCTGTTTACTGCCTCTTTTAAAAATCCTGAAATAGATGAAAGTCCCTGGGCGAAGTTGATGGTTGATCAAACTGGAGCTCAATGGAATCAAACATTTCCGAATTCATCTGAATTATTAAATGATCTTGAAAATTTAATTTATTCACAGGATGTGCCTATCTGGTCAACCAGTACTTACGCGCAGTATCGAGTGATGCAGGCTGCAAAGGAAAATGGAATTAAAGTGGTGCTCGACGGACAGGGCGGAGATGAGCTGTTTGCAGGTTATTCACACCATTACCTATACCACTGGAAAGATTTAATGAAAAGTTTAAAACTCTCAGAGGCCCTGAAGGAGATGAAAAGCAGGGATTCATTGTTTGGAATTTCTGGTTCATACATCAAAAAATATCTGAAGGAAGACGGAATAAAAAATCTTCCTGCATCACTGCAGATGAAGCTGCAGCTTTTTTACTTTAAAGATTTGAATTACCTGAATAGCGAGTTCCTGCGGGCAAATCAAGGACAGCTTGAAAATATGCCTGAAAATAAAATTAAATCCCTTAACGGGATGCTTGCTGATGAGTTTTACAATACCCGTTTAAAAACATACTTAAAGTGCGAAGACCGTTGTTCTATGTGGCATTCTGTTGAATCACGCACTCCTTTTGCCGATGATATAAATTTAATTGAATATGGATTTCAGATTCCCGGCGCTTATAAAATTCACATTGGTATTTCAAAATATATTTTGAGAGAAGCTGCGCAGACTTATATTCCTGCTGAAATAAAAAACAGGAAAGATAAAATGGGATATAACATCCCGCACAATCAGTGGATCACGGAAATGAAAGAGCAGTTGCGGCCTATATTTAATACTGATTTAAAAGATTATATCAATGTAAAATCATTGCAGAAAGATTATCAGCAGCTATTTGATATTGCCGGTAAACCTTATGACAGCCGGATTTTCAAGTTCATAAGTTTTGCAATCTGGAAAAAGAAATATGAGCTTTAAAGAAGTAAATTTTATCAACGAATTAAATACAAATTTTAAAACAGAGATTTTATCTGAGTAAATGAATAAACTAAAAAAATTATTTAAAGCAGTTTTATTAATCATTAAAAATCCGGCTTTGCTGAATAAGGTGTTGGATGATGAAAATGTTAATCATGAGCAGGTAATTAAAAAATACAATTTACCGCATGGATTAAAAACCATTGATATTAATGATCTTTTGCCTGATTTTAACGAAACGATTGAACCCTACTGTTCCCTTGACGGCGGTTCTACTCCAATAGACTTGGCTTTATTGAAGGGTATTGCAAAAAGGAAACCGGAGTGCATGTATTTCGAAATAGGAACATGGCGCGGAGAGAGTGCCGCAAATGCTGCAAGTGCCGCAAAAACCTGTGTAACACTTAATTTACCTGATGAAAAAATGCTTCAAATGGGTTTGGATAAAAATTACGTGGGACTTCACCGCTTTTTTTCTAAAGATTTAAAAAATGTAAAGCATATCCAGGCCGATTCGCAAACATTTGATTACAGCAGTTTAAATCAAAAATTTGATTTGATATTTATTGACGGCGATCATCATTCCGAAAGTGTAAAAAATGATACAGCCAACGCATTTAAAATTTTGAAAGATACTGATTCTATTATCGTTTGGCACGATTACGGAAATACCCCCAATGATATCAGGTGGGATGTACTGCAGGGAATTTTAGACGGAACTCCTTCTGAAAAACGCAGTAATTTATATCATGTGTCAAACACTTTATGTGCAATATATACCAGCAGAAAAATTAATGCTGTATATATTCGGCCCTTTTCTCAGCCCGAGAAATATTTTTCTATTTCTGTAAAAAGCCTGTTAATAAAGCCTTAAGAAACATAGTGTGCTTTTAATCATAAATTGTAAAACCTGCCTGCCTTTTGAAAACTAATTTTTGAACCCGCAAAATATTTTTCTTATATTTGTTATTCTGTAAAAAAAAATCAAATTAATTTAAAAAAAAGTATAATGAAAAAACAGTTACTCATTGGGATTGCCATAAGTATGGGCGGTTTTGCTTTCGGGCAGAATTCTTCGAATCATATTAGTGCACCCAAATTAAAGGCAGCTATTGCAAATAAAGCCGTTCCATGTAAAAAAGGTCAGAACAAAGATTTGGATACACCTTCTTTTGTATCAGTTGTAAACGGTGCAAATGCTCATCAGACTCCCGCTATCGGCGAAACACGCGTATCAGGCGGAACAGTTATAGGTACAAGTATTTATGATTTGCAGACAAACGCTTCTGTGTGCAACCGTATTGTTTTAAATAGAGATGGTTCTATCTCCGCCACCTGGACTATGGCACATGGCGGCGATCCATTAAGCACACCTAACAGAGGTACTGGTTACAATTATTTTAACGGCACAACATGGGGTACTCCGCCCACAGCCAGTTTAGAAAGTATCCGCTGCGGATGGCCGAACATAGGAGTTACTGCAGGTCAGGGCGAGGTAATTGTTTCCCACGAAGCGGCATCAGGTGCAGGTAACTTACACGTATTAACCCGCCCGGCAAAAGGAACAGGAGCCTGGAAAGATACAACGCTCGGTTTCCCTGATACATGGCCTCGTATGGCTATTGGCGGTGCTAACGGCAAAACAGTTCATATCATTTCGCAGACTACAGGAGCTTCTACTCCGCCCAATCCGAAATATCATGGACAGAATGGTGCAATAGCATATTCGCGCTCTCTCGACGGCGGTGTTCACTGGGATAAAATCCGTACTGTAATTCCTCAAATTGATTCATCGCATTATTTAGGATTCGGAGGTGATAATTATGCAATAGATGCCAGAGGCGATACAATTGCTATTGTTGCAGGCGGCCAAGATGTTGATGTTATATTATTAAAATCTATTGATAACGGTACTTCCTGGACAAAAACAATTGTTTACCGTTTTCCTATTCCAATGTATAATTCAGCAGATTCAATCACCGATGTTAATCACGATGGAGTTGCTGATACTATAGTAACTAATGACGGCTCATTAGCTATACTATTGGATAAGCAAGGTAAAGCACATGTATGGTTTGGAAGAATGAGAGTTCTTTGTACTGCTGCCGGAACAGGTACTAATCAAGGATTATCTTATTTTCCCGGAACTGACGGATTAAACTATTGGAACGAATCAATGGCAACTGATTCTGCACAGACGATTGCTTTTGCATTGGATCTGAACCATAATGGTACGCTGGACGTGGCTAATTGGGGATCTTACCATGGATCATTAACCTCTATGCCCAGTGCAGGGATTGATGAAGCAGGAACTATCTATCTTTCTTATGGAAGTATTTTTGAAGGAATATGTGATGATGGAACAGGTCCAGGCAGTTCAACACCGGTTCCTACCGGAAAAAGTTTCCGTCATACTTATTTGACAAGATCATGTGACGGAGGTCAGACATGGCACAGCCCTATTGACCTTGTAGATCCGGATCTTTCTCAGCAATACGATTATCTTGAAGGCGTTTTCGGAGCAATGACAAAACGTGTTGACCATAAAGTTCATTTAATTTATCAGAGAGATTCCGCTCCCGGTGATGGTTTATCATTAACAGGTACCTCACCTACAGATCCTCAAAGCGGTACTGAATCGGATATTGTATATGTAGAAATTGCTGCCGCTGATCATTTAAGCTGCAACGATACAGCAACAGCAGGTGTTAAAGAAAACAAAGGTACTGCATCAAACGTGAGCTTGTATCCAAACCCTGCGTCAGGCTTGGCTAATGTCATTTTCAATTTAAGCAGCGCTGGAAAAGTAACTGTTAAAATTTATAATGTAGTAGGGCAGGAAGTAAATACTTTCGAAAAGGAATTACCTTCAGGAACCAATACTTTAGCTGTTAATCTTGCAGATTATAAACCGGGGATTTATTTCGTAAAATCTACAATCCAAGGAAAAGATATTACTAAGAAATTAATTATCCAATAAAATTATTTTATCCTTTTGAATAAAAAAACTTTCGATAATTTTATCGGAGGTTTTTTATTTAGGTTAACCAGAGGGGTTAAATACTAATTGTCTTTATACAATGAAATCAATTGTTTTGAAATGTTTTTAGGATGAAATTTTTGAACATATTCAAATCCTTTATCAGAAATTTGCCTGCAAATAGATTCAGAATTTAAAAGGAAATTTATTTTCTCCGCCAATTCATTTTCATCATGAGGATTAATATAAATTGAATCATTACCGCCGGCTTCAGCGAAACAGCTGTTTTGAGAAGTAATTACAGGCGTTTTACTTATCATAGCTTCAATGATAGGTATGCCGAAACCCTCGAATAAGGAAGGGAAAATAAAAATTTCAGCCAAACGATATATAGCCGAAAGATCAGTGTTACTGACATCTTCAAGAAACAGCAAGCGGTTTTCAAGTTTGTTTCCCTGAATATATTCCAGCACTGAATTAAAATATTTTTTTTTCTTTCCGATAACAACTAAAGGAATATCTCTTACCTGTTTAAGCGCTTTTACCAAAGTCAGCAGATTTTTTCTTTCCTCGATAGTGCCGACATACAATAAAAAATTGACAGGGAGCTGATGCTTCTTAATTACCTGCTGCAGATGGGTTTCTGAGGGTTCATTGTAAAATAATTCGTCACAGCTTTGATAGATTACTTTAATCTTATTTTCTGGAATTGAATAATATTTTATTATGTCTTGTTTTGTCGCCTCGCTAATAGCAACAATAGTATCAGCTGTATCGCAGGCATGGCGGAATTTTTTATTGTAAATTTTTTGATCGAGAAAGGGATACAAATTAGGATATCGGAGAAAAATTAAATCATGAATAGTTACAATTTTTCTGCCTTTGAAATTTTGTATATTAAACGGGAGTTCATTGCTGAGTCCGTGATATACATCAATATTGTTTTGATTCAGCAGGTCGGTAATACCAAAAGAACGCCAGCGTGATCGTAAATTTTTATCAATAAAATTTTGAGGCTCAATTACTTTTATATTTTTTTGCGTTGAAACAAATTTTTGAAAATCATTGTCCGGCTGGTGAGTTGTAAATAAGGAGTAATTATTTTCGGGATAATATTTATTCAGTGATTTAACAAGCGTGCGTGAATAGTTGCCTAATCCGCTGTGATTAAGGAAAGCCCGCTTGGCATCAAATGCAATATTCATTTTAAAAAATAATTAATTCTAAACTCTAAAAACTAAATTCTAAAAAATGTCCTCAACTTTTAAACTTTGAACTTTAAAACTTTAGACTTTTTTAAACCGCAACATCATATTCTCTCAAAGCATTGTTCAGAGAAGTTTTTAAGTCGGTACTTTCTTTTCTTTGCCCTATAATCAATGCACATGGAACCTGGAATTCGCCTGCCGGAAATTTTTTTGTGTAAGTACCTGGAATAACCACTGAACGCGGAGGCACAATACCTTTGTATTCTTTGGGTTCAGAACCTGTTACATCAATAATTTTAGTTGACTTTGTCAGCACTACGTTTGCTCCGAGAACAGCTTCGTGCTGAACCTTTACGCCTTCAACAACAATACAGCGGGAACCGATGAAACAGCCGTCTTCAATAATCACCGGAGCTGCCTGAACAGGTTCTAATACTCCTCCGATGCCTACTCCTCCGCTTAAATGAACATTTTTGCCTATTTGTGCGCATGAGCCAACCGTAGCCCAGGTATCAACCATAGTTCCGCTGTCAACATAAGCGCCGATATTTACATAGCTTGGCATCATAATAACACCGCTTGCTAAATATGCTCCGTAGCGGGCTACAGCATTGGGAACAACACGAACACCAAGTGCTTCATAATTGTTTTTCAGCTTCATTTTATCATGATATTCAAAAATACCTACTTCAATAGTCTGCATTTTTTGTATCGGGAAATAAAGTATCACAGCCTTTTTTATCCACTCATTCACTTTCCATTCGCTTAAGCCCGGATCAGCAACACGAAGTTTTCCTTTATCAAGCAATTCAATGACTTCACGAATACTATTTTTTGTTTTTTCCTCTTTTAATAATTCCCTGTTTTCCCAGGCGGCTTCTATTGTACGCTGCATTTTTTTAAATTTGCTGATTTGAAAATATAAGAATTTGAATCTATTTGAACCATTAAGTTTTTTTACTTTGTAAAGAGTTAATTTGAAAATTTCACCTATTAAATTCTTTTTTTTTGCACAAATGTATTGATAATTTGATATTATGCCAGTTTGCAATTTGATATTGAAGAAACCTTGATTATCAAAGTGCAAATTTTTCAATTTTTCAAATTAATAAATCAAATTATCGTTACTTTTACGCAATGGCTCGGATAATGGCGATTGATTATGGAAGCAAACGAGTTGGAATTGCAGTAACCGACCGTTTACAGATTATAGCAACGGGTTTAACAACTGTTCATTCAAAAGATTTAATTGAGTTTTTAAAAAAATATTTTGACAAAGAAGAGGTAGTATGTATTGTGGTTGGTGAACCCAAACGCATGAATAATGAGCCCTCCGATTCAGCGCGTTTTATTGACCCTTTTGTTCTGCATTTAAAGCGCACATTTCCGGCAGTAAAAATTGAAAGAATGGATGAAAGATTTACATCAAAAATGGCTTTTCAAACCATGATTGACAGTGGCCTGAAAAAAAAATCCAGACTGAATAAAGAGCTGGTAGATGAAATAAGTGCTGTTATTATTCTGCAGAGTTATATGAATAAAAAAAGTTTCAAATAATTATTACTGATTGAGGATTACAAAAATTGCTGTTTAATCCTAAATCCTAAATCCGAAATCAAAAGAAATGATATTATCAATTGTAGCTTACGGCGATCCTGTTTTACGCAAACCCGGTGAGGAAATTTCCAAAGATTTCCCGGGCTTGCAGGAGATAATTGCCAATATGTTTGAAACCATGCATAATGCTTACGGCGTTGGTTTAGCCGCTCCGCAGGTTGGTAAATCTATACGGCTGTTTATTATTGAAACAAAAGCATTCACTGAAAGAGGTGAGGATGATGAAGAAGATGATGAATACACTCCTGAAGAACGGCAGCAGTTAGAAAATTTTCGAAAAATATTTATTAACCCAAAAATTTTGGAGGAGTCGGGTGAAGAGTGGCCTTTTAACGAAGGCTGTTTAAGCATTCCGAAAATTCGTGAAGATGTGCTGCGTAAACCGAAAATACATATTCAGTATTACGATGAAAATTTCAATTTTTTTGATGAAATTTATGAAGGAGTTGCTGCAAGGGTTATTCAGCATGAGTTTGATCACCTCGAAGGGAAATTATTTATTGATAAAATAAGCCCCCTCCGCCGGCGATTGCTTCAGGGTAAACTTACTGATATATCAAAAGGTAAAGTGAAAATCGGTTATAAAATGCGCTTTCCAAAATAGTCATGAGAATCCTTTAATAATTAATAGAATTTAACAATTTGTTATTTAACAAACAAAGATTCGTAAATTCGTAAAAAAATTATTTGTTATTACAGTTTATCAATTTTAAAATACAGCTTTCTAATCCATTTGAACCTGACATCATGAAAAAATTAAAATTATTTTTTGCAGCCGGCATTGTATTATTAATGGCATCTTGCGGTAATAACAGCAAACCTGTTGAACTTAAAGCTCCGGCAAATGCACCTCCGAAAGAGCCGTATATTGAACAGATAAAAAGTCTTGAAGCGGCAATGCATAACTCAAAAGAGATAAGCAATGATACTGCAAACATTGCTATTAAAGCTTATTCCGAGTACGCAATGTTTTTTCCAAACGATACTATAGCACCGTATTATTTATTTAAAGCAGGCGAAGTTGCAACTGCATCAAAAAAATACAAACAGGCGTTGGTTTTTTATGAAACCATTACCAGCAAATATCCTGAATTTAAACATGTAAAGGAAAGCCTTTACCTTCAAGGGTTTCTGTTAGATAATTTCATGAATGATGATGTAGCTGCGAAAAAAATATATGAGCAGGTTATTGATAAATATCCTTCAACAAATTATGCAAATGATGCAAAAGCGGCAATCAATAATCTCGGCAAAACCGATGAACAGCTGATACAGGAGTTTAAAAAGAAAAACGAAAAAAAATAGTTTAATAAGCGGCCAAACCAGTCGTAAATGAATAGAGTGAGGGATTTGAAAAAAGGATATTGAAAATAAATTTCAATATCCTTTTTTCATTTGTATAGCCGATTAGTTTATAAACTGAGGCAGCTATCAAATGTTTTAATTTTCCAATTAAGCTGTAAATTCTTTTTCAAGCAATTCTCTTAAACGCTGTGGTGTCAGCGCATGTTTTAAATCGCCCTCCTTAGAAAAAGAAATCTCACCCGTCTGCTCTGACACAACAATTGCAACAGCATCGGTATTTTCAGTAATACCAACAGCCGCGCGATGGCGCATTCCCAAGTGAGCCGGAAAATTAGAATCTTCTGTAACGGGCAGTACGCATCGTGCGCCGGTAATTGTATTGTTGGATATTATTACTGCCCCATCATGCAGAGGAGAATTTTTATAAAAAATACTTTCAATTATTCTTACTGAAACTTTCGCGTCTATGGCATCACCTGTGTTTGCATAAAATTTTAAATCGTTGCTTTTTGTAAGAATAATCAATGCTCCGGTTTTACTTTCGCTCATATTTTTGCAGGCTTTAACAATGGCATTAATATCCAGAACCTGCGATTTGTTTTCCTGCCATTTAAATTCAAAAATTGTCTTAGTCAGCCTGCCTTTTGTAAAAACATCACTTGTGCCTATGAACAATAAAAAACGTCTTAATTCCTGCTGAAATACTATAAGAAGGGCAATGAAACCAACGTCGATAAATTTACCAAGAATGCTGCCGAATAAGTGCATATTAAGCGCTTTTACAATCAGCCATAAAAGGTAAAACAGAAGAATGCCGATAAATATATTAAAAGCGGCGGTTCCTTTTATCATATAATAAAGTTGATAAATCAGAACAGCTACTAATAAAATATCCGCAGCATCAATCCAGCGGACTGTAATAAATGCGGGTATGAATAAGTTTAGCATAGTGCAAGTATAGGAATTTTATTTATTTATTGTAAAATATTGACTGACAAATGGAGAATTCAATTTTACTATTGAGTAAGGCGAATGCAAATATTTTCAATCAATTATACAGCAATTGAAAGAATTTTAAAATGAAGATTAGAATTCGTTTTGTTTTGGAGGCAGCGTTATTTTGAGGATTGCCGAAAATTAAGTTTTTACTACGGTGACGGAATTATCAAAGAAAAAAACATTGAAATAAGTCCAATAACAGCTTTCCAGTAAATATTATTTTCATCAATTAATGGAACACTCCTACAGCCTGATTTTATGCTGTAACAGACTTTTTCTTTTCATTTTTTTTCACTGATGAAATCATTGTAATAAAATCATCAAACAAATAACGTGAATCATAAGGGCCGGGGCAGGCTTCAGGGTGGTACTGAACTGAAAATACATTTCTGTCGGTATAACGCATGCCTTCAATGGTTGCGTCATTCAAGTTAACATGCGTAATTTCAATATTTTTTATTTTGGCAATATCTTCTGCATTTATTCCAAAGCCATGATTTTGGGAGGTAATCTCGGATTTACCGGTAATTAAATTTTTAACCGGATGATTAATTCCTCTATGCCCTTTGTGCATTTTAAAGGTTGATATTCCTGATGCTTCCGCGATCAGCTGATGACCCAGGCAGATACCGAAAGTTGGAACTCCGGAATTAATTATTTTTTTAATTGTAGCTGCTTCGTAAATCATAACAGAAGGATCGCCGGGCCCGTTGGAGATCATAAAACCATCCGGATTCCATTTCATCATTTCTTCAAAAGAAGCTTTCATTGGGAATACCTGGAGATAACACCCGCGTTCAACTAATGAGCGCAAAATGTTTTTTTTGACCCCGTAATCGGTCACTGCAACTTTAAAAGCACCAGCAGGGTCACCCATAAAATAAGGTTTAGCAGTACTCACTTTTGATGACAGCTCTAAACCCGCCATTGAAGGTACTTTTGAAAGTTTTTCTTTCAGGATTTCTATATCAAGAATTTCGGAAGAAATTATGCAGTTCATTGCTCCCTTATCACGGATATAACGAACAATGGCACGCGTATCCATGTCAGAAACAGCAACTATATTACCATTCAGAAAATAATCTTTTAATGAGCCGTTTGAGCGCTTGCGCGAAGGAAATTCACTGAATTGTTTACAGATTAATCCTGCAATTTTTATCGAATCGGATTCGACCTCATCGTTGTTCACACCATAATTTCCGATATGAACATTGGTTGTTACTATTATCTGGCCGAAATAAGATGGGTCGGTAAATATTTCCTGGTAACCTGTCATGCCTGTATTAAAGCATATTTCGCCGGAGGCTGTGCCGATTTTTCCGGCAGCTTTTCCATAAAATACTTTTCCATCTTCAAGTAATAAAACTGCAGGTGCTTTGGGAGTGTATTTCATATTGTTTAAAATATTGAGTCAATAAAAATATTAATTTTTATGAAGATGGTTAATAAAAAAATACAATTGTTAAATAAAATGAAAAAGGTTATTAATCCCAATAGTACGTTCAACTGTAAAACCTTCAGCAAACTCAAAGCCCGCATCCCTGCCCCAGACAGTCATTTTACTTTTTACCACGTCTAAAAAATTTTTTACGGAAATCGGCGATTCAGGCTCGTTTGATTCGGGATTATGAAATTGCGATTTGAATGCTTTTACAGCTTCCATTTTTTTATCAACAAAACCTGTAACATCCACTATAAAATCCGGTTTTAACTGTCGGTCCTGAATATAATGATAAACCGCCTTTGGTCGCCATTTTTGCTGATTGAGGCCGTTAAGCAGTGTTTCTATGCGTATTAACCCGCTGTAAAAACAAGCATCCGAAACTAAAGCAGCTGCCCGTCCATGGTCTGGATGGCGGTCGCTGACGGCATTACATAAAATTATTTCGGGCTGGTATTCACGTATTTTTTTTATGATTTCCAACTGATGTTCTTTGTCATTTTTAAAGAAACCATCAGCCATTTTCAAATTATCACGCACACTTACACCTAATATTTTTGCAGCATCAGCAGCTTCTTTCAGCCGTAATTCTGCACTTCCGCGGGTACCTAATTCACCAGCGGTTAAATCTAAAATTCCGCATTTTTTTCCTAAAGAAATATGTTTTAAAAGTGTGCCCGCGCACGAAAGCTCAATATCATCCGGGTGAACGCCTATCGCTAATATATCTAATTTCATTGTATTACTGCTTCATTTAATAAATTATAAATAAAAAATCATTGCCTACAAGCATGTTTTCCATTGTTTCCGAAATTCGCTATCACCTAAGAAGTGCAGCCCTTTGGTAAACGGCATCCTCTGCTTTTTAAAAACGCTTGTTTGCAAAATTAAACAATTTTATAGGGAATGCTTGATAATAATGCAGTATTGGGTTTATCTTTGCAAAGTTTTTTGATGGGAGTTTAAAGGAAGTTCCATTTTTGAACCTTTGAATTTTTAAATGAAATAAATAATTTATTCAGCGTAAGCGAAAAAATAAAATTCCAGGATGGGATTTTTATAAATTGATGTTTGAATTTAATATATGGTATATCAGCAGATAAAATATCTCTTTAAAAAGGAAGTAAAGCTTGAAATGCGCAATAAATACGCCTTAGGCGGTATTTTGTTATATGTTGTTTCAACAGTATTTGTAAGCTATTTATCATTCAAACAGATTATTAATCCTGCAACTTGGAATGCTTTATTTTGGATCATTTTACTTTTCGCATCTATTAATGGTGTAGCTAAAAGTTTTATAAATGAAACAAGGGGCAGGCAGCTCTACCTATATACGCTGGCAAGCCCCCAGGCAGTTATTCTTTCAAAAATTCTTTACAATTCATTGCTCCTGACAGTTTTATCAGTTTTGTGTTTATTAGTCTATTCATTATTTATTGGAAACATTATTCAGGATCTTCCATTATTTTTAATTACACTTTTAGCTGGCAGCATGGGCTTTTCGTCTTTATTGACAATGGTTTCGGCGATAGCTTCAAAAACAAGCAATAACTTTACTCTGATGGCAATTTTAAGCTTTCCCATTATGATGCCTTTACTAATGGTACTCATAAAACTTTCAAAAAATGCTATTGACGGTTTGGATAAATGGGATTGGAATTCTTTGTTTATCTTAATGTTTTTAAACCTGATAATTGTCACTTTATCATATTTATTATTTCGTTACCTTTGGCGTGATTAGGGAGAAAGCCGTTTATTATCAGAAAAATATAATGTGTAAAAGATGAAAAAAAATTGGTGGAAGATTATTGCATTTGTATTTGTACTTTATACCATCATTGCAGGGTTTCTTTTTAAAGTGCCTGCCCAGCCTATTCTTCATGAAAGCATCAGAAATCTTTATTTTCATGTGCCCATGTGGTTTTCAATGATGACAATACTTTTCGTATCTGTTTGGCACAGCATCAAATATTTAAGTAAATCTAATATTGAGAGTGACATTGTTGCTAGCAGAGCAGCACATACCGGAATGCTATTCGGCGCTTTGGGGCTGGTAACTGGGTCAATCTGGGCTCGTTATACCTGGGGGGCATGGTGGGTTGCTGATACGAAATTAAACGGCGCGGCTATCACTACGTTAATCTACACGGCATATTTTATTTTGCGCGGTTCAATTGATGAAGAACAAAAGCGTGCGCGGATTGCAGCTGTTTACAATATATTTGCTTACGTAATGCTTATTGTTTTTTTAATGATACTGCCCCGCATGAGTGATTCATTGCATCCCGGCAACGGCGGTAATCCGGGTTTTAATAAATATGATTTGGACAGCAATATGCGGGTTGTATTTTATCCTGCTGTAATCGGATGGATACTGCTTGGTGTATGGATACTGAGCCTGCAGATCCGTTTTGAAAAAATAAAACGTAAAATATATTTAAGAGATTAAATAACCTAGATAATTCAAAACCCTTAGGGTATCATACAAGAAATAAATAATATAAAATTAATAAAATGAAAAAGCTTCTTTCCATTATAGTATTATTGTTAATATCTTCGGTGATTTTCGCACAGGCTGCACAGCCGGTTGAAATGGCTGAGGGTATGTTCCAGTCCGGAAAAATTTATGTGGTTGTTACAGTTCTTTCCGTGATTTTTTTAGGGATAACCGGCTATTTAATTTCTATTGACAGAAAGATCAGCAAAATGGAGAAAGAATTGGAAAAGAAATAATTACATTTTTATACAAAGAGAAATTTTATAACACGTTTTAAAATTAAAAACAAATGAAAAAGATACATATTATCGGAATAATAATTATTGCAGTTTCAATCGGCGCAATACTTACTACACTTAACAATACCAGTACTTATGCCAGTTTTACTGAAGCTGCGCAGTCGCCAGGAAGTGAATTTCACGTTGTCGGGAAACTGAATAAAGAAAAAGAATCAACTTATGATCCGAAGATAAATGCCAATTTGTTTTCATTTTTTATGGTTGATAATAAAGGCACTGAGCGTAAAGTAATTTTGAATAAAAATAAACCTCAGGATTTTGAACGTTCAGAACAGATTGTTCTGATTGGTAAAATGAAAGGCGAAGAATTTATTGCTTCTGATATTTTAATGAAATGCCCCTCGAAATATAACGATGGCAAACCTCAGGAAACCGCTGTAAAATAAATCAGTATTGTTTCCGGCTCTCCGGTAAAAAATAATTAATCAAAACTTCCGCGAAAATTTATTTGCAAATATGGTATATACAGGCGAGCATTTAGTAATTGGTCAAGTTGGAAATCTTTTTGTAATTCTCTCCTTTGTTTTTGCACTCTTAGCAGGTATCAGCTACTTTTTTGCTGCAAAAGACAATGATGCAGCTCCTTCCTGGAAACGTATTGCCCGCATCTCTTTCAGGATACACGGGCTCTCGGTAATCGGCATTGTGATTTCATTATTCATCATGCTTCAAAATCATTATTTTGAATTTGAATATGTGTGGCATCACAGCAGCCGGGAAATGCCGATGCGTTATATTTTATCCTGCTTTTGGGAAGGGCAGGAGGGAAGTTTTTTACTTTGGACTTTCTGGCATGTTGTAATCGGTTTCATTTTGCAGCGTTCGGCAAAAAATTGGGAAGCTCCTGTAATGGCTGTCATTTCATTAGTTCAGGCATTTTTGGCTTCCATGATGCTTGGTGTTTTTATTTTGGAGCATCGTATCGGCAGTAATCCATTTACAGTTTTACTTCGTGAACATCCCGATTTTGCTAATATTCCGCTTTTCAGCAATCCGCAGTATTTAGAGAAATTAGACGGGCGCGGACTAAACCCTTTACTACAGAATTATTGGATGACTATTCATCCGCCGACGCTGTTTTTGGGATTTGCCTTAACTGTAGTTCCTTTTGCTTATGCAATTGCAGGTCTATGGAAAAAGAACTTTACTGAATGGATAAAACCAGCACTGCCATGGACATTTTTTGGTGTGATGGTATTGGGTACCGGTGTTTTAATGGGCGGTGCCTGGGCTTACGAAGCATTGAGTTTCGGCGGCTTTTGGGCTTGGGATCCTGTTGAAAATGCATCTTTAGTTCCCTGGCTTACACTTGTAGGCTCAGCACATTTAATGCTGATTAACCGTAATAATGGTCAATCGTTATTTATTACATTTTTCTTGGCGCTGCTTTCATTTTTGCTGATACTCTACTCTACATTCCTTACCAGGAGCGGTATTCTGGGCGAAACATCTGTTCATGCATTTACCGATTTAGGTATGTCAGGCCAGCTCCTGATTTATTTGTTTTTCTTTTTAATACTCAGCATAATTCTTATTGTGATTAATTGGAAACACTTTCCAAAACAAAAAGAAGAAGAGGGTATTTGGTCGCGTGAATTTTGGATGTTTGTGGGTGCAATAGTATTGCTGGTTTCTTCTTTTCAGATTATTTTTTATACATCCATGCCTGTTTGGAATAAGCTGTTTAGCCTGAATAAGGCGCCTGCAAAAGATGTAATAAATTTTTATAATTCCTGGCAGCTGCCCTTTGCATTTTTAACAACTTTATTAATCGCTGCAGGGCAGTACTTAAAATATAAAAATACGGATATAAAAATTTTCGTTAAAAAGATTTCCTTATCATTTTTAACAGCTTTGGTGCTTACTTTATTAGCTGCATATTTATTAGGTTTCGCCAAACCATTTTATGCTCTATTGTTTTTCTCTTCCATTTTCGCCGTGACAGCCAATCTAGATTATATGCTGCGTGTACTCAAGGGAAATGTAAAAAAAGCCGGCGCATCCATTGCACATATTGGTTTCGGATTGATTCTGCTGGGAGCATTGATTTCCACTTCTAAAAAAGATACGATTTCACAAAACACTTCAGGGAAAAATATTGAAAGTTTAATGGATAAATTTTCGAACAATGATAATATTTTATTGACCCAGGGAGACACACTGCCTATGGGAAAATATTTTGTATCCTATATCGGAAAACGATTCGAAGGCGTTAACGTTTATTTTAACGTGGATTATTTTTCGAAAAATGCTGCAAAAGGCTATAAAAAAGAATTCTCGTTATCTCCTATTGTGCAGACCAATCCTAAGATGGGTAATGTGGCTGAGCCAGACACAAGGCATTTTTTAACCTTTGATGTTTATACGCATGTTACCTATGCTGCTATAGATAATTTGCAGGAAAAAAAAACCGGGTCTAACGACGAATATACTCCAGCAAAAAATTACACATTGAAAAGAGGGGATACTATTTTTGCTTCAAATGCTATAATTGTTTTTGATTCACTTTCAACCCGTTTCGATAAAACAAAATTCAATCTGGCGGCTGAAGATATTTCTGTAATGGCCCATTTACGAGTGTTAGATGTTTCAAAAAAATATGAAGCAGCACCGCTTTATGTAATTCATAATAATACTTTGCAGCCTGTTCCTGCAGTTATAAAGGAGCTGGGATTACAATTTGTGTTTCAGAAAATTCATACCGAAGACGGCAGAATTGACATCACTTTGCAGGAAAAAAAGGCGAACGTCCGCGATTTTATTGTTATGCAGGCAATGGTTTTTCCTTATATCAATGTTTTATGGATTGGCTGCATTATAATGATAATAGGCAGTGTGCTCGCTATTGTTGAAAGAATCAGAAAGGGCCGGATTTCAGCGGTAAAGCTTTTGTCAAGTGAAAAAAAAATTGAACTTTAAGCATCTTTAAGTTTTTTCTTCTGTAATAGTTTTCAGCAGTTATTTTTTAATGAACATTCCTCAATATAAAATAGTTCTTATCGGTGCCGGAAACGTGGCTATGCAGCTAGGGCTGGCGTTAAAAGAAGCGAAACATTCAATTGTTCAGGTTTACAGCCGTCAAAACATTGCAGCATCAGGCCTCGCGGATTTATTAAAATGCAGTTTTACTTCTTCATTGGAAAAAATAAATATTACGGCGGATATTTATATAATTGCTGTGAACGATGATGCAATAACTGCAGTGGTAAAACATTTAAAGCTTTCTAACCAAATAGTAGTGCACACTTCCGGCAGTGCCGCTATGGATATTTTAAAACCTTCTTCAAAAAATTATGGAGTGTTTTATCCCCTTCAGACATTTTCTAAGAACAACAGAGCCGATTTCAAAAGCATACCAATGTGCCTTGAAGCAAACAACACTGCAACACTTGAAAAATTGCAGGTGCTTGCATCAAGTATCAGCGGCAATGTTCAGGAAATAAATTCGGAACAGCGTAAAACCATTCATTTGGCTGCTGTATTTGCCTGCAATTTCAGTAATCATTTATTTGCGGTTGCTGATTCTATTTTAGCTTCTGATAAGCTTTCACTAGATATTCTGAAGCCCTTAATTGATGAGACTGCAAAAAAAATAAAAACGCATTCTCCTCTTGAAATGCAGACAGGTCCTGCTATACGCGGCGATAAAAAAACGATGGATAAACATTTGAAAATGCTTTCAGGCCAAAAAGAATACCGGCAGCTTTATAAGCTGATGAGTAAAAGTATCAGTGCTTCGCGAAAAGAGAATAAATAGTAAATTAGCAGCAATGGAAAATTTTAAAGTAAAATTAAATCGCGTTAAAGCTTTTATTTTTGATATAGACGGCGTACTTACCGATGGATCGGTAACACTTATGCCTGACGGTGAGCAGCTGCGTGCAATGAATATAAAGGACGGTTATGCTATTCAGCTGGCCGTAAAAAAAGGATATAAAATTGCCGTTATTTCCGGCGGCAAATCTGAATCGGTGCGTAAAAGACTTAATGGACTTGGTGTGTATGACGTGTACCTTGGGTGTGATAATAAAATTGAAACATACAATGAGTTTATTCTCACATACGAAATCAATCCTGATGAAATACTCTACATGGGGGATGATGTTCCAGATTATGAAGTAATGAAACGGATAGGGGTGCCGACTTGTCCGAGTGATTCAGCTCAGGAGATAAAAGATATTTCAATATATGTCTCCGCTAAAAAAGGCGGAAAAGGCTGTGTCCGTGATGTTATAGAGCAAGTGATGAGGGTTCAGGGAAATTGGTTTAAAATTTAGTTTTAAAATTTATAAAACACTTTATGTTTTCATTTCTTAAGTTAATCCGCTTTCAAAACCTTATTATTATTGCATTTACACAATATGTAGTGCGCTGGTGTTTGGTTTACCCTATTTTAAAGGCACAAAGCAGTTATTACACACTGCAGTTAAGTGAAATTCAGTTTTTTCTTTTGGTGCTTTCAACTGTAATGATTGCAGCTGCCGGGCATATTATCAACGATTATTTTGATGTCCGCATTGATAAAGTAAATAAACCTGAACGCTTAATAATTGACAATGGCGTGAAAAGGCGCATTGCGATGGGAGCCCATGTTGTTATTAATATACTCGCATTTCTAATTGCTATTTATGTTTCCTATTCTATAGGTGCATGGAAGCTTGCATGCATTCATTTTATATGCGCCTCAGGATTGTGGTATTACTCAACCACATTTAAACGGCAGTTCTTAACCGGTAATATTATTATTGCCGTATTAACGGCTCTGGTTCCTGTTATAGTGGTTGTTTATGAATTGCTTCCGTGTTACAAGGCTTACCTGCCATTGGATGAAAATTTAACTTTTAAAGGTGCCTGGGTGTACGTTGGCGGAGTTGCTTTTTTTGGTTTTATGACCACGCTGCTTCATGAAATAATTAAGGACATTAAAAATTATGAAGGGGATAAAGAATACGGTTTTAAAACTATGCCCGTTTTAATAGGCATAAAAGCTTCAAAAACAATTGCAGTGATTATTGCAGCTGCGACAATGGTCTGCTTGTTTCTTATTCAGTTAAAACTTACAGACAGTTTAACGTTTTATTATTTCACTTTTGCACTTCAAATTCCTTTTGCTTTTTTAATTTATAAAATTGCAAAAGCGGATACAAAAAAATCCTTTCAAACAGCCGGAAACATTACAAAAATTATTCTGTTAGCCGGGATAAGCTATTTATTTGTTTTCGCATATACACTTCTTGATTTTTTACATTCTCATGTAAAATAAGCTGTCAGAGTATTGCGTCTTTATTCAATCAGATGCATCTTCATTAATGTGTCTTCACAAAAAAAAGATTGGTTCAATCAGCATTTTCATGTCTCATTTCCCAAAATATAAATCTGGTTTTCGCTTTACCCTACTCTTAAATTACTAAATTTGCTTTCCTAAATTAGTATAAAAAATAATCCATGTTTGATAATTTAAGCAGTAAACTAGAGAGAGCCTTTAAGCTATTAAAAGGTCAGGGGAAAATCACAGAAATAAACGTATCCGAAACAATTAAGGAAATCCGGAAAGCCTTATTGGATGCCGATGTTAACTACAAAGTAGCCAAGCAATTTACTGATACAGTAAAAGAAAAAGCCTTGGGGCAGAATGTGCTTACTGCAATTTCGCCGGGGCAGTTAATGATAAAAATTACTCAACAGGAGCTTACTGACTTAATGGGCGGGGCTTCAGCTGAAATTAAATTGGGCGGCAACCCGACTGTAATATTAATGAGCGGTCTGCAAGGGTCAGGTAAAACTACCTTTTCCGGTAAACTCGCAAATTATCTTAAAACTAAACGGGGGAAAAAACCGCTGCTTGTTGCCTGCGATATTTATCGTCCGGCTGCAATCCAGCAATTGCATGTATTGGGCGAGCAGATCGGCGTTGATGTTTATTCCGATCCTGAAAATAAAGATGCTGTATCTATTGCAAAACGCAGTATTCAATATGCAAAAGAAAATGGAAACAGCATTGTAATTATAGATACAGCGGGACGTTTGGCGATTGATGATGTAATGATGAAGGAGATTGCAGCAGTAAAAAAAGCAGTGGAGCCTGATGAAATATTGTTTGTTGTTGATGCAATGACCGGCCAGGACGCAGTAAACACAGCAAAAGCCTTTAACGATATTCTTGATTTCAGCGGTGTAGTATTAACCAAAATGGACGGTGATACACGCGGCGGGGCTGCTCTGTCCATTAAATCTGTTGTAAACAAACCCATTATGTTTGTGGGAACAGGAGAGAAGATGGAAGCAATGGATGTGTTTCATCCAAGCCGTATGGCCGATCGTATTTTGGGAATGGGCGATGTTGTAACTTTTGTTGAGCGCGCCGAAGAACAGTATAATGTTGAAGAAGCAAGAAAACTGCAGAAGAAGATTGCAAAAAATCAATTCAGTTTTAACGACTTTTTAGACCAGTTGCAGCAGATAAAAAAAATGGGAAATATTAAAGATTTGGTCGGCATGATTCCCGGTGTAGGCAAGGCTTTGAAGAATGTTGATATTGATGATAATGCATTTGTAAGTATTGAAGCAATCATTTCCTCAATGACTCCTGCTGAACGCGAAAACCCTGAGCTGCTGAATGGCAAACGCAGAGACCGCATAGCAAAAGGCAGCGGCCGTTCAACACAGGATGTAAACAGGCTTATAAAGCAATTTGACGATACCCGCAAGATGATGAAAATGATGAACAATAAAGAAGGGCTTGCTAAGATGATGTCGCAGATGAAAAATATGCCGGGGATGAAGTAGTGATTTAGTGAATTAGAGATTTGGAGAAATAGAGATTTGAAAAATTAGAATAAATGCATACATTCAAAAAACTAGTACCATAGCAATTCTCCAATCTCTAAATTTCAAATTCTCTAAATCTCTAATTCCATAAATCTCAAATTCTTCAAATCTCTATTTCTCCAAATCCCTAATTCAACAATTACAGTGATACTTGACGGTAAATTAATTTCGCAGCAAATACAGGAAGAAATACTTCTACAGGTTAATGCGATAAAAGCTGATGGAGGCAAAACACCTCATTTAGCAGCCATTTTGGTTGGTAATGACGGGGCAAGTGAAACGTATGTTGCCGCAAAAGTAAAAGCATGTGAAAAAGCCGGATTTATTTCTTCATTGATCCGCCTGCCGGAAACAGCTTCAGAACAAGACCTTTTGGAGAAAATGAATGAACTGAATAATGATAAATCCATTGACGGATACATTGTTCAGCTTCCGCTCCCTAAGCATATCAGCGAACATAAAATAGCAGAGGCCATTGCCCCTGAAAAAGATGTAGATGGTTTTCATCCGCAGAATGTAGGACGTATGGCTTTGAATTTACCAACCTATCTGCCTGCCACTCCTTACGGCATTTTACAGTTATTGGAACGTTATAAAATTGATACCGCAGGCAAACATTGTGTTGTTGTTGGCCGCAGCAGTATTGTCGGTTTACCCATGAGCATTTTAATGGCACGCAATACAGTTCCAGGAAACTGCACGGTAACCCTCTGCCACAGCAAAACAAAAAATTTAAAAGAATTTACTCAAAAAGCAGATATTTTAATTGCCGCTCTCGGCAAGCCCGAATTTATAACCGCTGATATGGTGAAAGAAGGTGCTGTTGTGATTGATGTCGGTATTACCCGGCTTCCGTCCGACAAAACCAAGAGCGGGTTTAGGTTAGCCGGAGATGTAAATTTTGCAGATGTTGCCCCTAAAGCATCCTACATAACTCCTGTACCGGGAGGCGTAGGTCCAATGACGATTGCATCGCTTCTGATAAATACTTTGAAAGCCGGCAGGGGAGAGGTTTATCATTCGAAATAAGAAGCAATTAGGAATACTTTAAAACAAAGACATTCTTACATCTCAATAATCGAAATTATTTCTTTTTGGCTTCTTTTTTCTTAGCCTCTTCCAATTTAATATTATAACGTATATCGCGCCAGTACTCGCCTCCGTACCGTACCAAAATTTCTGAACCTGCTTTAATATTTTTAATGGCTGTTATCCAGCCTGTGTTTTTATAAATTTCGTACTGGCAGTTATTTTTAATCCCTTTTACTTTGGAAAGCCCTTCAGCATCATTGGCAAAACGCGCCAATGCTTCGGGAGTATGAAAAGCATCAATGCATTTTTTACGGTTCACATAAAATACGTAACCTCCTTCATCGCGTTCAGCGCGGATATCACACTCTTTCCAGTCGATAATTTCACCGTGATATTCAACTATGCGTTCACCCTTTTTTACATCCCGATGGATAAATAAACCTTTCCCTGCTTTAGGGATATTTGATTTTTTTACTTTTAAATCTTCGTACATATTTTAAAATTTGAGTCTGTAAAAATAGTAAAAGCTTTGATTCGAATTGCATTTACCTACATCAAAATATTTAGGACGCGTGTTTTAAATTATGAACTCTTCTTCCTGTTTTCCGCACCAGTTCTTTGTTTTGAAAAGAATTTTTTTACAACAAATTTGGTCGGAATTCATTTCTGTTTTAAATTTTATTATCTTCGTTTGCTCAAAATTATTAAACTAAATTAAGCAAAATGAAAAGAAAATTACTTGCTGCAGTTATTGTTATTACCTCCATTTCACACGGTGCTTATGCACAGTCGGTTCCCCGTCCAGACCATGTTGTTGTATTGATGTTAGAAAATTACGGCTATCCAACTATTATCGGGAATACAAATGCTCCTCATATTAATGCTTTAATAAATGATCCCAATACTGCCTTGTTTACTCAGTCGTTCGGTTTATATCATCCAAGCCAGCCAAATTATGTAATGCTTTATTCAGGAAATAATCAGGGCATAACCAACGATAATACTGCAACCAATACACCATTTACCACCTGTAATTTAGGTGCTTCTCTAATATCAGGGGGATTTACTTTTAAAGGCTTCAGCGAAGATTTAGTGACTCCTGGAGATTTAACTACCAGCACAGCAAACTATGTCCGCAGACATTGTCCGTGGGTCAACTGGCTGGCTGCATCAGGGACTAATTCTGTTGATCCTGCACTTCATCAGCCTTATACAAGTTTCCCGACAAATACAAATTACAGTTCTTTACCTACTGTTTCGTTTGTTATTCCTAATTTGAATGATGATATGCATAACCCAACTTTACCTACAGCTAATTATCAGGCTACCGCTATTTCAAATGGCGATAACTGGGTTAATAATAATATTACCGATTATATAAATTGGGCTAAAGCAAATAATAGTTTACTTATACTCACATTTGACGAAGATGAAGGTGTTAATATTTTAGGTGTTTCAACCAGCACCAATCAAATTACAACTATGTTTATTGGAGCAATGGTTCATGGCGGGTCTTATTCAGAACATATCGACCATTATTCTGTACTTCGCACTCTTGAGGATATGTATGGTTTAGCATATTGCGGCAGCAGTGCAACAGCTACGCCGATTACAGACTGCTGGACTTCTGCAACTGGAATTGAAAACAATGAGAAAAATGAAAATTTGATTATTTTCCCTAATCCTGCTTCTGACGGGCTAACTCTTGATTTTAATTCCGTTTCAGAGCAAAGTATTAAAATTACCTTAACAGATATACTCTCTCAAACCTTGCTTAATATTAACAAAGAGGTGAAAGCGGGTGGCAATTTTATTCAATTACAAGCTGAAAAATTAGCCCCCGGGACTTATTTTGTTCATGTGATGTCTTCGGGAACAGAAATAGTTAAAAAGGTGGTGATCAAGTAAAATTTTATTTGGTGAATTTTTATACATCTGCAATATGTAACAAAGGCAGGTTAATATGAATTCAAGCCCTATCTGCAGGAATTTAAAATCAACAAGTTTGATACTTTGCTTCTTCAGAGCAGAGTTCATGTATTGGATACTCCTTCTGATTTATCTCACTTCCTGCTTCATTTGAACCTTAAATAAAACAAAAATCTTATCGTATGATTTTTTTGATTGCATCCATTACTCCTGTAATTATTTTTCTTTATTTAACTTATAATAAAGACAATATTAAAGAGCCGAAAATATTATTGTCCAAATGTTTTTTTGGCGGGTTTTTATCTGTCGTACTGGCATTGATTGCTGAAGAAATATTGACTTATGCCGGCGGTATATTTAATAGTCCTTTGTTAAAGTCGTTTTATGAAGGTTTTATTGTTGCTGCAGCACCTGAGGAATTATCAAAATTTATTATCTTGTATTGGCTGATATGGAAAAACATAAATTTTGATCAATATTATGATGGTATTATTTATGCAGTATTTGTATCAATGGGTTTTGCATTAGTTGAAAACATCATGTATGTTTCACACGGCGGTTTAGGAATTGCCTTTGCAAGAGCTGTTTTGGCAGTTCCCGGCCATGGTTTTTTTGCTGTTTTGATGGGGTATTATTTATCCTTGGCTAAGTTTTCTGATGGTGCCAAAAAAAGAAATTTTATTTTAAAAAGTATTTTTTTTCCTATTCTATTCCACGGTTTTTATGATTTTACACTATTATATTTATCAAAAAAATCTAACGACCCTTTACTCTGCATTATGTTGATAATATTTTTCACTTTCATAGTGATTCGGTTATGGCGTCAGGGTATTAAAAGAATTAAAATGCATGTTGAACTGGATAGAGTTGAACCTATTCCTTTAATTCAAAATGAATAAACAAATCAATTAATTTAATTATAAACGGAGCCATTTTAAATTCTGTTTTAGAAAACACTAAATGATTAAAGTAACATTAACAAGCGGTAAAGACCACAGTTTGCACAGGTTTCATCCCTGGGTATTTTCAGGAGCAATTAAAAAATTCAGCGGTGATGTAAAGGAAGGGGAGGCTGTAGAAGTTTTTTCTGCTCAGAATGAATTCCTCGGAATGGGACATTTTCAGGTAGGTTCCATTGCCATACGAATGTTTTCTTTTACTGAGGTTGTCCCTGATTATAATTTCTGGAAAAATAAAATTCAGTCTGCATATAATTTCAGAAAGCAACTGCATTTAGTGGATAATCCTTCTACCAATTGTTACCGCTTATTTTTTGCTGAAGGCGACGGCCTTCCCGGATTCATCATTGATTTTTATAATGGAACTGCAGTGTTTCAGTCCTATTCCATCGGTATGCACTTAATAAAAGATCAATTTGTTAAAGCGCTGCAGGAAATAATGGGAGATTCGCTGAAAGCTGTTTTCGATAAAAGCGAAGAAACAATGCCCAAGCAGGCTCCTGTAAAAGCGGTTAATGGTTACCTCTATAAAAGAGATGAAGCAATTCCTATTGATACCATTGCTTTTGAAAACAACAATAAATTTTATGTTGATTGGGAAGGCGGCCAGAAAACAGGATTCTTTTTAGATCAGCGGGAAAACCGCAAGCTGCTTGGCAGTTATTCTGCTGATAAAGTTGTTTTAAATACTTTCTGTTATACAGGAGGATTTTCAGTTTATGCTGCCAACGGCGGAGCAAAAGAAGTTCATTCAACCGACATTTCCAAAAAAGCGATTGAGCTTACTGATAGAAATATTGAATTAAATGAAATTAAAAACCACCAGTCGTTTGCTGTTGATACTTTTGAGTTTTTGAAGCATAAAGAAAACACCTACGACATTATTGTACTGGACCCTCCCGCTTTTGCAAAACACCAAAATGTAAAACACAATGCCATCATGGGGTATAAACGTTTGAATTACGAAGCCATCAAACAAATTAAACCGGGCGGGCTGTTATTTACCTTTTCCTGCTCACAGGTAGTTGATAAAAACACTTTTAACAGTACGGTTATGGCTGCTGCTATTGAGGCCGGACGTAATGTGAGGGTGCTCCACCATCTTTCTCAGCCTCCTGATCACTGTGTAAGTATTTTTCATCCTGAAGGGGAATATTTAAAAGGGCTGGTGGTTCATGTTGAGTAAATGAGCCGCATGAGTTTTTAACAGCTGCATTTAATCTTCCTTAGTAAACAAGTAAATCTTTTAAGTTTGAAGTTCACTCAACAGACAAGTTATACTTTTTAACCCTGACACAGTTTATTGAACAGACTCTAAACAATCCCTCTCAGAGTAAAAACAGTCCTGCTCAGAGTAAAAACACTCCTGTTCAGAAGAGAAACAGTCCTGCTCAGAGTAAAAACAGTCCTGCTCAGAGTAAAAACACTCCTGTTCAGAAGAGAAACAGACCTTCTCAGAGTAAAAACAGTCCTGCTCAGAGTAAAAACAGTCCTGCTCAGAGTAAAAACACTCCTGTTCAGAAGAGAAACACTCCTGTTCAGAAGAGAAACACTCCTGTTCAGAAGAGAAACACTCCTGTTCAGAGTAAAAACAGTCCTGCTCAGAGTAAAAACACTCCTGTTCAGAAGAGAAACAGACCTGCTCAGAGTAAAAACACTCCTGTTCAGAGTAGAAACAGTCCTGTTCAGAGTAAAAACACTCCTGTTCAGAAGAGAAACAGTCCTGCTCAGAGTAAAAACAGTTCTGTTCAGAATAACTGCCTAAAGGTTTAAAATTTTTGCACTAAATTTACCGCCTGCCGGACCGCTTTGAAACGAAATAATAAAAGCATCCGAGATAAAATGCAAAGGAGAAACAATGGCTAATCCAAAAGCTGCAAAAAAAAGAATCATAGAGACTAAGCTGAAAACGCCTTCAGCAAAAGCTGTTTACCCCTTGAAGTATGGATGGGGCATTATCATTGCACTTGCGGCCTTTTTATTATATGCCAATACAATAGGGCATGATTATGTGCTGGATGATTCAGGGGCTATAACCGGAAACCGTTATGTACAGCAAGGATTCCACGGCATATTTAATTTGCTGCAGGTAGATTTCTGGCATTTCGCTAATGTTCATTTAGGATATTACCGTCCGCTGTCGCTTATTACTTTTGCTGTAGAACAGCATTTTTTTCATGGAAACCCGCATGTAAGTCACTTTTTTAACTGCCTCATTTTTGCGCTTTCTGTGTACATGTTATTTATACTGTTGAATAAAATTTTCAATTCATATCATCCTGTATTTTCTTTTATGGCCGCATTGCTGTTTGCTGCTCATCCAATCCATACCGAAATTGTTTCAAACATTAAAGGACGGGATGAATTGCTCAGTTTTTTTAATGTGATGCTGATGCTTTGGTTTGCTTTAAAGTATATTGATTCAAAAAAAATAATTCATCTCATTCTAGGTATTTTCTTCTGCTATCTGGCAATGCTGTCGAAAGAAACAGCGCTTACAGGGGTAATGCTTCTGCCTGTGTTTTTATATTACTACAAGGATTTTACCGTGATAGAATGTCTTAAAAAAAGTCTGCCTTTTGCTATTGCAGTGATTCTCTTTTTTATTCAAAAAAAATATTTGTTAGGTACTTTAAGCGGTATTATTCCTGATGATATAGTTAATTATCCATACAGGCAGGGCAGAATAAAACTTCCTACCACATTTATGTTATTTGCATTCTGTTTAAGACTTTTGATAGTGCCTCATCCGCTTCGTTACGACTATTCTTTTAATCAAATACCTGCTGTTGGTTTAAGCAGCGGCTGGGCATGGCTGGGAATTATTTTATTTGCTGCAGGTGCCTTTTTTGCATATAAGCAGACGTTGAAAAAAACAACATTCGGCTTTGCATTAAGTTTGTTTTATATCACACTTATACCAGCCCTTGCGTTTACAATCCTTCGCGGCGGAATTTTTGCCGAACGTTTTTTGTTTTTTCCTTCATTAGGATTTTGCATTGCTTTAGTTTACGGAGCGGGTCTGCTTTTGAAAACAAATATTTCGGAAGCAGCTGTTTCTGCCGGAATCTGGCTGAAATCAAACTCTAAATTTATTGTTCTTTTAAGCATCGTATTTATTTTATATTCTGTTAAAACGGTGAGCCGAAACCTAATGTGGAAGGATAATTTCACATTGTTCAGCGCCGATATAAAAACCGGTAAAAACAGCGCCCAGAATCAATCACAGTATGGGAACCAATACATTTATCTTGCCTCCATCGAAAAGGATACTGCTAAAAAAAGGGAATATGCAGGTATTGCAATAAATGCATTAAGGCAGTCATTGAGCATTTATCCTAAATTCGGCGAAAGCTATTACCTGATAGGACTTGCTTACCAGATAATTACACCTAATACCGATTCTGCAATTTATTACTATAACAAAACTATTGAAACAGCGCCCGGCTATGCCGATGGATATTACCATCTGGGGATCCTTTATCAAAATCTTGGAAAAAATAATGCAGCATCGTTTTATTACAATGAAGCGATTAAGTACAACCCGGAATATCTTGAACCTAAAAAAGCTGCTGCAGATTTAAAAGCAAGGGGTATTGATGTTTATATTAATCCGCTGAAGGCAATTGTTGATACTACTACATCTAATAAGGATACTAAATATTATTTTGAACTTGGAAATCATTATGCTTCACAGGGTGAGTATGATAAAGCGGCGCAAAGTTTTGTGAAGTCAATAGAATTAGGTACTGATAATAATTCTGCATCTATTAACCTTGCTAACTGTTATGGTATGCTGAAAGAGTATGACAAAGCACTTGCAGTAACAAATCAATTGCTTGCAAGGGATCCGAATAATAAATTAGCTTTAAAAAATAATGCCGTTATATACAATCTGCTGGGAGACGATAAGAAGGCGAAAGAATATCTTCAGAAGTTAAAAGAAGTTGAAGGAAATTAAATACCGTTTTTTGAGTTTATTTAATCAGCTTCGGAAGGCAGGGTATCGAAAACTTTATAAAAATTCCTCAAAAAAAATACAGCCTCTTTTTTTGCATTGATTAGGGTTTTCTCTTTACTTTTGAAACAGCGCGAATTAAATTCAAAAACAAAACTTATATACTATGGGACTATTTGATAAAATAAAAAATGAATTTATAGATATCATTGAATGGACAGATAGTTCGAATGATACGATGGTGTGGCGTTTTCCGCGATACCAGAATGAAATTAAAATGGGCGCTAAGCTTACAGTGCGCGAATCGCAGGTGGCGATATTTGTGAATGAAGGCCAGATGGCTGATGAATACAAGCCCGGCATGTTTGAACTGCAGACTCAGAATATGCCTATCATGACTACCCTCAGGGGCTGGAAGTACGGGTTTAACAGTCCGTTTAAAGCGGAAGTTTATTTTGTAAATACAAAACAATTCACAAATCAAAAATGGGGAACCAAAAATCCTATCATGCTGCGTGACTCTGAATTCGGTCCGGTTCGCATTCGTGCATTCGGTTCGTATGCGCTGCGTGTGAAGGATGCTAAAACATTTTTGAAGGAAATAGCGGGTACTGATAATCATTTTACAACAGATGAGATAACCGACCAGCTTCGCAACTTAGTAATCACCCGCTTTACAGATGCTGTCGGAGAAAGCAAAATTCCTATTTTAGATTTAGCTTCTAACTATGATGAGCTGTCGAAATTTGTTCAGACAAAAATTGCCCCTGAGTTTGAAGAACTGGGCATTGAAATAACTAAACTTCTGATTGAAAATATTTCGCTGCCCCCAGAAGTGGAAGCGGCCTTGGATAAACGCAGCAGCATGGGAATCATCGGCAACCTTGGCGCCTACACTCAATTTCAGGCAGCTAACTCAATGGAGAAAGCCGCGGAAAACGGGAATGGCATGATGGGAGCCGGAGTAGGAATGGGAATGGGTTTTGGAGTTGGCAGCCAGATGGGAAATATGTTTCAGCAAAATCAATTTAATCCGAATCAAAACCAAAATCCAAATACGCCCCCTCCGCCGCCGCCTGCAATGCAGTATTTTATTGCAGTAAACGGCCAGCAGACAGGGCCGTTCACAGATCAGGTGATGATGCAGATGGTGCAGCAAGGATCATTGACAAAAGAATCGTTAGTTTGGAAAAACGGAATGGCTGCGTGGGCTGCTGCAGATCAGGTTGCTGAACTGTCGAAATTGTTTTCTGCTGTTCCGCCGCCATTGCCTCCGCCGCTGTAACTTCATTTACAAAAAATAAAAATTATTAAATACATGGTCAGGCGGGCTGCATAAAAAAAACGCAGAAGAATTATTTTCTTCTGCGTTTAAAATATAAAATAATTAAATTTTTGTCTGCGATTATTTCAAATTGTGATAAACCGTCTGAACATCGTCTTCTTCTTCAAGTTTACTTACCAGAATCATTACTTCTTCAATCTGTTCATCAGTTAAACTCACTGTTGATGAAGGAATGCGTTCTAATTCAGAACTGATTATGGTTAGTTTTTTTGTTTCCAAAGCTTTTTGCATCATACCGAAATCTTTGAAAAGTGTATAAACAACAATTTCTTCATCATCTCCTTCTATTTCATCAGCACCGAAATCAATCAGCTCCATCTCTAAATCTTCCAGATTAATATTTTCATTCTTAATCCTAAAAACGCCTTTGCGCTCAAACAAATAATCTAAAGAGCCTGTTTTGCCTAATTCGCCGCCGTATCGGTTGAAATTCATTCTCACATTTGCAACAGTACGGGTAGGATTATCAGTAGCGCACTCACATAAAATAGCTGTCCCGAAAGGTCCTTTTCCTTCATATATCATTTCTTCGTAATGTGATACATCTTTTGCTGTGGCTCGTTTAATAGCGGCATCAATGCGGTCTTTAGGCATATTAAGCCCTTTGGCATTTTGAATTGCAACACGCAGACGCGCGTTGCCATTGGGGTCTCCGCCGCCAAGTTTTATTGCAATTGCTATTTCTTTACCAATACGGGTAAAGCCTTTTGCCATTTTATCATAGCGGGCAAACATTTTATATTTCCGCTTTTCAAATACACGTCCCATGATGAAATAAAATTATTTAGAGTTGAAAATTTTAAGACTGCAAATTTATAAAAAAGGATGATTACTCAATAATTGAATTGATGAATTGAAGCAAACAAATCATGAGATTGAACAAATAGGCAGTAAGAATAAAAAAATCGATGATGAAAATGGACAAATAGAATGTAAAAGTTAACAAATGGGTTGTGAAAGTTAAAAAATCGCATCTCACAGTTGAAAAATCGAAAGTGAAAGTGAACAAATCGAATGTGAAAGTTAACAAATCGCATCTAACAGTTGAAAAATCGAATGTGAAAGTCAACAAATGGGATGTGAAAGTTGAAAAATCGAATGTGAAAGTGAAAAGAACGCATGTGAAAGTAGAAAGAAGGCTTCTCAATGTAAACAAATGGAATGTTAATTAAACAAATGACATCTTGAAGTAAACAAATCGCGTCTTGAAGTTGAAAAATCGCTTCTACAAGTAAACAAATCGTATCTCCAAGTAAACAAATACCATCTTGAAGTGAACAAATGGCTTCTTGAAATGAACAAATGGCATCACGAAGTAAACGAATGGTTAATCAGATGAGAGATAGAGTTTAATTAATGAAATAATTTTAAAAAAGCAGCAAAATCCCATGTTCCACCATAAAAACATCCATCATAATAATATTCAATACTCATGTTTAAGTATATGCAGCATGCAATTAAAGGCAAAATTAGCCATCGATATAATTTATGTTTGAATGCAAATTCAAGAAGGTATGCAAATGGTATTATAAGAAGCGCATAATATTCCACAAAACTGCGGCCACCGAAGGAGCAGCCAAACCACCAATTCCACCAGCTTGCGAAAATATAACTAATCAGCAGAAATAATAATCCTATGAAATAGGCTTCAATTTTTATATTCTTAATCATTATTGCAATGCCAAAAAGGGATAATATCAAAAGAGGAGTATATGTAAAAAGACCATTATTGGTACTGAACCATACCTCCAGAATTTTCGGGTTTTTCCAGAAATCAAAACCTTCGCTTCCGTATGAATATGTGATAATGCTGCCTGTATTGCCATACCAATATAAGAACTGAGGAATCGCCAGCAATAATGCAATAATAGAAGCAATTGAAATAATCAATTTATTATTAAAGAATAGTTTTATTCGGCTGTAAAATTCTATTTTACTGTTAATATTATAAAATAGAGGAAATAAGCCAATTAAAATATTTGTAGGTCTGGTTAGAACAGCTAAAACAAGACATGCTACAAAAAGCGAAAAGTGTTTTAAATTTGGTTTAGAAATAATAAAAGGCGTTAAATAAATAATCAGGCTGAATAAGAAAAAAGAATATACATGCGACATTCCAGGAACATCAATGCTGTAATAATATAAATTACTCGCGGCCAGAAATAAAAGAGGAGCGATGAAAGAAATAAAAGGACTAAAGCGCTGCGCTAAAAAAGAACTCAATAAAAATAATCCAAGGCTGCAATAAAATATGCCAGAGAAATAGAGTCCGAATGAATAAATTCTCGAAAATCCGTCTGCTTTAAATCCAAGAGGTTTTGCCAAAGCATGACAAATTAAAAAAAAAGGAGTCTGCAAAAGTGCGGCTCCGCTGGGATATTTTGTTTGTATTTTATTGTTTTCAAAATTCAGATGAAAACCATAACCTGATTTTATGTCAATGCTATCGGGAAAAACATTGGCATTGTTACCATATATAAACCAAATCGGTTGATAAACATAATAACCTGCGGCATCGCCCCATATTACATCATGATAACTATGAGCTTTGTCTTTACTATGTTTGTTGAGTGAAAGAAAAATGGAAAGAGGTAAAATAAAAAATAGGAATAGTTTTGGTTTTAATAATGTCATCTTTTTTTGCAGAGCAATTAATGCTGAATAATCAATTTTTGATTTATTAGAAGTCCCTTACTTTCGATGTTGACAAGGTAAATCCCTGTGCAGAACACGCTGGTAGTAATTTTTATCGGTTCAGACAAATTATTATTTATAATTTCTTCGTAAAGTTTCCGTCCGAAAATATCTGATACAGTGATAGTGCAAATATTATTATTTATTATTTCTCTGTTATTAATATTCAGGTAAACATTATTGTCCGCAGGATTTGGGAATATTTTTAAATTAGTATTTGGGAGAGCCGCAGAATTTATATTTGTGATAACATTAACAACATTTCCTGACGCAACGCCGTTGCTGTCTGTTTTTATTAAATAGATATGATCAAGATTAGAGTATGAATTGGAATTACCGCAAATGATATAGCCTTTGTCTTTTGTGTTTTTAATTGAATAAGCTATTTCCGTACCATTACCTCCAAAAGTTCCAGAATGAAAACCATTAAATGGGTTTTCTATATATAACAAAAACTCAGAAGTTCCGTGACCATATCCATAACTATAAGTATATCCTGCCTCAGCTAAACGACCATCGGCAGATTGTGTAATTGAATTGAATCCATCATCATCCGTTCCTCCGCCAATGATAGTATCTGTCGTCACGCCAGCAGGGCTTAATTTAATTACCAATCCGTCATAATTTCCGCTGCCGAAACTTTTTGTTTTTCCGCTGATATAATACCCGCCTGAATTAGCTTCAATAATATCAAATGCAAAATCTTCTTTGTTGCCGCCATTCTTTTTTGTCCATAAGGTATCGCCCATATTGTTAGTTTTGACAGTATAAAAATCTGAAAGGGTATCACCCTTACTTTTTGAAAAGCCGGTTAAAATAAATCCGCCATCGCTTGTTTGTTTTACACTTCTTGCTTCATCATCTTTTGCACCGCCAAAAGTTTTAGTCCATAAGGTATCGCCGAGTGAATTGATTTTAACGAGATACATATCTTCATTTCCTTTCCCATAGCTATATGTTCCGCCTGCTATAATATACCCCCCGTCAGTTGTCGGCTCAATAGAATAGGCAAAATCCCAATTGTTGCCACCGTAAGTTTTTGTCCAGATTGTATCACCAAATTTATTTGTTTTAATAACATACATATCATAACCCCCATTCCCATAGCTGTTCGTATATCCGGCAATTACATAACCTGAATCGCTTGTTTGATTTATTGCATAGGCCTGATCGATATTGATCCCTCCAAAAGTTTTTTGCCAAAGGGCATCACCTAAAGAATCCGTTTTAAGAATATAAGCATCCGTTGCTCCACTGCCAAAGCTGGAAGTAGCACCAGCAACAATGTAGCCTTTATCAAAAGTCTGAATAGCTGAATATCCATTGTCATAGCCATTCCCGCCGTAAACTTTTTCAAATTTCACCTGCGAATCCGCTGAATTGGAAACGAAAATAATTAATACTAAAACTAGTGCACTTGCAAAATTTTTCATCTTAAAAAAATTAAATTTTCATTTCTGAAAATTAAATAACAGCTTTTCTTATCCTCACCAAATCAGTCATCAATTTTTCGAAATGATCAAGATGAAGCATATTGGCCCCGTCTGATTTAGCTTTAGAAGGATTTGGATGTGTTTCTAAAAATATCCCGTCAGCACCCACAGCAATAGCAGCTTTGGCAATAGTGCCGATTAATTCCGGCCGGCCTCCTGTTACGCCGCTGGTCTGGTTTGGCTGCTGCAACGAATGAGTAATATCCATAATAACGGGCACATTATTTTTCTGCATTTCTGGAATTCCTCTGTAATCAACAACCAAATCCTGGTAACCTAAAAAAGTACCCCGTTCTGTAAGCATAATGTTTGAATTGCCAGATTCACGGACTTTATCAACTGCAAACTTCATTGATTCAGGTGCCAAAAATTGTCCTTTTTTAATGTTCACATGTTTCCCTGTTAATGCAGCTGCAACTAATAATTCTGTCTGCCGGCATAGGAAAGCCGGTATCTGCAATACATCCACATACTGTGCAGCCAAAGCTGCTTCTTCGTTGGTATGAATATCAGTAACTGTAGGAATGTTAAAATGTTTACCTACTTTTTGAATAATCTCTAATCCTTTCTCATCGCCGATTCCCGTGAAAGAATCTAAACGGGAGCGGTTTGCTTTGCGGTACGATGCCTTAAAAATATAGGGAATGCCCAGTTTATCAGTGACTGCTTTTACTTTTTCAGCAATTTCAAAACATATTTCTTCTGTTTCAACTACGCATGGACCGGCAATTAAAAAAAAGTTATTAGTATCTAAATGTTTGATATTCGGAATTTTGTTTAACGACATAATTTTAAAATTTCACCTCTCCCCTTAATCCCCTCTCCACAGGCGAGGGACAATAGGTGAGTTAGGTTATTTATTAATTTTTTCTTTTAATTTTTCTTTTAATTTTTCTTTCTTTTTTTTAATTATGCCCCCTCTCTTGAGGAGAGGGGATTAAGGGGAGAGGTATATCTATCCTAAAAATTTTTAACCAATGTAACAAAAGCTCCCTGCCCCGATGTTTTTTTAGGAGCAATATAGCCTTCAATATTACTGCAGCCTGCATATACAGCCATGCCTTTTCCAAGTCTGGCTGATAAACCTAAGCCGTAATTAAAGCCGCCGTATCCGCCGTAACCAAATGATGCCGACAGCATAAACTTTGGATTCAGATAAAAATTGCCTTTTAAATATGCAAGCAGCGTATAATTGCCGCTATAAACATAACGAACGCCTTCAATTAAATGAAAGTGTTTATTGAATTGTGTTTCTAAACTTAAATTTAATACTGCTGGAAGCGTAACTGATACAGCTTGTTTTTTATAAGGCGCAATTGCATTTATCACACTGTCTTTCGACGTGCTTCCCAAAGCTGAATTTTGTATATCTAAAATACTGTTCACTTTAATACCTGTAAAATGGAAAAGTGAATCTTGCTGCAATGTCATTGTTTGTTTATTAAAACGAATAAACCCTATATCAGAAACTGAAACCCTAAATTTAGAATTGCCGAAACGTGTTTGAAAAGGTGCTTCAAAATAAATGTCTAAACTTGAACCGTAACCGTTTAAGGCGCCGATACCAGTATGCGCAGGATCAGACTGCGCTGCAGAAAGCTGAGTATTAAAATCAATATACTGTCCGTCGCTGCTTGTAAACAGTTCTGCTTTTTTTGCCGCAACTGAAAGATACTGCTGGCCTTTTAAAAATGAGATACCAATTCCCCAGTGTGCCGCGCTGTCCAGTTTTGTTGAAAATATACCAATTTGTAACTGCTGATAATGAATCAGATTCAAATTAAAATTGTTGAAATCGGCTGTTTTTCCTGCATATTGCGAATTGCCATAAAAACCTACAGTATATAAATCTTTAGAAAACTGTGCATCCAAATGTGTTCGGTCTCTTGCGCTGAAAAAGAGGCTGATAAATTTACTTCCCAAAAATGATTTCATTTTGACAGATGCGTAAGCACCGTAATCAATGTTGCCGCCTAACCTGTTTTCATTTTTTAACCGGTTTAACACAGAGTTTTTTAAATCAGTATCAATGTAACCGCCTAAATAAAATTTGGCTAACAGCGAATTGGTAAGTGCGTTTGAATTAAAATCATAATCGCCGGTAATGCCGAAATGAGTTTTAGAAGAATCAGAAAATTCGTCAGAAAAAATAGAAGCAATCTGACTCTTTGCCCGGTGATTGATGAAAGTAATTAAAAGAATAATAAATAATTTTCTCACAAGTTTAATATGCTGATTTAATAATTAAATACTTTCTTTTTCAAAATGGTTTTACTGCAGGTGAATTGTGTAATTAACATCACCAACCAATCTTATATTAATAGTATAATCGCTGTAAATTTTTATGTAACTCGGCTGAGAACTGGTATTAAATTTCACTTTTAACATTAGCTTCTTTGTGTTGTAAAGCTGGGTCATTTTGGCTTTACTCAAAGGAATCATAATTTTTGTCAGTTTTTTACCGATTACCCGAAGGCTTGAATTTACAGGTGCTTCCACAATAGTGTTTGAAGAACCCAAAAGTGAGTCTGCAATTCCATTAGAACTGTTCAATAAATAAATTTGAATTCCGGCATCAAAAGGAAACCCATTATCGGCAAATAACGAAATTGTGCCGCTGTTTATATTCTGCGTGCTGCCGGCTGTGTTTAAAGCCAGTGTATCAACTAATGTTAAATTATTGGCAACTACGGAGAGAGGAATCTCCATATTCAGTGAGGCTTTCAGTAATTTATCAGAATAAATAAAATCATTTGAACCCGAAATATTACCTAATGGATTAGTAATTAATTTCATTGAATAGGCAAACTTATCAGGCAGATTTTCAATTAAATCTTTAATATTAGAATTGCTGCTGTTTAAGGGGAAATTAGCAGTTGTAGAATATACCATTCCCCCGCTTTCTGAAGCACGGTTAATATTGGTTTCAGACCCTATAATAGAATTTTGCAGGTTAATGGGAGGTGTTCCAGTACGTGAATTAATTGAACTCAAATTATTAAAATAAATACGGGCATCCAAACCGATCGGGTTTTCTATTTTTAAATTGAAATTGACACTTTCAAATTTAAGAGTGCCGCTCACTATTCTATTAAACATTGTAAATTTAGATTGAGAAGGCCCCACATTAAATGTGTTTTGCCCAAAATATCCCTTTGCATAACTTGGAACTACTTTATAAAACGTGCTGTTAATAATCAAACTGTCGGTCGGGTTAACTAATACTGCCTGCCCTTGCTGGCTGATTTTTGCTGTTAATGAAGTATAAAGAGTGTTAACTTTATTATTATAAATCCCGGTTAAATCAATATCATAACCCGACAAATCGAACGTTTGATCATAAATACCAGGCATGTTTCCAGTAGCTGCCGGCACTGAAATACTAATTGAAAAAGGATTCCCATTAAGTTTTGCACAGGGAATGCTGTAAACAATATCTGTTATTTGGTGAATTAAACTTTTAACATTATAATGTAAAAGGCCGGCTTTAATTACTGTTGATCTTAATTGAACCCCCTGCAGGCTGTAAGTGGTTTCTGACGGGCTGTTGCTTACTACAGTTTGGTCTGGACTGAAGGTAACAGGCACTGGAATAACAAAAAACTGCTTCACAGTTGTATCCGGTATTTTTAAAATCGTATCCATAGCAAGTTTATAGATATCATTTTCATAAACAATTTTCAGTGAGCTGTCGGGGTTGGCTTTTAAGATAGAGTCAGGCAGGAGGTTATTTATGCCAAGCGAAGCATCTATCAAAGGCGCTAAAAGCTGGGTATCCCAAAACGCTTTTTCATTTTCCTTCCTGCAGGAAAAATAAAATACAGCAAATAACAGGAGAATAATTAGGAATGCTCTTTTCATTAAAAAATGTTTGAAGATGCTTTGTTTAGTTTAAAAATAGTAAATAAATCTGAATGTTTCGAAGAAAAAAATTGTTGAGGCTAATAGTCGTATTTATCTCCCCACAGTTTTTTTAAATGTTCCCTGATTTCTTTTTCTCTTGCATTGTTTCCCGGCTCATAAAATTTTAGGCCGCTTAAACTTTCAGGTAAATATTCCTGGTTTGAAAAATTGGAGGAGTAACCATGTGAATATTGATAATCTTTTCCATAACCTATTTCTTTCATCAGTTTTGTAGGCGCATTACGTAAATGAAGCGGTACCGGGAGATCCCCGTTCTTTTGTACTGCTTCAATTGCGTTGCTTATTGCAGTATATGCGGCATTGCTTTTAGATGATGCAGCAAGGTAAGTCACCGCCTGCGATAAAATTATTCTGGACTCCGGAAAACCGATCACATTCACCGCCTGAAAACAATTATTTGCAATTACCAATGCCGTAGGATTAGCATTGCCGATATCTTCTGATGCCAGAATAACTAATCTGCGTGCAATAAATAAGGGATCTTCTCCGCCCTCTATCATCCTGGCGAGCCAATACACTGCAGCATTAGGGTCGCTTCCGCGGATAGATTTAATAAATGCAGAAATAATATCATAGTGATTTTCTCCGGCTTTATCATATAAAGCAATATTCTGCTGAATAATATTGCTCACCTTTTCATTTGTAATTTCTATTTTTTCTCCTCCGATTGCATTCACCGCAAGTTCGAAAATATTTAACAGTTTTCGTCCGTCTCCTCCCGAAAGCCTTAGTAAAGCTTCTGATTCAACAATACTGATTTTTTTTGTTTTTAAGATAACGTCTGTTTTTATTGCTAAATCAAGCATTGCAAGCAGATCATCTTTATCAAGATGTTTTAAAATGTAAATCTGGCATCGTGATAAAAGCGCTGAAATAACTTCAAATGAAGGGTTTTCGGTAGTTGCACCTATCAAAGTAATTGTTCCTTTTTCAACAGCTCCTAAAAGTGAATCCTGCTGTGATTTACTGAAACGGTGGATTTCGTCAATAAATAAAATAGGGTTGCTCTGAGAAAACAGGTTGCTGCTCTTGGCTTTATCAATAACATCTCTTATATCTTTTACTCCTGAGTTTATCGCGCTGAGCGAATAAAAAGGGCGTTTTAACTGATGAGCAATAATATTGGCAAGAGTAGTTTTTCCAACACCCGGAGGTCCCCATAAAATAATTGAAGGAAGCAGATTTGAGGCAATAGCATTTCGTAAAATAGCCCCTTCACCAACAATATGTTTCTGCCCGATATAATTATCGAGGCTTGTCGGACGCATCCTTTCTGCAAGAGGTATTGAGTGATCCATTAGTTTTTTAGTCCGTTCTTAGTGCCCATTGTCAATTGCCTATTTTCCTTCAGGTCTTTTATGTTTCCACCTGCGATGTGTCCACAGCCAATACTCTGGAGTAGCGCGAATGTCTTTTTCAAGAAGGTGAGTTACTTTTTCGGTTATCTCGCCGTAGGCTGTATCTTTAGGATTAGCAGTAACATCAAAAAGTTCAAAACTGTAATGTCCCCTTTTTTCTTTATTCAAGCGGCCGTATATAACAGGATAATTGTATTCCTTGGCAAATTTTTCAGCACCAAAAACTACACCGGTATCCTGGTTTAAAAACTTCATCCAGATAGCATTATTGGGGTTCGAGGGTGATTGATCAGTACCGAATATTGTAGCAGTAAGATTATTAATATTGTTATCAAAAAAAACTTTTACTTCTTGCGTCGGAAGCATAGCAAGGCCGTATTTACTGCGTGTGGCACGCATTTTAGCATCAAAATATTTATTTGTAAGAGGCTTGTAAATCCCTACTGCCTTGTGTTTAATCATTGCATCAACCGAAACAGCAAATAATTCCCAATTGTTAAGATGTCCGCCGGCAATAATTACACTTCTCTTCTGATCATAGTATTTATTAATTACTTCCGGATTTTTACATATAAATCTTTTTAACACTTCTTTTTCTGAAATGGTAAAAGTTTTAAGACTTTCCACAATAAGATCGCTGAAGTGCCGGTAAAATTTTCTGCAAATTTCAATATGTTCTTTTTCTGTTTTCTCAGGAAAAGAATTACGGATATTTTGCAGCACTATTTTTTTTCGATAACCTGAAACGTGAAAGAAAAGGATAAATAAAAAATCAGAAAATCCATATAATAAGAAAAAAGGAAGAAACGAGATTGGAATTATTACCAAATAATATAACAGACGGTTAACAAAAATCATATTTTATTTACGTTTAAAAATTTTTTTAAACAAAGATAAAGGTATAGTTTTACAAAATCTAAAAAAATCGGTTGAAGGCATGCCTTTTGAATGAAGGTTTTTTTTAATTTTTTTTAACTAATATTTCAATAATAATAAAAAAATGAACAACACTTTTAAATTAAAATCAGTCATTTTGGTCATTGCTTTACTTATGACTTCCGCCGTTTTTGCACAGAAGAAAAAGGCTGAAAAAAATAAATTTTTGGAAGGCAGAAAATTCGATACCCAGTTTTATGAAATAAAAGCGGGTGTAAGAGGAAAAGCTGTTCCCAATATTGTATCGCTCAAATCAGGGGAGATCCAATCCGATTTAACCGGTGACAAGCTTACGGTTCCCCCGATTGGATTCAAAATTTCACTTGATTCAACATACTTTGACAAAGAAGATTCAACCGAAATGCACATGGTTACTTTTAAGGCTGAATATTCTGAAGACAAAAATACTTACAGGTGGGAAGCCACCGTTACAAATTTTGAAATCGAAGGAACTTTTGTGACTCTGAGAAGTGATGTAGAAAAGAAGAGGTACGAATTTTCAGGAGAGGAGAAATCAAGCGGGAAAAAGAAATAGGAATTTTAATTCAAAAAAAATCCCTTCCGAAAACAGGAAGGGATTTTTTTATTTTTATATGAGACTAGTAATATACCAATCTCCTAACCTCTGCAATATTCTTTGAGAAGCGGATAACCTGCCTTGTATAACCATATTCGTTATCATACCATACATACAATACAATGTTTTTTTTATCCGGCCCGACAATAGTTGCCTGGCTGTCAAATACTGATGAACAGGAGTTTCCGATAACATCTGTTGAAACAAATTCATTTGAATTGATATACTGAATCTGATCTACCAGCGGGCCTGTTAACGATGCGTCTTTCAATACTTCGTTAACATCTTCTTTGGTTACTTCTTTATCAACTGTCATACTCAAAATAGCTAAAGAAACGTTGGGAGTTGGCACGCGCACAGAGTTTGCAGTGAACTTTCCTGACAATATCGGAAGCACTTTCTTTAGAGCACTTTCGGCGCCGGTCTCTGTAATCACCATGTTTAAAGCAGCTGAACGCCCTCTGCGGTATTTTTTATGGTAGTTATCAAGTAGATTTTGATCATTGGTATAAGAGTGAACTGTTTCAATATGTCCGCGTGCAATACCTAATTGAGTATGAATTACCTGTAAAACCGGCATTATAGCATTGGTAGTGCAGGATGCTGCAGAAAAAATAGTTTCTGTTTTAACATCAAGGGTTTCGTGATTTACACCGTAAACTATATTCGGCACATCGCCCTTTGCTGGAGCTGTTAATAATACTTTTGAAATTCCTTTCGCTTTTAAATGACGGCTCAATTCTTCTCTGTTTCTGTAAACACCGGTATTGTCGATAAGTAAGGCATCATTAATTCCGTAAGCAGTGTAATCAACATCTTCCGGATTTTTAGCATCTATCATATATACCCTGTGTCCATTGATGATCAGGGTTTTGTTTTTTAAGTCTTCAACAATAGTTCCAGGGAATGAACCATGAACTGAATCGGTGCGGAGTAAATCAGCACGTTTAATAATTTCTTCATCGCTGTTGCCGCGAGTTACAATTGCTTTTAAGCGCAGCTGTTCTCCTTTACCTGATTGAGTAATCAGCTCCCTTGCAGCCAAACGCCCTATACGTCCGAAACCATATAATACCACGTCTTTCGGAACAACAGTATGTTTTGTCCCGATTAAATCAACCAGCTTATTATTAATATAATCGGAAGCAGATTTAAAATTGTTTTTTTCCTGATTCCATTCGAATGTCAATTTACCAATATCAATACGTGACGGGCAGATGTCAGCATTACGCACTAAATTTGCGATCAAAACAGTATCTTTGATATTGATAGGTTTTTTGACAATATCTTTTGAATAATAAAGATGGAGCTTCATTATTTCACTGGCATTTAAATCAACCAATTGATTTCTGAACAAAATTAATTCAATAGATTTTTCAAACCAAAGTTTACCGATAATCTCCATCAGATCAAGAGCAGCTTTTTCGTCTTCAATCCAGGCATTCAGCTCCGTTTCGTAGGAGTCAGCTGCTTTTCCTTTAACAGGATTCAAAGTGTTTAATGTCATAGGTTTAATTTTTATTTATTATTAAAAAAAGAACCGCACAAACATCAGCGAAATTTTTTATCATTTTCAAAGATGTTTGTGCGGTTATCATTTGTCTTCGGATTTTTATATTATCCTAAATATGTTTTCAATAATTTGCTTCGTGAGTTATGACGCAGACGGCGGATAGCCTTTTCTTTAATTTGGCGTACACGTTCACGTGTTAAATCGAATTTAGCACCGATTTCTTCCAATGTTAATCCATGATTGATTCCGATACCGAAAAACAATCTTACTACATCGCGCTCTCTGTCGGTTAACGTAGAAAGCGAACGTTCAATTTCGCGTTGCAGCGACTCATTCATCAGCTCATTATCTGCACGGGGAGAATCATGATTTACCAATACATCAAGTAAACTGTTTTCTTCACCGTTTACAAACGGTGCATCCATGGATACATGCCTTCCTGAAACACGCATTGTATCAGCAACTTTATCCTGAGGAAGTTCCAATACAATTGAAAGCTCTTCAGCGCTTGGTTCACGTTCGTACTGCTGTTCTAATTTTGAAAATGCCTTATTAATTTTATTTAATGAACCCACCTGATTCAAAGGCAGACGTACAATACGGGACTGTTCAGCTAAAGCCTGCAAAATTGACTGGCGGATCCACCATACAGCATAAGAAATAAATTTGAAACCGCGGGTTTCATCAAAACGTTTCGCAGCTTTTATTAATCCAAGGTTGCCCTCATTAATTAAATCCGGAAGGCTTAAGCCTTGATTTTGATATTGTTTCGCAACAGAAACAACAAAACGTAAATTAGCTTTTGTTAATTTTTCTAATGCAACCTGGTCTCCATCTCTTATTTTTTTTGCAAGGATAACTTCTTCATCAGCTGTAATCAACTCCTCGCGGCCAATTTCTTGAAGATATTTATCCAAAGAAGCACTCTCGCGGTTAGTTATCGACTTGGTTATTTTGAGCTGTCTCATTTTAGATTTAGATTTTAGAGTGGTGGTTAAAATCGATTACAAATGTAGTCCAATATAACCTTAAAAGCAAGTTATAAGGGATTTATTTAGGATTAAAATTGATAGATTTAACTTCTTGATTGTTAATAAATTGTGTTTTGATTGATTAAGTACGAAATCGCCCCCGTTAAAGAGCTTTTTTTATCGATAAAAATCTCGAAAAGATTGATGTATTTTATTTTGAAGCATTAAATCGAAATAAAAAAAGAACAAACGAGGGACAATAATTTTCATACTCATTAAAGTCCGAAACCATAATATGCTCTCATGCCGTTCGGATAAATCCCTTCAATCAGTACGCCTCCTTTTTTATTTGCCAGCGCGGTTTGAATGTCTTCCAGTGTATTAATTTTCTTTTTGTCAACGCTTGTAATAACAAAACCCTCTTTTATTCCGGCGCTCAATAATTTACCGGCATTTAACCTGCTTATACGCAGGCCGTTTTCGATGCTTAATTTTTTTAATTCAGAAGTATTTAGCGGTTCAAACATCGCGCCTAATGCAGAAACAACCTCAGCCTTAGGTTTTTCGACAACATCAACTGTACCGCTTTTATTTTTAAGAACAAGCCCCATTATTTTCTCCTGATTGCCGCGTTTTAAAGTTATGTTTACTTTATCGCCGGGGCGGTATCGGCTCACCTGCTCCTGCAATTCCGGCACATTGTTGACTGCTGCATCGCCAATTTTTGTAATAACGTCGCCTTCTTCAATTCCTCCTTCGGCGCCTGAACCGCCTGCCGTTAAGCCATTTACATAAATACCTTTTATTTCAGAAATGTTTTTTTCTTTTGCTAATTTAGAATCTAAATCGCGGATGCTCACACCGATATAAGCCCGCTGTACTTCACCAAATTCTAATAAATCAGCAACCACTTTACGTGCTATGTTTACTGGGATGGCAAAAGAATAACCCGTATATGAGCCCGTGTTTGATGCTATGGCAGAGTTTATCCCGATTAATTCTCCTTTAGTATTTACAAGAGCCCCGCCGCTATTGCCAGGATTAACAGCCGCATCTGTCTGTAGAAAGGATTCAATTGAATTGATTCCTTTTTTCTGATCATTTTCGAAGCTGTTAATATTACGGGCTTTTGCGCTTATAATTCCTGCCGTAACGGTTGAAGTAAGGTTAAATGGGTTGCCCACAGCCAAAGCCCATTCACCAACTTTTACATTATCGGAATTACCATAAGCCATAAATGGCAGATTGTTTTCTTTGATTTTTAAAAGTGCAAGATCGGTAGAAGCATCCTTGCCTATTACCTCAGCTGTATAGGTGCGTTTGTCGTTGAGTGTTACTTCTATTTTTTCTGCGTCCTCAATTACATGGTTGTTAGTTACAATATATCCATCCTGGGAAATAATGACCCCGGAACCGCTGCCTATAGGAGCTTCGCGCTGCTGAGGGGCATGCTGTCCGAAAAAATCCCGGAAAGGATCGTAAGAATAATATTGATTTTTGTTTTGAACTGAATAAGTAGTTTTAACATTTACAACTGAATGAACTGACATTTCGGCAGCTACTGTAAAATCAATTGCATTCTCAGGACTACTGCCTGCCCTCATATTCACATATTTTACCGGTGTTTGATAATTAATTTGGGACTTGTCGCCCGAAAGCAGATTTTGATTTTGAAGTAAATGATTAAAACCTAAAGCGGTGATTCCGCCGATGCCTGCTATTAAGAAAGCGCCTACAGCTTTTTTCATGATTTTATGTTTTTAGTGTTTAATTTTTTTTGTTATTGATTGAAAGTATAACACAAAATTCATTCCTATATTTTATTGTTAATACTTATTTTAACATAAATTAACTCGGTTCGCAAAGGTTGTTTAACTTTGTCCACATTATTGTAAAGTCAAAAATAATTAACCGGGGTTAATGAGTAATTTCAGAGAAAAGTCACAAACATTTTTTTTAGGCTTAATGGCGGGATTAATAATTGCCGGTACCTTTTTTATTTTAAAGCTGGATAATTATTTTAAGGAATTGAATTTTTATAAAAATGTTGCTAAAACTTTTCATTCAGATACAAAGGTGGATGAAACCTCGATTAAAGCTGAAACAGCGGTTCCTGTTAAAGAAAAGAAAACCATTGAAAGCAGTATTAAAAACAATTCTGTTTCAAGTATCGATTCCTCAAAAACAATCCCTGTAAATAAAAGTTTTGTTTTAGATGCAGATTCTTTAAACCGCCATTCCTCAAAGGATTCTTTAGTATCAAACAATACTTCACGCGAAGATATTGTTGTTAAAAAAGATGAACTGCTTACTACAAAAACATTAGAGGTTATCAATTTGAATCCAACTTCAAATCATGGCAATTCTAAGGATTCACTGCTTCAAAAAGTAAGCGGAATTAAAGATGATAAAAATTATGCCAGCCAGTTTTTTAATATTGAATTATGGCAGTCACCCTTGAACTATAAGGGTTATAAAATGAGTAAATATAAAATTGTCTTATACGGCATTGCATCCACCGATGGGCTGAAAGTTTATTCAGTTGATGATGTTGTTTACCTTAAAAATGCTGCCGCTGTTTACAAGCTCGATAATTCAAGTGAATTTAAATCGTATGAGCGTATTAATGATGAATCAATCATTAATAAATTTAAATAATAAAATATCTTTTTCTGTTGTCCCGAATAGATTGGAAGGGAAAAGTATATGAAATCCGTAATAAAAAATGCGAATCAAATTTTATAAATACCAGGGTACCGGAAACGATTTTATTATTATTGATAACCGCGATTTTAAATTTAACCGTGCTGATAATATCTTAGCATCTAAACTTTGCGACAGACGTTTTGGCATTGGTGCGGATGGGTTGATGCTGCTTCAAAGCAGAACAGGCTTCGACTTCGAAATGGTTTATTATAACTCCGATGGCAATGAAAGCAGCATGTGCGGAAATGGCGGACGTTGTATTACAGCATTTGCCCACAGTTTGGGCTTGGCAGCTGATAAAGCCCATTTTACTGCAATTGACGGTGAGCATGAAGCGTTGATTTTAAAGGACTTTATTTCTCTTAAAATGAAAGATGTAAGCGAAGTTGAACTCCACAGCAGCTACTCTTTTTTAAATACGGGTTCCCCCCATTATGTTGCGTTTGTGGATAACATAGCCTCTTTTAATGTATTTGATGAAGGCAGAAAAATCCGCAATAACAGCCGTTTTAAGACAGAAGGAGTAAATGTGAATTTTATTGAAAAACAGCATAACAATTTGTTCGTCCGTACTTATGAAAGAGGGGTAGAGGCAGAAACTTATTCCTGCGGAACAGGCGTAACAGCAGCTGCTTTGACAGCATCATTAAAAAATGCATTAACCTCTGAAGGCTTCTGTGATATAAAAACATTAGGAGGAAATTTGAAAGTGAAATTCAAAAGGCATCTTGATAATTCGTTTACTGACATTTGGCTGGAAGGGCCTGCCAAATTTGTATTTGAAGGTGAAATAGACATTTAATGACTGAGCAGCCTGTGTCATATCAATTCAGCATTAACAAACAATTCAGTGAAGAAGATTTACTGAACGGCATATATATTGCCGTGATTCATGCTTCACGCATACCGCCCCATATCGGCATAATTGCTGATGGAAAATATAATTCGCTGAGCATAAAAGGGCAGGATATAAATGTTCCCGCAGCAGCCCTTATTAAAAATTCAAGGCAGCGAAAAATCCCATCTTTATTTATAAAAATAAAGCCGCACAGCACATTCAGCGCTGCGTATTTGAAAGAACATTTTATCACAAATGTGCAGCAATTTCCAAGAGTGGATATCGGCATAGCTACTTGTTTGAGTCCATTAAAATTGTTTTTTGAAGAAATATATAACGTCCCGATGAAGGATATTAATTATTTGTTTGAACTGGTTCCTTTGCTCCATTCTATGGGATTGATAGAAAATATTTCGTCACTGTTTATTGATGAAAAAAAATATCAGTTACCTGTTTATACAAATGCTGAAATAAATGCAGGGATAGGGAAGGTGAGGGCGGAATTTAACATTAAAGGATAACAAATTTTCAGCAGAAGGTTTTATATAATTTATTAATTTCACTCAATATTATTTTCTCGATAATTCATTTTAAAATCGCCGTTTATAATTAAAACATCAATGAAACTGCAAGGACAACACATTTCACTTAGGGCGCTTGAGCCTGCTGATATTGATGTTTTATATAAATGGGAAAACGATACTGAAATTTGGAACGTCAGTAATACGCAGACTCCTTTTTCGCATTTTATCCTGGAACAATATATTTCAAACGCTCATCAGGATATTTACTCAGTAAAACAATTAAGATTAATTATTAGTCTCCTTGAAAATAAATCAGCAATCGGAAGTATTGATTTGTTTGATTTCGATCCCAATCATCTGCGTGCAGGAATTGGAATTTTAATTGCCGATAAAACTGAGAGAGGGAAAGGATATGCCTCAGAAGCTCTGGGAATGCTGATCGAATATTGTTTTCTTACTTTGAACCTCCATCAATTATACTGCAATATTACTTCAGATAATGAGCCGAGTATTCTGTTATTTCAGAAACATGGTTTTTTGATAACCGGAGTTAAAAAACAATGGATCAGGGAGGCTGCGGGCTTTAAAGATGAATTGCTTTTACAAAGGATTCGGTAATTTTTTTACTTCATAGGTGCGAGGAAACAAAATAATATGAAATTCTCTTTTAGGAATATACTTTTATTTATTTTGTTTTCTTCCGTTATTTTCACAATGGTGTATTGCGGGAATCCGGCTAAACAGCCAGCAAGCATCAAATTACAAACCTCCGATAAATATCTTAACCACAGCGATTCAGCAAAATATATTGGTATGAATACCTGCAGGCTCTGTCACCAGGCAATTTACAATTCTTTTATTGCAACAGGCATGGGTAAAAGTTTTGATCATGCCGGCAGGCAGAAAAGTGCTTCTAAAATTGATAAACATTCTGTTTTATATGATAAGTATTTGGATTTTTATTACCGTCCGTTTTGGGATGGCGACAGCATGAAAATTATGGAGTTCCGCTTAAAAGGTAAACCCGCCCGAATGAACGAAATCATTCGTTCGGGCGGGGACACAATTTATAAGCGCATCGAAACGATTGATTATATTATAGGTTCGGGGCAGCATACCAATTCGCACATTTATAATACTAATGGCTATCTGCATCAAATGCCGATGACCTATTACACACAAAAAGGAAAATGGGATTTTCCTCCCGGCTTTGAAAACGGCTCTAATACCCGCTTTTCACGTAAGATAGGATTGGAATGTATGAGCTGTCATAATTCATTTCCTGATTTTACCGCAGGCTCTGAAAATAAATTTAATTCAGTTCCAGAAGGCATAAACTGCGAGCGATGCCACGGCCCGGGCAGTATTCATGTGCAGCAACGCCAAATGGGTATTAAAGTGGATACATCAAAGTACATCGACTATTCAATTGTGAACCCGGGGAAATTGCCAATTGATCTGCAGTTCGATGTCTGCCAGCGCTGCCACCTTCAGGGAAATACAGTATTAAAAGAAGGAAAATCATTTTTCGATTTTAAACCTGGAATGAAATTATCCGATTATATGACTGTGTTTCTTCCGCGCTACAAAGATGCTGATGACCAGTTTATAATGGCTTCTCATGCAGACAGGTTAAAGCGCAGCAAATGTTTCATAAAAAGTTTTAAACCTGAAACTGATGTATCGTCTTTACGCCCCTATAAAAACTCTTTAACGTGCGTGACCTGTCATAACCCTCATGTGAGTGTGAAAGTAACCGGTACAGAAGTATTCAATAACGCTTGTAAAAACTGTCATAATTCAAACACTCAAAACGGCTTGTGTACGGAGAAGCTGGAAATAAGAATTAAAATTGAAGACAACTGCGTCAGCTGCCACATGCCTAAATCGGGTTCGATTGATATTCCTCATGTTACTGTCCATGATCATTTCATCCGTAAACCGATGAAAAAGAAGGAAGTTGAAAAAGTGAAAGAGTTTATCGGCCTTTATGCTGTTAATGAAAAAAATCCCGGCAATGCTGTTAAAGCAAAAGCATACATACAGCAGTTTGATAAGTTTGATAATAACCCTGTATTCCTTGATTCTGCAATGAAGTATCTGCCTGAAAAAACGCTGAATGATGTGAAACAAAATTTTAAATTATTAGTGCATTTGTATTTCATGAAGCAGGATTATACGAAAATTCTATCCTTTGTAAGTGATGCTGGAAGAGAAGATATACTGAATTCTGTTCTGACAAAAAAATCATGGGACAATGCGGACGCATGGACTCTATACAGAATCGGAGAAGCATATTACAATAGCGGTAATGTTACCGATGCATATACATTTTATAAAAAAGCAAATGAGTATGCACCTTACAATCTTGAATTTAAAAACAAGCTCGGAGCTTCTTTGATGGCTCAGAATAAGGTTCAGGAAGCTGCTCCAATTTTCGTGGAAATATTAAAAGAGAATCCTAAATTTGTACAGGCAATTAATAACCTGGGATACGCTGATTTAGTGAGCGGCAAAGTTATAGAAGCTGAAGAATTATACAATCGTGCTTTAAAACTTGATCCTGACTATGAGCCCTTGCTGATGAATATGGCTGGTTTTTATATCTTTAAAAAGAATAATAAGGAGGCCGAGAAGGTATTAAAACAAGTACTGCAAAAAAATCCGAAAAATGCGCAGGCAAAGCAGGTGCTGGAGCAGTTGGAAAAAAATTAAAATTGATTACAATAAACCTTGGATTTTTTTTCTTTCAATTCAGAAAATAAAAAAATAATAATTGCAAAGCCTTGTGCCTTTGAGTCTTTGGGCGGTATATTTCTAATGTTTTTAATTGAGCATTAAAATCTGTTATGGCAAAAAAGAAAAAAACGTCGTTTTTTAAAAAGATAATAATTTCTCTGCTGCTTATCCTGCTTATTGCAGGGGGGGCTGGAGGGTATTATGTTTATAAAACAATTTATCAGTCGAATATAAATTTAGGGGATAAAAAATCATTGATTATTTATATTCCTACAGGATCTAAATTTGAAGATGTAATACGCATTTTAGGCGAAAATAATATCTTAAAAAATCGAGCAACTTTTGAGTTTCTTTCAGAAAAAAAGAAATATAAAAATGCCGTTAAGCCCGGCAAATACCGCATATTGGCGAATATGAGCAACAATGCTTTGATTAATCTGCTGCGAGCCGGTATCCAGGAGCCGATTGAGATTAATTTTAACGGAATAAAAACTAAAATGCAGCTTATCTCCCGCTTATGCAGACGTATTGAAGCTGATTCCCTTTCACTCTATACTGCAATCAACGATAACGGATATTTAAGGAAATACGGTTTAAACTCTGATAATGTGCAGACTTTATTTATTCCGAATACGTATGAGTTTTATTGGAATACTTCCGTTGATGAATTCTTTAACAGAATGGCTAAAGAATACAAAACTTTTTGGACAGATGCCCGAAAGAAAAAAGCGAAAGAAATCGGCTATTCGCAAACTGAGGTAAGTATATTGGCATCAATTGTTCAGGGCGAGCAATGCTGCGATAATTCCGAAAAGAAAATAATTGCAGGTTTATATATCAACAGGTTAAATAAAAATATGCTTCTGCAGTCTGACCCTACTGTTATTTTTGCAATCGGAGATTTTTCTATTCAGCGTGTTTCCAATGAGCAGACAAATTTTCAATCCCCTTATAATACTTATGTTAATAAAGGTCTCCCTCCTGGACCCATTGGATTTGCTCAGGAATCATCCATTGATGCTGTTCTTAATTATGAGAAAAACGATTATATTTTTATGTGCGCGAAAGAAGATTTGTCGGGTAAGCATTATTTTGCCAAAACATACGAGCAGCATTGTGTTTTTGCCCAGAAATATAGAGATGCATTGAACAGCAGAAACATTCATTAATCCTTTTAGTTTTTTATATTTGCACAAAAAAATATTTATGACAAAAATTAAATTCGGTACCGACGGCTGGAGAGCCATAATAGCACAAGAGTTTACTGTAGATAATGTTGCAAGGGTAACCATTGCAGCTGCAGTATGGCTGAAAAAGAATTTTGATAAACCAAGCGTGGTTGTCGGCCACGACTGCCGTTTTGCAGGGGAGCTGTTTGCCGAAACAACAGCGAAAGTACTTGCCAATGCAGGGATAAAAGTTTTTTTAGCAAAAGATTTTGTTTCAACGCCAATGATTTCCCTTGGTGCAAAAACACTTGGAACTTCGTTAGGAGTGATTATTACTGCTTCTCACAATCCTCCGTCATACAATGGCTATAAATTAAAAGGAGGTTTCGGCGGTCCATTACTGTCTGAAGACATTCAAAAAATTGAAGACATTATCCCTGAAATTAATTCAGTTGATGTTGAAAAACTTTCTATTGCTGATTTTGTAAAATCGGGGTTAATAGAATATGTTGATTTGGAAACAATGTATATCAATCATGTTGAGAAAAATTTTGACATGGATGCCATCCGCAATACTAAAATGAATTTTGCTTATGATGCCATGTATGGCGCAGGGCAGAATGTAATGCGTAGATTGTTGCCTGATATTACTTTTCTTCACTGCGATTATAACCCGGGATTCGAAGGGCAGGCGCCTGAACCTATTCACAAAAACCTGCAGCCTTTTGCTTCTTTAATTACTGAATGCGGAGATATCGACTGCGGGCTAGCAACTGACGGAGATGCCGACAGAATAGGCCTTTACAACAGCAAAGGCGAGTTTGTAGATTCGCATCATATTATCCTTTTGCTGATTAACTATTTAGTAAAAGAAAAGAAATTTACAGGGAAAGTTGTAAACGCATTTTCGGTAACACCAAGAGTGAAAAAGATGTGCGAATTTTATGGTTTGGAATATCAGGTCGTAAAAATCGGGTTTAAACATATTGCCGGCATTATGATTTCAGAGGATGTTTTATTGGGCGGTGAGGAGAGCGGAGGCATTGCAATTAAAGGTCATATTCCTGAGCGCGACGGAATCTGGATGGGCTTAACCATATGGGAATACATGGTGAAATCAGGGAAATCGCTGGATGATTTAATTGAGGAAGTTTATGAAATCGTAGGCCCGTTCAAATTCGAGCGCAGTGATATGCACTTAAAAGAAGAAGTGAAAGTTAAGATTGTAGAAAATTGTAAAACCAATAAATACAGTGCTTTCGGACCTTATAAAGTGGATCATGTTGAAACGATTGACGGCTGGAAATATTTCTTTGAAAACGGAGACTGGCTGATGATACGCGCTTCTGGAACAGAGCCTGTATTGCGTAATTACGCTGAATCAGAAACAACAGAAAAAGCATTTGCTATTTTAAAGGCAGCTGAAAAAACCCTTCTGGGATAATAGTTTTGTACTGTAGATTTTCCTCATTCAGACCTGTCAGGTTTTCAAAACCTGACAGGTCTTTTTAGTTTCAATTCCCTAAGGAATTGACTGAGTGCCGCTGTAGTTTTTTATCCAAGGCTATCAGCTTTCGCCCAAATGATAAAGTGTTAAACCGGCAATCGGTGTTTCAATTATTTTATCAATACTTATATTTTTTTTAGCAGCAACAGCCCTGAGTATATTGCTGTAATAAAATGCAACAGAGCCTGTACAGCTGAGCTGCATCTCTCGATGGTTTTTATATTTGCAGATATGCTTATCAAAAAACTGCTCGAAACAGCCTGCTGCCAAGTCTATAACAAACTGCTCTTTTAAATTCTGGTAAATAAATCTGCTGAATGATGCTAAAAATCTATTGGGCATAGGCTTTTTATAAACAGCATCTAAAATATCATCCAGGTTTAATTTATATTTTTCGTGAAAACGGGCAGCTAAATCTTCCGGCATTTCTTTGTTCAAATAGGCTTGTATAAACGTTTTGCCGATGTGTGCCCCGCTTCCTTCATCACCTAAAATAAAACCTAAAGAAGAAATATTTTCTGCAATGTTTTTACCATCGTAATAACAGGTGTTGGAACCTGTCCCTAAGATAGCGGCTATTCCCGGCTTTGAACCGCACAATGCGCGGGCTGCGCCTAACAAATCACTGTTTACTTCAATTTCCGCTGCTGGGAAATTCTGAGCTAATGCATTTTTAACAATTTCTTTTTTTGAAAAAGCACTGCATCCTGCGCCGTAGAAGTAGATGTGAGATATGGGGTGTGAGATTTGAGATTCTAACTGCGGTATTAACTCTTTTTGAATAATTGCCGCAATTTCATCACTGCTCTGAAAGTATGGATTAATGCCCTGTGTGGCGTATTGATGAATTTTTTTGTTCTCATCAATTAAACGCCAGTCGGTTTTAGTTGAGCCGGAATCTGCGATTAGAATCATATTTAGTTCAGAATAAAAGTCAACATTAATAGCAGGTCGAAGTTTTTTTCTCGCAAAGATGCAAAGGCGCAAAAAAATAAAACTCGGTGTCTTTGTGTCTTTGCGAATTTTTTTTTTATTGTTATTCAGACGGCTCTAAAGTAATTACAAATATACAGTTCCGGTAATTTTTGCGGAACTAAAATTTTGCTCCTACACCGATATAAAAGCTTCTGCCGATAGAAGGTATAATCCCCGGACCTGGATATTCATCTGTGCGTTTGGTGAAGTATTTCGCATCTGCAAAATTATTTATCCCGAACTTGATATTGTATCTTTTTATTTTCAATGAACTTGACCAATCCATAACCCTATAAGCTGGAATAAGTCCGATAGCAGCATCGCTGCTGCGGACAGTATTATTTGCATCTGCAAAAGATTTGGATGTACTGCTTATGAGAAGTGTGGTCGAAAAACCTTTGATGGAATATGAAATTCCAAACCGGTTAATAACAGCTGGTGCGAACTCTACAGAGTTATTTTTAAATTCTCCTGAAACATATTTTGCATCAATATATGCAAATGAATTGAAGAAACTGATACTGCCGATTCTGGATTTATCTGTGAACATTTTAACAGGATTTATTTCAACGTATGTTTCGAAACCCTTATGAACGCTGTTTGCTACGTTGGTTCGGTAAGTATATGGACTTCCGTTAACATCAGTTAAAGTTACCAAACCAATGCGGTTATTATATGCCATATAAAAAGTTCCAAGATCAAAATTCATAAAGTTTTTAATTGTACCTCTCCATCCCAAATCAGCATTGTATCCATTTGCATCTTTCAGGTTCGGGTCTATTTTAGAAGCAACTCCAAGAGGCGTAAGATTGGAATAATCAGTGGGCCTGTATGCCTGCGAGCAGTTTGCATAAATATTGGTTTTGCCGGTAGTTTTAAACTGCAGGCCTGTTCCTGCAAGTGCAATAAACCTGTTCTTGGAATGGTCAACATTTAAAATAGATGAGCCGTCTTCATCCGTAAGATAACCTTTTGCAGTGGAATTGATATATTCATAACGGAATCCTGGAGTGATGGATAAACGGCTGCCAATGCGGAATGTATTTTCGATAAAAGGAGCAATGTTGATAGTGGTAAAATCCAAATCGTATTCATAGCTGCCTCCGTATAAATTCAAATCAAAATCTCCGGCTGTTGAACCCGGCCCGTCGCCCTGTCTTTTGAATTTGCCTGAAAAGTACCTGAGGCCGGCGGCTAATGATTGATTCACGTTTGCAATATTGTAATTGCTGAGAAGCCGTATTTCATTGGTTGAGCTTACAAATCCTTCGTGCTCAACTTCTCTCGCAATATAGCTGTTTGTTGATGGATTGATAGTATCAAGCGTCTGCGGGCCTCCGTCTTCATTGCGCCATACTAAATTTCGTTGGCTTACATTAAAAGCAGATTTAAGCGTGATAATTGTTTTTTCTGAAAGATGGTAAGACGCAGTAAGAGCAACAATATTCCAGGGCGTGGTAAGCCAGTTGCGTGAACGGAAGGATTGCTGCGGATCCTGTTCATACTGCTGATCGCTCAGTCCGCCTGACATTTGGATGCGGTTTCTCATCATAGAATATTCCATACCTATTTTAAATTTATCCGAAGCCTGATATTCTATTTTTGCAAACCCCATCACCTGCTTTACCTGTGAATTCGGGCGCCAGCCGTCAATTCCTTTGTACTGTACAAAAGAATAATAATTCCATTTTTTGTAAGTCCCTCCCGCGGAGTAAAACGAATTAAAGAGGCCGTAACTGCCGGCTGTCTGCTGTGTTGTAAATTCCAGCGGTTTATCTTTAGATCCGCTTTTAACGATATAATTAATCACTCCTCCGAATTGCGGGCCGAATTGGAGAGAAGAGGCTCCCCTTGTAACTTCAATGCGCTCAACAGCCTCTAAAGGCGGTAAATAATAGGATTCCGGGTAACCATATAAATCGGCTGTAACATTGTAACCGTTCTGTCTGGTATTTGTTTCGATTGACTGAGATGGGTTAAGTCCCCTGAAAGCTATTCCATTTGATGGAAAACCGCTTCCTTCTGTTTCGGAATAATTAGCACCCGGTACTCTGCCGAGAACCTGTCTTGGGTTATTCTGTGCGGTATTCGCATCCAGGCTGTCGAGAATTACTACTTCATTTTTTTTTCCGGAATAAATTATGCCGTCATGAACTTCATCCAAATGCCCCATCCCGCTGATAGAAATCACACCATTAACAACAACTTCATTCAGCTGATTTAATACTGGACTTAAATAAAAATCGAGGCTGCTTATTTCATTTTCTTTAATTGTGATTTTTTTAGAAAGGGGTTTATAGCCGACAATACTTACGACAATGGAATAATTACCTGAAGGAATATTTTCGATTTGATAATTTCCTTTATCGTTAACAGTGGTTACAAATTTTGTATTTTGAATGATTACGCTAGCATACAGAACAAGGCTTCCTGCACTGTCTTTTACTGTCCCTTTAAGCTTTCCTGTCTGCGCAGAAATCGAATTAGCAACAAGTAATAAAACAAGAAAAACAGCCCCATAATGTTTTATTCTGTTCATAAAATAATTTAGATTAATTTTAAATAACGAACCAAAAGTACGAGGGACATTGACCTCGGGCAATACCCTAAAAAAGGTATTTCATTAAAATTGCCAAAAACTGAGGGAACCGCATGAGCCGTTTGTAAATCTGTACGTTTTTGCGCTTTCGAGGCAAAAATGACAGGAAGATCTAAAGCAAAAAATAGGATATTAATTAGTGTCTGTCCTTAGAACCGAGTAATGAAAAAAAACAAAGCTTGACACGAATTGCACGAATTAAAAAATATTTTTGATTCTACATTATTGAAATTAGTGTCCATTCACTACATCAAGCCGTGACACTAATTAGCTGCAGAAAACAAAAAATGATTCGGGCTTACAAGATTTTCGCGAACGGCAAATAAAACAAGGCCGGCGGTATTGTTCACGTCTAACTTATTCATAATATTTTTGCGGTGGGTAGTAACAGTATGTGTGCTCAAAAATAATTTATCAGCCATCTCTTTATTTGAGTATCCTTCAGCAATTAATGTAATGATTTCCATTTCACGCTCGCTGATATGCATTCCCTGGCAGGAGTATTCGGGGAGGCTTACAGGCTTTTCCTTTAAAATAGAATTTGCAATTTTACCACACATAAATTTTTCACCTGCAGCGGTTTTATAAATAGCTTCCACTATTTCATCCTGATCACAGTCTTTTAATAAATAGCTTGTGATGCCGATTTTTAAACCTTTCGAAATAATTTCATTGCTCTGCAATTCGGTAACTGCAAGTATTTTGGCTTTAGGATATTTTTTGACTGCCTGCTGAAGCCCATCAAGGCTGAAGTTTACAGAAGTAAAATCAATGATGATTAAATCGGGTTTGTGAAATTCAGACTGCTTAATCAAATCAGCATTGCTTATTGCTTCGGCAAGGAGAATAAAATCAGTATTTTCACTTAACAGCGCAGCCAAGCCTTTTCGGCTCAAAAAGGAACTGTCGGCAATAATGATTTTAATCTTTTTCACAAAAACTTATTTAGACTGATTTTAAATAATGCTCAAAAGTACGTATTGAATTGGTTCCAGCAAACTGTTTTTTTTAATTATTTGCTGATTTTAACCTTGCAGATTCATAATCCATAATATCTTGTGGAAGGAGAATCTTCAATGGGCTGCAGCAATATCCGTCTTCGCCAAAAAAGAGCTCTTCAGGATGATCAGAAATGATTTATCGGAATCTCAAGATCGTATAAGAGAATTGATTTTACAGAATTTTCATCCTGAGCTTTTCGCGAGGAATCCTGCTGATTCATTGGTGTATGCTTAATATAAAAGATCCCTCGCGAAAAGCTCGGGATGACAGAAAGGATGTTATTACAAGGAAGATGGGAATTGCGGAATTTCTTCAGCTGATTTTCAAATGAAATTTAAACAAACTCTCAAACAACAGTACTTTCGCCTTCAACAGCCAATACAGTATTTTTAAAAACTGACTGCGCTTCTTCCAGCAGCGGCTCTAAATTTTTGTAACGGGCTGAATAATGCCCGATCATTAATTTTTTTACATGGGCTTTTAGCGCGATGGTTCCTGCTTGTAATGCGGTAGTGTGAAATGTTTCTTTGGCACGTGCTGACATTTCATTCAAAAAAGTAGCTTCATGGTACAGCAGGTCAACATCTTTAATGTATTCGATGAGGCGCTCTTCATAGCAGGTATCGGAACAATATGCATACGTGCGGGGCTCTTGTTTATTGTTTACGAGGCTGCTGTTCGGTATTAAATTCCCGTCAAGGCTGATAAAATCAGCACCGCTTTTTATGGCTAAAATCTGATTAAGGGGGATTTGATATTTTAGTATAACATCTTTTGAAATATTTGCCAGCAAAGGTTTTTCTTTAAATAAAAAACCGCAGCAGGGTATCCGATGATTCAAAACAATGGTTCTTACTTCCACTTTTTTATCCTCGAATATTAAATCATTATGAATGTATTTGTGCTGGTGATAAATAATTTTGAATTTTAAATAGGTCTGAGAATGTTTGAACTGAAGGTTAATTATTTCTTCAAGTTCAGCAGGACAGTATAAATCTAAATCGGCAGTTCTGCCAAGGAGATGCATGCTGGAAAGCAGCCCTAATAGGCCAAGGTAATGATCGCCATGCAGGTGGCTGATGAAAACAGCATTGATACGCTGAAATTTAAGTTTAAATTTCCGCAGCTGTATCTGGGTGCCTTCTCCGCAGTCTATCAAAAAAAACCGCTCAGCTATGTTTAACAGCTGAGCGGTTGGATTTCTTGTAGATGTTGGGGTTGCACTGCTGCAGCCTAAAATAGTTAATTCAAAGTTTTGCATTATTTACCTGAAACAACCATTCTTTTTGTAATGGTGTTATCACCATTTTTAAGAGAATACATATAAACTCCCGGGGTGAATGTTTGCGCATCTAATGTAATAGTATTAGATCCTTTGGCTGCTTTGTATTTATCAGCATACACAACAGCACCAAGCACATTGTAAACTTTAAATTCAACATCAGAAACACTTCCTGATAAATAATGAATTTCGGATATGCCGCTGAAAGGGTTAGGGAAATTCTGCTCTACTTCAAACTTTGTTAAATCAAGAGTTTCAATACCTGCAACAGCAGTTACAATGCTTTTGTATTGAACATTGGTTGCCTGAGTATAACCGAAATGCTGCGTAAAATAAAAAACGTGAGGGGTTATATAAACAGTAATTATGTGATTCCAAACCTGAGTAGGAGTACCGGAAATTAAAATACAACCATGTGTATTTCCTCCAAAAGCACAGCGATTGCCACCAAGGCCGGCACATTGATATGTTAAACCAGGAGCAAGTCCTCTAACACTATCAACAACCATTGAATCGATCATTGCTCCTGCTGTACCCCAATGAGCGGCAGTAGCAGGAGTCATAATACTTAATGATTGGCTGTAAGCTACATTTAAAACACCGCTTGGAAGGCCATGGGCACTGTCTGGGCAGATGCCGTAATCAGTGCCCTGAGGGATACATGTTACATCTGGAGTACAGATTTGTGCGTAAGAGTTAATAAGGCCGGCTGCTGCAACTAAGAAAGTAACTGAGAGTAATTTTTTTATCATTTTTTTTTGTTTTAGGATTTTTTTATCGTGTAATTTTATTTTATAAATTCATCAAGGTTCACCAATTTATTTTTGGTTATTTAGATTGATTTCAACAAAGGTAAAAATTTTAATTTTTAATTCCAATGAATTGAAAATAATTTTAATTCATTGGAAATAAAAAACGAATCAGGGATTTATACTGCAAGTATTTCGGCAGCTTCGGGTACTGTGCTGGTAATATTTAAAATAGTATCTAACTGAGAAATTGAAATTAATTTTTTTACTGTATCCTGCAGCCCTGTTAATACAAATACCCCCTGACTGTTTTTACACAAGCGGTTAGCTACCAGAATGGCGCTTAAACCGGAGGAATCGCAGTAGCGTGTTTCGGATAAATCAATAATAATATTTTTTACCCCGTCGGTATTCAGCACAACCAGCTCAGATTTAAGTGCGGGTGCTAAACTGCTGTCTAACTTTTCGGCATTCAGCCTGATTAAAGTATAGCTGTCTTTTTTTTCTACTAGAAAACTCATTGTGATTTTTTTTGTAAAAGTAGGGAATTTTTATGAACTACCGCGGATTACAGAGAAAAAATTGAAGCTGAAAGTATAGTTTATTGCTTCAGCAGTTTTTTCATTTACACATGTTCTGATCCAAAGCTATAAATCCATCGCATAGTCCCAAAATATAACCATGTGACCCAGCAGCGGGTTCACCCAATTTAATAATACTACCGTCCAGTTCGAAAGCGCGTCTGCGAAATTCCAATGCGCGTCCGTTCAATTCAAAGGGACGATTGCCCGGCGATAAAAGGCGTGCCTATAATTCAAAAAGGCGGGCGCCCAACGCAATAAGGCGGGTGCTCGGAACAAAAAGGCGGTCATCTTATTCAAAAAGGCGGACGCCCGGAGCAAAAAGGCGGGCAGCTTATTCAAAAAGGCGAGCGCCGAAAAATAACTTTATTCCTTAATATTTATTGGAGTAATAATTTGTTTTATAATTACGCTTGCAGAAATCAAATATAGAATACCTTTCTAAAAGTTTAATGACTTAAAAAAATTATTATGAAATACATTTATGACGATAATTTAGAAACGGCAAGGCTAAGAACCCGCAAAGTGACTAAAAATGACATAAGTATTTGGGCGGATTTTTTTATAGATGAAGAAGCCGTAAAGTTTCTGCCTGTTTTGGAATTTTGTTCTGCTGAAGATACGGCAGCATATTGGATTGACAAGCAGTTGAATCGTTATGTTGACGAAAGATTCGGACTTCAGGCGCTCATTGAAAAAAGTACAAATAACTTTATAGGCCTTTGCGGACTTTTATCACAAGAGATAGATGGGAAAATAGAAATAGAAGTAGGCTATCATATTTTAAAAAAATACTGGGGACAAGGTTTTGCTCCTGAGGCTTCAAAACTTTTTATTGATTATGCCTTTAAAAACAATCTGCAAGATTCAGTAATATCAATCATTGATAAGAATAATATAAAATCTCAAAGAGTTGCGGATAAAAACGGTTTGGTGATGGAAAAAGAAATAAAATGGTCAGATAAAGATGTTTATATTTATCGCATTATAAAGCGGGATTGGAAAAATTGAAATATATTTTGTTCGTCAAAATACCTGTTTCAGGGCCTTTTTATTGATCTGCCGAAATTAAAATTATCATTTATGAACAAATTTTATTTTTATTAATTCATATTCTAATTTGTCCAGGCCATTGAAAAAAATAATATTTCTGTTTTTCGCTCTTACTTTTTTTTCATTTGAGATATACTCACAGCCCGGGCCCAGTAATATGTATATGACTGTTTATGATAAACAAGGGAAGTTGCTGATACTAAAAAAGGATATTCAGTTGTTTTCTTATTCTCCAAAGAGTGAATACAAAATGGATGGTTTTCAGGCAGCCTATAATAATACTGCCTGCAAGGGCGATTCGGGACTTATCAGCGCAGCTATCATAATTGAAAGCCCTGAAAATAGTATCAGCATCATTCATAAAAATGATACGATGAATATTTTCATAAAAAATTATACTGCCTACGGTTATGAACTATTTATTGACTCTGTGATTTTTTCTAAAGGCTGGTATCAATTGAAAAATGAAAATACTGTAAGCTTTGATAACCTTGGGCAATGGGTTATCGATAATAAAATGAATTTAAAATATGATACTTGTTATACTAATTTAGCAAAAATGTCAGGAAGAAATATTATTCCTGCTGTTCCGGATTTTTCCAAATCATTTAAAAATAAAATCCCTCCTCCTTATGAAAAAAAAGAGGCTGAATCACCTTTGATTACTGTTTTAGCAGAAAATATAGAAATCAAAGACAGTTTAGGAATAAAATATTTTAAATATAAATTTCATTACGAAGGAAAAATATATTCAAATACATCAGTGCTTCCAAAGAACCTTAAAATGGGTTCGTTTTACCAGGTATTTATTTCTTTCGAAAAAAGTGAACCTTTGAAAATACTTGATATCAGGTCTTATCCGCATGGGTATTAGAATTTTTTTTAAATAAAAAGTAAATGAACCTACTCGACAACATACCGCTTATTAAAGGGGAAATAGCAGACTATCAGTTCGACAGCGACGGAATTTTATATTCATTCTCAAAAAGTCCCAAGCGGACAATTAAAAATATTTCAGAAAATATTGCATTAGTAAAACAGGTAACAGGCGGCAAAAAAGTTCCCTTACTGATTTACCTTTGCAAGTCGCCGGTGCCCGACAAAACCGCACGAAGTTTTTCGACAGAGCAGCTGCCAAATGTTTATACTGCAATGGCAATGGTTTCAAAGCCCGGGCTTTCAAAGTTAATAATGAATGTGCTTTTTAAATTTAAGAAACCGCCAATTCCAATGAAATCATTTTCGGATGATAAGCAGGCGAAGGAATGGCTGAAGCAATACCTTTAAAATATAAAGGAGTTAGCAAATGAAAATTTTGATGCAGGAAACTAATCTCAATTTTAACTGCATTGCAGCAGAACTTTATATTTTTACAGCTTTGGGACCACTGACAGCAGGGCTGTTAGGGAAAATAATTCAGACAAGCATCAGGCCTTTTGCAAATTTTCATAATATTTACAAAACTTCTGCAATTGACAAATATCACATTTAGGCGAGCGTGCAATACATATATACCGGCCATGGAGAATTAACCAATGATGAAAAATTGCAATTTTTTCTTCGGGAATATTTTTCACCAGCTGTTTTTCTGTTTCTAAAGGTGTTGTTGATTTAGATGTTAAACCTAATCTGGCGGCTACTCTGAAAACATGCGTATCAACGGCCATTGCAGGCTGTTTAAATACAACGGACGCAATTACATTTGCTGTTTTACGGCCTACACCGGGCAATTTTTGCAGGTCATTTATATCCGAAGGAATCTCTCCTTTAAAATCACCAGCCAGCATTTTTGCCATCCCGACTAAATGATTTGCTTTATTGTTTGGGTAACTGATGCTTTTGATATATTGAAACACTTCAACACTGCTGGCTGCAGCCATTACTTCGGGTGAAGGAAAAGCTTTAAACAAAGCGGGAGTTACCATATTTACACGCTTATCTGTACACTGAGCTGAAAGTATTACTGCAGTTAACAATTGAAATGGATTTTTATAATGCAGTTCAGTCTCTGCATTCGGCTGGTGTTTGCTGAAGTAAGCTGTTATTTTTTCGTAACGTTCTTTTTTTGTCATTTATGAACCAAGGTGATTTTATTTTTTTTCAAAGAACCTTTCTTATGTATCGGTAATACATATTTATTGTTGACCTATTTGAGAAAAATAATATTATTAGTAATGCAGCAAACCCATCAATAATTTTTCAAATCTGGCTTTCGCTAAAAAATTTATTTCCAAATCTGCATTCATCGGTACAGGTGTATCTAAGCTCGCACAGCGAACAACGGGTGCATCTAATTTTTCAAAGCAGTGTTCAGAAATTACTGCTGACAGTTCTCCGCCTATTCCGCCAACCAAGGTGTCCTCATGCAGTATAATGGCTTTACCGGTTTTATTCACAGAGTTGATTACAGCTTCTTTATCATAAGGCAGCAGCGTCCGTAAATCAATTAAATCAGCTTTTATTTCTGGATGTTTAGCTAATATTTCTATCGCCCAGTGAACACCCAGACCGTATGTTACAATGGTTAAATCATCTCCTTCAAAAATCAATTTTGCCTTACCAAACGGGATGGTAAAATATTCATCGGGCACATCTTCAGAAATACTGCGGTAAAGTGCTTTATGTTCAAAAAACATAACTGGATTAGGATCTTCAAAAGCCGTTAGTAATAAACCTTTGGCGTCGCTTGGGAAAGCTGGATAAGCTACTTTCAGACCGGGAGTATGAACAAACCATGCTTCTGTGCTTTGCGAGTGAAACGGCCCTGCAGCCACACCTGCACCTGTAGGCATGCGCACAACAACTGCGGCATTCTGTCCCCAGCGGTAATGCGACTTAGCAAGGTTGTTGACTATCTGATTAAATCCTTCGGTAACAAAATCTGCAAACTGCATTTCTACCATTGCTTTCATCCCATTGATGGATAAACCAAAACCGCTCCCTACAATAGCAGCCTCGCACAACGGAGTATTCCTGACGCGTTTTTTGCCGAACTCTTCAGCAAAACCTTCTGTAATTTTAAATACACCTCCGTAGTCTGCAATATCCTGCCCCATCAATATTAAATCGGTGTGTTTCCGCATTGCTAAACGCAGTCCGTCGGAAATAGCATCAATAAAGCGTTTGCTGGTTTTACTGCCATTTGGTTTAATTTCGTTTAACACGAATGGAGCATACATATCATGCAGCTCCAGCTCTGTATCCGGAGGCGGAAGTGTTTCTGCAGATGCTGTTTCCAAGCCTTTTTCAATTTCTTCTTTTATTCCGGCACGGAAGTCTTCTATCATTTTTTCAGTTAATACGCCCTCTTCCAAAAGATATTTCTCGAAATTATTTAAAGGATCTTTTTGTCCCCAGATTTCAAATAATTCTTTTGGGACGTATTTTGTGCCCGATGCTTCCTCATGGCCACGCATCCGAAAAGTCATCAATTCCAATAAAACAGGATGAGGATTTTTGCGGATAGATTCAGCCAAACGCTTAACAGTATCATATACTTCCAGCACATTGTTGCCATCCACCTGAACAGCTTCCATTCCGTAACCGATTCCTTTATCAATAAACTGTTTGCAGCGAAACTGCTCATTGCTGGGTGTTGACAGGCCGTACCCGTTATTCTCTACAGCAAATATAACCGGCAGGTCCCATACTGCTGCGGTATTTAATGATTCATGAAAATCTCCTTCACTTGCACCTCCGTCGCCGGTAAAAACTAAGGTTGCTTTTTTGTTCTCTTTTAAAATGTTACCCAGTGCAATGCCGTCGGCAACACCCAGCTGAGGGCCAAGATGAGAGATCATGCCGATAATTTTATACTCTTGCGTGCCAAAATGAAAAGAACGGTCGCGGCCTTTTGTAAATCCCCCAGGTTTACCCTGAAACTGTGAAAATAACCTGTTCAATGGAATTTCACGTGATGTAAATACTCCAAGATTACGGTGCATAGGTAAAATATATTCATCTTTTTCAAGCGCCATAGCAGCTCCCACAGATCCGGCTTCCTGTCCGATTCCTGAAAACCATTTAGAAATTTTCCCCTGGCGCAGCAGCAGCAGCATTTTTTCCTCAATCATTCTCGGCTTTAAAACGCCCTTGTATAAAGCAATTAAAGTATCATCTTTATATTTTTTTCTATCGTATCGAATAGGGTCGGCTGCTGTGATCATAATTTGTTTGGATTAGTAACAGGGTAAAATTATTAAAAATTAACCAGCTGTTAAGGGAAATATTTTTTGTAATTTTGAAACCCTTAAAACAGTATTTTAAAATGATACAGCAGCTAATCATAGATATATTATTAATACTTGCCATTGCTTATGTTGGTTTTCGAATGTATAAGGGTATCAAAAAGAAGCAGGCCTGTGATAAATGTGTGTTGATGGATGCTGCAAAAAAAATTAAATAAGTTAATTAAATTTAAATTTTTAAAAAACAAATTTCAAACATGAAAAAAACACTTTCAATATTTATATTTTTATTAGCTGCATACAGCAGTTTTGCTGTAAAAGAAAAGAAACCGAAATTGGAAAAAGGCTTGTATGCCGAAATAGAAACCAACCGCGGGAAAATACTTTTGAAATTGGAATTTGAAAAAACGCCTTTAACAGTAGCAAATTTTGTAGGATTGGCTGAGGGGAAAATTAAAAACACTGCAAAAGCCGAAGGTGTGCCTTTTTACGACGGATTAAAATTTCACAGGGTAATTGCTAATTTTATGATACAAGGCGGGGACCCGCAGGGTACCGGGCAGGGAGGCCCAGGTTATGCATTTAAAGATGAGTGTCTGCCGGATTTAACTTTTACGGGACCCGGTATACTGGCAATGGCCAACGCCGGCCCTAAAACCAATGGAAGCCAGTTTTTTATTACTCACGCAGCCACTGCATGGCTTAATGGAAAACATACCATTTTCGGACATGTAATAACTGGCCAGGATGTTGTAAATGCTACTGTGCAGGGCGATACTATTGTACATATTAAAATCATCCGTAAAGGAAAGCCTGCCAGAAAATTTAAAGCAGCTAAAAAATTTGCTGAACTGAATGTTTAATTACAAATGAAAAAAACGATCCTTTTAATTTTTACTGCTTCTTTAGCGGCAATTGCTTTTAAGAAAGATGGAAGTGTTGCAGGCCAGATGTTCCCTTCTATTGAATGTGAAGATTATAATGGTAAAAAAGTAAATTTACCAATTCAGGAAAAAGATAAATGCACCTTGCTTGGAATTGCATTTAGCAATGATGCAGAAAAGGAATTGCAGTTATGGATTAATCCTATTTGCAGCAAATATGCTCCGAAGAAGGATACCAAAAATGCTGACGCTTTTGCAATTGCTCCGACTGATATCAACCTGTTTTTTATTCCTAAATTTTCGCTCTTAAATCAAGTAATGAGTAAAAAAGCAAAAGAGAAAATAAAAGCTGATACAGATAAAGAATTATATCCCTATCTTTTATTTTATTCAGGGGATAAACCTCTTAAAAAAGAATTGGATATTGAGAATAAAGACGTTCCTTACATTTTTGTACTTGATAAAACCGGGAAAATACTTTATTCAGCATCAGGAAAATACGACAGTAAAAAGCTGGATAAAATCAACGATATTATTGACGAAAATTAAACACTTTTTTTAATTCTCTTTCCTTTAAATTCTTTAAAAATCAAAAATCAAGAACCTGAAATTGATTTGAGCTCACATCCAAATGGGATTTATTTTATGAAAGTGCAGGCTGAAGGTAAAGTTTATGACAGAAAAATAGCTCTTCAATAGCTTAAACCGATTTTGCCCAGGATACCAGGCTTTTCAAATTCCTCTACCTGACAAAGAAACTTGTTTTCGGGTATTCAATCTTGTTTTTTGCCGAAACAATCTTCAATCGGTATGATTCATAACTGAAGATTGTTTTAATAATATTGTGTCAGCTTTTTTTTGTTTTGATAACCTTCACACAACTGTGTAGAAGCAATAACCGCTTAAATATTGGGTCTACACAAGTGTGTAGACGCAATAAAGATTAAATATCGCCTCTACACAAGTGTGTAGACCCAATAACTGTTTAAATATTGCCTCTACACAAGTGTGTAGACACGTTCCTAAATAAATATTGCCTCTACACAACTGTGTAGACACGTTCCTATATAAATATAGCCTTCACACAAGTGTGTAGACCCAATAAACGCTTAAAAATATTCTCACACAAGTGTGTAGACCCAATAATTACATAAATATCTCTAAACACATTTGCTATAAGCCCATTTCTGCGAATGGATTATTAGCAAACAAGTTTCCAAATCCTATTTTTAAGCAGGTATTGTTGCTACATTATTTTAAAATAGAGAAAAATTCTCTGAAACTACTTTTATTTAAATAATTTGTTTAGTTTTGAAGAGTAATACTGAGAAATATTCTCAAAAACAACAAAAATATGTTAATCGAATTCACAGTAGGTAATTATCTTTCTTTTAAAGATAAGAAAACGCTAAGTATGGAAGCGACTGCAATTAAAGACAATCCGGAGAATGTAATTGAAACTGGAAAATATAGATTGTTAAGAAGTGCAGTTATTTATGGCGCCAATTCCAGTGGGAAAAGCAATTTTATTAAAGCTTTGGATACTATGAATAAATTGGTAACATCCTCTGCTAAAAATAATTCGACCTCGGACATTGATGTAATTCCATTTTTATTGAATATAGAAACAGAAAATCAACCTTCTTATTTTGAAATTTTATTTTTAATTGATGGCATTCGGTATCGTTATGGCTTTGAAGCTGATAATAAAATAATTCATGCAGAATGGTTATATGAATGTAAGTCAAATAGTGAAAAATTTTTATTTATTCGGGAGAAGGATTCCATTGAAATAACTAGTGACTTTGAAGAAGGAAAATGGATTGAAGAAAAAACACGTGATAATGCCCTGTTTCTTTCTATTGTTGACCAATTTAATGGGGCTATTTCAAAAAAGATAATGCTTTGGTTTGAAAGACAAAGAATCCTTTCTGGATTGCAGCATGAAAATGAAAAAGCTTTAACCTTTGGTATTTTAAAGGACGATGATATGAAACATATGATCAAAGATTTTTTATCGCCTTTGGGTTTAGGGTTTCAGGATTTTGAATTAAAAGACAATAAAATTATAACTTTCCATAATAAATTTGATAAACTTGGAAATATTATTGATAAACGAGAATTCGATTTGTTAAAGCAGGAATCATCTGGTACAAATAAGTTGTATGACATGGCTGGCAATTTAATTTTTGGTTTAAAAATGGGTACCCTAACAGTGATTGATGAATTGGATGCTAAATTACATCCATTGCTTACAATGGCAATAGTAAAACTATTTAATTCTCCTATACATAACCCTATAAATGCTCAGTTGATTTTTGCAACCCATGATACCAACCTATTAAATTACGGTTGTTTCAGAAGGGATCAGATTTTTTTTACTGAGAAAAGCAGTTTTGAATCAACAGATTTGTATTCATTGGTAGAATATATTGAATCTGATGGTAAAAAAGTCCGCAATGACCGCTCCTTTGAAAAAGATTATATCGCAGGACGTTATGGTGCCATCCCTTTTGTTGGTGATTTTTCTAAACTAACAAACAATGGCCAGAGTAGCGAAAATTGATAATGTTTGGAAAAAACGTTTTGAAAGAGACGAAAAGAAACGTATTGTGGACACTCGTACCAAACTAGTATATTTTCTTATTGTCTGCGAAGGAGAAAGAACAGAACCAAATTATTTTAGTGAGTTGGGGAAACAATTACCGAGAGGTACTGTTGAATTAAAAATTGAGGGTACTGGCCGTAATACAATTGGATTGGTTGATTTCGCCATGAAGCAGCGAGATAATGCAAGCAGGCCTTACGACCGCGTTTGGGCTGTATTTGATAAAGATGATTTTCCTGAAGAAAACTTTAACAATGCTATACTCAAAGCATCTTCCAACAATATAAATTGCGCATGGACAAATGAGGCCTTTGAACTTTGGTTTTTACTGCATTTCCAATTTGTAAATACAGGAATGAAACGTGATGAGTATAAAGCCTATCTTGAAAGAGAAGTAATAAAGAAATCAGGAGATATTAATTATAAATATTTAAAAAGCACCCCCAATACTTTTTCCATTTTAAATACACACGGAAACCAAATACAAGCCATAGAATGGGCAAAGCAGTTGAAACAAAAATATGTGGATCAAAGGCATGCCGTGCATAATCCATGCACATGTGTTCATGAATTAATTGAAGAGTTATTGAATCCGCAAGAGGTACTGAGAAAAATAGAAGAAAAAGAAAATGCTGAATAATCACTTAAGCTAAGGCAGAAATAATACCAATCTGGACTTTTTTAAATCGCATCTTGACTTTCAAGCCCCTTCATTTTTAAATCCTTATAACAGCCTCGATTTTCTTCGCCAATCTTCTCCACAATCGTTTAAAAACTAATATCATGATTACTTTGAAAAATCAAAAAGATTCATTATATTCGTTACCCTGTTAACCATTTAATATATTAAAGATGAGAAAATTCTTACTAATACTTACAGTTTCCTTTCTATCTCAAAGCAGCAAAGCTGACGAAATTGTTGTAAACAATTACGCTGCATTCTTTAATACGGCATATCAGTTACATCCCGAAATTCCAAGAGGGATATTGGAGGCTGTTTCATTCTGTAACACCCATTTTAATCATATACAGCATGCCTCTGTTCATCCCGAAGGATGTACCGGAATCCCCAATGTTTATGGCGTAATGGGCTTGACCTTGGACGGGCAGAATTATTTTGAAAACAACCTTGTTATTGTTTCCTATCTTTCAGGAGTCAGCATCAGCGACATCATTTCCGACCCGGAAAAAAATATTCTTGCTTATGCTGCAGCGTATTCATCTGTTAAAAACACACTGAATATTTCTGATAATGATATCGCGTCACAACTGCCTGTCTTAACTTATTTAAGCGAATTGCCTCATACTACTAATGATCAGAATTATGCATTGAATACGCAGTTTTACGGATACCTCCAGTTTTTAAGCAATCCTGCATATCAGCAGAGATACGGCTTTCCGAACTATGCTGTTAATTTTGAGAAAATATTCGGTGCCGATAATTTTGCTGTTTTAAGCGCTGTTTCAGTTAAAGTAACAGATGAAAGTGTTATATGTAACACCGGCGAGCATTTTAATTCAAACATGGCAAAATCAACACAGTCGGCGGACTTTGGCCCTGCTGCTTGGGTTGCGTCTCCTAACTACAGCTCACGCAGCGGAACTGCGGTTTCAGCAGTGGTTATCCATGATGTTGAAGGAAGTTACGCAGGCTGTATTTCATGGTTTCAAAATACTTCTTCCCAGGTTTCGGCTCATTATGTATGCCGTTCCAGCGATGGGCAGCTGACTGAAATGGTTCTTGAATCAAATAAAGCCTGGCATGTTGGCAGCGAAAACCTCTATACCATTGGTATTGAACACGAGGGTTATGTTGCTCAAACCGGCTGGTACACTAACGCAATGTACACAGGTTCTGCGGCTTTAATCCGGGATATCTGCACCAGCGGATACGGTATCAGCCCTCTGCATACCTATTACGGGCCAGGCTGTTCCGGCTCCACTGCGCAATGCGGGATTGGTGCCTGCACAGTTATTAAAGGCCACCAGATGTACCCCAACCAAACACATGATGACCCTGGACCCAACTGGAATTGGGCATTATATTATTTAATGATTAACAACAATCCGACTATTAGTACTTTGACGGCCGCCTCCGGAAATTTTTACGACAGCGGCGGACCAAGCGGTAATTATTCTGATAATGAAAGGATACTTACCTTGATACACCCGACAGGAGCAACATCAGTTACTCTTCACTTTACTTCATTCAGCACTGAATTAAACTGGGATCATTTATTTATTTACGACGGCTCTACAACTTCTGCGCCCCTTATTGGAGAATATACTGGTACAACAAGCCCGGGTACTGTGAGCTCAAGCGGAGGTTCATTATTATTAGAGTTCAGATCGGACTGCAATACCAATGCTTCCGGCTGGGCAGCCAATTGGACAAGTAATGCTGTGCCTGCACCTGCAGCTGACAGCATTGTGCCCACAACAATTATTACGCCTCCTGCCGCATGGGTAACATCTAATTTCACTGCAAATTTCACTGATGCTGACAATAGCGGAGGAAGCGGATTAGAAAAAAGCTATTATCAGGTAATTGATTACAACGGTACCGAATGGCACGCAAATACTAACAATGGTTTTTTCGCAGATAATTTTGATACCAATATTAACCCTAATTGGACAAGCTCTGTAGGAACCTGGAGTATTAACAGCGGTGCTCTTTATCAGGCTGATGAAACCTCTACGGCTTCTGCAAATACCAATATTTATGCTTCTCTGAATCAAACGCTGTCAAACAGATATTTGTATGATTTCTATGGCAAAATCGATGGTTCAGGTACAACGAGGCGTGCCGGCTTTCATTTTTTCTGCGATAATGGAAGCTTAGCCAATAGAGGTAATTCATATTTTGTGTGGTTCCGTGTCGATGATGCTAAGCTCCAAATTTATAAAGTTGTGAATGATGTTTTTGGTACAGCTGTAGTAGATATGCCTTTTACAACCACTGCCGGACAATGGTATGATTATAAAATTATTTACGATAGAATAAGCGGTAAAATAAGTGTTTACAGGGATAATCAATTTATCACAAGCTGGACTGATTCATCGCCGATCGCAACAGGCAATGCCATTTCTTTCCGTTCAGCGAACGCAAATTTTGCAATAAACGAATTAAAAGTGTACCGCTCCCGTGCAGCTTCTGTTCCAGTAACCGTTGGCGTTGCGGCTACTAATGATATTCGTTACCAAAATATTGATCCTACTACATTTTCTGGTAAAATAAAATCCATCTGTGCCGATTCAGCAGGTAACTTATCAGCTATTTCTTTTCAAAATATTAATGTTGACTGGACACTTCCTTCAGCAATAGATACCATAAATGACGGTACAGGGCCGGATATAAGTGTTACTTCTTCTTTAACATCTTTATCCGCAAATTGGAATGCTGCATCAGATGCCAACTCAGCAATTGCACGATACTGGTATGCCATAGGAACAACTGCGGGTGCAACAAATGTTTTAAACTGGACCGACAATTGGTTTCCCACATTTGTAACGGCTAACGGTTTAAGTTTGGTAAACGGGCAGACCTATTACTTTTCTGTGATGGCAGAAGACGGGGCTGGCCTGCAGTCTTCAGTTTTTACCAGCAACGGGCAGACTGTTAATACAAATGCCACGGGAATCAATGAACTGGCATCTTCTGCAGGTGTTTCTGTATTTCCAAATCCTTTTGCTAATAACACAAACATCACTTATCAATTAATCAATAATTCAAAAGTTGACCTTACTTTAACGGATGTTCTCGGGAAAGAGCTCGTGCTTCAAAGCCTTGTTAATCAGACCGCAGGCAGGCATGAGGTATCTGTAAATGCAGGAGATTTACATCTTTCAAAAGGAATGTATTTTGTGAAATTAAAAACTGATGCAGGTTTAAAATTTGTGAAGGTTGTTGTAAAATAAAAAGGGAGCTCCTGTGGAGTTCCACGAAAGGAGAACCAATTGGCTTTATTAATAGATTTTCGATGAAAAAATCAATTACAATTTTTGCAATTATTTTAACTCAATCAGCAGTTGCGCAGTTTCATAAACTTTGTTCAAAGGCTTCTCTGCTCCCAACGTCTGTTAATTTTCCGCAGCTGCATAAATCTATTCACCAGGAGGAAGCTGAAAAATATGCACAGTATAATTTAAACACTGATGCTCAATGGGACAGTCTGCGCGGATTTCAGACAGGAAAAGAAAAAAAAATCACAGTCAAAAGCAGCCGCACCTGCATTTTAAATAAACGTGTGTATGGCTGGCATCCTTACTGGAGTAACGGTTCTCAGACAAATTATGATTGGGCGGGTTTAACTGATCTGTGTTACTTTGCCTACGAGGTAAATTCGGCAACCGGAAATGCAAGCAATACGCATGGCTGGGCCACCGCGCAAGTAGTTACTGATGCGCAGTCAAACGGGGTAAATGTAACCTTATGTGCAACTCTGTTCAGCGGGCATACAGCGTTTCTTGCGAGTGCAAGTGCAAAGCAGACCCTTATCAGTAACTTAATAAGTTTAGTTCAGTCGCGGAACGCGCATGGGATTAATATTGATTTTGAAGGTATGGGTTCATCCAATACTGCTGGTTTTACTGCATTTATGATTGATCTATGCAATCAAATGCATGCAGCTGTTGCCGGTTCGGAAGTGAGCATTGCACTATACTCGGTTGATTGGAGCGGTGTATTTGATATGGCAGCTTTAAATCCGTATGTTGATTTATTTATCATCATGGGTTACGATTATTATTACAGCGGAAGCACTACTGCAGGGCCTGAATCCCCGCTCTACAATTTCCAGACATCCTACAACTATACACTTACAAAATCAATTACATATTATTTGAAACAAGGAGCATCTCGTTCCAAATTATTATTGGGCCTGCCATACTATGGACGTGAATGGTCAACGGCTGCAGGCACTGCCCCTAGTTCAACATCAGGAAGCAGCAATACTGTAATTTATAATGCTTTCAGAGCCAATGCAAATGGTTATTACAGTAACCGTCATTGGGATGTAAATAGTTTTTCTACCTGGTTTCCTTCTCAGAGAAGCGGCCAATGGTGGCAGTGTTTCGTTGATGATGCCTACAGTATGGGCAAGCGCTTTGATATTGTGAATCAGCAGGGTATCGGCGGTATTGGCATTTGGGCGCTGGGATACGATGACGGCTACAGCGATTATTGGAATTTGATACGTGATAAATTCACAGATTGCGCTGTAGTTCCATGTACAGATACAATTTATGATATGGGCGGTCCGAATAGGGATTACAACGCCAATGAAAAATATACTTATACTATTGCTCCTGCAAATGCGACAAGTGTTACACTTAATTTTTCTTCATTCAGCACCGAATTAAATTTTGATTCACTTTGGATTTATAACGGCCCCAACATTACCTCACCTTTAATTGGAGTTTATACCGGAAGTACAAGTCCCGGAATAGTTTCGTCAACAGGAGGTGCATTGACCATTCGTTTTAAATCTGATAATGCGACTCAGGCTGCAGGCTGGCAGGCAATATGGAACTGCAGCATTGACAATATTGCTCCTACCACTCAAGTGACTGCACCCGCTGGATGGCTTACGCAAAATTTTACGGCATCCTTTACAGATATTGATAATACAGGCGGTTCAGGTATTGAGAAAAGTTTTTACCAGGTGCTGGAATATAACGGAACAGAATGGAGAGCGAACAACGGCAATGGTTTTTTCAGCGATAACTTCGATACAGTTATTCATCCTGACTGGACTATCGGAAGCGGTGTATGGGCAATCAACGGAGGCTTCTTGGAAGAAAGTGATCAAACAAATACCAACACTAATATTTACGCTCCCCTTAAACAAAATTTATCGAATAGATATTTATACAACTGGCAGGGAAAAATTGACGGCACAGGAGCTAACAGGCGTGCAGGTTTTCATTTTTTCTGCGACAGTGCTTCAAAGACCAACCGCGGAAATTCTTATTTCGTTTGGTTCAGAGCCGACCAGAGCCAGTTACAGATTTATAAAACTGCAGCCAATACTTTTGGAACGGCATCCTACACAGCCCCTTTAACAATTGCTGTAAATATCTGGTATGATTACAAAGTGCTGTACGACCGTATTTCAGGGAAAATGGATGTATATGTAAATAATGTTTTGGCTGGCAGCTGGACTGATCCTTCGCCATATTCAAACGGCAATTATATTTCATTCCGCAGCGGCGACTGTGATTTTATGGTGAATGATTTAAAAGTTTACCGTTCGCGGCTGCCGTCTGTAACAGTAAGCGTAGGTGCTGCAGCAACCAATGATGTCCGGTTTCAAAATCCGAATCCGGTTACTCCTTCCTGCAGGGTTAAATCAATTACAAAAGATGCAGCCGGAAATTTATCTGCCGTTGCGCAGCAGAATGTAAATGTTGATTGGACAATCCCTACTGGCTGTTCGATTAATGACGGCACATCCACAGACATTGATACAACGTATTCTTTAACTGACCTGTCTGCAAACTGGACTGCCAGCGCTGATACCAACTCCGGCATCGTTAAATATTGGTATGCAATAGGTACTACAGCTGGTGGAGTAGATATAGCAAATTGGACGGATAATACGTTGAACACTACAGTTACAAAAACAGGATTATCGCTGGTGCCAAATCAATATTATTATTTCACTGTGAAATCGGAAGACGGCGCGGGTTTGCAGTCTGCCGCAATATCAAGTAACGGGCTTGTTGTGAGTGCTGTTGCTTCAGGCGTTAATGAATTAGGGGCTTTAGGCGTTATTTCTGTTTATCCAAATCCTTTTACTAATAGTACACTGCTTAAATATCAATCGGCTTCAGATTCAAAAACTGAAATTACTTTGACTGATATATTAGGAAAAGAAATTATTTTATACAAGGGTTCTCAGTTGTCCGGAAGGTATGAACTTACTATAAATGCAGTTGATTTGAAGCTTTCAAAGGGAATGTATTTTGTGACATTAAAAACCAGCGATGCTCAGAAAGCGGTGAAAATTATCGTGAATTAATTCCAATTTTTGTCTTCTGGGAAAGTAGTTCTGATTTTACATTGAATCATTCATCACAATTTTTTCTTGATTTTTTTATTTTTCAGCGTCAGCTTTTTTTTATCATAATCAATAACTGCATTATATTTCAAAAGAATATCGCTTCCCAAAACACCTTCTACCATTGATAATCCCGCTTGATGATAAGATTGGTTAACATGCGATAAATCCAGTAAAACTGTTTCGTAATCTTCAATTTCTATTTCACCGATTTTTAATTTCTTAATAGTGGTAAAATGGCTTTTCATTTTGCTGGTACCTAATCCGCTGGATAAATTATCAAGATTTTTAAATTTTTTAGAACTCACATATTTTGTAATGCGTTGTTTATCGAATACTGTTTTGGATGCGCCGGTATCAATAATTACATTAGCAGGCTTGCCATTGATATATAATTTCAGCTTCAGGTGAAAGCCGTCATCACCTACATAAAGAATTTTAAAAGGGATAATTGTTGTCATGTTTATAGGATATTGAAAATAAAAAAGCAAACGCTCATAAATGGGTTTGCTTTTTTATTTTATCTAACACCCTTTTTGAGAGGGCAGGAGAATGTATGTTTTATTTTGCAACAGAAGAATTCATTGCATCCAATACTGCCATAACCTCTTTTACAGATTTCGCAGAATCATTCAGGAGCTTTTTTTCTTCATCATTCAATTTTAATTCGATTATTTGTTCGATACCTTTTTTTCCTAATTTAACAGGCACTCCTAAATAAATATTTTTTAAGCCATATTCACCTTGAAGCCATGCGCAGACAGGGAAAATTCTTTTTTGATCGCGTACAATAGCTTCAACCATTTGTGCTGCAGCTGCTCCAGGAGCATACCATGCAGATGTGCCTAAAAGATTAACAATTTCTCCGCCGCCTTTTTTAGTACGGTCAATAATTGCATCTAATTTTTCTTTAGAAATAAGTTCCGTTACCGGGATACCTGCAACAGTTGTGTAGCGTGGAAGCGGCACCATTGTGTCACCATGTCCGCCCATTAATACTGCTTGTATATCTTTCGGAGAGCAGTTTAATTCTTCAGCCAAAAATGCGCGGTAGCGGGCAGTATCAAGAACGCCGGCCATACCGAAAACTTTTTTTGCATCAATTTTTGCAGTCAGGTAAGCGCAGTATGTCATAACATCCAGCGGGTTTGAAACAATTATAAAAATTGCATTGGGAGAATATTGCAATATATTTTCAGTAACTGCTTTTACAATTCCGGCGTTTGTTGAAATAAGATCATCACGGCTCATGCCTGGTTTTCTTGGCAGTCCGGAGGTTATTACTACAACATCTGAATTTGCTGTTTTTGAATAATCATTGGTTGAACCTGTTATTCTTGTATCTGACATCCTTACCGGTGCGGTCTGCCAAATATCTAATGCTTTACCTTCGGCATAGTTTTCTTTAATGTCAAGGAGAACTAAATCATTTACCAATTCTTTTTGGGCGATAACGTCGGCACAAGTTGCTCCTACGTTTCCTGCACCTACTACTGTTACTTTCATAATATTATATTTTAAGCATTTATAAAATAATTAAGTGCTAAATTATAAAAGAAAAATGAATCCTGATAATATATTTTTCAAAGTTTTTTATTTAGGAAATTTATTAATATGCAGCGATTTTTAGGTAATTTTATGAGTTAAACAGTTAGTCGGGTATGATTTTTTAAATTGATGATTAACATGAAAAAAATAATACTTTTTGTTTTCGCTGTTATTTATTTTTTTTCTTTTAATTCATTTGCACAGGGAACAGATTGTTCCACTGCAAGCCCTTTTTGTACAGCTTCCGGGGCGGCAACCTTTCCGGCACAGACAAATACTACTACTCCGATAGGCCCAAATTACGGCTGTTTAGGATCTCAGCCAAATCCAGCATGGTTTTATTTACAGATCGCGACTTCGGGTCCTCTTAACCTAACAATGAGTAATTCTGCTAATCTGGATATTGATTTTATCGTTTGGGGGCCTTTTACATCTGCTGCCGCAGGATGTGCTTCCGGTTTAACCGGTAACAATGTAGCTTGCAGTTATTCGGCTAATTCAACTGAAACAGGCACTATTCCTGGTGCTTTAGTAGGAGAAGTTTATATTTTATTGATTACAAATTTTTCAAATCAGCCGACTAATATTTCACTTGCCCAAACAGGCGGAAACGGAGCAACTAACTGCGCTATCGTCTGCTCTATGACTGCTTTAACTGTTGTTCCGGGTCCTTGTTTATCGCCTTCCAATAAATTTAATCTCAGCGGAACAGTTACTTATGCGGCTCCGCCCTCAACTGGTACATTAACGATTAGTGACAGTTCCTCTGGCATTTCCCAGATAATTAATGCACCGTTTAATCCAACATCTGCGGGCTATACTTTAACAAACCTTTCGGCAGATGGTGCGGTACATGCTGTTACAGCCGTATTTTCAAGCAGTAACCAATGTAAATTCACTGAACGTTTTACTGCGTCACCTCCGTGTTTTGTTATCTGTCCAATTATTGTTGACTCTTCACGAACCTGTGCCGGGGTGCCGGCTATGTTAACCGCTGCCGGTGCTTCGAGATATTTATGGTCAACTGGTGATACCTCTGCGGTGATAACAGTAGGCGGATTTGATTCACTTTATACTGTTATCGGAACAACCGGCACCTGCCGTGATACGGCTAAAGCGAAGGTAACTACGTTTCCTCCTCCTGCAGCAATTTTTTCTGCGGATACTTTAAAAGGCTGCCACCGCTTGTTTGTTAACTTTTCTGCTGATACAACAGGTAACTCAGGGGCATCTTATTCATGGGATTTTGGGGATGGGGGAAATGGCAGTGGAATCAGGCCTTCTCACCTTTTTACAAATTATGGCTGCCAAACAATTATCCTGAACGCAAGTTATGGTCCGGGGTGTTCAACGGCTGATACCATACCGTGTATGATTAAAGTATTTGCACCTCCTGCTGCAAGTTTTATTGTATCGCCAAGTGAGATTGATATTTTAGCGCCGACAGCATATTTCATCAATACATCAACAAATTCTACAAATTGGCTTTGGGATTTCGGAGATACAACAAGCTCTAATATTCAAGCTCCGGAACATATCTATAAACATATCGGTACATTTCCAGTAACGTTATTTTCTTATGATGTTAATGGATGCATTGATTCCGTGACCTCTAAAGTATTAGTGAATGATGTTATTACGATGTATATTCCAAATGCTTTTTCACCTAATAAAAACGATTGTAACGAAATTTTCAGCTTGTATTCTTTCGGGATATCACCCGATGATTTTGAATTACTTATTTTCGACAGATGGGGGAATCAGATTTTTAAAACGAATGATCTGAATGCAGGCTGGAATGGGGCTTTAAATAACAGCGGTGAAACCTTGGAAATAGGAACTTATGTTTACCACGTAAATTACAAAGAATTAACCGGCAAAAAGCATGGTTTAATCGGAAGCATTTCGCTGATAAAGTAATTTTAATTCAGATCAGTCTTTGATTGAATTAATATAGATTAAGATTTTATCAATCTCATCGGGTTCGAACCATTTTATATCGCTGTCTCTGCGAAACCATGTCAGCTGTCGTTTTGCAAACCTTCTGGTATTTTGTTTTATTAATTCTACTGCAGTATTTAAATCCGATTTATTTTCAAGGTGGTCAAACAATTCCTTGTAACCTACTGTTTGCAATGCATTCAGATGTTTGAATTGCAGCAGTGATTTTACTTCGTTCAACAGCCCGTTTGACATCATTTCGTCAACTCGCTGGTTTATCTTGCGGTAGAGCTCTTCACGGGAAGTATTCAATCCGATTTTAATAACTTTGAAACTGCGTTTTTTGATTTCCCCTTTGCGAAGTTCGGAGTAGGGCTTGCCGGAAGTTAAACATACTTCCAACGCACGGCTGATGCGCTGGGGGTTTTCAAGATCCACTTTATTATAATAATTTATATCGAGTTCTTTTAAAAGTTTTTGAAGTCCTTCAATTCCCTCCGATTTTAAAAGTAAATTTATTTTATTTCTTGTTTCAGCCGCAGCTTCAGGCAGTTCATCAAAACCTTTGCACACAGCGTCAATATATAATCCTGAGCCTCCGGTTAAAATTATTTTTTCATTGGTTTGAAATAATTTTTCTAACAAAGCAATTGCTTCAGTTTCATATTTACCGACATTATAATCTTCTGAAATGGAATGTGAATTAATAAAATAATGGGGGACAGCCTGCATTTCATCGATATCAGGTTTTGCTGTACCAATACTCATTTCTTTAAAAAACTGGCGGGAATCAGCAGAGACAACAGAGCAGTTAAAATATTTTGCTGCTGCAATGCTTAAAGAGGTTTTTCCTATCGCAGTGGGACCGGCAATTATTATTAAGGTTTTGGGAGGCATTAGTTTGAAAAATTACATAATTTGAAAATGAAGTAAGTTGAAAATTTGCTAAAAGATGCAGCAGCCTTTCAAACGGATACATTTTTAAATTAAACTGATCGCAGGAAATATTAATCTTCTTCAAATCCTCCTTCAATATGATCTTCTAATTCTGATGAGCCGAATTCATCTTCCTCTTCAGCAGCTTCTTCAGGAGTTTCAACTAATTCTTCTTCCCCTTCTTCACCCTCAAGTTCTGCTATCTCATCAGTGCTGTGAGCATTTACGTATGCATCATCATCAACACTTGGTTCGTCTTCAAATTCGTCCTCTTCTAAAACCACTGGTATTTCAGAAGATTTTTTATATTGTTTAGGAGCATCGCCCACACGCTTTACGCATTTAGGATAGATTGCTTTAGCATCATCCGGAACTATTTTTAAAAGCTCAACTAAAAAAGTCCAGGCAGATTTTGGATCGTAAATGTAAACGAATTTTTGATGAGGGTCGTCTATGAGTAAAGCTATTTTGCATTTGCTCATCTGACGTTTAACAATATCTGACTGGGGTTTGCGATCATTCTCCGCAGGGCGCAGCGCAATTTCTTCGCCCTTGTGCCATAAATCATCCGCAATAAAAAAAGAGGCGTTGTGTGTAGTATCAAAGTCAATAGAATTTAAAATTACAGTATGAAATTCTTCGAAATTCTGCGTGGATTTAATTTCTATTTCGCGGCAAACTTCTTCAAAGTCTTCAAACACTACTCTAAAACGATATACAGCCATATTTAAAAATATTTGATTTGGATTTTAAACAAAAATAAGAATTATGTTTTAAAATCAAAGAAGAGAACTGCAAATTTTACAGCTAAGACAGGGATAACAAGATGAAGAGCTATTTTATATAGATGGAATACAGCGGTTATAAAATTGATTTTCAATTATTTTTAAGGCCAATTTTTTCGGCTTCATTGATCATGAAGTGATACGCCTCATCGTATTCGTTTTTTATAAGACCATCTAAAATGGCTTCACGTATGGCGTTTTTTATAATTCCAACCTGTCGCCCGGCAGGGATATTAAAGGTTTTCATAATATCTTCTCCGCTGATTGGCGGCTGCCAGTTGCGTATATTATCTTTCTCTTCTATTTCTTTTAGTTTATGTCGGACTAGTTCGAAATTTTTTAAATATTTCTGAACTTTATATTCGTTTTTCGACGTAATATCGGCTTCGCAGAGTTTCATTAAATCATCAATATCATCGCCGGCTTCAAATAATAATCTGCGTACAGCGCTGTCTGTAACTTCGCTTTTTGCAAGGACAATGGGGCGCAGATGAAGCAGTACAAGTTTTTGCACGTATTTCATTTTTTCATTCAGAGGCAGTTTTAATTCAGCAAAAATCTGGGGAACCATCCTGGAGCCTTTGTCCTCATGGCCGTGAAAAGTCCAGCCATGATCGGGTTCAAACCTTTTGGTCTGAGGTTTAGCAATGTCGTGGAGGATGGCAGCCCAGCGAAGCCACAAATCAGTTGTTGTTTTACAGATATTATCAAGCACTTCTAAAGTGTGATAAAAATTATCTTTATGAGATTTTCCGTTTCTGTTTTCAACGCCGTAAAGCAACACCATTTTTGAAAAAATAATGTGAAGCAGGCCAGTATCAAACAGCAGTTTGAAACCGATAGATGGGACAGGAGATAGAATGATTTTATTTATTTCATCAGTGATACGTTCTTTCGAAATAATTTTTATTCTGTCTTTATTTTTTTTAATGCTCTCTAATGATTTCGGATCGATTGTGTAATTGAGCTGTGCTGCAAAACGGATTGCCCGCATCATCCGCAAAGGGTCGTCGGAAAAGGTAATGTCTGGATCTAAAGGAGTACGCAGGATGCGGGCTTCCATATCTTTTATTCCGTTAAACGGATCAAGCAGTTCGCCGTAATTATCTTTGCTCAATGAAATTGCAAGTGCGTTGATTGTAAAATCCCTTCGGTTTTGATCATCTTCTAATGTGCCATTTTCCACAATAGGCTTGCGGCTTTCGAGGCGGTATGATTCTTTACGTGCGCCTACAAATTCAATATCGTAATCCTCATAAACTATCTGAGCTGTGCCGAAATTTTTATAAACATTTACATGGTAGTGGCTGCCTAACTTTTTTGCGGTAAGTTCTGCCAATTCAATACCGCTTCCAATAGCAGCAATATCAATATCCTTGCAGGGCCTGTTCAGAAGTAAGTCGCGAACCCAGCCGCCGATAACATAAGCAGGTATATTCATTTCAGAAGCAGCTTCTGAAACTATTTTAAAAATGGGATGAGTTAATTTTGTTTTCACGCTTTAAGCGCCGAATTGGCGGAGATGATGATCTAAATGTTTCCATTGTAAAATGTCCCATTCGGCTGCACTTATTTTTCCAAAGAATGGATGCGCATCTTTTGTTATTCCGGCTGGACCGATGTCTTCAAATTTTTTAACAGCTTTGATAAGCTTATTTTTTTCAATCTCAAATTCTTGCTGTGAGTTAACAATAAAAGCTTTATCAGTGGGAAGGCTGCGATCGAAAGGTCTTTCGTCCTTTGTCAATTTATTTTTGATTAAGGTTCCGAATAAAATTCCCATGAGCCCGCGTTTTAGTTTGAGCTCGCCGTAAGCGACATTCAGCGGAGCCTGGCAGTGTGCAAGCATTTGGGGGACATTCATTTTTCCCCATTCGGCTTGTGAAGTATGCGACAGGCTGTTGATTCTGTCAATAATTTCCTTGTTATGAGATGCATCGAATAAACTTTTCATTTCCTGATTATTTTAAATTCACCGTTTAGTGCCATTTTAATAATGGTTGAAGGTTTAGTATTATTAATTTCATTCTGACGAAAATTTACGATGTAATCAACCTTATTCAAAATATCCAATTTGATTTCGTTGAAAGATGATGGCGCGTTTTCTCCGCTGATATTAGCAGAGGTTGAAACAATCGGCTTCCCGAATTTATGAATGAGTGTATTGCAGAATTGATCTTTCACCAATCGTATGCCTACACTGCCGTCAGCAGCAATAATTTTTTCTGCAAGCATCCGCCCATCGGGATAAATAATAGTTAGTGGCTCTTCAGCTGATTCTAATAATTCCCAGGCAGCCTCGGGTACCTCTTTAACATGGCGGTTAATCATGGTTTCGTTGCAAACGAGAACAACCATGCTTTTATATTCTTCACGCTGTTTTATTTTAAAAATTTTTGCAACAGCATCTTTATTGCGGGCATCGCAGCCAATGCCCCAAACGGTATCAGTAGGGTAAAGGATAGTGCCGCCTTTACGAAGTACTTCTATTGCATTTTTTATTTCTTCTTCCATTGGGATGATGCGAATTAAATAAACGACTGCAGCTCATGCAGTCTGTGATATGCGCCGTTTTGAGCAATGAGAACAGAGTGAGTGCCCCGCTCAATGATTTCACCTTTCTGCATCACAATAATTTCATCTGCGTGCTGGATAGTTGACAAACGATGCGCAATTACAACAGAAGTGCGGTTTTTCATCAGCTTGTTTAATGCATCCTGCACCAAACGCTCGCTTTCAGTATCCAATGCAGATGTTGCTTCATCTAAAATTAAAATAGGAGGATTTTTTAAAACTGCACGGGCAATACTCATACGCTGCCGCTGTCCGCCTGATAATTTACTGCCTCTGTCGCCGATATTGGTTTGATAGCCTTGCGGCATCTGTGAAATAAATTCGTGAGCATTCGCAATTTTTGCTGCTTCAATAACTTCCTGCTCGCTTACGTTTTCAATTCCGAAAGCAATATTATTATAAACAGTATCATTAAATAAAATGGACTCTTGTGTTACAATGCCCATCAATGCACGTACATCAGTGAGTTTAGCATCTTTTATTGAAATGCCGTCAATTAATATTTCGCCCAGGCTCGGGTCATAAAAACGAGGAAGCATATCTGCCATAGTTGTTTTACCTGAACCGGATTGACCAACCAATGCAATGGTTTTGCCTTTTTCAATTTTAAAACTAATATTATTTAACACCCAGCCTGGCTCGGCTTCGCGGTAGGCAAATGAAACATTTTTATATTCTATTTCATTTTTAAAGCTGTTGAGTGTTTTCGGATTTTCGATATCCTTAATAGTCACTTCTGCATTCAATATTTTATTTATTCTTTCAGCCGATGCTAATCCTTTTTGAATGTTGTAATAAGCCGTAGTAAATGATTTGGCAGGTGCTATGAGCTGCGAAAATAAAGCCAGGTAAGTGATGAACACAGCACCGTTCATTGTTGGATTCACACCCAGTACCATTTTTCCGCCGACATATAATATCACTACAAATACGGTTATGCCCATGAATTCGCTTAATGGCGACGATAAATCAATTCTTCGGTAAACCTTTACCATCAGATTAGTGTAGTCGCTGTTTTCTTTTTCAAATTTCTTTCTTACAATTTTCTCTGCATTAAAAGCTTTTATAATCCGCAAACCGCCAAGGGTTTCTTCAAGTATGGATAGGAGCATTCCTGTTTTTTCTTTTTCTTCAGTAGAAGTTCTTCTCAGTGATTTCCCTATTCTGCCTATAAACACAGCGGTGATAGGGAGTAATATAAGTGCGAGTGCAGTCAGCTCCCAGCTTAAAAGCACCATCAGAATCAAGGATATAAGTATTGTAATAGGTTCACGAAAAACCATTTCTAATGAATTCATAATACTCCATTCAATCTCTCTTACATCAGCAGTCATGCGCGACATTATATCACCTTTGCGCTCATCGGAATAATAACTCAAGGGCAGCACCAGTATTTTTTGAAATAAATTATTACGCATGTCTTTCACAACACCATTTCTGATAGGGGCAATAAAAAACATTCCTAAATAGCGGAATAAATTTTTGAAGAAAATTGTAATTATAATAAACAAACAAATGCCCACCAAAGCATGGATTTGGCTGTGATCCCTGATATCAACTGCAAGAAGATAATTTATGTTGTCAATAATCGAGGAGGAGGAAAGATGAAACTCTGGCTGACCCATTTTCAAAATCGACTCGAGTTTTTTGCTGTCCTCAGAAAATAACACCTGCAAAAAAGGGAAAAGCATTGCTATTGAAAACAAGGAAAAAACTGCAGACAAAATATTGGATGTAATATTTAAAACTGCAAAGCGCCAGTATCCCTTTATGTATTGGAGTACGCCAAAAATATTTTTCATGGCGCAAATATAAGCTTTGTCTGTGTTAATTGTTAATTTTGAATTCTAAATTATATTTGACACAATGGATTCAACACGTCAGTTAAAAGTATCGCGATTAATACAAAAAGAACTTGGTGAAATTTTTCAGCGGGAAACCCGCATTTTATTCGGCAATGCATTGATTACAGTTACGCAGGTGAGGGTGAGCCCCGATCTGGGAGTTGCAAAAGTTTACGTAAGTTTATTTAATGTTCCGGATACAAAAATTCTTTTGAAATTAATACAGGAACATACAAAAGAAATAAGAATGAAATTATCCGAAAGGATTAAAAAGCAAGTGCGAATTATTCCCAACCTTGTATTTTTTTTAGACGACTCTCTGGATTATGCAATGCATATAGAAGAACTGCTTAAGAAATAATTTAGTTTAAAGTTCAATTTGTAAAGTTTAAAGCTCAGTGCACAATAAACCTTAAACTACAAACAATAAAACTTTAAATTTTCCAAATTAAACTTTCTAACTTTAAACTTTAAACTCTGAACTTACCTTTTTTTATAGCAAAGCGGTACCTGATTTCTAAAAAATCACACAATGCCATAAATATTATTTCCGGTATTTCGGCGGCAGGAGTGTGTATCGGCACCATGGCGCTGATAATTGTTCTTTCTGCATTTAACGGCTTGTCCAACCTAGTTGAGTCGCTGTATAATTCATTTGATGCCGATATTGAGATAACTGTTAAACAAGGGAAAACATTCAACCCTGATGCATCTGAAATACAATCCCTAAAAAAACTCAACGGTATAGCCTATTTCACTGATGTAGTAGAAGGGAACGCGCTGCTAAAGTTTAACGACAAACAGTGTATTGCTGTCATTAAAGGCGTGAGCACAGACTTTGAGATGATGAGCAATTTTGATTCTCTTATTATTTTCGGAAAATTTAATATTCAGAAAAATAATATTGTTTTTGGAAAAGGTGTTAGTTACATACTACAGACCGGGCCTAAAAATGAGCTTGCACCTATTTCTATTTATGCTCCCAAACGCGGTAAGGTAAGCACTTTCGATGCTGAAGGAGGTTTAAATGAATTAAAAGAATACCCTGCAGGAACGTTTTCTATCAATGATGAATTCGACAACAAATATGTGCTGATGAATATCGAGAAAGCGCGTGAACTGTTTGATTATACTGATCAAGTAACTGCTATTGAGCTGGGATTAAAAAATGATTCTGACAAAGAAAAGCTGCAGGCGCAGATCAGTGCTATACTCGGCAGTAAGTACGAAGTGAAAAACCGCCAGCAGCAAAATGCATTGTTATTTAAAACATTGAAATCAGAAAAATTATGGACCTTCATTATTCTTTTTTTTATTTTGATAATTGCCACATTCAATGTGATTGGTTCATTGATAATGCTGATAATTGAAAAGAAAAAAGATATTACAATTTTGAATGATATGGGGGCCGACATTCAATTAATCCGCAGAATATTTTTAATGGAAGGGCTGCTGATTACCATTATAGGGGCTGTATTAGGCCTTGTTCTTGGAACTTTTATCTGCTGGCTGCAGATTAAATTTTCTCTTGTTCGTTTCACCGATGGATATGTTGTGGATGCCTATCCGATTAAATTACAGCTGTCGGATTTTTTAATTGTTTCAGCGGCGGTATTAACAATAGGCTTTTTTGCAGCCTGGTATCCGGTAAGGGTTTTCACAAAGAGGCATCTGACTTTATAAAAAGAACTATAGTTTAGATAAAAAATTAAACTAATTCTAAATTCGAATATTTTTTTTCCACATCTTCCAAAAGACTTATAATTTCATCATAAGAATAAGTAGTTACCAGCTTTAAACGGAACTCTTTAAAGTTCGGAAGTCCTTTAAAATAATTGGTATAATGTCTGCGCATCTCCACTATTCCGGCATGTTTGCTTTTCCATTTCATTGAAAAATCCAAATGTTCTTTGCAGGTTTGCACCCTGTCGAAAATTGTAGGCGGCGCTAAGTGTGAGCCTGTTTTTAAAAAATGTTTTATCTCATTAAAAATCCAGGGATAGCCGATACTCGCACGGCCTATCATAATTCCGTCAATACCATAGCGCTCTTTCATCTCTTTTGCTTTTTCAGGAGAATCAACATCACCGTTGCCGAAGATTGGAATTTTAATTCTTGAGTTATTTTTAATTTCGCCGATCAAAGTCCAGTCTGCTTCGCCTTTGTATAATTGCGCACGTGTTCTCCCATGAATGGTAAGTGCTGAAATACCTATGTCTTGAAGACGTTCGGCAGCCTCAACAACATTTTTTGTTGAATCATCCCAGCCTAAGCGTGTTTTAACAGTTACCGGCCGTTGTGCAATTTTTACAATCTCCGAAGTCATGAGTACCATCTTTGGAATATCCTGTAAAAGAGCGGCACCTGCTCCTCTGCAGGCAACCTGCCTTACCGGGCAGCCATAGTTAATATCAATCAAATCGGGATTTGCATTGTTAGCAATGATTCCGGCTTCACGCATAGAATTAATATCCGAACCGAATAACTGAATGCCGATGGGGCGTTCGTATTCAAAAATATCAAGTTTTTGAACGCTTTTTGCTGCTTCACGGATTAAACCTTCCGACGAAATAAATTCGGTGTACATTAAATCAGCACCGTTTTTTTTGCACACTGCCCTGAATGGCGGATCACTCACATCTTCCATTGGTGCAAGCAGTAAAGGGAAATCACCTAATTCTATATTACCTATTTTTACCATTATTTAGTGTTTCAGTGTTTTAGTGTTCTTGTGTTTTAGTGTTCTAGTATTTTGGTGTAATAAATATTTTTGTGAAAAACTTAAATGCTCTAACACATAAACACCTGAACACCTGAACACCTTTTATTTGGTGTAATAAATATTTTTGTGAAAAACTTAAATACGCTGACACATAAACACCTGAACACCTTTTATTAACTTTGCGTAAAATTACAAAAAAAGCCTCAATGGAAAACAATGAATCAGAGCGCCAACCGTGGCTTAAGTTAATTATCCTGTTATTATTTATTTTTGGATTCGGCATATTAACTGTAATCGGGGGTAATGGTGATACAGGAATTAACATGGAAAATCCCAAAGCTGTTGCTCTTTTAAAAGTCTTACAGGGAGTGAGTGTTATTATTATTTTTATTCTTCCTTCAGTTTTGTTTGCCGTTTTCTGGACTAAGCCCCGGATCCATTATTTAGGCATCACAACAAAGCCTTTAATTTCAACCTTGCTTATTGCAGGAACAGGTATGCTGCTTGCAATGCCTATGATTAACTGGTTTTCGGATATGAACCAGCATTTGCAGTTACCAGATGCATTCAGAAGTATTCAGACTTGGATGGAACATAGTGAGCAAGCAGCAGGACAGCTCACTGATGTTTTCACAAAAGGAACTTCCATTGATGTTTTAGTTTTAAATTTAGTAGTAATTGCTTTAATGGCTGCTGTGAGCGAAGAGCTTTTTTTTCGCGGCGTTTTGCAAAAAGTTTTGATTGAATGTACACGAAATAAACATGTTGGTGTTTGGGTCGGTGCTGCATTATTCAGTGCCTTTCACATGCAATTTTTCGGATTTCTTCCAAGAATGCTGATGGGAGCTTATTTAGGTTATTTGTTTTTATGGAGCGGTTCATTATGGCCGGGAATACTGGCCCATTTTATTAATAACGGAACGGCTGTATTTTTAATCTGGCTTTCAAATAGAGACGTAATAAGTATAGATGCTGATAAAGTTGGTATTCAAACAGGGGAGTGGGCCTATGTTGCAGTAAGTATAGTTATGGTTGGAGTAAGTTTATTTTTGGTTTACAGGATCGAGAAAAAGAAAAAAGAATCGGAAGGTATTTATGAAATTCTGTAAAAAATAAATATTTTTTTGTTTAATAAGGCGTTTACTCTTTTCGTTTTACTAAAAAGTAATATTCATTTTCTATCGGCAGATAGCCGTATTCATAGCAGAAATAATACGTCGCGCCTTTTTTAGTTGTATAAGTATTGGTATAATATTGAAAATTAAATCCCTTCTCAATCAATTTTGTTTTTGCTGCTTTAGCTGTTTCATCAGGAATTAATTCTTCCAAAATTCTCCTGTTTTTTCGTAAAATATTATTTACGTTTCTTACGTAATTGGTTGTATCGCTGTTCAGTTTATTATTGAAAGCATTGCGGCAGAGATCAGAACAGAATTTTTTATCTGCCCGCCCTTTTATCTGCTCACCGCATTCAGGACACTCTTTATTCATTGTTTTAAAAGTATTTTACAGCAATTGCTGCTTTAGTCAATCCGTTTTTTGCTTTATTTATTTTTCTAGAAAACAAAATTAAAAGAAGTATTGAAGCTTAATCCTCTTAGGTTTCTATTATCTACAAAAGGAATAAAATAACAAACCTTTGTATCTAAAAGTATGTATTTGTTTTTAAATAATTCAACACCTACCGAAGGAGATAAAAAAGGTATGGTTGATACAGAATTACTGTTTGCCGCAAGCACTCCGCCTATATTATATCCTGAATAAAGATTTAAAAATTTTCTTGAGCCGCGGCCAAAATGTCTTGAATAAAAATCCTGTCCGAAACTAAATAAAAATAATTCTGAGAACTGCGTACTGTCAGCAGCATTTGTTTTTATGCTTTTATAAGCCCCGATTGACGCGAAACTTTTCCCCTTTGTGAAAAGATACTTTAAGAAATATCCCTGGTAAACACTGCTTGATATTTTGTCTAAAGGAGATTCAATTTTCAAGTAGGAATATTCAAGTCCCGGCATATTAATAAAAGCCACTTTTGTATTTTCCGGACTTGTGATTTCCTCAGCAATATTAATATTTACAGAATAAGTATTTTCCTTTTTACCATAAAATAATAAGTCGCGTTCTTTGTTATGTATTTTTTCTTCAATGGCTTTATTTTCTCTCCATAAGGATAAATATTTATCGGACTGCTCATCAATCTTTTTTAACAGATTTTCGTACGATTCTTTTTCATGAATTAAAAAAGCAAGCTCAAGCCGTATCTCTTTGACTTTGCTGTAATTATTAACTGTGTTTATTTTTTTTGAAGAAACATAACCTAAATCCGAAATCATATTTTCATATTTTTTATATTGATTTTCAGAAAGCACAAAATTTGCATTTATGTAAGTTTTGTTTTCATTTTGATCCTGAATTTTTATGCTGTTATTAACAATAAATTCATTCAATTTTTTCTTCGAACTAAGGAAGTCCATTGTGTAAATCTTGGTTTCAACAGTTGTTGAAACGTATGAAGAATCTTCCTGTGAGAATACGCGAAGACTGAAAAACAATCCGAATAATAAAATATATTTCATAGTTTTTTATTTTAATATTTTTGTTAAAATTTATTTCTTTTTATTTAAGCCCATCAATTCTTTTACAGCATTATTTGCATTTATAAAACCTCCCGAAACACATAGTTCAGATACATTTTTTTTAACTTTTTTACTGCCGAATAATCTTATAAATCTCCTTTTATAGGCTCCGGGAACATATACTTTTTTATTATACTTCTCAGCAGTTTTCATTAATACCGCTTTAACTTCTCCTGCTTTTAATTCAGGGAAATAACTTCTGATAAGCGCTGCAACACCTGCCGTAGAAGGTGAAGCCATGCTTGTGCCGGATTCACTTATATATTTGTTGCCGGGAATAGTAGAATAAATATCAACACCCGGTGCAAATAAATCCACTTTGGTTTTGCCGTAGTTAGAAAAAGAACCGATTAAATTTTTTCCTTTATTATAGGAGCTGGCTCCTGCATCAATCCAGTTATTGACAGTTCCGCCTGATAATAATTCGCTGTTTGGGAATGAAAGATCAAGGTCGCTGTTTTTTGATTCATTGCCTGCAGCATGTACCAGCAGCACATCTTTTGATAATGCATATTGAACAGCCTCATCAACTTCTTTTTTATTCGGAGAATAATATTTCCCAAAACTCATATTAATAATTGAAGCTCCGTTGTCAACCGCGTAGCGTATAGCATTTGCAACATCTTTATCTCTTTCATCACCGTTGGGAACTGCGCGTATCGGCATAATTTTTACATTATCTGCGATACCGTTAATACCTAAATTGTTGTTCCGCATTGCTGCAATAATTCCTGAAACATGCGTGCCATGCAGTGCTTCAGGGCCCTGAACGCGGTTGCATCCATAATAATGTTCAGTCATATTTTCAGGATCATCGCCGACAACATACCGGCGGATTGAATCTGAATTTATTCTGCTGTTTTTAACTTTGTTTTCAATTTCTTTTCTTCCTGCAGCTATCTCTTCATCCATCTCTTCAGGCTTCATCCCAATGAGCATAATAAATTTCAACTGTTTTTTTATACTGGTTTCTAATTTTGTTTTAGGTTTGTAATTTTTTAAACCGCTCTTAGAAAGCTTGCCGTTATTGTCTTTTTTTACATTTTCTAAATAATCGGCAAACACTTGAATGCTCTGCAATTCCATTTCATTTTCAAATTGTTCTTTTAAAAAAGTATATTTTATATTTTTATAAACAGCAAATTCTTTAGCATTATCATTTGAAAAACTTGATGTATCTGCGTCCTTGAATTTTTTATCTAAACGGAAATACATTCGGGCAAGTTCAGATGATTCATTATTGATATCTCCGTTTTTACCGCCTAAAAAACTCCAGCCATGCACATCATCCACATACCCGTTTTTATCATCATCAATGCCGTTGTTTGGTATTTCGCCGGGGTTAGTCCAGATAACATCTTTTAAATCTTCGTGATCAATGTCTGTGCCGCTGTCAATGACTGCAACAATAACTGTTTTAGCTTTTTTACCTTTTAATGTTTTATATGCTTGTTCAACCCCGGCACCATATACCCCGTCAGCAGCCGGATCGAGCAGCTGCCAGTCTGCCGGCGCTTTTTTCTGTGCTGAAACAGATGCTGTAATAAATAATCCGGCAATGATGAATTGTTTAATCATTTTTAGCAATAAATTTTAGGAAAATGGAAAAAGGGTAAATACAAGTCTGCGAATCTTAAATGTCTCTGTTTAAAAGACTATTATAGATTCGCAGATTTGTTAAGAGTTGAAATTAAAGAAGTTATTTTAACAGAAATCATTAAATGCCATTTGAAGATTCTCTGCAATCATCTGAGCGTTGCGTCCTTCAATATGATGGCGTTCTACAAAATGAACCAGTTTGCCGTCTTTAAACAAAGCTAAAGCAGGTGAAGATGGAGGGTAGGGTGCAAAATATTTTCGTGCTTCTGCAACAGCTTCGGTATCAAATCCTGCAAACACGGTTGTAATTCTATCAGGGCGTTTAGCACCTGTAACAGCTAATTTCACGCCTGGTCTTGCAGCACCTGCAGCGCAGCCGCATACAGAATTTACTACAACTAAAACTGTGCCTTTACTGTTAATAGCTGCTTTTACAGCATCTGGGGTTGTTAAATCTTCAAAACCAACTGTAGTAAGCTCTGCTTTCATTGGTTTTACCATACTTTCTGGATACATATTTTTTATTTTTTTTTATGATTAATTGATTTTGGTGCAAAGTTACGAAACATTTCTAACTCATGAAGATTTTCAAATCGCACTGCTTCTTGTATTACTATTTCTGCTGCATGTTATTTTGATAAACCTTAATTGAATATATTTGCACAAATTAAAAAAAACACAAATGAAAATTAAAAATATTCTTCTGTTATCCGCAGTATCATTGTTTATTGGAAGTGCTGCATTTTCTCAGACAAAACTTATTGAAAAAATAACCCGTAAAGGAAGTGAACTTGTAATTTCATACGAAAAATATCAACTCTCAAATGGCCTTACAGTGCTTATTCATGAGGATCACTCCGATCCTATCGTATATGTTGATGTTACTTATCACGTTGGTTCAGCGAGAGAGCAGGAGGGACGTTCAGGCTTTGCTCACTTCTTTGAACACATGATGTTTCAGGGTTCAGAGCATGTTGCTGACGAACAGCATTTCAAAATTATTAATGAAGCGGGAGGAAATCTGAATGGCTCTACCACTTCTGATCGAACGAATTATTGGGAAGTTCTTCCATCCAATCAATTGGAAACTGCATTGTGGTTAGAATCCGACAGGATGGGTTTTTTGCTTGATTCTGTAACGCAGAAAAAATTTGAGGTGCAGCGTTCAACAGTTAAAAATGAGCGCGGTCAGAATTACGACAATCGTCCTTACGGCATTACCGGCGAAAAAACAGGAGCGTCGCTCTATCCCTCTTCTCATCCTTACTCATGGCAGACGATAGGTTATATTGAAGATTTAAACAGGGTGGATGTAAATGATTTGAAAAAATTTTTCATGCGCTGGTATGGTCCGAATAATGCTGTGCTCACCGTTTCCGGAGATGTAAGTGCATCTGATGTTGTTAAAATTGCTGAAAAATATTTTGGAGCAATACCTCGCTGCCCAGAAGTAACTGAACAGTATTTTGCACCTGTTGTTTTGGATAAAGACCGTTATATTTCTTATGAAGATAATATACGCGCACCACAGATCAGCTTTACATATCCGACAGTTGCTGCCCGCACTGCTGATGAAGCCCCGCTTTTTGTTTTAGCGGATATATTAGGAGGAAGCAAAACTTCTATCTTTTATCAAAATTTCGAAAAATCCCAATTGGCTCAGGTTGCTGATGTCAGCCAGCGTTCAAAGGAATTGGGCGGCGAATTGGTAATTACTATCCGCACATTTCCAGATAAAACTTTATCGCAGATGGATTCACTAGTGCGTGTCTCACTTGACCAATTTGAAAAACGGGGTGTAAAGGATGATGATCTTAAAAAATTTAATGCTGGTTACGAAACACACATGGTTAACTCATTATCAAGCGTACAGGGCAAAGGCGGGATGCTTGCATCTTATCAGACTTTTACTGGAAATCCTGGTTTCATTACCAAAGAAATTGAAAGTTATAAAAAAGTTTCTAAAGAAGATGTGATAAGAGTGTATAATAAATACATTAAAAATCAGCATGCCGTAATTTTAAGTGTATGTCCAAAAGGCAAACCGGAAAGGGCTTCTAAACCGGATAACTTTGTGCCCCAAGTTCGCAATACCAATGCTTCCGAGGCTGCCGAGTATAAAAATTTAGTTTATAATAAAACAAAAGAAACATTTGACAGATTTAAGAAACCGATACCGGGTTCTGCCCCATTGGTGAGAGCTCCTCCATATTGGACGCAGAATTTCGAAAATGGATTGAAATTAATCGGTGCCAAAAACGAAGAAGTTCCAAGTGTAACAATTCAGCTGAGTATTGAAGCCGGCCACCGCTTTGAAAGCATTGCAAACGCAGGTCTTTCACAGTTACTGACCGGCCTTTTGAACGAATCAACAACGATGCATACTTCGGAGCAGATTGCTGAAAAATTAGAGCGTTTGGGCAGCAGCGTGAACATCGTTAATAACGGACAGGATATTATTATGTATGTTTCATCTCTCACAAAAAACATTGATTCAACATTAGCCATCGCACAGGAAATGTTATTTCATCCGAAATTTGATAAAGAAGATTTTGACCGCATAAAAAAGCAGAACCTCGAATCTATCGCCAATCAGGCAACACAGGCTACTACAATTGCGAATAATGTTTTTTCAAAATTAATGTTCGGCAGCGGTCATATAATGTCAGTGCCTGCATTGGGAACAAAAGAGTCTGTTAACCCGCTTTCTTTGGAAGATGTAAAAAAATATTATAAAGATTATTTTTCTCCTTCCGTTTCATCGGTTGTTGTTGTCGGTGACATAACACAGGAAGCTGTTATTCCTAAACTGGCATTTCTAAAAAGCTGGCAGGGAAATAAAATAATTCATCCCTCAGAACCAGTTCTGCCATCTATTGCTAAAACAAAAATTTATCTCGTAAATAAAGAAAAAGCACCGCAGTCCGAAATACGAATAGGTTATATGGCAATGCCTTTTGATGCTGCGGGCGAATATTATAAATCTGGTATTATGAATTATGTATTGGGCGGTAATTTTAACAGCCGTATTAATTTGAATTTACGCGAAACCCATGGCTATACTTATGGCGCGCGTTCCAGCTTTGCAGGAAATAAATTTATAGGCCCCTATGCTGCAAGCGCTGGTGTAAGAGCGAATTCATCCGACAGTTCCTTGATTGAGTTTATGAAAGAAATAAAAAAATATGCTGACAGTGGAATTACACCCGATGAGTTAGCTTATACTAAAAATTCAATGGGACAAAGCGAAGCCTTAAAGTATGAAACAGCTATGCAGAAAGCAGGTTTTATTAAACGGATTATGGATTATAATTTGGATAAAAATTTTGTTGATAAACAGAATGAAATTTTAAAATCAATTACAAAGCAGGAAGTAGATGCTCTTGCAAAAAAGAATCTTCCTTACAACAACATGGTAATTTTAGTTGTAGGCGATAAAGCAAAAATTTATGACGGCTTATCAAAATTGGGTTACGAAATTAGTGAACTCGATACCGATGGAAATCCTTTAAAATAGTGTTCATATAATCAGGAGAAAAAAATCTGCCTTGTTCAATGATATATAAATTTTAGACGAAAATGTTTTTTTATGGAAAAATCTAAAATGAAAAAATCATTACACTCTTATTCCTATAAGCAGAATATCATCAACCTGTTCATTATTTCCCTGCCACTTTTTAAGCGTATCTGAAATTATTTTTTTCTGCTCAGTCATTGAATTATTATTCAATGACTGAAGCATGTCTTTTAATAGACTGGTTTTGAATTTTTTATTATCTGCTCCACCGAATTGATCTGCATAGCCATCGCTGAAAATATAAAAGCAGTCTCCTTTTTTTAATTGTATGGAATGATTTAAAGGACCTTCAGTGACGATGCTTTCAATTGATCCTACCGTGAGCTTAGAAGCTTTTATAATAGTTAGTTTGTTTTCTGAAACAATATACAATGGATTATTAGCTCCTGCATATTCAAGAATACCTGTTGTTTTATCGTAAGTACACAATGCCATATCCATCCCGTCTCTGATACCACTTCCTTCGTCGCTATGGAGAATTTTTTTAATGATTGTGTTCATCGAATTTAAAATTTTTGAAGGCTGCCTAATACCTAATTCATTTACGGTTTGATTAATTGCATTGTGTCCGACAATACTCAATAAAGCGCCGGGAACTCCATGACCGGTGCAGTCAATCGCGGCCATAATAATTTTATTATCATGCTGCGAAATCCAATAAAAATCGCCGCTGACGATATCCTTTGGCCTATACAAAATAAAATGTTCTGGTAAAATAGTATTAATAGTTTCATTTGTCGGCAGTATTGCATTTTGTAACCGTTTTGCATAATTAATACTGTCAGTGATGTTTTTGTTTTTTTCTTCAATAATTGCATTCTGCAGTTGCAGCATTTTATTGGTTCGTCTGTTTAGCTGCAGCAGTTTTATTGCAATCACCGCAATAATAATTATCAGGCCTGTAACAACAAAGTACATATTTCTATGTGAGCTTTTATAACATACTATAGAATCATAACCGCTGCCCGAAAGTATCTGCCATGGAGTGTGATGATGAGTAATGGAAGCAAGCGAGTCTTGTGTGAATGGCTCGGCTTGAATGGTTAATGCCGGGATAATAAAAATAAATAGATAAATCAGTACTTTAAAAGTTTTCATGTTTTTTCTTTTGGATACAATTTTAAAATGGGCAGAATCGAAGCAATTATATTTTATGTTTTTTGTAAAGATATAATTTTCCTGAAAATATTTTTCGCTTTTTATTTCATCGTGTATTTTGTATCTTTGAGTATGAAGGAGGATGAAGAAAAAACAAGCTATTTTAAGGGGAGAGGCGCGCAGATTAATACTTTCAATAAGTTTTCGAAAAACCATTATGAAGAAGAATTCCAGGAAATTTTTGACGAGCCGCTGCTGAGTGATGAAAAAACGCAGCTGCTTTTCGAACACCCTAAAAAGATAATTAACATTGTAAAAAGCCCAGATGTTTTTTCGAGATATTCTATGAATCCCTATCAGGGATGTGAACATGGATGTATTTATTGTTATGCGCGTAATACCCATGAATACTGGGGATACAGCGCTGGTTTGGATTTTGAACGCAAAATTATTGCCAAGCCGAATGCACCTGAACTGCTGGAAAAACAATTGATGAATAAAAATTGGATTCCTGCACCCATAATGTTTTCGGGCAATACAGACTGTTATCAACCCATTGAACGCAAGCTGAAAATTACAAGACAGATGCTTGAGGTGCTTTTAAAATTCCGCCATCCGGTTGGCATGATCACTAAAAATAATTTAATCCTCCGTGATATTGATATCCTGCAGGAAATGGCCAAATTAAAATTAGTGCATGTAATGGTTTCTGTTACCACCCTGCGCGAAGACTTACGTTTGCTAATGGAACCTCGCACAGTCACAGCGAAAAACAGGCTTAAAGTTATTGAGCAATTGAACAAAGCCGGAATTCCTGCAGGTATTATGGCAGCACCTATAATTCCCGGATTAAACAGTAATGAAATTCCTGAGTTGATTAGAGTTGCTGCGGAACACGGAGCAGTTGCAGCTGGTTACCAAATTGTACGTTTGAATGGTTCTGTAAAAGATATTTTTACTAATTGGATTTATAAAAATTTTCCTGATGCAGCAGAAAAAGTATTGAATCAGACTGCTGAAGTACATGGAGGAAAAGTAGGCGACAGCCGATTCTTCAAACGAATGAGCGGGGAGGGAAAAATTGCGGAATCAATTAAGCAGTTGTTTGAAATGGCTGTAAAGAGGCATCTTTCAGGCCGTGACAGATTTGAATTTGATTTAACAGCTTTTCAAAGGCCCGGCGAAAATAAGCAGATGGAATTATTTTAAAGTGTATTTTTCTGCCGGATCATGACAGCACATTTCAACAGATAAATATTTCATTCCTATTTTTTTTAAAACATTTATTGAAGCTTTATTTTCTTTAGCGGCTCGGGCAATAATGTTTTTTAATTTCAAAATATTAATTCCGTAATCAATCACTGCTTTTGCAGATTCCACTGCATATCCCTTATTCCAGTGCTTTTTGAAAAAACGATAACCCAAATCTACTTCATCTTGTTCTGCTTGATATTTTAATCCGCACCATCCGATAAACTCATCATCAGCTTTTAAGTGAACAGCCCAGCGTCCCATTTCATTTAAATACTGCGGAAAAATAATATCAATTAAAATACGCTTTGAATCTTCAAGATCTTTTACCGCACCATCTCCAGTATAACGTGTTACCTCAGGATCGCTGTTCAAATCAATTAATAATTGTGCATCTTCAAGAGTCAATTCACGCAGGTATAAACGTTTTGTTGACAGGATTATATTATTTTTCATTGAATTTGAAAGATTATAAATACTTAAAATTCGCAGTCTACATATTTCTTCTATACTGCCCGCCAACTTCAAATAGTGCATTCGTAATCTGTCCTAAAGAGCAGTATTTAGTTGTTTCCATTAAACCTTCAAATATATTTTTATTTTGAACTGCGAGAGTCTGCAATTCACGCAGCAGGGCAGGGGCTTTATCAGCCTGTGTTTTGTGGAGTTCAGCAAGCATAGAAATCTGATACTGCTTTTCTTCTTCTGTTGCACGGATCACTTCTTTAGGAAGTATTGTTGGAGAACCTTTTGATGAAAGAAAAGTGTTTACCCCTATAATAGGGTATTCCCCGGTGTGTTTTAAAGTTTCATAGTATAAACTTTCTTCTTGTATTTGTCCGCGCTGATACATTGTTTCCATTGCACCTAAAACTCCTCCGCGTTCGTTGATGCGCTCAAACTCAACTAATACAGCCTCTTCAACAATATCAGTTAATTCTTCAATTATAAATGAACCTTGCAGAGGATTCTCATTTTTTGCCAAACCTAATTCACGGTTAATGATTAATTGAATTGCCATTGCTCTTCTCACCGATTCTTCAGTAGGCGTTGTAATAGCCTCGTCATATGCATTTGTGTGAAGCGAATTACAGTTGTCATAAATTGCATAGAGTGCCTGAAGCGTTGTGCGAATATCATTAAAATCGATTTCCTGAGCATGAAGCGAGCGGCCGGATGTTTGAATGTGATACTTCAGCATCTGCGAACGTTCGTCTGCATTGTATTTCAGCTTCATCGCTTTTGCCCATATCCGGCGGGCTACACGGCCTATAACAGAATATTCAGGATCAATTCCGTTGCTGAAAAAGAAAGATAAATTTGGTGCAAATTTATTAATATCCATACCGCGGCTTACATAATATTCAACGTATGTAAATCCGTTAGATAAAGTTAACGCAAGCTGTGTGATAGGATTGGCGCCTGCTTCAGCAATATGATAACCCGAAATAGAAACTGAATAAAAGTTGCGTATATTTTTTAAAATAAAATATTCCTGCATGTCGCCCATCAAACGAAGCGCAAATTCAGTAGAAAAAATACATGTATTCTGTGCCTGGTCTTCTTTTAAAATATCTGCCTGAACTGTACCGCGGACAGTATTGAGTGTTTCAGATTTTATTTTTCCATATACATCTTTTGGCAGCACCTGGTCGCCTGTAACACCTAATAATAAAAGGCCTAATCCGTTGTTTCCTTTTGGAAGCTCTCCCTGGTAACTTGGGCGTTTAACATTTTTGCCCTTGTAAATAGTTTCGATTTTTTTTAAAACTTCATCTTCTAAACCATTTTTTTTAATGTAGATTTCGCATTGCTGATCAATAGCAGCATTCATAAAAAATCCTGTTAGGATTGCTGCAGGACCGTTAATAGTCATGCTTACCGATGTTTTTGGATCTGTAAGATTTAAGCCGCTGTATAATTTTTTTGCATCATCTAAACAGCAGATTGAAACACCGGAGTTGCCTATCTTTCCATAAATATCAGGACGATGATCGGGATTCTGCCCGTACAGTGTAACACTGTCAAATGCTGTACTAAGGCGGTGTGCAGGCATTCCCAAACTTACATAATGAAAACGCCTGTTGGTGCGTTCCGGTCCTCCTTCACCTGCAAACATTCGTGTTGGGTCTTCACCTTCGCGCTTGAAAGGAAATACGCCGGCGGTATATGGAAATTCACCCGGCACATTTTCCTGCAGGTTCCATTTTAAAATATCTCCCCATGCTTCATAACGCGGGGTCGAAATCTTTGGAATCTGCGTGTGAGAAAGGGATTCGTAATGTGTTTTAATTTTCACTTCTTTACCGCGGACTTTATAAATAAAATTTTCATTTTTATATTCCTGTACTTTTTCTTTCCAGCCTTCAAGTATTTTTTTGTTTCTTCCGTCAAAACTCAATTCAATTTCTTTATATAATTTTTCTAAAGAATCAATTAAATTTGAATCTGAAGATTTTTCAAAACCTGTCAGGTTTCTAGCACTGTCAATTGTTTTATGAATAGAAAATAATTTCTGGGCAATTTCTTTCTGTTCATTCACCCATTTATCATAAGCACGGTTGCTTTCTGCAATCTCCGACAAATAGCGGGTTCTGTGAGGAGGAATGATGTAAAGTTTTTCACTCATCTCGTCCGTAATTGCAAAATTCGATTGAAGTGCAGCACCGGTTTTCTCCGCCAGTTTATTCATTACACTTTTGTAAAGTTTGTTCATGCCCGGGTCATTGAATTGCGATGCAATAGTGCCGTAAACGGGTATTGTATCATCATCAGTATCCCACAATTGATGATTGCGCTTGTATTGTTTTTTTACATCACGCAGTGCATCTAAAGCTCCCCGTTTATCAAATTTATTAAGTGCAATTATATCAGCGAAATCAAGCATGTCAATTTTCTCAAGCTGAGTGGCTGCGCCGTATTCTGGCGTCATCACATATAAACTCATATCACAATGTTCTGTGATTTCTGTATCACTCTGCCCTATGCCGGATGTTTCTAAAATAATTAAATCATAGCTGGCAGCTTTAACAATTTCAACTGCTTCTTTCACATACTTTGATAATGCTAAATTACTCTGCCTCGTTGCAAGCGAACGCATATATACACGCGGATTTTTTATCGCGTTCATACGGATACGGTCGCCTAGCAAAGCGCCTCCAGTTTTACGTTTCGAAGGATCAACAGAAATGATCGCAATAGTTTTATCTTTAAAATCAATCAAAAATCTTCTTACAAGTTCATCAACCAAACTTGATTTGCCGGAACCGCCGGTACCGGTGATACCAAGCACAGGGACTACTTTCGCTTTAATAGTTTCTTCAATTGCAGCACTGAATTTTGAAAATTCATTTGGGAAATTTTCAGCAGCTGATATCAATCTTGCAATTGATTTTACATCTTTATTTTTTAACTGCTTTACTTCGCCGTTCAGGTTTGCACCTGTAGGAAAATCACATTTAGAAAGCATATCATTAATCATTCCCTGCAGACCCATTGTGCGTCCGTCATCGGGAGAATAAATGCGTGTGATGCCGTACTGCTGCAGTATTTCAATTTCAGAAGGCAGAATAGTTCCTCCTCCTCCGCCGAATATTTTAATATTACCGCATCCTTTTTCCTGAAGCAGATCATACATATATTTAAAAAATTCCATGTGCCCTCCTTGGTAGGAAGTAAGGGCAATAGCGTTGGCGTCTTCCTGAATAGCGCAGTCAACAATCTCCTGTGCGCTTCTGTCGTGTCCAAGATGAATTACCTCTGCGCCGCTGCTTTGAATTATCCTGCGCATAATATTAATAGCAGCATCATGTCCGTCAAATAAAGAAGTAGAAGTTACAATCCTGATTTTATTCTTTGCTTTATAGGGTTCTGTTTTTATCATAATCGTAGTAGGTTTGAGGTATCAGGCTATTCTTGATTTTTATGACACCGTAAATAGCTTCAATTCTGAAAAGTTGGTTTTCAGCCGGGGCGCAAATTTAACTTTATAGAGCCATTTTACCAAATTGCATGTTCTAATTACATAATACCTTCCATTGTATGAATGTTTTTTAGCCATGAATCCTTATATTTTGATAAAGACTCTCCTTATTTGAGTTATGGATGATAGGTTTTGCCTCTTGAATCATAATATCCTCAGCAATAATCTCTCTCTCTTTGCATCAAATATAAAAGGCTTTGCCTTATAAATGGTGAACTATATGGCTTGAATAAAAGGCTTTGCTTCGTGAATGATCATTCACGTCACCAGAATGATCATTCACATCATCAGAATGATCATTGACATCATCAGAATGATCATTCAAGTCATCAGAATGATCATTCCCGCCTTTTGAATGATCATTCCCATCATTTGAATGATTATATTGGTTATAATGAAGGTTTTCATCAATGAAATGAGAAAAATTGGAGATAATCTTCTTCTTCAAATGTTAAAATCTGTTTATCTATATAAATGCGCAGATTACAAACCCAAAACAGCATAATACAAAATGCCTGTTTTAAATTCCATTATTCTAATTACATTTACTGCGTAAGTATTTTTACTTAGGAAATAATACTTACCCAATCTAAAATTAGTGCGTAACTTTGTCTTTGATTATTGCGTATTCGTGGCATTAGATTATAGATATAAAGGTTGATTTTGTTTTTTTTTGCAGTGTGTAAATGGTGAATAAGAGCTTGATAGTTAGTTCGATTTAAGTAATTTAGTTAAAGCAGTTCTAAGGATTGTTCGTTATGAAAAAAATTGCTGCTATATTTTTTGTGATTATTCTTTTCAATTTATTCTTTGGAGTTAATGTCCTTGGGGTTATTTGTTTTGCAGCAATTGCACTGTTCGTTTTTTCATCTTTTATTGCTGTTTCCTTTGAAAATACTGCCATTACAGCAACCCATTTTACTCAAAATAAATATTTTAAAAGAAACTCATATAGGGTAATTCCTTTAAAAGTAAACAGTTTGAATGCTTATTTTCTGCGTTCCTGCCTAAATAGAAAGGAGGACAGCGTATGACGCACGGCTCCTCTCCAAACAAAAAAAATATTTCACAAAAGGCAACAGCGGCGGTTAAAATACTGTTTGCTGCTTTTCTGTTAATAGTATCTGCTGGTTTTAATACTGCTTTTGCGAACGTCACTATTACTGCTCCAACGTTATCAACAATTACCGGCTGTTCTTTTCCCACAGGTTCTTTTTCATTAGGAAATATAGTTATTACGGAAGGTGCCGTAGGAGACATTTCAACTTTTGGTACTCTTATTCTTACTGCGCCCGCTAACTTTGAATTTACTGCCGTTGGCTCTTCACCAGCTTTTACAGCAGGACGGGATATTACTGGTGTTACAGCGGCTTTCACTGCTACAACAATTACTCTTACCATTAGTGGAAGTACAACGGCTGCATTAGATGCTATTACTGTAAGTGGTATAACAGTAAGGGGTATAACGGCTGCCGCTGGTCCGCAGACTGTTACTAGAACGAGCGGGACATCGGTAATAGCTGGAGATGCTGCTAGTGCTGTTCATGCAACGTTAACCTCAGTTTTAAATTCTGTAACCGGCGGTTCAGTTGCTGCAGCTCAAACAATATGCACCGGTTCAACTCCGGCAGCTTTTACTGAAACTGCTGTTTCTACCGGTTCTGGCTCACTTACTTACAATTGGTATCAAAGCGCCGATGGTTATGCAGTTTCATTAGGCAGCGCAACAACCTATTCTTCTTCAAGTTTAACTTCCACGACAACCTTCAGACGAATAACAACAAGCACACTGAATACTGTTGCCTGTACCGCCAATAATAGCAGTGATATTACTGTAACTGTTAATGCAGTTATTGCTAATAATTCTGTTAGTTCAGCTCAAACTATTTGTACCGGATCAACTCCCGCTGGGTTAACTGGCACTACTCCAACGGGCGGTAATGGCAGCTATACTTATTTGTGGCAGTCATCCCCTGACAATAGTACTTGGAGCACCGCATCGGGTACCAGTACCGGCATTAATTATACCCCGCCATCATTAACTGCAAATACTTATTATCAAAGAATTGTAACATCAGCCCCTTGTTCAAATAATACTTCTTCATCTATATTAATAACAGTTAATCCAGTAATTGCTGCAAACACAATTAGTGCGGCTCAGACCATTTGTACTGGATCAACCCCGTCTGGATTAACAGGCAGTACGCCCACAGGCGGAAGCGGCGCCTATACTTATTTATGGGAGTCTTCTCCCGACAATAGCACATGGAGCACAGCCTCCGGTACAAGCACCGGAATTAATTATACTCCTCCATCTTTA
>CAINDA010000042.1 GCA_903847205.1 uncultured Bacteroidota bacterium
ATTGAGTAGGTTAACAATGCCTTTGTTCAACTCGTTTAAGATTTTGGATGGCTCTAAAATATTTTTAACATTTACAATTTCATTTAATAAAGTATTGCCAATCATACTCATGAAAGCTCCGGGTACACCGTGTCCCGTGCAGTCGGCAGCGGCAATGATGAGCTTATCATTTTTTTCAGCGAACCAGTAAAAATCTCCGCTGACAATATCTTTAGGCCTGAAAAAAATAAATGATTCTGGAAAGCATGATTTAATAAGCTCCTGCGAGGGTAGAATAGCCTGCTGTATCCGCTTTGCATAATTTATACTATCGGTAATTTTAAGATTTTTTTCTTCGACTAATTGTTTTTGATTTTCGATAAGTATGTTTTTTTTTTCTAATAATTTGTTTGCATTTTGTTTCTGCCGGTAGCCTCTGAAAATAAAAAAAGCAAGCACCAGCACCAATGCAAAGCCAATGATAAAGGCATTTCGCTGGAGGTTCTTCTTTTCTGTTTCGGCCAGCTGCTTACTGATCTCAGCATCTTTTTTTATTAATTCTTTGTCTTTCTTTTCGCTGTCATATTTGGTGTTCATTTCAGCAATTTGTTTGCTTGATTGTTCATTGAGAAGGGTATCTTTAATGTCGGAATATAGTTTATGATAAATGTAAGCTTGTTTGTAATCACCTTCTTTATCATATAATTCAGATAATAACAAGTATATCGTTTCAATCCCATTTTTGTATCCTAATTCTTTATCTATAACTAAGGCTTTATTAATATAATAATTTGATTCTTCGAATTTATTGTGTTCTAAAAAAATGCTGCCAATTTGGAATAATGAAGTTGCCAAACCTTGTTTATCTCCAATTTCTTCCTGTATTTTTAAAGATTTTAAATAATATTCTTCAGCCACTTCAGCATTCCCTTTTTTTTGATATGTATTACCAATACTACTGAATGAAATGGCGAGTCCGCGTTTATCTCCGATTTGTTCTCTGATTGCTAATCCTTTCAAAAGATTCTCCAAAGACTTATCATAATTTCCTTGTTGGTTAAAAACTAACCCTATATTGTCGAAAGAAGCTGCTATTCCTTCTTTATCGCCGTTTTCGTCACTTAATTTCATGTATTTTCTGTAACTTTCCAATGCCTTTTGGTTATTACCTTGGTAATAATAAATGTTTCCAATATTGTTGTATGATCTTGCAGCACCGGATTTATCTCCAATCTCCTCTTTGATTGCCAAATTTTTCAAATAATTATCTAATGCCTTTTCGTAATTGCCTTGGTTATAATAAATGTTTCCTAAATTGAGATATGAATCTGCCATTCCTTTTTTATCTCCTATATTCTCTTTAATTGATAATGATTTCAACTGGATACTTAAAGCCTTATCGTAACTGCCCAAATTGCAATATATAGCTCCTATATTTGTGTATAAGTCTGCAATCCCCTTTGCATCTCCAATATCTTCCCTGATTTTTACAGATTTAAAATAAGAATTCAATGCATCCTCATACTTTCCTTGATAGTAGTAAACATTACCTTCACAATGCAATGCCTTGGCAATACCTTTTTTATAATTCAGTTTCACGGAAGATAAATATGCTCGCTGAGCGGCTTGTCTGGCTTGTTCATAACTGCCAATATTTGTGTATTGGCCAGATAATTTATTTAGGGCATTTATCTGGGAAGTATCTTCTTTCGAGATTTTTAAAAACTTTAGAAGGGAATCAATTTTGTTTTGCTGAGCCCAAACAGAATATGGGCCCAAGAATATTATAAAAATCAAAAAATAGAATATGTTTTTTTTCACGGTTATTTTTTCATATTAAATTTTTATTCCCATAACCAGCACATCATCCAGTTGTTTATTGTCCGCTTTCCAATCATCAAAGGCTTTAATAAGGCTTTCTTTTTGATTCTCCATATCCTTTTGCTGAAGGGTTTGTAATAATGTTTCAAACCTGCTTGATAAAAACTTTGTGTTTTTTTCACCGCCGAACTGATCAACAAAACCATCGGTGAATAAATATATTGTACTGTCCTTTTCAATTTTTATTTTCTGACTTGCAAAATTTATATCCGATCTGCCGAACATGCCGCCTATTGAGAACACATCGCCCTTTAAAATTTTTAATTCGGAGTTATTGAAAAGATAAGAGAAATGGTTAGCTCCGGCAAAATCTATCTCCTGCGTTGTTTTATCTATTGCGATGATGGTTATATCCATGCCGTCGTCCTGAGTAGTTGAATCATTGCTGTCTTGATTGAGAAGATGAACTATGCCTTTATTTAACTCATTTAAGATTTTAGCAGGTACTAAAATATTTTTAACATTTATAATTTCATTTAATAAAGTATTGCCTATCATACTCATGAACGCTCCGGGTACACCGTGTCCCGTGCAGTCGGCAGCGACAATGATGAGTTTGCCTCCTTTTTCGGAGAACCAATAAAAATCGCCGCTGACAATATCTTTTGGCCGGAAAAAAATAAATGACTCCGGAAAAAATGTTTTAATCATTTCCTGTGAGGGCAGGATCGCTTGCTGTATGCGCTTAGCGTAGTTGATACTGTCTGTAATTTTAATGTTTTTTTCTTCAACTAATTGTTTTTGATTTTCAATAAGTATGTTTTTTTCTTCCAATAATTTGTTGGCATTTTTTTTCTGACGGTAGCCTCTGAAGATAAAAAAAGCTAGCACCAGCACCAATGCAAAGCCAATGATAAAGGCGTTGCGCTGGAGGTTCTGTTTTTCAGTTTCGGCCTGCTGCTTACTGATCTCTGCATCCTTTTTTATTAATTGTTTGTCTTTTTTTTCACTGTCGTATTTGGTATTCATTTCTGCAATCTGTTTGCTTGATTTTCCATTGAGAAGCGTGTCTTTAAGATTAGTATATAATTTATGGTATTGCATTGCCTGTTTGTAATCTCCTTTTTTTTCCATTAATTCAGCAAATAAGATGGCCGCATTTGAAATGTAATCAATGGATTTTATTTTTTTTGCTTCCTCCATTCCTTTAGTTAGATAAGCACCTGCTTCATTCAATCGATTTTGATGGAAACGAATCTCCCCCATACTGATATATGCTTCTATTCGATGGGAAGTATTTTCTTTGTTTAAAACTTTTGAATAGTATTCCTCAGCTTTGGTATACAATTCAGGCCTACTCTCTTTCTTTGCGAGCTGAAGATAGGCGCTCCCCAAATTACCGTTAGCTAAATCAATCCCATTCGGTTCTTTTTCGATTGTATATTCCTTAAGTGCCTGCAGGAGATATTCTATCGCTTTTTCCTGCTGCCCCAAACCTTGGTAAACATTACTTATATTGAGTAAAGAGCTTGTGTAATCTTTATAATTATGAATTTTTTTTCTAATATCCATCGCACGATGATGGAATTCTAAAGATTTCTGAAAATTAATCTCGGAATTTGAAAGCATTGCTAGGTTTAAATACATATTACCAAGGTTATTTAAACTGTTTGCCATCCCATCTTGGTAATCATCTTCTTCGGCGGTCTTCAAAGAAGCTAAATAATATTCTATCGCTTTTTCGTAATTTAATTTATTGGCATAAATATTCCCGGTTTTCCTTAGGGAACGAGAAATTAGTTTTTTATCGCCGGTTTTATCGGCAATTTCTGTTGCCATTATAGAGTATTGAATTGCCATGTCATAATTGCTTATGCCCGTATAGCGGCTGGCCAAATCGATAAGCGTTTTTATTTTGTTAGTATCATCCGATTGAGTTTTTAGAACAAGAAGGAGTGAGTCAATAGTTTGATTGTTTCTATCATTAATTTTAGTTGGCTCCGCAGGGTTTTGCTTTTCCAATGCATTTGAAGAAACTGGAATAATAAATAAGGCAATCAGAATTTGTACAAAAAGAAGCTGTTTCATTTTATCTATTATAAATCCTAATGTGTTTGTTAGAGCACTTTATTATACTCTTATTCCAATTACTAAAATGTCATCAACCTGCTCTGAGCTCCCCTTCCAATTTTCAATGGCGGTATCTAAAACCTTTTGCTGCTCAAGCATTGAGAGATGGGAATTGGCAAGTATTAATTCTTTCAGCTGCTGGTATTTAAATTTTTTATCTTTTGATCCGCCGAATTGATCGGCATAACCATCAGTGAAAAGATAAAGAGAATCACCTTTATGGATTTGAAAACGATGGGTCGTAAACGGTAATGGAGCATCCGTTTTCCCAATAGGCTGCTTGTTAGGCTTGATTTCATCTAAATGGAAATCGTTCTCCATTTTTTTAACGATCCATAAAGGGTTATTTGCACCTGCCCATTTTACTGATAATTTATCATGGGTTCCATCTGCAGGCTCAAAGCAAATCAATGAAATATCCATGCCGTCTTTAACTTCATTTTCTGTTTTTGCTTCAGAAGAGTTTGATGGAACAAATGTTTCAACAACAAGGTCACGGACTTTATCTAATATTTTTCCTGGTTCTGTTATGCCGAATTCCTTTACAGTCCTGTTTAAGGCATTTGAACAAACCACACTTACAAGTGCGCCCGGAACGCCGTGGCCGGTGCAGTCTGCTGCAGCGATGTAGAAGATGCTGGGGGCCTCAGGGCTTTTATAAGCCCAGTAAAAGTCGCCAGCAACAATGTCTTTGGGTTTGTATAATATAAATGACTTCGGCAGTTGCAGCTGAATTGTTTTTATCTGAGGGAGAATAGCTTCCTGGAGTCGTTTTGCATAATTAATGCTGTCAGTTATATCTTTATTTTTCAGCAGCAGCTGCATTCGCTGTTCCTCTACTTGTTCTTTTTGACTGGATATTAGTGTGTTTTGTTTTTGTTTTTGTTTATTGCCTCGGAATAGAAAAACGGAAAAAAGAAAAATCATTAAAAGGAAGAGCAATAATGCAATTTGTAAACGGTTTTGCAGTTTTATTTTACTTTCGGACAATTGATTTTGAACAAGAAGTGATTTGTTTTCTTCTTCTTTTTTTACGGACTCGTATTTTGTCTGCATTTCCGCTATGAGCTTTGAATTTTCTTCATTGAATATAGAATCTTTGATTGCTGTATAAAGCAGCATGTAATGAAAGGCGCTGTCGTTCTTGTTTAGCTTATTGTAGGTTATTGATATTTCTTTATATACATCCTTTAGATCATATTTTGCTGAGGACTGTTTGTAAATATCAAGGCTTTTATAATAATTTTCAAGAGCGGTTTGGTAATTTCTTTTTTGTTGATAAGCATTTCCCATCGATTGGTAGGCTTCTCCAAGTCCATATTTATTATCAAGCTCTATAAAAATTGGGTATATGTCTTTAAATATCTTTAAAGCTTTATCAGGCTCATTCATTTTTAAGTAAACATCGCCGATGTTACTTTGAGCCAAGGCAAAATGAGATTTGTGGTTTTTCCTATTGAATCCGTCAGCGGCTTTCGAAAACACTTCAATTGCATTTTTATAATCATTTTGAGCCGAGTAAACATTTCCTTTTCCGATCAATATTAGGTTTTGTCCATTTGCATCTTTTAGATCAGATGCAGTTTTAAAAGCTGTTTCATAAAATTCGAGAGCTTTTTTGTAATTTTTTTGGGCAAAATAAGTATTGCCCAAACAATTAGAAACCATGTATAATAATTTCTTATAGTCTGTTTTATTGATCAGATGATAAGATTGCAATAAGTAGTCGAGTGCACCGGAGAAATCTCCAGTTCCATTACAAATTACTCCCCCCTTAAACTCTAGTGCATGAGCCAGGAAAAATATATTTTTTTCTTTTTTTGATAATCCAATTGCTTTATCGCAGAAATCTTTTGATTTTTGAATATTTCCGTGTATGTAATAAAAATCAGCAATTTCCAACATGAGATTAATCTTGGAAGTGTCGGTTACTTTTGGAAGAATGGAAAGCATGCTGTCAATATTAGTATTCTCTCCCAAAAGAATACCAGATGAAAAAAAAAGCAGAAATAGTAATTTTATTTTGCGGTACATGTTTATCTTCAAAAATAGATATGGGGCTTTGGGTAGGAAAGATTTTAATACAGTAAACTTTACTGTTTAAATCCTTATCCCGATAATTAGAATATCATCCACCTGTTCTAAGTTTCCTTTCCAATTTTCAATTGTACTTCCTAAAATTTTTTCCTGCTCTTGCATTGGGAGATTTGATGTTTCCAGAAGCATTTTTTTTAATTGTTTATACTTGAATTTTTTGCCTCTTGCTGCCTGGTTTGGATGTTCTTCTTCCTGAAGATTTGTTCCTCCGAACTGATCGGCATAACCATCGGTAAATAAATAAATGCAGTCATTTTTTTCTAATTGAATTTTATGTGAAGTAAAAGGACGGCTGTTTTCTGAAACGCCAATTGGCTGCTTGTTAGGAGCAATCATTTTTAATTCTCCGTTTTGAACATACCATAATGGATTGTTTGCCCCTGACCAAATTATCTCACCGGCTGATTTATCGATGGAAATAATTGATATATCCATGCCGTCTTTAACTTTTTCATCAGTTTTTGAAAAATGGTCAACTACAAATTGCCGGGTAAGATCAAGTATTTTACCCGGGTCAGCAGCTTTAAACTCATATACAGCCCTATTTAAAGCATTATAACAAACCAAACTCACTAAAGCGCCCGGAACACCGTGTCCGGTGCAGTCAGCGGCAGCTACTAATATTTTTCCATCAGCTTCTTCCAGCCAATAAAAATCACCTGCAACAATATCCTTTGGCTTGTAGTGGATAAAATAATCCTTGAAATTTTTTTGAAAAATATTTTCAGCAGGCAGCATTGCATTTTGAATTCGTTTTGCGTAATTAATTGAATCGGAAATTTCACGGTTTTTTTCCATGACTCTTAATCTGCTTTCATCTAATTCTTTCTTAAAAAAATAAGTTATAATTATAATTGTTGTAAAAACCGTGAATAAATTCATTAGAAAAAGCCCCATCGCAAAGGGGAATACATCAACCGGCGGAAATATCTTTAGGCCGATCATAGAAAAAATGAATAAAATAATACCTGTCCATAAAAAAAACAGCGATTCGCGAAAAGTTGAGAAAAATAATATCGGCGGCAGGCAGAAGACTACGAAGCCAAGATAAAATCCTGTTTCCTGACCAGTGGTTATCGTAATGAAAGCCCAATATATCGGGACCGAAATTGTCAGAAATGGAATAGAGATTTTTAATCCTTTCCAGGAATTTAATAAAAGAGGGATTGTAAAAATAAATATTCCTAAAAAGAAAACCAGGGAATGAAAATAATGCGAAGTAATGCCGAATAATATGGTATAACCGAAACAAATGGGCACACCTAAAAAGCTGATAACATTTACAAGGCGCATCTTTTCGGCTTTGCTTGACGCTAACTCCGGCTTAATGCCGTAATTAGCTACTTTATTGAAAAAATCCGGTGCTTTGATATTCATGATTTGAAAAATTTAATTTGAGGGCTGCTTGGGTAATTACCCATCGATTTTTTAGGCAGAGCAATCCTTAGGCAATTTATAAAAAGTTTTTTACAAATTGTATAAAGGAGCTGAAAATATAATTTCCAGAAGCTGTTAAGGAATTTGTACAAGAAGAATGCTTATTTTTTACTGCAGGCTTTAAAATTGGGAAGTAATTATTTTCAAGGATACCTTTATCGTAAAACCCGCGTTCCTTTATCAGACGATGAAAAGCTGGGAAGTGCTAATTTGCAAAGGTCATCAGCAGATGATGTTCTATTTGATAATTAACAGGATGGGGGCAAATAAAAAAAATTCAAAAAAATTAGAATAAGTTGTCCGTGTATTTTTATAATTGTCAAGTCTGTCGGGCACTTCGCTGTGCTTGGCAATAGAACGTATTCTCAGAGAAAAGTTATAAGTGCTCAGCAATGGCCCTATCCATAACAACTATAGCAAGGGCGCGCCGCAGTGACAAAGTATTCCCAAAATTATAAAATTAGCCGCTGCAGGACCTGACATGTTTGAATAAATTCAAGTGAAGCTTTCCAATCATTTTTTTAGAAACTGTTGTATTTCTTCATTTGTCGGATATTCGTTTACAATAATTTTATTGATTATAAAATTATTTTTCTAATTGAAATTATTTTATAAAATAAGTATTACTGCCAGTAAACAGATTTATTTTATTACTGATTTAAAATAATATTACGAAAAATTAATCTTGATTTTTCTTTTTTACCATTGTCAAAATTACTGCAATAGCTACTGTTTCGCCTGTTTCATCGTAGATATCAACCAGCCATTTCACAATTCCCTTTGCAATATCTTCACGAGATTTTTTTTCTTGAACAGTTTTTTCTTTACACGTAAAACGCACGCCGATGGTAGTTCCCGGGTAAACAGGTTTTACAAAACGGCATTCTTCTAGCCCGTAATTTAAAAGTACCGGACCTTTTTTTGCATCAACAAATAAACCTGCAGCCTTAGAAAGAACAAAATAACCATGTGCTACTCTGCCTGTAAATATGGTGCCTTCCAGAGATGTGGCATCCATGTGTGCATAAAAATTATCACCGCTAACATTTGCAAAATTCACAATATCAGCTTCACTTACGGTATGTTTCGCTGTAATGATGGTTTCGCCGATTTCCAATTCTTCGAAATATCTTTTGAATGGATGAATATCTTTTTCGATATACTTTCCGCCGTACTGGTAATTATTCGTAATGTTAGTCAACATAGTTGGAGAGCCTTGAATAGCGGTGCGCTGCAGATAATGGAATACACCGCGTTTACCTCCCATCTCTTCTCCTCCTCCGGCACGGCCAGGTCCGCCATGTGTAAGCATCGGCATCGGAGAGCCGTGGCCGGTGCTCTCTTTGGCACAGTCAGCATTTAAAACTAAAATACGTCCGTGCATACATGCTGCACCGATTACAAATTCTTTTGCAATTTTATCATCACTTGTAACTATCGAACATACCAGGGACCCTTTTCCCATCTTTGCTAATTCAATTGCATCAGCAGTTGTTTTGTAAGGCATCAGCGTGCTCACAGGGCCGAATGCTTCAATATTATGTACATCCTGATATTTGAAAGGATCTTTATTTAAAAATAAAATTGGCGGCATAAAAGCTCCTTTATTTTTATCGGCGCCCGTTACTTCAAATTTTGCCATATCGCCGAATACAATTTCCTGTGTTTTGGAGAGAAGCATTACTTTTTCGGCAACTTCCTTTAACTGTGCCTTTCCGGCTAATGAGCCCATCCGAACTCCTTCTGCCTGCGGATCACCGATTACAGTCTGGGCTAAACGCTTGCCTAATGCTATCTGCACATCTTCTATTAAATTTTCAGGAACAATAATTCTGCGTACGGCAGTGCATTTCTGTCCGGCCTTTACTGTGATTTCACGCTGTACTTCCTTAATGAAAATTTCAAACTCGGCTGTGCCCGGAACAGCATCTCTGCCTAATACGCAGCAGTTTAAAGAATCTGCTTCCATGTTAAATGAAACCGCTTCTTCAAGTAATCTTGGATGTGCTTTCAACATTTTTCCGGTGCTTGCAGATCCTGTGAAAGTTATAATGTCCTGAGAAATCACATGATCAAGAATTCCGTTTGCGCTTCCGCAGATCAGTTGCAGTGCGCCGTTCGGCAGGATGCCTGAAGCATCAATTTCCTTGACAACCGCTTCCGTTAAAAACGAGGTGATGGTTGCTGGTTTTACAATTGCCGGCACTCCTGCTAATAAATTAACTGCGATTTTTTCCAACATTCCCCAAACTGGAAAGTTAAATGCATTGATATGTATTGCCACTCCTTCTTTCGGCACACAGATATGATGACCGATGAATGTGCCGTTTTTACTAAGTTTTACAGCATCGCCGTCGAGGCAGAAAGTTTCATCCGGAAACTGCCGGCGCAGACTTGCATAAGTAAATAAATTGCCTATTCCTCCTTCAATGTCAATCCAGCTGTCGGTACGGGTTGCGCCTGTTGCCCAGCTTATTTTATAAAATTTTTCTTTTTCATTTGAAAGATGCATCGCTAATTTTTTCAGCATAAGTCCCCGTTCCTGAAAAGTCATTTTGCGCAGAGCAGGTCCGCCGGTTTTACGGGCATAGTCCATCATCGCAGAAAAATCAAGCCCTTTGCTGCTTGCAGATGCTATCTGTTCACCTGTAACAGCGTTGAATAGTGCCTGTCCGTCGCCCTCTCCGGCAATCCATTTTCCTGAAACATAGTTTTGTAATTTCATAGTATAAATTCTTTTGATTATTAATTCAAGAAATTTTCGTGTTTGTAAAAAGAAAATAAATGTGATTAAAAGTACAAAAAAAAAACTATTTTAAAATGGATGTATAGAAACCCGCGCTTACATTGGACTTCAAGTGATCAGACCTGTCAGGTTTTTGAAACCTGATAGGTCTTGAATGAGATGAAGAGAAAGGGAAGGGGGGCTTCAAAAACCTATGCTTTAGTTAAGTTTTAAATACTTAATTTGTTTTTGTTATATAGCCGTGAGCGCAAAATAATTATAATTCTAATTTCGAAATCCAAAAATGGAACTTCCGACACGGATTAAATTGCTGCCATTTTCTATTGCAATAGAATAATCTGAACTCATCCCCATACTGAGAATTTTTATTGATGAATTTTGAGTTTTTAGTTTTTTAAAAATCGTATTCAATGATTGGAATTCATTTTTGATTTGTTCAGGATCGGCAGTATTGGTAGCCATTCCCATTAATCCCGTAATTCTGATGTTTTTTAATTGCTTTATTTCTTCAGAATAAAACAACTTTTCCGATTCCATGAAATCTAAACCGAATTTTGTTTCTTCTCTTGCAATATAAACCTGCAGCAGGCAGTCAATAATCCTGTTGTTTTTAAGTGCCTGTTTATTAATTTCCTGAAGTAATTTAAGGCTGTCCACAGAATGAATAAGCGATACAAAGGGCGCAATTAATTTCACCTTATTGCTTTGCAGGTGCCCGATTAAATGCCATTCGATATCTTTCGGCAATTGCTCATATTTATCAAGCATTTCCTGCACTTTGTTCTCCCCGAATATTTTGTGACCGGCAGCATATACTTCCATTAATTTTTCAACAGGCTGTGTTTTAGTAACCACAACCAGCGTTACATCTTTGGGAATAGATGATTTTATTTTATTTAAATTTTCTGAAATCGTCATTGGCTGTCAGTTCAAGTGATTAGTAGTTTATGGTTAAACTTAATGATTAACCAATAAACTTTGGATTGGATGAATGTAAAACATCATCATTTACCATTACTAAATACAAGACCTGTCAGGTTTTAAAAACCTGACAGGTCTAAACAAGCGAAATTAGCTATACTTCAAATGAGCGTGTTTTTTATTCACTCAATTTATGAATAACCAAACCGCTTCTAAGCTTCGGTTCAAACCAGGTAGTTTTGGGAGGCATAATATTTCCCGTATCGGCAATATCAAACAGTTGCTGCATTGAAACAGGGAAAAGTGCAAATGCCACTTTCATTTCGCCGCTGTCAACGCGTTTTTTTAATTCGCCTAAACCTCTGATTCCTCCAACAAAATCAATACGTTTATCTGTCCGTAGATCTTTAATTCCTAATTGGCTGTCGAGAATTAAATTAGAAAGGATAGTAACATCAAGCACTCCGATTGGGTCGTTATCATTGTAAGTGCCTGCTTTGGGAGTCATAGAATACCATTTGCCCTCAAGGTACATGCTGAAATTATGCAGTTTAACCGGCTTGTAAATTTCACTTCCTTTTTCTTCAACTTCAAAAACTTTTTTTAGATTTTCAATTAATTGAGCAGGGGTTAAATTATTCAAATCTTTAACAACACGGTTGTAATCAATAATACCTAATTGGTTTCCCGGGAAATGAACTGCCAAAAAATAGTTGTATTCTTCAGTGCCATTATGATTCGGATTTTTTTTCTTTTTTTCATTTCCTACCAAAGCAGCAGCGGCAGTTCTGTGATGTCCGTCTGCAACATAGGTATAAGGCACTTTGGCGAACAAATCAAGTAAATTTTTAATTACTGCATCATCCTTAATTACCCAGAAATGATGTCCGAAACCTTCGTCAGTAATAAAATCATATTCAGGTTTTTGAGTTTTTACAATATTTGCAACTATGTCGTCAATTGCTTTAACGGCAGGGTATGTAAAGAATACAGGCTCTATGTTTGCATCCGTTGCGCGGACATGTTTCATCCTGTCTTCTTCTTTATCAGGACGCGTTAATTCATGTTTTTTGATAATGCCGTTCATATAGTCATCTACACCTGCTGACCCCACTAATCCGTATTGTGTGCGCCCGTTCATTGTTTGGGCATAGATGTATAAACATTCTTTTTCATCAGCAACAAGCCATTTGTTTTTCTGAAATTTCTCGAAATTTTCATTCGCTTTTGCATATACCTTTTCATCATGCTCGTCAAGGCTTTCAGGCAGATCAATTTCAGGTTTTGTAACATGCAGCAATGAATACTCATTTCCATGAGCTTCTACTCTTGCTTCCTTAGAATTTAGAACGTCATACGGACGTGAAGCTAATTTTTGTACTATTTCTTTCGGCGGGCGGATGCCTTTAAATGCTTTTAAAATTGCCATATTTTTTTTGAGTTATTAGTTGTGAGTTAATAGTTATGAGTTTAGAAATACGGGTTTAAAATTTAGAGTTTTAGTTTTAACTAATAACTCTAAACTCATAATTCTAAACTGTTTTTACTTATTTACCTGGAATGATTTATCTCCATTTTTAAAAAAGTTCACAATTTGATTTGCGGCAGCTAAACCTGCATTGATATTTGCTTCTGAGGTTTCTGCCCCTTGTTTTTTCGGTGTTGAAAAATATCTGTTTTCAAATTGCAGAAGCTCTTTGTGGCAGTCTGGAGCAATGTCAGAAACATATTTGAAATCAGGCCGTGCTTCGAAAAAGCTTTTTAGTCCCTCTTCATCAATGACTTCTTTTCTTGCTGTATTGATGACTGTTGCGCCTTTCGGCATTTTTGACAAAAGATCAAAATTGATTGATTTTTTTGTTTTTTCTGTAGCCGGAATGTTCAATGAAATATACTGGCAGGTAGTGTAAAGTTCTTCAACAGAATCAACCCCTTTTACACCGTCTTTTTCAATTGTTTCTTTTGAAACGAATGGGTCGAAAACATGCACTTCCATATCGAAACCTTTAGCAATTCTTGCAACATTTTTGCCGACATTTCCATACGCATGAATGCCGAATTTTTTTCCTTTTAATTCGGTGCCCGAACCGCCTTTAAAATTTGCTCTTGCCATAAATACAAGCATTCCGAATGTAAGCTCGGCAACTGCATTTGAATTCTGGCCGGGAGTGTTCATCGCAATAATCCCTTTTTCAGTTGCTGCAGCAAGATCAATGTTATCGTAGCCGGCGCCTGCACGCACAATAATTTTTAAATTTTTACCGGCTTCAATTACCTGGCGGCTTGCTTTATCGCTTCTGATGATAAGGGCATCAACATCTGCAACAGCTTTTATGAGGTCATTTGGGTCAGTGTAATTTTCAAGAAGAACAGTTTCGAAACCTGCTTCAATAAATATTTTTTTTATACCGTTTACCGCAGTCGCTGCAAAGGGTTTTTCTGTTGCGATTAAAATTTTTTTCATTTTTATCTTTTTTAATTTTTTTCGCAATTGAAATGCGATAATTGTTGGAATTTTGAAGGGTACAATTTTACCTTTTTTTTGAATACAAAGTATCAAAATGAGTTGAATTGTTAGGTTGTTTAATTCTATTCTAAGTAATCTGCCTGAGTTATTAATAGATTCTTTTTTCGAAGAGGATTATTTCTTAAATTACAGATAGGTTATTTTTTCAGCATTTAGATTTTTATGAAGTTTGAAAAAAATCTATGTACTTTTGCGAAAAATTATCTTAAATGCATTTAGCTCAGGATTTTCAGGAATTATTTTCATTTGCTGCTTTAATCAGCTTACTTACCTTATCAGTATTAGAAATAGTTCTGGGCATCGATAATATTATATTTATTTCAATAACGGCCGACAGGCTGCCTCGTGCACAGCAGGGTAGAGCGCGTACTTCAGGCTTGCTGCTTGCTTTAATAATGCGCATATTATTATTGTGCTGCATATCATTTATTGCCGGTTTAAAAAATCCTTTATTCAGTATAGGTGATTTTGGTGTAACAGGCCGTGACATTATCCTATTTTCCGGCGGTGTGTTTTTACTTTACAAAACTACGGTTGAGCTTCATAATAAAATTCAGGGTTATGATGAGAGCGGGATAAAAATAAAAAAAACAAGTTTTAACGCAATTGTAATGCAGATCGTATTGATTGACATTGTGTTTTCTTTTGATTCTATTCTTACAGCGGTAGGGCTTGTAACTAATCTATTGATTATGATTTTTGCAGTAATTATCGCAATGATTATTATGATAGTTTTTTCAGGGAAAGTAAGTGATTTTATTAATAACAATCCTACGATTAAGGTATTGGCCTTGTCATTTTTATTGATGATCGGCATGGTTCTTATTTTAGATTCCTTTCATCAGCACATAGATAAAAAGTATATTTATTTATCAATAGCTTTTTCGTTGTTTGTGGAGATGCTGAATATCAGGATGAGGAAAAAAAGTAAGAAGCCGCCTTTGGATAATAATAATGATCTCCGGGATGTAATTTAGAGTCCCGCCAAATTGTATCCCCTTTTATGAGAATCCTTCCGGGATGGAAAACTTGGCCATCAGCCGTTTAATGATTGATTATCGGTTTTGAATACAGCAATTACTCACGGTCAGGTTCCTGTAAAAAAAATTACGAAATGCTCAGAGGAAGAGCATAATCACTCAGGTAATTAAAGTGCGGCATCAGTTTCCCATTTTTTGTAATGCTTCCGCGTTCAATCAATCCTTCGTTATCCTCTATCAATAATGCAGGAAGTACTTTTTCAATTAACTCCTTGCCGAAATCTTCAGAAGCATTGCGGGGGAGCTCGCAGGGTAAATTATCTACCGACATTACTGTAATTGTTTCATTGCTGAAAGCTTCGCCGGTTGATTCTGTTAAAGGATTATAGCCGTAAAATTTATCCTCAATTGTTGTTGATTTTGTGGTAGAAGGGATAGAACCATTGATATCACAGGTTATATCAGCAATAACACTGATGCGGAAATCGTGAGAACGCATTTCTTTTTTAGAAAACAAAATTGGGGCACGCGGGTCCCAAAATGAGCAATGGATAAGTAAATCGCAGTACTGAGTATATTTCCCGAAGGTAGAATGGAACTTTTCGGGATGCTTGTAAAACTCTTCCGTATTCCATGGAGACCCGTCAAGAGTTTCATTGTAATTGTTAGAATGCAGCTGAACATAAACGGGCTCGCGGAAAGCGTAATGAGTAAATTCATAAGGAGTAATTCTGCGGATACCCATAATGCCAAGAAGTTCAATAGCGCCATTTGCAACTCTGCCGTTGCCGGTAACAATTATTTTAACGTTCGGAAGATTTACCTTTTTCAATTCTTCTTTCAATTCTTTTTTATCATGACAAAGATTTGCAGGTTTTAAATCAAACAATTTATACATCCTGCCGTAACCTAAAATGCCGTTGTACGTGCCTACAATGCCAGCGTAGTGGCCAAAGCCGATAATGCGGTTGAAGTCGGAATCGGTGAGGCATTCATAATCAATCAGCTGAATGTTTTTTTGAATAATTGTCTGCAGTAACTCCTTGTTGCGAGGCTGTTTTTTGATAGTGTGAGAAAAAAATAAATACTTTTTGCCCGCTATCAGCCTTTCTTTAGGAACTTCTTTAATGCCGATTAAAATATCGCAGGCGCTTAAATCCTCCGCCATTTTAACACCTTTAGAAATGTATTCTTCATTTTTATAACTGCGCCAATCGCTTGGCTGGACAATCACTTCAGTATCCGGAAAATTATTTTCGATCATTAAACACTGCTCTGGAGTAAAAGCTACACGTTTATCATGCTGAACTTTGTCTTCTCTTAATACACCTATTTTCATAATAATATATTTTTATCTTAAAAAAGTAAACAGCGCATCGCCGCTGATATTTTCATTGCTGATTGGAACAGTCTTTAAAACCGGTGCATTTACACCTTTTTCTATTTTTTTGTCGGAGATAAATACACGAGCCTCATCCCATAAACCTGCGCTGATAAAGCTGTTTAAAAGCTGTTCTCCTCCTTCCAGAAGCAGAGATTGAATAGAACGCTTATATAATTCTGTTAAAATCTGAGGAACAATTGCCCGATCAAAATCGATTTTTACAAATTCTAAATTAACTTCTGAAGGCTGTTCAGCAGCAGTAAATACAAGCGTAGGTGTACTTTTATCGTAAAGATGATATTCTTTTGGTATCCGGAGCCATTTATCAATTGTAATACGGAGCGGATTTTTTCCTTCGATACCCCGCACTGTTAACTGAGGGTTATCAAGTAATGTGGTGTTTGTGCCAACCATTACAGCCTGTTCCCGGCTTCTCCAGAGATGAAGCAGCCGCCGGGATTCATCACTGCTGATCTGAAGAGGTTTCCCCGGATTTTCTTCAGTACGTTTTATATCGATAAAACCATCGGCTGTCTGAGCCCATTTTAAAATAATATAGGGCCGCTTTTTTTCGTGGAAGGTAAAAAAACGTTTGTTTAACTTTTTGCAATCATTTTCTAAAATACCCGCTGTTACTTTGATTCCTGTGTTTATAAGTTTTTCAATTCCGCGTCCGTTGACGGCAGAATTAATATCAGTACAGCCGATAACAACATTCGGAATTTTATGTTCAATAATCAGATCGGCGCAGGGCGGTGTTTTCCCGAAATGAGAGCAGGGTTCCAAATTCACATACAGCGTACTTTTCGGAAGAAGTGATTTATCTGCAGCAGCATTAATCGCATTTACTTCGGCATGCGCCTGCCCGAACTGCTGATGATATCCTTCCCCTATTATTTTTCCCTCACATACAATTACGCATCCAACCATCGGATTAGGAGCGGTATTTCCAAACCCCTTTGCGGCGAGCTCTAAACAGCGTTTCATATATGTTTCGTGAATATTCATTCAGGCATCAAAGTTAAGACATTCGGCAATTATCAGATAAATATTTTTACTTTTATATTCGATGCGGATACCCTCCAATAAAATAGCAGACATAGTCCGATTTTTTCGTGATGAGCTGAAGAATATCTATGAAAGTAATGAGATAGAAATTTTTATCGGGTATTGTTTTGAAGAGTATTTGGGATTGAAACGCGCTGACATTGTTTTGAATGGAAGTGTGCCGGTAAATGAATCTGAATTACTAAAGTTTAATTTTGCCGTGAAGGATTTAAAGCAGCATAAACCCATTCAATACATTTTGGGCAAAGCTGATTTTTACGGCTTAAAATTTATTGTAAACAGTAATGTTTTAATCCCACGGCCCGAAACAGAAGAGCTGGTGCATTTAATTATAAAAGAAAGCAAGGTATCACAATCAAAAGCCGGAGAAGGGGCAGTATCAGGAATTGAAAATTCGAACCTGAAAATTCTTGACATCGGCACTGGGAGCGGATGCATTGCTATAGCATTAAAAAAAAATATTCCTGATGCACAAATCACAGCAGTGGATATTTCGGTGGAAGCCATTAAAACAGCACAGCAGAATGCAGCATTAAACAATACGGCTGTTGAATTTTATCAGCACGATATATTTTCCTCGAAGGAGATAGGGGAGGGAAGGGGTGCAGGAATTTATGATGTAATCGTAAGTAATCCGCCCTACATCCGGCTTTTGGAAAAAGAGCAGATGGAGAAAGGTGTTTTGGATTACGAACCGCATTTGGCTTTATTTGTTGAAGATAATGATCCATTATTATTTTACAAAAAGATTGCAGATTTTGCTTTGAAACATTTAAGCAAAAACGGAAAATTGTATTTTGAAATTAACCAGGCTTTTGGACCGGAGGTTAAGCTGCTGCTTGAAAACAATGGGTTTGAAAATGTACAGCTGCTGAAAGATTTGAATAATAATTACCGTATCATTAAAGCGAATATCAAGTAATTTATAATGAGAAAAATTATTTTTGCTGTCTTTATAATTTTTTATTTGATTTCAGGGAATAGTATTGCCCAAAATGGTTTTAATGTTGATGTGCTGCCTTCCAACATTGGCGGTAATGCGGAATTTAAGAGAATGTTTAACGAGGAATTAATTTATCCTGAATACGCATTGAAGAAAAAACTTGGCGGCACTGTTACTTTTAATTTTGTTATAATGAAAGACAGCACGGTCACAAATATTAAAATAAAAAAATCAGGAAACGATGATATTGATAAGGAGGCTATGCGTTTATTTAAATTATACCAATGGGTTCCTGCAATTAAGGATGGTGAGTATGTGAGCACTGCCTGGTGGGTAACATTTAATTTTAATCCCAAAAAGTATCATAAGATATGTGAGAATAGAGGGTTTGTGAATTTTAATTATTACAAAGAGTTTAAGATTGACAGCACCGGTAATCATCAGTATTTCGATAAATGGGAAATTGACAGTACACAGAAAATATATTATTCGCCTGAGCTTTTGCCGATGTATCCAAAAGGTAACTTCGCTTTGCAGGATTTTATTAAAGCTAATTTAGAATATCCAAGACAGGCGCAGGTTGCAAATATACAAGGTACGGTAATGGTGCGTTTTGTTGTTGAACCCAATGGTTTGGTTACCAATATCGGCATTGCTAAATCTACCGGCGGAGGCTGTGATCAGGAAGCTGTGCGGATAATGGAGATGATGATGAAATGGCATCCCGGAAGAAATAATCATAAATTAGTAAGAACCCAGATGGCAATTCCTTTTTATTTTGTTTTAAATAATGAATTTAAAGATAACAGCGCCGGGGAACAGCATTGATATTAAAAAATTGTAAACGTTAAATTTATTGTAGATGAAAATGTATTATTCAGCACAGTTAAAAATGAAAAAGATAAATATATTTCTCTTCGCTGCTCTTTGTTTTATTGCTGTTAACAGCTTTTCGCAAATTGGAAACAGCGTGGAAACTTTCCCTGACAATGTGGGAGGCAAGGATGAATTTAAAAGGGTTTTTGAACAGGAATTAAGTTTTCCCGAGAAGGCTTTAAAAGAAAAGCTTGAAAGAAAGGCTGTGCTTAATTTTACTGTTAAAAAGGACAGCACAATTTCGGATATAAAAGTCACAGCCTCCGGTTCTGCTGAAATTGATGAAGAAGCGGTACGGCTTTTAAAATTATATCAATGGATACCTGCTGTAAAGGACGGACATTACATCACTTCTGCCTGGTCAGTTACATTTAATTTTGATCCTAAAAAGTATGATAAAATATGCCGCGAACGCAGGTTTATAAAATTCCGTTTCATACCCGGGACAAAAGTTGACAGCTCTGAAATCGTTTATAAAACTCCTGATTTGATGCCTGCCTATCAGAAGGGTGATTATGCACTTCAGGATTTTATTAAAGAAAATCTGGAATACCCGCGGCAGGCGCAGCTATCGAACATACAAGGTAAAGTTGTTTTGCGCTTTGTGATTGAACCAAGCGGACTGCCGACAAATATCTGCGTTGATAAACATGTTGGAGGGGGCTGTGACGAAGAAGCAATCCGTGTGCTTCAGCTGATTAAATGGTATCCGGGCAAAAAGGAAAATAAGTTTGTGCGGGTGCAGATGACCTATCCCTTTTATTTTATTTTGAATGATGAATTCCGCGATAATTCAGGCGGAGAACAAAAATGATTTTCAGTTTTTTATTTACCTGATATTAAACTGTAATGCAAAATATTTTTTTAAGATTCTTCATTCTTGTTTCTTTGTTTTCCTCTGCAGCAATCGCACAGCAGGATACTGCAGGTATTCATATAAAACAACAAAAGCCCGACAGCTATTTCAGAATCAATTACGATAATGATTTTTTTTCTGCTACCGACCGCTATTATACACAGGGCATTTATTTGGAATTGATTACTCCCTTCATTAAAAAATCACCTATTTCGAAACTGCTGATTCCATTGGGTAAAGAAGCATTAAATTATTACGGGATTAACTTTGAGCAGGATGGCTTTACACCCCGCAGCATCCGCCACGACAGTATTTATTACGGTGAACGGCCTTATGCAAGTATTTTTTTTGTATCTCATTTTTTAGTATCCATCAATACAGTAAAGAAGCAGCGCCTCAGCACAAGCCTGTATTTAGGTATCATTGGGCCGGATGCGAAAGGTGAAGAAGAACAGAAAGCAATTCACAAGGCGCTCAAAAATATTCAGCCTTTGGGATGGCAGTATCAGATTGCAGGAGATTACATAGTTAATTATAATGTAAAATTTGAGCAGGCGTTGTTTTCGAATAAAAGATTAGAGCTTATTGCTTCTGCTGCCGGGAGAGCAGGCACATTGTATGATGATATAGGAGCTGGTATGATGCTTAGAACAGGATTGTTTCAGGGTTACTTTAAAAATTCAGGACTCACAAAACAAAATGACCCGAATCTAAAAACAAGTAATTTTCAATGCTATGTTTTCGGCAAAGCAGAACTTAAAGCTGTTGGATACAATGCAACTATGCAAGGCGGGATGTTTAATAAAAACAGCGTATATACAATTCCTGCGAGTGATATTACAAGAGCGGTTGGTACAGCCTATTTAGGAATTGTGCTTGCTTATAAAAGGCTGAGTATTGAATATACTAAAGTGTATTTAAGTCCTGAGTTTAAAAACGGATTAAGCCACGGCTGGGGGCATTGCAACATTACTATTTGTTTTTAATGCGCTCTCAAACTCGAGTAATAAAAATCTTCCAAGTGCTGCCTCTAAGAAAAAGCGGATGAAAGTATTATAAAAAGGGCTGTTAACAGGATGGAATAAATCAGAAGGGGGATAACATTTTTTTTGCGGTAACAATTTTAATTCATCTTAAAACCTGCAATAGTTATATCATCAACCTGTTCAAAGGTCCCCACCCAGGAATCAAAAAAATGTTTTAGCTTTTCAGACTGCCGATCAATCGGGATTTCAGCGGTTTCTGAAATCAAATTATATAAATGTTTTTTCATAAGTTTTTTTCCTCTGCTGCCTCCAAACTGGTCGGCAAAGCCATCGGTAAACAAATAAAAAGTATCTTCTTTAACATAATCTAAATTGTAGCATTTGAATGGTTCTTCTGAAACACCTTTTCCTATGGGCATTTTACAAGCGGGAAGTTTAATTATTTTATTTTTTCTGATTATCACGGGAGCATTATAGGAGGATGCATAGGTGATTTTGCTGGTTAAATATTCAACACAGATCAATGTGCCGTCCATGCCGTCTTTTTGTTCTCCGTGTGATAAATTTTCGGTCAATTGTGTTCGTACATAATCAAAAATATGATTGGGCTCAACAATATTTTTTTCAATAATTGCTTCATGTAAATAGGATATGTTTAAAAGGCTTACAAATGCTCCCGGAACACCATGGCCGGTTGAATCGCATATAGCAAAATAAAATCTATCGTCTTTTTTTAATGCCCAGTAAAAGTCCCCGCTTACAATATCTTTCGGCTGATAAAAAACAAAAAAATCAAAAGGCGAATGCTGTTTGATATAATCTAAAGAAGTCATTGAAGCATATTGAATTCGGCTTGCGTATTTAATACTGTCGGTGATTTCAATATTTTTTTTTGATATTTCATTATTCTGAGCATTTATCTGCTCCACTAACTTTTGAAGTTCAATATGTTTTAAATGTTCAAATTCAGCTTCTTTCCGCATTGCATCAATTTCATGCTGAATTTGAATATTATTAATTATTCTGTTATTCATTTCATTAAACAATTCATTATGTGAATTGTTATATTTCTTAAACCATTTAAATGCACTTGCAATATTCCCGCGCTTTTCCTCAATTTCTGACGACACAGAATATATTTCATTTCGTTTTTCTTTGATACCGCTTTTAATAGAGAGATGTAAAGCAATATTCAAATGAAAATCTATTTCATTTGAAACAGAATTTAATGCTATTAATGATTTGGCAATTTCTAAATGAGAAGCAATGGCCAATAAATCATATTTTATTAAATTAGAAATTTCAAGGCTTTTGTTAAATGCTGAAATGGCTTTTTCAAATTCCTTTTTCTTAAAATGGATAATCCCTAAATTATGATTAGCCCATGACCGAAACACATCAGTTGTATTTGGATTATTTAAACATTTGTTAAACCATTTATCGGCTTCTTCAAAATCACCTTTATCTAAAAATGTTTCTCCTATGTGATTCTCTGAACCGGCAATACCTTCGGTATCATTAATCTCGATGCGCAGCTGCAGGCACATTTGATTGAATTTTAACCTGCTTTCATTATCTCCATGAAAAATAAATAATATACCTCCTATTATATTTAATGTATCTGCTTCACCCTTTCTATCATTTAACTTACGGAATAATTTAACTGCGCTCATTGCTTTTTCTAATGAAGCTGAATAATTTCCAAAGCGCCAAAGGCAGTACGAAACAGTACGTAAGCTTTCGGCTAAGCCTTTATCAAAAAGTTTTATGGTTGAAACATGCTCCGCAGTATTAGCGAATTTCCAAGAGAGTTTTATATCGGAGCGCCTGATTTCCCAGGCATTTTGATTAAGTTCATCAATGGTTTCAAATGAAACCGACTCATTAACTTCTTTAAATACTTCTTTATATAAAAGCATCTTGGTATGTTTTAAGTTTTGAATTTTAATTGTTTTAAAATCCAGTAATCAGTCAGTGATGAGCTTATCTGATTGATTCATTATATTATTGTTTGATAAGATTAGTCAGGTGTAATTGAATTGGTTTTAATCGGGGTTTAATTAAATTTGAGCGGGTAAAAGTATAGGTTTGTCTTTTTTAAAAGAGTGATTTAAAACATGTTTTGGACTGATTTAAAACATGTTTTTGAATTTTTTTTGATCTTCAGCAAGTAATGAAAAGTAATTGATTTGCTGCGGATTTGCATTAAATCAACGTGATGATGGTTCTTTTGCTCATTGAGCGGAGATTGAAAATACCGGGTAAAAAAGGGATGGGCTTTATTTATTATTATTTAATTAACCGAACCTGAACAAGGATCACCTTCTGCAGCTCCCGTAATCCATTCATTTAATTTTTTTATTCTTTCGTTTATCAGCCCTGTTAAATACTCCGATGCGCACATAGGCTGTATGCTTCCGTATTCTCCAATAGGCCTGTCGGGATATTTTACTTTCATTTCGGCATCCCGAAACTTAACCCATATTCTTTGCGAAATTTTTAAGTTTTTAATGAAAGCAGTATCCTGCGCATATTCTTTAAGGATTTTTTGATAAACTGAATTCAATTCTTTGTCAGCTTTTTTGCTCTTTTCAAATGCTGTTTGATTTATTTCTAATTGAGTCTGTGCAATGGCAAAGCTTATTGTTAAACTTAAAAGCAATGTTAGAAAGGTTTTGTTCATTGGAGTTATTTTATTTTTAAAGATAAGCCTGGAATCGGCAAGATGCCGGTTAAATAGATCGCAGCGGGACGCTGCGCCCAACGGGGGTGATTATTCATCTATGTTCATCAAAGCATCTATTCTAAATGCTCATACAATAATTTTTTAAGCTGTATTTCAATATCTTTTACTTTATCATGTCCGTTAGGCAATATAGTGCTGACATGTATATTACTATTTTTCACAGTCCAGGCTCCTTGTGCATACGCAAATGTATTGTTAACAGCAGCATTAACAACTGTGTATTTACCTGCGTAAGATAATTTAGAAGGCGCACTGAATTTGCTTACAGTAACAAGTTCAGAAATAACAGCCCCATCTTTATTTCGAACCATCGAAAGGACAGCGGTAATAATAATATCAAACCACTCGGCAGAGAGATTCGCAAGTTTAAAATCAATCCCAACTTTCCATTGCACTTCCTTGGGGCTCAAGGCCTGTGTATTGTTGTAATCGGGATGTATAACAATGCTTGGAAAAGCAACGCTGACAAGCTTATAAGTTATTTCTTCAAGTCCATTCATCGGCTATTTTTGTTTTAAAGGCGGTTTCATATTGTTCGCAGCCATGAGGAGGCGGTAAAATAAGGCTGAGTTTACTTCCTTCTGTTTTGGCGGCATAAATCCCTGTTAGATTTCCGTGTGTAATATTCAGCATAAGCATAATTAACATATACTTTTCATCACTTCTAAAGTCGCCTTTTACATTGAAAATAGTACTAATCTCAATAAGAGCAACCTGTTTCTTTTTAGGATCCTTAGTATAATAAAGTTTATAACTTAAATTGTAACGAACTAACCGCTGACTATCATGAGACCTTTGAATATCGAACGATAAGTGAAACTCCCACATCACCTCTTCACTGGTAATATTAAGGTTTTTCATATCGGGCGGAAAACGATAGTCCATCAACGTTATGCTCATTAAAGTATATTCTCCTGTTCTATTCATAATTCTAATTTATAAAAGATTACCACCCATCATTTCTCATTTCTCGGTTGAGCGCAGCGTCCCGCTGCGTTCATTTTAATAAGTCCTCTGGACTTTGTTACTTTATTAATTCAAAAACACTCTTTTACTTTCTTCGGCAAGATGCCGGTTAAATAGGTCGCAGCGGGACGCTGCGCCCAACGGGGGAAAAAGGAATCATTCTTTGAATTTCATAATGGGGAAAAGAGAAGATGCCATCCATATGCTAGAATCAGCTTTGATTACAATGTCTGTAATCCCTGCAAAAAATTTCATCCCCACCCCGGGAAGTCTGGGATCTCCTCCTGGAACATAGGTGGGTGCAGAATAATTTGTCCAATTAGTACCATCGAATTTGACTAATTTTCCATTACCGCCTAGCCAAATATTGTTTTGATTATCTGGCTTGATGCAAAAATATTCTGAATTTACGTTGGGAAGTTCTATTGGGATAGAGTAAGATGTAAAATTAACACCGTCAAATTTCCATAAGACATTAGAAGAGAATCCAATAAACCATAAATTACCCGAGTGATCGCTTTCCAAAATTCTTACACCAGAAGTAGGAAATAAAGAGTTTGAATGATTAAATTCTTGCCATAAAACACCATCAAATTTTGTTAAAGAATTATGACCTCCGACCCAAATAGTATTGGCAATACAATTTACAGGGTAAAATTCTCTCAAAGGAGAATTAGTTGAGTCAAAAAATGTCCAATTGGTTTCGTCAAATTTTACCAAGCTATTGCTGGTGCCGAACCATTTATTATTGCTGTTATCAACGCCAACTGAAAGGATTATGCCATTGTGTAAACCCGAATTTGATTCGGTGTATTGAGTAAATCCGTTGCCATCAAATTTAATAATACCTCTCCTTGGCCCACCTATTACATCTGTATAATTACAACCGATCCATAAATTATTGTTGTGATCTTCCGCCATCGAAGATATATCCATAACAGAATTTAAAATTGTGGTAACTTGTGGATAGTTCAGGAAATGATTATTTCCATATTTCATCAACTTGTAGTCACCACCAATAAGTACATCTTCGTTTATATCTAATACAATAGTCTTATTATAGTTACTAGTCCAATGTGTCTCACCTCCTAAACAAGTCCAGCCTGCTGGTATAGTAAGAGTATCATGACGAAATATTACACCATTGCCATTTGGGGCAGTCGGTGTTGCTTCTTTTTTGCAAGAAAAAAAAGTCAACATTAAAAAAATTGTCAATAGATATATCCTCATTTTTTTGAATTTCTTGATTTTATGGTTGTAGTTAACTATTAATAATATTACTCTACTTTCTTTGTACCTTATTGCCACCAATGGGGTCGCAGCGGGACGCTGCGCCCAACGAAACTGTTTTTTATTTTAACACCCTGCGCTTATCGGGGTTTCATTTAGTTTTTATATAAAATTACCGCCAACGTTTTGCAGATGCAGTTAGCGGTTCATTGTTTTTTATTGTCAATGTTATTCGTCATTCAGTGAATTAATTCCTTGTTCTTTAAGTTTAGCTAATGCGTCTTTCATTGTTTTAACTTGTTCTGGAGGGTGTCCCTGCCAATTGGTAACTTCTCCAACTATTTTAAACGGATTTGTTGAACGATAAGATTTTGTCGGATTACCGGGAAATTTTTTGTCAGTCAAGTCAGGGTCGTCTTCAATTGGTCCTGTTGGTTCAACCAAATAAATTCTTTCTCGTTCTTCCCCAAATGCAAGTTCAGCACCCCAAATTGCAGCGTCCAATGTCGCGGAAAGGAAAATGTATTTTGCATTTTTTCTTTGTCCGTAATTAGAGTTGAAACCAACTTCGATTAACTCGCCAACCTTCAAGTCAGACCTTGTTCCATGAAAATATGTCTGTGCGAAAGGTGTCGCACCGTGTCCGCTTGATTTTTGGTCGCTATTAGTTTTTTCCATTGTCATAATTTATTTTAAAAATGTTTTGTGCTTGTATGTCGTCCTACAATGACCGCTAACGTTTGAAAGATTTATGAAGTAAAAAAAAGGGGGGATTAAAAGCTCGTCTCTTTCGCCCCGCGACAAACGTTATTAAATGCTTGAAACTTCATACTGGCAGGTCGCCCCCCCTTTTTTTTATTTCATAAATCTTATG
>CAINDA010000043.1 GCA_903847205.1 uncultured Bacteroidota bacterium
AGCAATGAACTTTAAACGCGTAATGAACCTTTGGAAGCTGGGACTTAAAAGTATTATTGAAAATTTATTCTTATTAATAATCAGATACTGGTGCACTTTCTTTATTCAAAAATTAAAACCGACTTTTTGAGTGCCGACTAAATAAGGACTTTTTTTAAGAAGTTTTAAATGCCCTACTATTTTTTTTGTGACAGTTTTTGCAACCGTTTGGTTTGCCCCTGATTTATGCTGCTGAAAAATATCCTGCAATTGTTTAGAAGCTACGGATGAAATAATTACTTTCATTTTGTTACCAGTTTTTAATTTCTAATTCTAACTCTTCGATGCTTATTGCATTTCCGCCCTTAAAATCAGCATCAGAAGTTTCCAATTCATTCAAAAGCTCTTCAATTGTTTTACGCTTAATTGAAGCTGAATCAGTTTTCGATATTTTTTTCCGAAGCTCATCTACCATATCAAGCGCTCTCTCATCATTAATGGTTATGAGCCATTCGATTAGTTCTAATTTTTTTATTCTAATTTCCATTTTAATTAAATCCTTTAAACAAATATAAAAAAATATTCAAACAAAAAAACACCCGGCTGTAAACCGGGCTTTTTCAATGTTTTTAAATCAAAATTAAACTACCAGATTTCAGCTCTTTCGGTTTTCGGACGGTACATTTTATCGCCTTCTTTAATTCCAAACGCATCATAAAACTCTTGAAGGTTGCTTAAAGGCCCGTTGCAGCGGAAGTTCCCCGGCGAGTGCGGATTGGTCTGCACCATATTTTTCAGAAATGCTGGACGCATATTTCCTCTCCAACCCTGTGTCCATGACATAAAGAAACGCTGTTCAGCAGTATATCCATCAATTTTTTCCGGTACAGGTTTTCCTTCAATAGATTTTTTAAATGCATAATACGAAATTGTTAAACCGCCTAAATCGGCAATATTTTCACCTTGTGTAAGCTCCCCATTTATATGCATGCTGTCAATAGCAACAAAAGTGCTGAATTGTTTAACAATCATATCTGTTTTAGTTTTAAATTTTTTCAAATCGTCAGCTGTCCACCAGTTTTTAAGGTTGCCGTCTGCGTCATACTGAGCGCCTTGATCGTCAAAACCATGTGTTAATTCATGTCCTATGATAGCCCCCATACAGCCGTAATTTACAGCATCATCAGCATCAGGATTAAAAAACACAGGCTGCATAATTCCTGCAGGGAAAACAATTTCATTCATAGTAGGATTGTAGTATGCATTGATAGTAGGTGCTGTCATCCCCCATTCAGTTCGGTCAACGGGCTTACCAAGCTTATTTATCATTTCCTTGAAAGAATAAGTATTGGCACGCATAAAATTTTGAATGTATGAATCGTGTTTAATATCAAGTGTTGTGTAGTCTTTCCATTTATCAGGATATCCGAATTTTTTCATCACTTTATCCAATTTAGTGTTCGCCTGTTTTTTAGTTTCTGCATTCATCCAATCACGGCTGTCGATACGCACTCTATAAGCAGCAATAAGGTTTTCAACCATTTCGCTTACACGTCTTTTACTTTCCTGAGTAAAATGTTTTTCAACAAATAATTGTCCCAAAGCATCACCTAAAGATGCATCGGTTGCTTCCAAAGCTCTTTTCCAGCGTGGTTTAAGAGCAGGTGTTCCTGTAAGTACGGTTCCGTAAAAATTAAAATGAGTGTTCACAAAGTCATCACTTAATTTAGAAGCAGTTTGATCAATCAAACTCCATCTCAGGTATGTTTTCCAATCGTTAATAGAAACATCGTTAATGGCACGGTACACCTCTTTATAAAATTCAGGCTGGCATACAATTACTTCAGTAATATTTTTTACACCCACTTCATCCAAATAATTTACCCATTTAACATTCGGCGTTAAATCTGTTAATTCCTCTAAAGTCTTTTTGTTGTATTGTTTTTCAGGATCGCGTAATTCCACATTCGTCATGGAAGCTTTTGCCAGGTTAGTTTCGATATGATAAACCGTTTTGGCATTTTTTTCAGCTGTGGCAGGCTTATCACCCAGTAGTGTAAACATTTTTATCATATACTTCATATACTCTTTCTGAATCCCTAAGGTACGCTCATCAGTATTTGTATAGTAATCTCTGTCAGGCAGACTGATACCTCCCTGGTACAGCTGCGGAATGAACAACGTATTAATTTTTGGATCCTGAGCAATGTATCCAACAAACAAAGCAGAAATGCCGATACTGTGAAGATGCGCAAGCTCTTTAATTAAATCATCTGTATTGGCAATTTTATCAATGCTGTTAAACTCTTCTTTCAGAGGTGCTGCACCGTCTTTATTAAGCTTTACAGAATCCATTGCAAGGGAATAAAAGTCACCTATTTTTTGAGAGTTACTGCCTGGCTTAGCATTTTTGTCAGCAACAGCATCTTCTAAAATCACTTTCAGCTTAGCAGTATTTTTTTCGTACAGCTCATTAAAACTGCTCCAGCGGCTTTCTGATGCCGGGATTGGATTGCTTTTTAACCATTTTCCATTCACGAACTGGTAGAAGTTATCACGCGGATTTGCAGAACTGTCGATATTAGCCATATCGATGCCTGTATTTTTTTTCGCCTGGCTTTCTTCTTTTTTAGCGCCCCCGCAGGATGCAAGTGTAATTACTGCTGCTGCGATTGATAAATTTAAAATTTGTTTGTTCATGTCTTTTCTAATTTGGGACCGAATTTACCTTAAATATATAATATAGCAAAAAGGGGAATGTTAAAAAAGTATAACTCATGCGCCTTAAACGATTTTAAATACCCGGTCTCTTTTTAAATATCCTAAAGGTTTTGAAAACCCTTAGGGTATCAATGCATAGAAAAAATATTTGCTATTTTTGTGTAAGATTAAAACAAGGATCTTTAATGCCAAAGCTTTCGGTTGTCATCATTACATTTAACGAAGAAAAAAATATCGGACGCTGCTTGGATTCAGTTCAGGATATTGCCGATGATATTGTTGTTGTCGATTCATTTTCAACAGACAAAACCGAGGAGATCTGCATAGCAAAAGGAGCACGCTTTATTCAGCATAAATTCAACGGTCATATTGAACAAAAAAATTGGGCGGTTACTCAGGCAGCCTTTCCACATGTTTTATCTATAGATGCTGATGAAGCTCTTGATGCCACACTAAAAAAATCGATACTGGAAATAAAAAATAATTGGCTGAATGACGGCTACTATATGAACCGGCTCACCAATTACTGCGGCAAATGGATCTATCACTGCGGCTGGTATCCCGACAGGAAGCTTCGTTTATGGGATTCAGGCAAAGGCAAATGGGGCGGCATTAATCCCCATGATAAATATGAGCTGACTGCAGGAGATGGAAAAACAGGCCGCTTGAATGGGAACATTTTACATTACAGCTACTACTCAATTGAAGGGCACATTCAGCAGACCGAAAAATTCTCAACAATTTCCGCTGCGGCTTTATTTGCCTCGGGCAAAAAAACAAACTGGCTCCAAATAAATCTCAGCCCAATTGTAAAATTTATCAAAAGTTATTTTTTTCAGCTCGGAATACTTGATGGATACTATGGTTTTAGGATTTGTAAAATTTCAGCACATGCAGTATACTTAAAATATTTTAAGTTAAATAAGCTCTATAAAAAATGAAGCGGGTATTGGTGGAGATGGAAAAATTAAAAAACCCGAACAGCGGGCTGGGGCAGTTCTGTTTGAATATCGGGCAGCAGTTCCAGGCGCTGCATCCCGCAAACCTGGAGCTTGATTTTTATTTACCTGAATTTCAAAAAAACATTTTCGGAAGCCGGTTTAATTATATAAAACACATTGCTTTCCATAAATTAGTACCGCCTGACAGCAGCGAATATGATATATGGCACTGCTTACATCAGGATTCTCATTATTTACCCGGCAGCAAAAAAACCAAACTTATTTTAACTATTCATGATTTAAATTTCTTAGAAAAATATAAAGGATCAAAACAAAAACGCAGACTGAACAGCCTGCAGAAAAAAGTGAATAAAGCTGCTGCGATTACTGTAATATCAAAATTTACAGAAATCATTGTACGAGAAAATCTGAAACTCAACAACACACCTGTTTACATTATTAATAACGGCAACTCTTTAAAAATAATGGAGGATGCCGTTAAGCCTGATTTTATATCATTCGATAATTTTATTTTTTCAATCGGTATTATTTCCGAAAGAAAAAATTTTCATACGCTGCTTCCTCTGCTTCAAAATAATAAGTTGCTGCATTTAGTAATTGCTGGCAGCAACAGTTCGGATTATGCAAAACAGATTCTTAAAACAGCTGATAAAACTGGTGTTGGCGGGCAAATCCATTTCCCCGGAACTATTGATGATCCTGCAAAATACTGGCTGTATAAAAACTGCAAAGCCTTTGTTTTCCCTTCATTAGCAGAAGGTTTCGGGCTGCCAGTGGTGGAGGCAATGAGTTTAGGCAAACCTGTTTTTTTATCAGACCTCACAAGTCTGCCTGAAATAGGCGGTGTTGAAGCATATTACTGGAAAAATTTTGACCCGCTGCATATTATTGAGGTGTTTGAAAATGGCATGCTGAATTTCGATGCTGATTCAGAAAAGCCGTCACGTTCCATCAACTGGGCAAAACAATTTTCGTGGGAAAACTCCGCAAAAGCTTACCTCGATCTTTATGAAAAAGTATAGCAGCGCAAAGCCCCTCCCAGCTTCAATATCCGTGGTAATACCCAATTATAATGGAAAACAGCTGCTCGAAGATAATCTCCCTTCAGTATATGCAGCTTTAACATTTTTTCAGAATGCATTCGAAATTATAATCATTGATGATGCTTCAGCTGATGCTTCAGCCGCTTTTATCCAAGAACAATATCCTGAAATTAAATTATTAATTAATGAAACGAATAGAGGTTTTTCCCCCACCGTTAATACAGGAATTTTTGCATCCAAAAATGAATTAGTATTTGTTTTAAATTCTGATGTACAGCTTACACCGGATTATTTTAATGAACAGTTAAAATATTTTGGAGACCCGGATACTTTTGGAGTAATGGGTAAAATTATTGACTTCAACAGTCCTGATATCCAAGACGGGGCAAAGTTTCCTCAAATAAGTTTCAAAGGAATAAAAACAACTTATAATTATATTTCCCTCACCGAAATACCCTCAAAAACATGGCTGCCAAGCTTTTTTCTTTCGGGTGCAAATGCATTAATAGATAGAAAAAAACTTTTGGCCTTAGGAGGATTTGATGAAATATACGCGCCTTATTATTATGAGGATGCTGATTTGGGAATCCGCGCCTGGCGGGCGGGCTGGAAATGTTATTTTGAACCTAACTCAATCTGCATGCACGCGGCTTCCTCTACTATTGGGAAATTGAAATCAGAAAAAGTAAAAATAATTGTTGAACGCAACCGCATAACCTTTAATCAGCTTCATTTGTCAGGCAATCAGCTTCTTTTTTTTAAATGCTGGCTCCAGCTGCGTTGTTTTTTTAAACTTTTGAAAGGAAGCAGCACCATTTACAAAGCAATTAAACTCTTTAATAAAAATCATACTTTGCTAGTGCATTCTAAGCAGACACTCAACATACTGCAGAAAAAAAACAATGTAAATTACACGGCTTATGATATAGAACAGTTGATTTTAAAGGAAATTGAATCAATCCGTTACCGCATTTTTTAGAGGCGACTTAAAAAAATTAAATTCATTTTTTTTTAGAAACCTGAACATCAAATTGTACTCGCGTGCTAATTTTTCTCCAATAAAAAAGGGCTCCCGAATCAGAAGCCCTTTCAAAAAAAATTTCAAAATATTAATTTTCTTCCCCTCTCTTCGCGCGTTTCAGATTTTTTTGTTTTTCTTTATCTGCATTGTAAAACGGCTTTTCTGATTTCACAATGGTTGTTAATATTTTCTGGTAGCGTTCGTTTTCGTTTAAAATACTCAAGGCTTCTTTCAAATCAACATCGTCCTTTAAAGATGATTCTAAACGGCCGTTCTGAAAATAATAACGCGAAGCAATTTCTTCTTCCAAAAATTGTTTTATTTCAGGCTTGTATTTTATTAAATCGTCTTTTTTATTGTGCATTACTTTTACTTTTAATGCTTCAATATCGGCTTTCAGTGCGTCTAAAGCTTTGTCGTCTTTCGCATCTTCTTTTAATTCCTCTAAAGTCTTTTCAGTTTTAGTAGTATAATCGTATTCTTTCCCGTTAAGATAAGAAACAAAGTCATCGTATTCTGAGTCCGACAATTTAAAATCTTTTGCAGGAATAATTGAAGCGTGCTCAATGCGGTATTTTGTTGCATAATTAAAAACCAAATTTTTAGTTACTAAACTCGCAATGATGCTGCTGTATTTTTTTTGTTCCAAAACCACATCAGGTTCAACACCTCCGCCGTCATAAACAATTCTTCCGTTCTTGGTTTTAAATGCTGATATTAATGAATCAGGAACCTTAGCAACACTGCCGTCTTCATTGCGATGTGAATAATCCAAAGCCTGTATGCACCGGCCGCTTGGCGTGTAATACTTTGCAACAGTAACCTTAAGCTGGGCATTATAGCTCAATGGGCGTGTCTGCTGAACAAGCCCTTTACCGTATGAACGCTGGCCTATAACCACACCTCTGTCCAAATCCTGCAAAGCGCCGGAAACAATTTCAGAAGCAGATGCCGAGCCGCGATCGATTAATATCGTCATCGGCAGATTCAAATCTACAGGGCTGTTCATGGCTTTATGAGTTTTATCCCAATCTTTTACTTTACCCCTGGTACTTACAATATCAGTTCCCTTTTCTTCAAACAGATTAACAATATCAACAGCTTCCTTCAACAGCCCGCCCGGGTTACCGCGCAAATCAAACACAAATGATTTCAGAGCAGGATTTTTTTTCAATTCCAGCAATGCATCTTTCACTTCATTGGCCGCATTTTCAGTAAAGCCTGTAAGCTTTATATAACCTACGGTTGGGCTTACCATACCGGAATAGGACACACTTTTTATTTTAATTTCTTCGCGGTTTATTATTTTTTCAATGGGTTTTTTCTCGCCCTCGCGCTCAATTAATAATTTAATAGTGCTGCTCGGCTGGCCTTTTAAAAACTTACTGATATCATCTGTTTTTTTTCCTTTCGCATCAGTATCATTTATTCTCAAAATTTTGTCGCCGGCTCTTAAATCCGCTTTCTGCGCGGGAAACCCTTCATAAGGCTCAGAGATGAGCACATAATCCCCTTCCTGGCGGATCAATGCTCCTATACCGCCGTACTGCCCGGTAGTCATGTAACGATAATCTTCAATTTCTGATTCCGGGATATAATTGGTGTATGGATCTAAAGACTCTAGCATATCGTCAATCCCTTTTTTCATAAGGTCGCCAGGATTTGTTTCATCAACATAATAAATATTCAGCTCCCGAAATAGCGTGGCAAAGATGTCGAGATTTTTAGACACTTCGAAATAGCTGTCAACAAAGCTGTAGGAGATTAATGCATAACCTCCTATCATGGAAAGAATAAAGAACAGCTTAAATTTTTTGATAAATGCCTTCATATTTTACAAATTATCCTCTGTGTTTTTTACAGAAGAATAGATTACAAATTAAATTACTGTAAATGTACGAATGATATTGTTTTAAAATATTGCATCAGAATTATTCCGGCCCGTCTGCTGCATCTTTTATAAATTATTAACATTCCGTTTTAAAACTGTCGTTCACTTCCATTTCAATATTTTCATCAAAAACCTTTTAGAGAAACTTCAATTTATGGTACTGGGTCATGCCCGTGCCTGCCCCATGGATGGCATGACAAAACCCTTTTTATCGTTAAGTACCCTCCTTTAAAAGGCCCGTGCTTTTTTAAAGCTTCGATGCCGTATTGAGAACAAGAAGGTTCAAACCTGCATGCAGCTCCAAGCATCGGCGAAATGGTATATTGGTAAATTTTTATAATGCTGATGAATAAAAAGCGGATAGGAGCTGTTATTAGTTTCACTTTAAAATTCCGTATTAATGTTGCTGCTTAAACGCTTCAATGCAGAAATTATTTTCTCATCCATCTCTTTATAATCAATTGTTGTTTTTGAAGTAAAAATAAAGATGAAAGAAATTTTTTTATTCTTCAGGTTAAAACAAAGAAGCCCTTTATTCTTTCTGTATGCCTCTCTTATCAATCTTTTCAACCTGTTCCTGTCAACTGCTTTTTTAAATAACCGCTTAGGTACACTTATAAGAATTTTTGCCGGCACATCATTTTCTTCCGAGGGCAGCCAAATAATTTTGAAAGGGGTGCTGTTAAATGATTTGCCCGATTGAAATAATTTATCGATTGCTGTTTTACTTGATAGACGTTCGGATTTGATAAAGGTCTGCATGAGGAGTTTTCCTGCTTATTAAAAAACTTCGGTGTTTATCAGCAGGAAGCGCGGGTATTAAAAAAATCACCAATTTCCATAATTATTTTTTTTGAGGTTTTTCGGCCAGCGTCAGCCATTGAATAGTAAATAGGTTGAGACTTGAAGTGTTTGGTTTAAAAGATTACTTACTTTACCGCTTTGTTAACCTCTATTATGTATTGCTCCAAAGCCATTGTCATAGATGGGGCTTTGGGAGTAGGGGCAAGTATATTTACTTTTAAACGAGCTTCTTTTACTGATTGCGCTGTCGCAGCGCCAAAGCTGGCAATACGGGTTTTGTTTTGTTTAAATTTTGGAAAGTTTTTTAAAAGTGATTTAATCCCTGACGGGCTGAAAAACACCAGCACATCGTAATTGACGTTTGCGAGATCACTCAAATCACTGCACACAGTGCGGAATATAACGGCTTTTGTATATAATATTTTCTGCTCATCCAGCTTATCAGCAATTTCTTCTTTATGAATATCAGAACAGGGTAATAGATATTTTTCGTCCTTATGTTTTTTTATCACAACCATTAAATCAGTAATGGTCTGCTTTCCATGAAATATTTTACGTTTTCGGTACAATACATATTTCTGAAGGTAAAATGCAGTTGATTCGGAAATACAAAAATACTTCATTGTTTCAGGAACTGTAATACGCATCTCCTGGCACATCCTGAAATAATGATCAACGGCACTGCGACTGGTCATTATTACAGCAGAATGCTCTAAAATGTTTACTTTATCTTTCCTAAAATCCAAGGCAGAAACGCCCTCAATGTGCGTAAAAGGACGAAAATCAATTTTTACATTGCACTTCTTTGCTAGCTCAAAATAGGGCGACTTATCACCTTCAGGCTTCGGCTGCGATACTAATATTGTTTTTACTTTCAATTTTGCTGCGTTATCGTTAAACAAAACAAAACATTAAATACTATTATAGGTCTTCGATGAATTACCCGATTTTAAGCATAAATAACTTCATCATAACAATGAGGGGTAAAATTTCAAGAGCGCAAAGATACAAAAATAAATAGAATTTAGAAATCCTTGAACTATTGAGGGCAAGAATTACCCCCCTGATTATCCGAATGCAGAATAAAGTAATTATGATTCCTATACCTGCATAAATAAAAAAAACGGGAGGAACTTGTTTAACAAAGGCAAGGCAGACTATTAAAGGGAGCATGAATAATCCTAATGTGTTGCCGAACAAAAAAACTGTCATCATGTAATCGGCTGCCTCTTTTTGAAGCTCAAAAATATATCCGAACAATTTAATAATAAAAAATTTAATGATATAAATGACTGTTATTGAAACTGCAGTAATTATTCCCAGCACTGCTTCATTATTTGTGAAGGTGTGAAATCCGTAATAAGATATTATCCGGCAGATAAACAGAGTGAGTGTGAAGACAAAGAAAACAGATAAAAACACCGAAACTCTGTTACCGATAGAAAACTCCTCACGAGTCAACTGATTCGCATAACGGTTTACATAAAACCCTTTTATTATCTGGCTCAATTTTTTATAATTAGATACAAATAACCATACAAACATCACATATAAAATCAACAGTATTCCAGTAATGGAATAATCATAATCCGTATAGTGTATCTTCTGTTGAGAAATACTTCCTCTTAATAAATGATGTTGAAATAATGACGGGGTAGATGAAGTGCCCTTTACTGCTGTAAGCATTGGTTTAGCAGGCACTTTAACAGTGTCGTGTAATACAATATGTTTATTTGTTTTTTTTGCCACGATGCTGCAAATGTAGCTATTTTCAGAATGTAATTTTCAGAGCAAATAAATCCATTTTTGTTTTTTAATAATATTTTTTAAAAATATTTATCAGAAATAAATTATAAGATTTTTATCCGGTCAATATGATTTTTTTTATGACAAACGTCATAAACTCATCGAAATTTATATTTAAGACCTTTGCTCAAAGCACGATTAAAGAGGTTTGAAAAACCAAGAAAATTAAAGATAATGGTTAAGATGAATTTTGTTTGACTAAATTTGTAATCATATTACATTTAAAAATCTTAAAAAAAATGAACACAAAAGATATCGCATCAACTTTAGAAAAGGTTTATAAAGAAGCTGGAGACTTCCTGCCCTTAAACGGAACTGATTATGTAGAATTTTATGTGGGCAATGCAAAACAGGCTGCGCATTTTTATAAAACAGCTTTCGGTTTTCAATCACTTGCTTACAAAGGGCTTGAAACAGGCAGTCAGGATTACTCATCCTATGTATTAGCACAGGATAAAATCCGGATTGTCCTTACGACACCGCTCAATTCTAAATCGCCTATTAATGATCATCTAAGAAAACATGGGGATGGCGTTAAAGTGATAGCACTTTGGGTGGATGACGCAGTAAAATCATACAACGAAACTATTTCGCGTGGTGCCAAATCTTTTATGGAGCCTTCAAAAGAAGAAGACTCAAACGGTTTTGTAATCCGCTCCGGCGTTTACACCTACGGAGAAACAGTACACCTTTTTGTTGAACGTAAAAACTATAACGGCATTTTCCTGCCTGGTTACAAAGCATGGAAATCCGATTACAATCCAACCACAACAGGTTTAAAATATATTGATCACATGGTTGGCAACGTAGGCTGGAATGAAATGAATACCTGGGCTGAATATTACCAGAAAGTAATGGGCTTTGTAAATGTTTTATCCTTTGACGACAAAGATATTTCAACAGAATACTCTGCTTTAATGAGCAAAGTAATGAGCAATGGAAACGGACGTATTAAGTTCCCTATCAATGAGCCTGCCGAAGGAAAAAAGAGATCGCAGATTGAAGAATATATTAATTTTTATGAGGGACAGGGAGTACAACATCTTGCATTAGCTACTGATAATATTATTGAAACAGTTTCTGTTTTAAAAAGCCGAGGGGTGGAATTTTTAACAATACCAACAGTTTATTATGATGAACTGCAGAGCAGAGTGGGGAAAATTGACGAAAACATTACTGAACTGGCAAAATTAGGCATTTTAGTTGACCGTGATGACGAAGGGTATATGCTGCAGATTTTTACTAAACCCGTTGAAGACCGACCTACATTATTTTATGAAATTATCCAGCGGAAAGGTGCAACTTCATTTGGAAAAGGCAACTTCAAAGCATTATTTGAATCTATTGAGCTTGAACAAGCAAAACGCGGAACACTGTAATTATTAATTTGAATATTTAGACCTGACAGTTTAAATGCCGTCAGGTCTAAATTCATTGAAATTCGAAGGAAGTCTATTCTTGCTTTCCCATTAAAAAAAATTAAAAATACTGACAATACCAATCGATTTATTGTGTTAATCACTTCATCTCTAATTAATAATTATTCAATAATCTTTTCTCACCGCAATTTTAGATTTATTCTTAATACAGGCATCTGAATTCTGAAATGAGTCTGTCACTATAACAAAAATTAACAACTCGCAATTCTGCGCCGGCAAGCTCGACTAAGATTTTTGACTTCAGAAACTCTACAGATTTCATACTTAACATTGTGGTGCAAAAAAATCACAACAAATAACATTATGATTTTTTACAATTTTTTTTTCAAAATATTAAAAAAAAGAACAGCAGAATAAAGCTGAATGATGGAACAAAATGGGAAGTACAAATTAATAAAGTATTTGCAAATCCGATTTTTTATTATTAGCTTCGCTACCCCCGTTACAAAAGATGGAACTTATAAAAATTATCCCATGAAAAAAATTATCGTATTATTTATTGCCACATCAGCTATTATAGCTTCATCGGCATTTTCTGTTAAGCATTCTTCGGGTGTGACATATTGCACTGGATCCCCATTTGACGGGTCATCGTGTTCTGGCTGTCACAGCGGCGGGTCAACAACGCCGACTGTTACTATCACCGCTGTTCCTGCATTTGGGACAGGCAACACATATACACCTGGCACATCTTACGTTGTGAGTGTTAATGGCTCAGGTTATCCAAAATTTGGTTTTGATTTAGAAATATTGAATTCTACCAGTTCAACTTCAGCATTGGATGCTGGTACTTTTGGAACTGTGGTTACAAGTAACTGCAAAAAAGTGACCAGTGGTGGACAACCGACTAATATGGTACAAACGACAGCCTCTGGTACTGGAAATGCTGTTACTTTTTCTTTTAACTGGACCGCCCCAAGCAGTGGAAGCGCATATGTGTATTGTGCTCTTTTAGGCGCAAACGGTAATGGAAGCACCGGCGGAGATAAAGTAAAAACAACAAGTTTAACTTTGACTCCTGCCAGTAGTGCACCATTAACTGTAACAATAACGAACACTGTTATGGTTAAATGCTTTGGAGGCAGCACCGGCACAGCCACTGCTACAGCTGCAGGCGGAACCCCTCCTTATACTTATAGCTGGACAAATGGACAAACCGCTGCCACAGCAACGGGTCTTGCTGCGGGAACTCATACAGTGACTGTAAATGGCACGGCTACTGCCGTTGTTACCATTACCCAGCCAACTGCGCTTGCTACAGCTATTAATGCAGTAAATGCGTCAACCTGCACTGCCAGTGACGGAACCCTAACACCAACTGTTACTGGAGGTACATCTCCTTATTCTTATTCCTGGAGCAATGGCCATACTTCTTCAGCTATAACAGGTCTTGCTGCCGGCAGTTATACATTAACTGTTACTGATGCAAATCAATGTACTAAAGTTACGACAGCAACGGTAGGCTGCGGAACACCGTTGTCAGTAACAATAACTAATACTGTTAATGTTAAATGCTTTGGCGGGAGCACTGGCTCTGCTACAGCTACCGCTGCTGGCGGAACTCCCCCTTATACCTACAGCTGGAATTCTGCACCAGTACAGACTACTCAAACAGCAACAGGGTTGCCTGTCGGAACATACACAGTTACGGTAAATGGCACTGCCACCGCCACAGTAACCATTACTCAGCCAACAACTCTGACCACTAGTTTAAATGCTACAGCGACATCATCCTGTTCTGCCAGCAACGGTAGTATTACTGCAACTCCGTCCGGAGGAACTTCTCCATACACTTATTCATGGAGTAATGGTCACACTTCTGCTGCAATCACAGGACTGGCAACAGGCAGCTATACACTGACAGTTACAGATGCCAACCTTTGTACTAAGGTCTCTACTGGTACAGTAAGTTGTCCTGGCGGTGCATTATCGGTATCAATAACAAATCCTATTATGGTTAATTGTTTCGGGGGCAGTACTGGCTCAGCTACAGCTGCTGCTACAGGAGGCACTACTCCTTATACTTACAGCTGGAATACTACACCAGTTCAAACTACTCAAACCGCAACCGGACTGCCAATCGGAACATATACAGTTACAGTTAACGGCACTGCTACTGCTACAGTCACCATTACACAGCCTTCGGCTCTGGCAGCGAGCCTTACTACTGTTGCTGCAACATCCTGCACAGCCAATGACGGCAGTATAACAGCTGCCCCTTTGGGCGGCACTTCCCCATATACTTATTCATGGAGCAACGGCCACACTACTGCTGCAATTACAGGGCTTGCTCCAGGCAGTTATACTTTAACAGTAGTAGATGCCAACCTTTGTTCGAAGGTTAGTATTGCAACTGTAAGCTGTCCCGGAGGCGGCGCGGATGCCGGAATTTTTTCAATCTCAACTCCGATTGACACGCTCTGCAACCCGACCTTCACCCCTACAGTAAATCTTAAATGTTTCGGAACATCTGTATTAACAACCTGCGTAATTCATTACCATGCGGACTCAAATCCCGACCAAACTTTCAACTGGAGCGGCGCTCTTTCTATGGGAGCCTCCGTGGATGTTGCCCTCCCGTCGATGACTGTGCCGGTAGGTACCCACACCTTTACCAGCAGCAGCAGCAATCCTAATGGCGGTACCGACGTGAACTCTGCCAATGATCAGACACAACACTCGTTTTTTGTTACCGGGTCGCCTGCAACACTTCCTATTTCAGAAGGTTTTGAAAGCAGTGCTAATTTACCAACTGGATGGTCTGTTTTTAATCCCGACAATGATGCTGCATGGCAGATAGTAACAACTGTTTCACATAGCGGCACCAGCTGTATTGGGTTTGATAATTGCGATGGCAACGGTTCCGGAGGAAATATGACAGGAACAAAAGACAGATTTATCACAACTGCTTATAATCTCACAAGCGCAACAGCTTCAGCTAGTTTATCTTTTGATGTAGCTTATGCACTTCTTAATTTTAAAGGGCAGATTAACTCCGATACGCTCGCTGTTTATATTTCTACTAATTGCGGCTCGTCATGGAACCAGATATATCTTAAAGGAGGGGCATCACTTGCAACTGCAAATACTACTTCTGCCGATTGCTGGACTCCTTCGTCATCTGATTGGAGAACGGATAATATTATTCTGGGTAACCTTGCCGCCGGTCAGCCGAGTGTTATGTTTGCTTTTGAAAACCGCTCTGCCTGGGGCGAATGGATTTATATTGACAATTTAAGTATTACAGCAGTAACCGGCATAGAATCTATTAATCCTTCTTCCGGGTTCAGCATCTATCCAAATCCTGCATCGTCTTCATTTACAATTGAAGGCTCAGGACGTTCAGAAAGAATCCACTATTCAATGTACAATGTAGTTGGAACAGAGTTAAAAACAGGAGACATAACAGCCAACGGCAGCACTTTCAATGAAAAAATACAGGTTGATGATATTTCAGCAGGTATTTATTTTATTAAAGTATCGGATGGAAAAAACACCTGGACTAAAAAACTAAGTATTAGATAAAACCAATTTTGATCCATTTGAAAATTGGATCCATGAATGCAATTTAAAATTAAAAAATTACAGCTATGAACAAAACAATTTATTCTCTTCTTTTATTCCTTTTCCTGACAGGCGGAGTTATTTTTCTGCATTCATGTATAAAGGATCAAGGCATTGCGCCGCAGACTAAAGCGACTTTTAGTTTAAATTTAGTTGAGGGGTTTGAAAGCAGTGCCTACATTCCTTCAGGCTGGTCCTGGAACAATCCTGATAATGATGCTGCTTGGCAGATTGTTACAACAGTTGCACACTCTGGTACCAATTGTATGGGATTTAATAATTGCAGCGGGGATGGAACCATTGATATGACTGGAAAAAGAGACAGATGTATAACAACTGCATATGATTTTACCCAAGCCACTTCAGTAAGTCTTTCTTTTGATGTGGCTTATGCTGTTCTTAATTTTAAGAATGTTGTTTATTCCGACTCACTTGCAGTTTATGCTTCAACGGATAACGGCACAACCTGGAACCAAGTTTATATTAAAGGAGGCACTTCACTTTCAAACATTCCGGCCATTACTTCCGGCCAGACCTGTTGGGCTCCATCCTCTCCATCTGAATGGAGAACCGATAAAATTAACCTTAATAATCTTGCCGGGCATTCAGGAGTAAAATTTGCTTTTGAAAACATTTCTGCGTGGGGTGAATGGATTTATATTGATAATATAAGTATTTCTGCAAGCAGTGGCAGCAGCGGGTGTGATAGCATTACATATGCAAAAAGTATTCATCCAATTATGATGAGCCAATGTGCTATCGCTGGATGCCATGTTTCAGGAGGCTCAGGCCCGACAAATTTCACAACTTATGCAGGAGTGAAAGCGGATGCTGATAATGGGAAATTAAAACTAAGGATGATTGACGGCAACCCAAGTATGATGCCACTTACAGGAAAACTGCCGGATGCAATGATCAGCAAAGTTCAGTGCTGGCTGGATTCTGGTGCGCCAAACAACTAACACTATAAAATCCGGCGGCTGGTATTCAGAATACCCGTCAAAAAGAAATAAAAAATAAAAAAACAAATTAAGAGAAAGAGCACCCGCAAATACAGAGCGGGTGCTTTAATTTTTGAGATTGCAGGTTTATCAAATTCGGTATAATTCTACCGTTCAAAAAACTGCCGCTCAAATTTTTTATTACATTTGCCCAATAAAATTAATTATCCAATGGCTAAAGAAAAAGAAACAAAAAAACCAGGTTTTGCTTTCGGAAAAGAAAACTATCGTATCCTTATACTAGGAGTTGCATTTGTTGTTATTGGTTATTTATTGATGATTGGAGGCGGTTCAGATGATCCCAATCAATTTCATGCCGATGAAATTTTCAGCACAAGAAGAATTACTATTGCCCCAATTTCAATATTAGCAGGCTTTATAATAGTACTGTTTGGTATTATGAAAAAACCAAAAGACTAATTGGATGTGAAGATTTACCAATGTGTAGATTTTTAAATTAACCAATTTAATCGACACGTTTCCCCCATTAGTTCATCTTCACATCTTCACATTCTCAAATTAATTTCATGTCCTACATCCAAGCTTTTATTTTAGCAGTTATTGAAGGTATTACCGAGTTTCTGCCTGTTTCATCAACCGGACACATGATCATTGCATCATCGGTCATGGGCATTGCTCATGCCCCGTTTACCAAGCTTTTTACAATTGTTATTCAGCTTGGTGCAATAGTTTCAGTGTTAATATTGTATTGGAAACGCTTTTTTCAAACTGTTGATTTTTATTTAAAACTCCTTACAGCATTTATTCCCGCAGTGGTTTTCGGGCTCCTATTTAGTAAAAAAATTGATGCCCTACTTGAAAACGCAGCTGTTGTAGGCCTTACACTCTTCTTAGGAGGTATTCTGTTTTTATTTCTGGATAAACTTTTTAATGACGAGGGGAAATCGGATTCTTCGCCGTCTTACCCTTCTGCCTTAAAAATAGGACTGTTCCAGGTAATTGCAATGATTCCGGGCGTTTCGCGCTCAGCGGCCACTATTATCGGCGGTTTAACACAAAAATTAACAAGAAAAGCAGCAGCAGAGTTTTCCTTTTTTTTGGCTGTACCCACAATGTTTGCCGCTACTGCAAAAAAAATTTACGATTATTATAAAGCCGACGGGCTTGCTTTTGATTCCACGCAGATTAACTTATTAATTATCGGCAATGTTGTTGCCTTTATTGTTGCTTTGATTGCAATTAAATCATTCATCGGATTTATTACCAAACACGGCTTCAAAGTTTTCGGTTATTACCGGATAGTAGTCGGCCTCACAATTCTTATTTTGTATTTTACCGGTTATCAGATTAGCATTTTATAAAATGCAGTCGAAGGATTTTAGAGCCGGAGAGGTTATTCTTATCAACAAACCTCTTACCTGGACGTCGTTTCAGGTGGTAAATAAAATGAAATGGCTAATAAAAAACCACCCCTCTCTTTTTGCCGACGGAAAAGGCGTTCAGCCTAAAATAGGCCACGCGGGCACTTTAGATCCCTTGGCAACAGGGCTATTGATAGTATGTACCGGTAAACAAACTAAAAACATTGAACAATATCAGGCACAAGAAAAAGAATACACCGGCACGTTTCACATCGGCGCAACAACTCCCTGCTATGATTTAGAAAAAGAGATAGACGCACATTATCCGACCTCACACATTACTAAAGAGTTGATTTATGCTGTGGCTGCAGGGTTCACAGGAAAACAGCAGCAAACACCGCCTTTATTTTCTGCGATTAAAATAGGAGGCAGAAGAGCCTATGACATAGCCCGTGCGGGAGAAACGGCAGAAATAAAATCTAAGGAAATCGACATTACCGAATTTGAAATCACCCGTATCGCCCTGCCTGAAGTAGATTTCAGAGTAGTTTGCAGCAAAGGCACTTATATACGTTCTTTAGCCAGGGATTTCGGCCTGGCACTTAATAGCGGCGGCCACCTGACTGCTTTGTGCAGAACCCGCATCGGCACTTATAAATTAGGCGATGCAATAAGTATCGAAGACTTTGAAAAAACACTCATTAACATAAATAATTAAGTTTTTTGTTGACATCGCCTCTTTATAGTAGTACTTTCGCGCCGCAAATTTTAATATTAATATTTAAAATCCCGTAAGATTTATGAAACTTTCACAATTCAAATTTTCCCTTCCAAAAGAATTAATCGCTGAAACTCCTGCTAAAACGCGTGATGAAGCCAGACTGATGGTAATTCACCGTAAAACAGGAAAAATTGAGCACAAACATTTTAAGGATGTTTTAAGTTATTTCGGCGACGGTGACTGCATGGTTTTAAATGACACCAAGGTTTTTCCGGCACGTATGTATGGCAACAAAGAAAAAACAGGTGCAAAAATTGAAGTTTTTTTACTTCGCGAATTAAACGCTGAAAGCCGTTTGTGGGATGTATTAGTTGATCCTGCCCGTAAAATCCGAATAGGCAACAAACTTTATTTCGGCGATGATGATACATTGGTTGCTGAAGTAATTGATAACACTACTTCACGCGGGCGTACGCTGCGTTTTTTGTTTGACGGCTCTTATGATGATTTCCGCAAAACATTAAACGACATGGGTGAAACACCGCTTCCTAAGTACATAAAACGCGCTCCTACCGAAGAAGATAAAGAACGTTATCAGACGGTCTATGCAAAAAATGAAGGTGCTGTTGCTGCTCCTACGGCAGGACTGCACTTCAGCCGCGAACTGATGAAAAGACTGGAATTAAAAGGTGTAAACTTTGCTAATGTTACATTACACATTGGTTTGGGAACCTTCCGCACTGTTGAAGTGGAAGATTTAACAAAACACAAAATGGATTCAGAACAGGTAATTATTACTGATAAAAATTGTGAAATTGTAAACAAATCACGTGAAGCAAAAAAGAAAGTTTGCGTTGTAGGCACTACCACTATGCGTGCTGTTGAAACTTCTGTGAGCACTGATGGTTATTTGAAACCATATAATGGCTGGACAAACAAATTTATTTTTCCTCCCTATGATTTCAGCGTAGCAAATTGCATGATAACCAATTTCCATACTCCTGAGTCAACCTTATTTATGATGGTTTGCGCTTTCGGCGGCTATGATTTAATGGTAAAGGCTTATAAAGACGCGATAAAAGAAAAGTACCGCTTCTATACATACGGTGACGCAATGCTGATCCTTTAACAATCTCACTCAATCCCCTCTCTTTGTGAGAGGGGATTTTTTTTGAAAAAATTTTTGAAAAAATATATCATCATAGCTGCAGGAGGAAGAGGAACGCGCATGAACAGCGCAGTTCCGAAGCAGTTCATTGAACTGCTGGGCAAACCCATACTGATGCATACGATTGAAAAATTTGTTTCAGTAATTCCTGAAATAAATATTGTGCTTGTGCTTTCAGCCGAATTTAAAAAAGAATGGGGCATACTCTGCAAAAAACATAAATTTAATATTCCGGTTCAATTGACTGAGGGCGGAGAAACCCGATTTTATTCAGTAAAAAAAGGATTAGAACTTGTTCCTGAAAATTCATTGGTCGGAATACATGATGCCGCACGGCCTTTGGTAAACGGGCAGACTATTATTAATGCTTTTGAAACTGCTTCGCAAAAAGGCAATGCCAGCCCTGCTATACCATTGAATGAATCCATACGCGAAGTAAAAAACAATACCAACAAAGCAGTTGACCGCAGCCTCTATTACTTCATTCAAACACCTCAATGTTTTCAATCAAACTTGCTAAAGAAGGCTTTTCTGCAGGAATACCGGCCCGAATTTACTGATGATGCAAGCGTACTGGAAGCGATTGGAGAAAAAATAAATTTGATTGATGGTAACCGGGAAAATATAAAAATCACTACCGCTCAGGATTTAATTATTGCAGAAGCACTCTTAAAAAATTCTAACAGCTTTTCATAAAATCATCATGCCTGAAACACTATCGCAGGTATTTACACCAGCTTAACAACTTCTGTTTTTCCCGAAATAGTTAAGCCTTCAATATTTTTCAGAAGATTCAATCCCGGCCTTTTTCCTTTTTCGATAGTACCCAGCTGTGTAAAGCCTAAAAAATCTGCACCGTTTTTTGCTCCCCATGTAAGCAGTGTATGAAGCGGAATTTGAGGATAATATTTTGCTATTGTTTTTAATTCATCCAAAACAGATAAACTCCAATTAGACGCTAAGCTGTCTGTACCGATGGTTACAAGAACATTCGCTTCAATGAAATAATTATAGTCCGGTAATTTATTTTCGATATACAAATTTGCATTTGGGCTGGTGCACCAATAAAGGATTTCGGATTTTTCATTTTGGTTTTGATTCTTGATTCTTAATTCTTGGTTCCTCATTTTAGTCTCAGCCCAATCAATATCCTCTTTAGAAGTAAAAGTATTATGAACGAGCAGAAGCTTGTAAGCACCCATCAAACAAGGCAATGTTGATTTTAAAGAATTAAACCCTGTATTCCGCAGTAAATCTGTATTTATACCCATTTTTTTAAATGCCTCATACATCAATCCCGATTTCGAAATAAATAACTCGCTTTCCGTTTCGCTTTCCTGATTGTGAATACTTAAAATACTTTTGTTTTCAATTGCATAGTCATTAATCAGATGCAGTAATTTTTCTGAAACGGTGTATGGAGCATGGGGTACAATGGATGAAGGAAGATGCAGGTTAGAAGTTTCAAGTTCCTGAAGCTGTTGTTTTAAAACAAGCGCATTTTTAAAAACTTCATCGGCCTTACCGGGGTTCAAATCAAAAATTTCAATAAATGTATGATACAATAAATTACCCTTTGCTTTTTGCTTGAAAGTACTGTTATTATTGGAAATGTCGCCAACCGCAGCAATTCCGTTTCTTATCATTTCCGCTTCAGCCTCTTCAATAGCCTGTTGTATCATCTCTTCAGTAGAACTGGAGCGTTTAGAAATGATTTCTTTTATAAAGCCTGTCATTCCTAACTTTTCTGGCATCTGAGAGCGCATGCCGGAAAGCTCCAGGTGGCAGTGCGTGTTTACAAATCCAGGACAGATGATCCCTTTGTAATATTCGATTTCCGGTTTTCGATCTCCGTTTCCGGATTCAACATTTAGTATTAATCCCGCATCATCAATGGTAATTATGCCATTTTTTACGGGCTCCGAAGAAAGGGGGAAAATATAATCTGCAGAAATTCTTCGCATAATTTATTTTTTAATCAGAGCGAAATTACAATAAAATTCATCCAAATTTTTCATAGAAACTTCGGAAGATGGATGTTTTCATTATTCGTACCTTTACACGCTCCATAGGAGCAGATACTGTTTGTATATTCCTAAAAAATAAATTAATTGCAGCAAAAAAAAGACATACGCGCACTTTCACTCGAAGAACTGAAAACCATTTTCACCGAAAATGGCGATAAGGCATTTCGTGCGAAGCAGGTTTATGAATGGCTTTGGAAAAAGTCCGCAAGGACGTTTGACGAGATGACTAATCTTTCAAAAAACACACGCGAATTTCTTAATGCTCATTTTGTGATCAATGCTGTATCTATTGATACCATGCAGGTAAGCAGCGACCGTACTATTAAAAACGCGTTCAAACTTTTTGACGGCAAAATTGTTGAAGGAGTGCTTATTCCAAGCAACACGCGCATGACAGCCTGCATATCATCTCAGGTAGGATGCAGCCTGACCTGTAAATTCTGCGCTACCGGCCGTTTGGAGCGTCTTAGAAATTTGAATGCTGATGAAATTTACGACCAGGTTGTTTTAATAAAAAATCAGGCAGAAGAAAAATATCAGACTCCTCTTACAAACATTGTTTATATGGGAATGGGTGAACCGCTTCTCAACTATAATAATGTAATGGATTCTATCCAAAAAATAACATCGCCTGAAGGCTTAAACTTGTCACCTCAGCGTATTACTGTCAGCACTGCAGGCGTTGCAAAGATGATTAAAAAACTGGGCGACGACGGCGTTAAATTTAATTTAGCTTTATCATTACATGCTGCCAATGACCAGAAGCGGAATAAAATTATGCCTTTGAACGAAACCAATACACTGGAAGTATTAGCAGATGCATTAAAATATTTTTACGAAAAAACAGGAACCCGTGTAACATACGAATATATTGTTTTTAAAGACTTTAACGATACGCTTGAAGATGCAGCAGAACTTGCAGCTTTCTGCAGGCATATCCCCTGCAAATTAAATATTATTGAATATAATCCCATTGAGGACGGCGAATTCCAGCAGACAACCCCTCAGCGGTTAGATTCATTTGTGAATTTTTTAGAGAGCAGGAATATTATTGTAAATGTGCGCAGAAGCAGAGGTAAAGATATTGATGCTGCATGCGGACAGCTTGCTAATAAAAATAAAATTTCTTCATGACAGTAAACGAAATAAAAGCACCGATAGCTGCTGAAATGGCAGCGTTTGAGTTGAAGTTTAAATCTTCAATGAAAAGTTCAGTACCCCTGCTTGATAAAATAACCCGTTACATTGTGAAACGCAAAGGCAAGCAGATGCGTCCGATGTTTGTATTTTTATCCGCTAAGATGTGCGGCGAAATGAATGATTCTACTTACCGCGCCGCATCACTGATTGAACTCCTTCACACGGCAACGCTTGTACATGATGATGTTGTTGATGATTCAAATGAGCGCAGAGGTTTTTTCTCGGTAAACGCACTTTGGAAAAACAAAATTGCAGTATTGGTTGGTGATTTTCTATTGTCGAGAGGCCTGCTGCTTTCTATTGATAACAAGGATTTCCATTTACTAGGCCTTGTTTCAAATGCTGTCCGTGAAATGAGCGAAGGTGAATTATTGCAGATTGAAAAAGCGCGAAAATTAGATATCGACGAGGCTGTTTACTTTGATATCATCCGTAAAAAAACTGCATCTCTTGTTGCATCCTGCTGTGCCTGCGGGGCAGCTTCAGTTACAAATGATGAAAAAATAATTGAGCAGATGAAAGCCTTTGGAGAGGCTGTGGGCATTGCCTTTCAGATCAAAGACGACTTGTTTGATTATAGCGGCGATACTTCTATCGGCAAACCTACCGGCATTGATATCAAAGAAAAGAAGATGACACTGCCCCTGATTTATACGCTGAACAATGCATCCTTTTTTGATAAACGAAGCATCATAAATATTGTAAAAAACAATAACAATGATCCTAAAAAAGTATCTGAGGTGATTGATTTTGTTGTAAAAAGCGGAGGCATTCAATATGCCGAAAGCCGGATGACCGAATATAAAACCAAGGCTTTAAACATACTTGAAACGTTTCCCGACAGTGCTTCAAAAACATCTTTAAGGGAATTGGTTAAATATACAACCGAGCGAAAAAATTAATTCACCTCTCTCTGTCCTTTATTAAAGGGCAGACGACGGGTAAACTGAAAGTAAATTTAAAATCTGATGAAACACTTCTTTTTCTTACTGCTCATTCCGGTTTTACTTTTGGCTTGTAATAACCAATCATCCGATAAAACAGGAAATAAAAGTTTACAGCGTGATACAATTAAAACTGATTTTATTTTCGCTCAAAAAAAAGACACCCTTATTCAAAATGGAGAATACATAAAATATTACAAAGCCGGCAAAATAGAAATGCAGGGAGTGATGAAAGACGGCAAGCGCAGCGGTACCTGGAAAAGCTGGTATGAAAATGGTATGCTTTGGAGCGAAACAGAATATGTAAATGGAAAACGAAACGGCAAATCTGTTAACTGGTACGAGAATGGCAAAAAACGTTATGACGGTTTTTATACTAATGATAAGGAAAGCGGTAAATGGATTTTTTCAGATGAAAACGGGAAAGAGCAGTACACAAAAAATTATTGATGTTACATTTGAATATCTACTATGATACTTCTGATATTCTCAAAATAACTGTAAATGAAAACTGCTGGAATTCTTTTAAAAATTAAAATTCATGAAACAGAATGTCTTCAGAAAGTATGGCTATATTTGTGCAATAAATTTCAGAATTAAAAAAACCTAAAAACAAAATCAGATTCTGGATAAAGAAATATTTATTGCAAATTAATTTTAATCGGCATAAACTTTGCCAAGTATTTTTTACTAATTTTAAAAAACAAGAACATGAAAAAAACAATTTTATTTACAATAGCCGCTGCTTTCAGCACAGGTGCGTTCGCTCAAATTTATATGACAAAAAGCTGCGACATCTCTTTCTTTTCAAAAACACCTGTTGAAGATATAGATGCAGTTAATAAAGCTGCAAAGACTATGCTTAACACCTCTACCGGTGATGTTCAGATAAAAATTGTAATGACAGCTTTTGTTTTTGTAAAACCATTAATGCAGGAACACTTTAACGAGAATTATGTTGAAAGCGAAAAATTCCCAAACGCTATTTTCAAAGGCAAGATAAACGAAAAAGTTGATTATAAAAAAGACGGCTTATATAAGGTAACTGTTACCGGAAAACTCTCTATTCATGGTGTAGAAAATGACGCAACAATTCCCGGTACACTTAGCGTTGATGGAGGACAAATTACTTTATCGTCAACCTTTAAAGTTAAATTTGCAGATTATAAAGTAGTTATTCCCAGCCTTTACTCAGGAGTTATTCCGCCGGACACCGAAGTTAAGCTGAGTGCAGTTCTTATACCATACAAAAAAGATTAAAAAAACATGATGACAATTTCTAAAAAAGCAGCTTCGCTATTTATTTTAGCTGCATCTGGCTTAAGTGCTTTCGCACAAGATGATATGTTAAAACTTCTTGATGAAGGCGGAGGGCCTAAAACTCACGAAAAAGTGATGGCCACTTTCAAGGAATCAAAAATTATTAATGGCCAGACGATAGAAACCGCAAAAGCTAAAACAATGGCCTTTAATATTTCCCACCTTTTTGGAAATATAGGGGTTATGAGCAATGGCGGTGTTCACTCACTTTACGGATTAGATAATGTTTCCGATATACGCCTCGGGTTTGATTTTGGTATTACCAATAACTTAACTTTAGGATTCGGACGAAGCAAACAATCTGAAATGCTTGACGGATTGGTTAAATACCGCTTTCTTACACAGACTACCGATAATCATGTACCAATTTCTCTGGCTTTTTACGGCGATATGAGCTACAACCCGCAGCTTCCTGCCCAGTTTTACAATGGTGTTGATGCATCTGCCGGGATGGCAAAAAACGACCTTCAGCGCGTTTCTTATATGAGCCAATTAATTATTGCACGTAAATTCGGATGGCGTTTGTCAATGGAATTGTTACCTACTTATCAGCATCGCAATTTTGTACTTGCAGCTATTAATCCCACGAACGGCGGAGCAGAAACGAATGATTTACTTTCAATGGGCGGAGGTTTTCGTTTTAAACTCACTACACGGGTAGCAATTATAGCCGATTATTATTATACGTTTTCAAAATACCGCACTAATAACACTGTACTTCCTTATTATAATCCTTTAGCTGTTGGTTTAGAAATAGAAACAGGCGGACATGTGTTTCACTTTAATTTCACGAATGCCTCAGGACTTATCGAAAACAATTATATCGCAAAGACTACTGACAGCTGGCTGAAAGGCGGATTTAAATTCGGTTTTAATATCTCCAGACCCTTTAACTTAACTCACAAAAAAGAAGAAGCTGCACGTAAAAAAGGCTAACATTAATTATTCTCATTTATATTGCAAAAGAGGCGTTCATAACGGAACGCCTCTTTTTTTTAAACTGTCTGCAGCTGCAGGCTTTGAAGAACTTTTTTAAAACTTACTTTATCATCAATGATCTGAGGCAGTTTTTCTATTGAAACCCGCTCCTGAAGCATTGTATCACGGTAACGGATAGTTACGGTGTTATCCTCTAATGACTGGTGATCGATGGTAATACAAAAAGGCGTTCCAATTGCATCCTGCCTGCGGTAACGTTTTCCGATAGTGTCTTTTTCATCGTAAGCACAGGCATGGTCGTACTTGAGCATATCCATAATTTCACGTGCCTTGTCAGGAAGCCCGTCCTTTTTCAAGTGTGGCAATACTGCAACTTTTATTGGAGCAAGAAAAGCCGGAATATTAAGCGCTGTGCGGGTTGTGCCGTCTTCTAATTTTTCTTCGATGTATGCTTTTGAAAGTACGGATAAAAACAGACGGTCGAGTCCCACTGATGTTTCAACAACATAAGGCACATAATTTTGATTGAGCTCCGGATCAAAGTACTGCAATTTTTTACCGGAATGCTGCTCATGCGCTTTTAAATCAAAGTCGGTGCGGCTATGGATTCCTTCTAATTCTTTAAATCCGAATGGAAAATTAAATTCAATATCGCAGGCAGCATTTGCATAATGGGCGAGCTTCAAATGGTCGTGGAAACGGTAATTTTCACTTCCTAATCCCAGTGAATGATGCCATTTCATACGTGCATCTTTCCAGTAGTTATACCATTCCATTTCAGTGCCGGGACGGACAAAAAACTGCATTTCCATCTGTTCGAATTCGCGCATACGGAAAACAAACTGACGTGCTACAATCTCATTGCGGAAAGCCTTTCCGGTCTGTGCTATACCAAAAGGTATTTTCATTCTTCCTGATTTTTGCACATTTAAAAAGTTCACAAAAATCCCCTGAGCCGTTTCCGGACGAAGATAAATAACGCTTGCATCCTCGCTCACAGAGCCCATTGCGGTGCTGAACATTAAATTAAACTGACGCACCTCGGTCCAGTTTTTTGTTCCCGAAACAGGGCAGACAATTTCGCAGTCAATAATAATTTGACGCACTCCTTCTAAATCATTTTTCTCTAAGGCATCCTTAAATTTTGCAAGGACAGCATCTGCTTTCGCTTGATTTTCCAATACACGCGCATTGGTTGAACGAAATGTTTCTTCATTAAATGATTCGCCAAAACGTTCTTTTGCTTTATCAACTTCTTTTTGAATTTTCGCTTCAATCTTAGCAACATGCTCCTCAATCAGCACATCAGCGCGGTAACGTTTTTTGCTGTCTTTATTATCAATCAATGGATCATTAAAAGCATCCACATGTCCGGATGCTTTCCAAATTGTGGGGTGCATAAAAATTGCAGAGTCAATTCCCACAATGTTTTCATGAAGCTGCACCATTGCCTTCCACCAATATTCACGCAGATTTTTTTTGAGTTCAACACCCATCTGCCCGTAATCATAAACAGCACTTAAGCCGTCATAAATTTCACTGCTCTGAAAAATAAATCCATACTCCTTTGAGTGGGAAATAATATTTTTTAAAATGTCTTCTTGATTTGCCATAGTTCCGCAAAATTATAAAATAACCGAACATAGGCATGCTCTTTTATTGTAATTACTATATCCCTTCATTAAATGATCAGGTGAAATTAATTAGATGCGCCCAATGTGATTTAAAATCTGAGTATCAATATCACCTAACCAATGTAACAGTTCCTTTGTAGCTGTGTTTCCGCTGGTTAAAATCTGTGATTTTTATTGAATAGATATACACATCTCTCTGTGCGATATCCGCACCGTGATTGGCCCTGCCATCCCAGCCTTTATTTTTATCATCAGAATAAAATATCAGATTTCCCCAGCGGTCGAATATCATCATTTCGTATTCTTTTATAAATATGCCTTTCCCGTTAAAGGTGTCGTTTACCCCGTCATCATTGGGTGTGAAGGAGTTTGGAATATAAAATAAAAAATCCGGTTCTATTGTGATGGTCTGATAAGCCGTATCAACACAGTTGTACTGAGTTGATACAATCTGTCTTATTAAGTAAGTGCCTGTATCTGCATAGGTATGCGGGTTAGGATTGTGTATTGATGTTGTATCCTGATCACCGAAATTCCAGTGCCAGTAATTTGCTCCGATAGATTTATCTGTTATTGTTATAACAGGATTAACTATGCTGGCACTGCTTGGCAATGCTGTAAAACCTGCTATCGGCATGGGATACACAGTGATGTAATGAGTTTTTGTTTTTGTACTTACGCAGCCGCTGTCGGAAGTAACCGTTAATGTTACATCTAAGAGGTTAGGTGCAAAAACTGAATCATTATGATAGCAGTGAAAAGGGCTCTGTCCGCTTCCTGCGGAACTTTGGTCGCCGTAATTCCACACAAAAACAGTATTTGTTCCAGGGTTTACGGTAGAAGTATTTTGGAAAGTGACGCATAAAGGTTCACAGCCGATACTGTCGTTCCTTGTAAAACTGACAATTGGATTGGGATTGACGGTTACTGCCCGTATCACTGAATCTACACAGCCGAAGTTAGATGTAATAAACAGCTGAACCGGGTATACACCTGCTGAACCATATAAGTGAGAGTTGTTTTGAGCAGCACTAAAAGCACTGTTATCAGCATAGTTCCAGCGCCAGCTGTGAATAGTATCGCTTGGCGCAATGTAAGAAGAATCGGCAAACTGAACTGCTGTTCCATTACATACATCCAATGCATAAATGCGTGCGTGAGGAAGCGGATGAACTACTGTATTTTTTACGATTGTATCTTTGCAGCCGTAAGCGCTCGTTACTATTAATGTTACAGGACGTGTGCCCGGATTGGCATACAGGTGGCTGGGATTAGGGTTGCCGTTCGGAGAAGTGCCGTCACCGAAATTCCAGGAGTGCGCTGCGATGCTTCCGCTCGATATTCTTGAACTGTCATTAAAAATCATCGGCTGGTTTAAACATACATTGCTGAAGCTGTAACCCGCAACAGGCATAGGGTACACTGTAATGCTGTCTTTAAGAGTGTCGGCACAGCCAAGGTTAGAAGAGCGTGTTATCAGGGTTACCTGGTAATGACCAGGCAGGAGATAATGATGAACAGGGCTCCATACTGTTGTGTTAAGTCCGCTGTTATCGCCGTAATTCCATGTCCAGCTTGCTGTACTTCCCATTACAGGAGGAATTGTTGTATTGCTGAATACAGCTGAATCAAACAAACAGATATTATTTTTACTGAAGGCCGATTGGGGAGCATCATAGGTTTTCACAGCATGGGTCATTGCATTGGAACAGCCTTTTGTTGTTCTGCTTAACAGGGTTGCATTGTAAGTGCCGGACAGGCTGTAGTAATGAGCGGGACTGGCTGTACTGCCTGTTGGGCCGTTATCTCCAAACACCCATAAATAAGCTGCCAGAGAATCCGGAAGAGTTACTGCACTGGTATTGGTAAAGTGAAGACTGTCGCCTAAACAGACATCAACACGACTGAAATCCGCGACAGGGTTGTAATATACACGTATAGGTTTTGTTATGGTATCGGCACAGCCGAAATTATTTCCAACAATCAAAGTAACATTATACATGCCTCCGCTTGCATACAATCGGGAAGGGTTTTGAATAGTGCCTAAGGGGCTGGCATCGCCGTAATTCCAGTTCCATGCAGTGATGGTTCCTAAAGCTGTTGTGGATGTATCTCTGAACTGTGTTGCGAGGCCCTGGCAGACGCTGGTATTCTTAAAATCAGCCACAGGATTAGGATGTACAATTATTGTTTTAGTAATAGAATCGGAACAGCCGAAATTTGAAACATCAATCAGCTGAACGGTATATGAACCGGGCAATGCATACAAGTGTGTTGTATTGGTTGTTATTACCGGCGCTGTGGCGTCGCCGAAATTCCAGTGCCAGGTATGAATTGTATCGGTTGGGAGAATGCTGGATTGATCATTGAAATGAGCAATGTTTTGGTCGCAGACGTCTGATGTATTAAAGTAAACAACAGGAAGAGGATGAACCACAATGTTTTTAACAATAGTGTCTTTACAGCCGTTATTACTTGCGGCTATTAAAGTAACAACGTAAGTTCCAGGGCTTGAATAAATATGGCCCGGACTCTGAATAGTGCTGAAAGGCGTGCCATCGCCAAAGTTCCATGACCAGCCGGTTATAGAACCGCTTGAAACTATTGAGGAATCATGAAAATTGACAGACCGGGTTAAACAGACATCCTTAAAACCAAACTTAGCAGCCGGTTTTGGGTATATGTTTATTTTTATTGAATCGGTATGAAAACAGCCTGAAGAATCAGTAACAGTGAGAGCGTATATTGAATTAATATGCGGGCATGCTGTTGGATTAGGCGAAACAGCGCTGCTCAAACCAGCTGCAGGTGCCCATAAATAAGTATAAGGAGGAACGCCTCCTGTTACAGAAGGTGCAGCGCCGATGACTGTGCAAAACCCAGGACATACTGATACATCAGGGCCGGCATGAGCTTTCAGGGCATTTTTCACTATTATAATATTTGCAGCAGCCTGAGAAAATACCCATGCAGGTTCGGCAGTATATTGTGCAGCACTTGGAGATGGCACTTCCTGAGCCGCAACAAGCAGGAACAATGTATCAGGGCAGGGCATAACAATACTCTGAGTCCAGGCTGTACCATAGCTGCTGATGGTTGTTAAGAGCTGCCAGGGTTTTGAAATCGGCTTCAGATAAATGCGTATGGCCTGCCCGTTACCAGTGCCTGTTAATGTAAAAGACCTTGCAGCATAATGCGTGGTGTCAGTACTTGGGCCGATGTAAGATGTGGAACTGTTAGCGCCGGGAGCAGGGTTTATGGTCGGCACAGTTGTAAAAGGGCCGTCAATCCTGACTCTGCCGGCACCGCCGGAGCCGCCTTGTCCGCCGCCGCCAACACCGCCGGGACCGCCCAATACCTCAGTAGTTCCGGTTCCGAGTGAATTCAGTTTTCCGCTGAGTGCAATACCCCCGCCAGATCCGCCGCCGCCGCCTCTGTAGCCGCCGCAGCCATTTATTCCAACACCTCCGTCGGCGCTTATAGTTGCAGGAGATATGATAGAAGAAGATAAAAATGCATGAAATGCAGCAGCTCCCCCGCCGCCGCCGCCGCCTCGGGATGCACCTGAACCAACTACTCCCGCACTCCCACCGCCGCCTCCTGAAAAAGGCACCATTTGATCATTTCCATTAGATTTCCCGTTTTCGGATGTTCCGGGAGTAGTACCATCCGAACCAAATCCGCCGCCGCCGTAGCCGCCGCCGGCACCGCCATATCCCCCGGCCCCGCTTACTGAGCCGCTTGATCCGAATGGATGGCCGGTACCGCCTGAACCAAATCCCTGATCCGCGCCGCAGATTGTTAAGCCTTCGCCTCCGGGAACACCATTTAAGGAAATACCACCGGTACCAGGCATAGCGCATGGAGGTGGAGTTGAACCTGTTCCGGCTCCAGGCTGCTCCCCGCGAAGCAGTTCTGCACCTCCGCCGGTATATCCAGTACCCGGGCGGTTGGTGCCGCCTGAACTTGAGCAATTGACCCACGACTCTGTTCCGCCCCCGCCTCCGCCAGGCGCCCCGTCTGTATTCTGCCCTCCGGGCGCATTCAGGGAAACCGAAGCTCCCTGATCTATAAAAACTCTTCCCCTGCTTATTACATTTATCGGCAGAAAACCCTGATTCCCGGCTGTACCCGGGTCACAATCGGATGTGCTTACGGTTACATTGGCTCCGCTGTTAAACTGCAGATCACTTACTATCATTGCTCCCCGGCGGGAACGTATGCCTCCTGCTCCTCCTCCGCCAAGGGTAACAGCACCTGAAGTAATAATTGCCGGCTGCGGCTGAACAATATAAAATGTATCGGCATTAGAAAAACTGGTACTGTTTAATACTACCTGCAATGGAATACGATAGGCTGGTAAAAGAAGCTGCCAGTCGGCTGAATTGGGGCTTACTCCGGGCATTACAAATACCTGGGCAGAAACCATTTTACCATTCCAGCTTACACTTACAGGCCCTATTTTTATTTTGTTTGTATCACTGCTGCTGGCGCAGATAAGGCGTACTGCATCTCCCGCATTATTTGAATAAATACCATCGGCACCGAAATTAGCATTCTGATTATATGGGCCGATAATTTCAACATACGTGTTCTGGCCTGCAGAGCCTATATCAGGGATAATGTAAGAAATGGTCTGAGAGAAAATCGGATGGGTTAAGAATAAAAAAACAAAAGCGTTTATAAAAACAATTTTTTGAAAAGAGTGAATAGGCCGCATGCCGAAATAAAAACGCTTCCGCTTTATTTCTTCCTGCCCGAAAGAAGATGAGATGTATTTGTAATATGTTTTTTCAAGTGTTTTCATTTCCCCTTTTTGGAAAGCCTTGCGAAATCTGTTCAGATCATTAATGTTATGCTGCTCTTGTTAAGTATTTTTTCATTCTTAATATCTTTTCAATTATGAGATATTTATAAAAATGATCTGATAAGCAAGATATGAAATATTTTTTAAGAGGGCTTGATTGTACTGAAATAAATTAAGGGATGGATGCTGCGGGACAAAGGATGAACCAAGTGCTGCAGTCATTGGTTTTGTTATTCCAAAACATTTTCTGAAAATATAAACCTTCCCGCGTTCTCGACTCCGCTCGAACTGGAGAAAACGAATTACGTGTTGTCATATTGAGCTTGTCGAAATATGTGCGCTGGCTTCCCAAACACTTCGACAAGCTCAGTGTGACCTGCCCATTTCGACATTTTTCCCCTTTGCCTGACAGCGCGCGTTTGTCAGTTCGAGCGGAGTCGAGAACGTGTGCTGAACTAGTTTCGCATCTATTTTCCTGTTGAATTATGAAAGAGGTCTATTAAACAATTGCTTGTTTACCCGCAGCGAGAAAATTATTCAATACTAAAATATCGATGCTAACCGACTAAAGGGCTAAAGCCCTATTAATAATAGGTATTCCATTTGTAACCCCAGCCTTAAGGCTGGGGTTATTAAAACCATACTGCAAAGGGGCTTTAGCCCTGAATGATTTTTTTAATCGGTTAATACTGATAAAACATGTAATTAAATTCTAAAAACGCCCTTAAAAAATTTCTATCCTTTAGGTTTTGGGTGTTCATAACAAAATTATTTTTTTATTTTTTCTCAATACTATAAGAGGCTTGCGGAAACGCAACGATTTTGGGTTACATTTTATTGTTATTTTTTTAAACTTTATTTTATGGGGCAATGCAATAAAACCCCATTCATAACGGTTTTAGAAGAAATAAAAAAAACAAATATTCTTTTACATCTAAAAAACAAAAGCTGTGAATAGAAATAAAAAAGGAGGCCGCATCAAAATAGCTTAAGCACAAAACGCAAGGAAATTAAACAAGCAGCAATTGAGTAAAACAAGCAGCACAATTAATAATTATATATCTAACCCTTAATCCAAAAAAAAATGACAACAAGTTCGCAAGTAACCATACTGCAAGCTATTGCAGTGGTTAAACCAAACACCGGTATCGATCAGTATATCGTAAATGCCTTCGGAGTTCATACATCCATTACACTGCCGCTTCCAAACGGCAACCCTAATTTTACAGGGGTAGTATGGTCAGTAACACCCGCTCAGTTTTTAGCAGACGTTAATGCCTTAGACGGCGCTCAGAGCGGACTGCATCTGAACCCGCCAACCAGCACCGCTTCTCAGCGCAACGCGTTCAAAAAAATAGTGGCTAAAAATTTAAAATTTGTGTTGAGCGATGTTCAGAAAGTTGCAGATAATGCCCCTGCTGATGCAGTGGCAATTATTGAAAGTGCTAATTTTGTTGTGAAACAATCATCGGCCCGCCACAAATTTGTTGGAGTTAGAAACACAACAACACCGGGTGTTGTTGAAATTGCTGCTGCCGAACCCGGACATCATGAATGGGCGCAGAAAAATGCTGACGGCAGCTGGACGGCTTTAAGGTCAGGCACCGGCGCAAAAAAAGTAGTTACCGGATTAACTTCCGGCTCTTCTCAAATATTCAGAAGTGCACCCATTGTAAGCACAGAAGATGCCGCCTGGACTGTTTACCCGGCTATTATTATTACCTGATCTGAATAGAAAAAAAGCTTCTTTTAGGTGAAAAACACCTCCCATGAGAAGAAAGACATCTCTCATGAGATGGAAGACATCTCTCATGGGATGTGAGACATCTCACATGGGATGTGAGACATCTCTCATGAGATGGAAGACATCTCACATGGGATGTGAGACATCTCTCATGAGATGAAAGACATCTCACATGGGATGGAAGACATCTCTCATGGGATGGGAGACATCTCTCATGAGATGGAAGACATCTCTCATTGGATGGGAGACATCTCTCATGAGATGGGAGACATCTCTCATGGGATGAGAGACATCTCACATGAGATTTGAGACATTTTTCTTCACAAAATGGTATGCTGCCAGCCCCTCCTCTTGAAAAAGATGAGGGGCTGAGTTGTTTATATCTCCTGTATTTACCATCTACATCACTGAAAACTGCTGCTGTTTTTGTAAAACATTGTTTTCTTTCTGCGGGGTAATTTCACTCTCCTGCCTTTTTAAAACCGCCTTCCATTCCTATTTTATTTTTATTCTAAATAGGCAGCCAATCGGCTGTCCTGCTTCATTAAAATAGCTCTTACTAAATTATTTTGTTTTCAATGACTGGGCAAAATGCATAGAAATTCGGTATTCAGTTTGGATAATCCGTTTATTGGGGATAGGTTTGCGTAGGGGAAAATATCAAATAAAATTAGACAACATGTCAAGCTGGAAAGAATTAGAAGATAATATTAAGAAAATCGCACAACTAAAATGGAATTGTTCCGCAAATCCTGAAACCATAAATGGTGTTAATTTTGACTGTGTTTTAAAGCCCGAAAATGGCAAATGGATTATTATTGAGGCTTCTGAAAACCAAGCCTTAGACAAGGTAAGAACAGATATTGCGAAACATAATGCGTGCCGATTTGCCTTAATTTCTAAAGGAATTTATGTTACAAATTACATCGTCCTAAAAGATCAACCGACATTATCCATGCAGACAACGGGCAATGAAAATTACGTTAAAGTATTATCGTATAAAACATTTTCGAATGAATTTATTGATTTCCAATCCTATTCTCATTTAAGGTCACAAAAAATTTTTGGTAGCTCTGTTAATCCATTTTCAGGGAAAATGGATGCCATTAAATATACACCTGTGTATTATGAATTAATTACACCAAAGAAGGAAATTGTTTTAAAGGATATTACAAAACATCTATTAGAAAATAAAAACATTGTTCTAATAGGTAATTATGGAACGGGTAAAAGCAGATGTATAAGAGAGTTATTTCAGCAATTGATTAAACTTAATCTAGATAATAATAAATTTATTTATCCTATAGCAATTAATTTAAAAGACAATTGGGGCACAAAGCGCGCTGAGGAAATAATTCGTAGACACTTCGATGATTTAGGAATTAGCGACACTTCTGATTCAATTATTAAGTTATTAGACAGTGAAAATTTAGTGTTTTTATTGGATGGATTTGATGAAATTGGAGCTCAAATTTGGAGTGAAGACTCTTCTAAATTACAACAAATAAGATCGGCTTCGTTAAGCGGAATAAAAGACTTAATAAATAAAACCAATGGATCAGTAATAATAACAGGTCGCGAACACTATTTTAATACTCATAGTGAAATGTTAAAAGCCTTGGGTCTTTCAAATATAACAAACCCTCCATTACTCATAAAATGCAAGGATGAATTTAGTGAGGCTGAGATGCAAAACTATTTAAAGAGTTTGTCCAAATACATAAACCTGCCAAACTGGTTGCCCAGACGGCCCTTAATCTGCCAAATAATCAATGAATTAGATACAGCAGTAGTTGAAAAACTATTTATAGACAGTTCTAACTCTATTGAATTTTGGCAAACACTTATGGAGAATATTTGTGATAGAGAATCAAGGATACATTCCATATTGGATTCTGAAATAATTTTCAAAATTTTTGAAGAAATCGCAGAAATTACTAGAGTGAAAGTTGATAATTTAGGCCCGTTAAGTGTATCCGAAATTAATTCTGCTTTTGAAAAAGTAGTTGGTACCCCTCCTGTAGATGAATCTGCAGTAATGCTACAACGCCTGCCAGCATTGGGTAGAATTTCTTCAGAAAGCAGAGATCGTCAATTTATAGATTTCTACATACTGGATGGCCTTAGAGCTAAAAATCTAATCAAATATGTAGAAACCTTAGATTACACTATTTTAAATACAAAATGGAAAAACCATCTTGGAATTTTAGGCATTGAACTTATTTCTCACAGAATTAGTTTACAAAAATCGGCCAATATATATTTTGAATATTTAAAACAATCATTGCAATGTCCGAACAAAATGATTTCAGGCGATATTTTAGCGGCACTAATTGTTTCTGCTAAGAACAAAATATTTGATTTGGATAATTTAAAGATTAAAGACACCGAAATTTCAGTAATTAATTTATCAAGAAGCTTAATTGACAATTTTACTATAGAAGATTCAATAATTGATATAATTGATATTTCAAATTCTGGTTCTTGCAATATAACAATTAAAAGTTGTATCATTACCACAGTCCACGGGGTCAAATCTCAAGCAGAACTACCTGATTTTATGGTTGAAAACGAAATTGAAAATTACATTGAAACCTCTATAGCATCTGAGGAATCATATGATTTTACGCCCTCCCAAATGGTCTTCATTTCCTTAATTAAAAAAATTTATTTATCATCCTCCAAGGGTAAATTGGAAACAGAATTACTTAATACATGCGGAGGTAATGGGAATAAAGACATTGCAATAAAGATTTTAACACTTTTGACAAAAGAAAAAATAATTGGTAAATCTCATGAAAAGGCTGAGACTAAATATAATTATAAAGGATTTCATGAGCAGAAAATTTTAAAAATTTTAAATGAATTAACATCGTCTAAAGATGACCTTTGGTCTCAAATTTCAAATATAAAATAAAAATCAAAAGGCGAATTATTATCTCTCCGTTAAGGGTTGCGAGTCAAAATGAAATTAGAATTTATTAAGCGCAGCGTCCCCCTCCGCTTTATTTAACCGGCATCTTGCCGAATTAATATTTCAAATAAACAATAGCAATAAGAGCGGCAGTTTCACCGTTATGCAATAAACAAACACAGCATGCTTGTTCCGCTCCGCTATATTTAACAGGCATCTTTCCGATAAACAATATTAATTGCAAAATATTTTTTTGCCTGCAATTGAGAATATATATTTACACTCTCGTTCAATATCTAAATCAGTACAGCATGAAAACAAAAAAAATGAAAACTCCAAAACCAGCCGCTATTGAAGCAAAAAAAACGGATGCCGAGCAAAACGGATTAACAGGAAAAGTAAAACAGGTGCAGCGAACCTGTTATAAAGCTCATTTAAAAGCAGGCATGGTTGTTCAGGGTAAAATTGAACTTACTTCTACTTTCGGGCTCTCCAATGAGATATGCACCTATAATATTAATGGACAAAAAATAAAAGAACAGAACTTTAACCAATTTGGAACAGATATTAAAGTAATCAACGATAAAGGCCAGCTTACTGAAATGAGTAATTATAATAATGAGGGCGGCCTAAGAACCAAACTAATCTTTATATATAATGAACAGGGAAAACAGCTGGAATCTATCAGCCGCCTTGCCGATGGAAGTTTATTTTACAGAACCGAAGAAAAATATGATGAGCAGGGAAAACATATAGAACATTTACAATATTCGGGAGTGGAAGAACGAATCATCAGCCATGAAATTCATTCTTATAATGAGAAAGGAAACCTGGTTTCGCTGATTGATTATAACATTGATGGCAGCATTAAAAGCCAATGGCTTCACAAATATGATGAACAAGGCAGGGCTATTGAACAAATAAGAGAATATACAGCCAAAGAAAACCTTCGTTCTAATACAAAACAAACATATAAATACAACCAGCACGGCGATTGCACCGAAATGATTTATTATAAATTTGATGGAAGTATAGATCTATCTTTAACTTTTATCTATAAATATAATGAACATGGCAATCGCATTGAAACATCAACTTATAGAAATGGAAATTTAGAAGCCACTCATATTATTGAATATGACAGCGAAGACCAAATGATTGTTCATAAACCTAAGGATCGTGAAGAGCTGGAAGACCAGATGGATGAAAAATCGGCAGTAAAAACCAAACAATATGAATATGATTCACATGGCAACTGGATTAAGAAAACTATATTTTACAAAAAAATCCCCAGCAATATACTTATCCGTGAAATAACTTATTGGGATGAATCATCATTAAATGAGATGCCATTAGTCAATAGTCATTTGTCATTAGGCAGCGTACCAATAACCATTGACCAATCCACTAATGTACCAATGACTAATGAACCAACAACCGATGAACCAAAAACTAATGAACTAATTCATCCGCTCTCTTATACAAAAGATATAATAAACACAAGCAACCCGCTCGACGAATTAACCGAACAACAGGCACAATGGCTGGTGGATGCTCCAAATGCAACACCTGATAATTTCCCTGCTCTGCGGTATTATGCAATGCTTAATAAAGAAGCACCATCCATTATCAGTTATTCAGGAGACTATGAAGCCCTCGCCCTGCTTCACGACCTCAAAGGAGTAATGACGGCACAGATTGTTAATACCTACACTACCGTAAGGGATGGAAATGCAAAACAATTGACCCGCTATACCCTCAGTTTTTCCTGCTATGGCGGATACTTGCTTTGCGCCACAGGTCTCGTTGCACGTTATGAAGAAGAATTTGATATACCTCATTACCTATCGCTGAGTGATGAATATAGAGGCTATGGCAATGTTTATACAAGCCAATTGCAATTCTACTGCCCAAGCGATGCTTCAGGCAAACGCGATAAGGAGTTTGAAGAGGAGGTTGGCCGGCTGATTGAAAGGTGCCTGCTCTCTAAAAAGCCTGATAAGCCTACCATTCAAATAATAGAAGTCAGAAACCAGAATTTCGCGATGGTAGAACACCAGGTAAATGATAATTTCGAAATAAGGGATTTAGATGTAAATTATGGTTTTGGCTTTGCTAAGTTTCATAATGACCTGATGCATCGGTTTAATACCAGCACCAAGGGATTAGTGCTTTTTCACGGATTGCCGGGCACAGGCAAAACCTATTACATACGCCACCTGCTCAAAAAAATGGCTTCGGGCAGTAAAGTAGTTATTTATATTCCGCCAAATATGGTTGATCATTTGGTCGAACCCAGCTTTATGACCTTTCTGGCGGATGAAGTAAAAAGCTGGAACGACGAAGGAAAGTTTTGTGTACTGCTTATCGAAGACGCCGAACCGCTGCTTGCAAAACGGCAGGAAGGAGTGCGTATACAGGGCGTTACAAACCTGCTCAATATGAGCGATGGTATTCTAAATGATATGCTCAACATGCAGATCATTTGTACTTTTAATGTGGATTTAAAAAAATTAGACAGCGCCCTTCTTCGCCCCGGACGATTAATTGCAAGAAAAGAGTTTAAAGCTTTGAGTGAATTAGATGCCAATATATTAGCGCAGCGCCTTGGCATAAAACATCATTTTAAAAAGCCGATGACCTTAAGTGAAATCTATGCCTTGTTAGAAAACAAAAACACCCTTATTCATGATGTGGAATCAGAAAAAGGCGCCTCAACAGCTATTGATGATTTATAAGTCCCGCCGGCCGGGATTTGCAATCACAGCTAAAGAGCAGGGGATTTAAGATACAGCCCAATACAGGGGCTGGGATTGCAAATCTAAAATAACGGTTACTAAGATATTCATCAGAAAGACTTAGGATAAGATAAAGTGTCAGCATTGCATTAAGGTTCACTTACAATAAAACAAATTTATACCGTTTATATATTACCATGGAATCAAGTATCACCATAATTGACAAAGAAAAAACAAAGGTTAGCCCTGAAGCCAATATACGCTTACTTTGGGCTGCACTGATCATGTGCGAATCTGTTAATAGCTGCTGTGAGCCCACTCAATTATTAAATTTGGTGCTGGAATTTGACACATTGCCTGAAAAGATGAAATTCAGCCTTTATGTTTTGATGAATAAAAAAAATCCCGAGGTAAGTGATGAAAATATAAAAGCAATGGAAACATATTATGCCCAATTAGCAAGTTCAAGAAAGATGAAAGGCAAAAATCAGGCATTTATTGTTTTGCAGATGCAGGGCGAAAAATGGATTAAAAATTGTTTACACGATTATAAATCATGGGTAATTGATACTTGTGCCTTTCATAAAATTGATCCTTTGATCCCCCTTACTACAACCGATATGGAAAAATGGGATAAGCCGCTGCTAATATTTCATTTTCCGCATCAAGATACTGAAAAACGCAATCGTGAGCGAATTGTATTTTTTTCGGGAGCTGTAACTGATCTTTGCCAATTCCCATTATTTGATTCAATGATCTGCAAATTATTCAATCACGATGAATTTAATGTTGTAAAAACCGAAGGCTATATTAATAAGTTCCTTCAGTTTTTCAATGGCGGCGAATCCAAGGATATAAATAATAGCAGCGTACATTTTATTTCTGATTTCCTTTTTGAAATGCCAGAGCCCTTTGGCCTTACCGCTTCACAGATTCACCTGGTCAGAAATGATTTCAGTAAAACCTCATGGAAACTTTTTGAGGAAATGAAAAAGATGAATGAAGAAATGAAAGAGATTCCTTTCGGACAGGCTTCTATTGAAAAGCTTGTTACAATGTATAATTCAAGGGTAGGCCCCTTTAAGCCGCTGCTTCAAAAAACAGTGGATGAAAACCCCTGCTTTGCGCAATTGAAAAATGAAAATCCGAAAGGAAAAGTTTACCGCATTCACGCTGGTATAAGTTCCTACGCCAACATTATTGATTTTTATAAAGAACTTGATATTATCAATACAAGTGAAGTTATGTATATACGTGAGCACATGGCCGAAACCATGAATATAAACAATTCCAGATTATTTTTGTTTCTCGAAACAGTTTAAACAAATTATGGATCAGTGTCTTTTTTTAAGAAGCCATCGCGCATATTTCGACAAGCTCAATATGACCTGCGCTAAGCCAGTCTGAGCTTGTCGCAGACTGTGGGGAGGTAAGACAATTTTAAATAATGCCATTGCAATTGCACATTAATAAATTATGAAACAGTTCGAACATATAGAAGCAGCCGATTTTACCGGATTTCCATGCATAGAATCAACCGACATTATCGGGCTGAGTCATCTGGCAGAAGCTAATCAGGTAAAGTTTGTTTTCCGCAAAGGCGCAAAGGATAAAGAGTCGGCACCCGAAGAATTTTTCTTTCATATCGGCAATGTGGTTTATAAAATAAAAGCAAACGATTATATTTTTCTGCATGACTACTTCAATGCCGTTGAAAAAAAGTTCCCTGCCGCACATGAATATTATGAAGCGGTAAAAGGCGGCTTTGATTCTTATGAGGAATTCAAATACAGCAAAAACGCTGGCAGCGCGGATATGGAAACATTTAAGGAAATGAAATCCGCCGGCTTCGACAAAGGCTTTGATGCTTTCACTAAAAAGTACAGCAAATACAAATCCTATAAACATACCTCCATTATTGATGAGGATATTGATTCTCCTTTAAAACTTTATGAATACGCCAAACGTAAAGGATTCCTGAACTATAACTCTTTTGAAAAATCGTATGACGCAGGCTATCCCGAAATGGCTATTTACAATGAAGCTGCTGCCAAAGGATTCAAAAGTTCCGATGATTTTTTTGATGCCGTAAACAAAGGCTTCTCCCTCCCTACAGAATATGAACTTGCCAAAGAAAAAATGATTGGCAGCAAAAAAGAATATGATGATTACTCTTTTCTTAAATCAGGTAACTTCCGCAATTTAGGATTTGATGAATTTCAGCTCCTGCAGCTGCTGAAAGAATTCGAGAATGGGAAAAAACTTTCTTTCAAACAGCTGCGAAATGATCTTGATTTAAAGCAGGAAAAATACAAACGTACTTTCAATGGCAGCGATGTGAAGGTGCTCCCCATGTGGTATTCGCAGCGGATAACAACTGATGAGCAATTAGATAATTTTCTCCGCACAAATGAAGAAACTAAAAAATCAGGTACTTACGATTATAGAGAAAAAACATTTGAGATCTTAATCAAAAGCAAAACCAAAGTATATATAGATGCAAGCAATGTGGCGCATAACACCGCCAGTTCTAAAAACATTCTCTATAAAAATATCCGTTTGGTTATAGAGGAGCTTGCTATCTGGAATTTCACCGACATTGTGGTTATAGCAGATGCTTCTCTCAGGCACAAGGCAAAGGATACAGATGAATTGGATAAAGTTAAAAAACTTGCCGAGTACCACGAATCCCCTTCGCATACCAGCGCGGATAAATTTTTACTCGATCTTATTCATCATGATAAATGTATTATTGTTAGTAATGATACATTCAGCGATTGGCAGAAAAAAGATTATTGGATTCGTGTAAACATTGATAAAATGCGCATCCCTTTCCTTATTAAAGACAATAAAGTGATATTGCATGGGATTGAAAAACATATTACTAAGGATTGATGTGAAGTCATCCGTTAAGCCCAGCGTCTCGCTGCGCTTGCTTTAACCGGCATCTTGCCAGTGCATGGCAATTAAAACTGAGCTTTAAATTAAATTCTTTATCTCACCAATGTTACAGTCCCCTTATAGCTGTGTTTCTTGTTTTTAAAATCAGTAACACTTATTGAATAAACATACACATCCCGCTGTGATGTCTCTGTTCCATGATTCGCTTTGCCATCCCATGGTTTAGTAATATCATCGGTAAAGAAAATTAAATTACCC
>CAINDA010000044.1 GCA_903847205.1 uncultured Bacteroidota bacterium
TGAGTTCGCCCAAAAAGAACTTCTTAGAGAAAAACCTAAGAAAAAAGTTCCGAAATTGAAGTTGAAATTTAAAATGTGATCCCAAAATCATTATAAAAAATGGCGGATTTTCTTAAACGTGAGTTTTGCAGTGGTCTCAATTTACCTTAAAGAATAGTGCCTTTCATAACAATCATTGCAATGGTAAAATAGATTACAAGCCCGGTTACATCAACCAAAGTGGCAACAAATGGAGCGGAAGAAACGGCAGGATCGGCACCGGCGCGTTTTAAAACAAGGGGCAGCATTGAGCCTGATAATGTACCCCACAGCACTACTCCCAAGAGCGAGAAAGAAACTACTACTGCCACCAGCAGCCAATGAGGACCATATATAGTGGTGAATAAACTCCAGGTGGCTACTCTTATAAAGCCTATTATTCCTAAAACAGAGCCAAGGAACAAGCCTGAAAAAATTTCTCTTTTCATTATTCTCCACCAGTCCTTTAATGTAACTTCTCCTAAAGCCATTGCACGGATAATCAATGTGGATGCCTGAGAACCTGAATTGCCGCCGCTTGAAATAATGAGGGGAACAAAAAGCGCCAGTACAACAGCTTTGGCAATTTCATTCTCGAAATAGCCCATTGCTGTTGCTGTAAGCATCTCACCAAGAAACAATATAACAAGCCAGCCCGAGCGCTTTTTCATCAATTTCAGAAAAGGAATATTCATATAAGGTTCGTCCAAAACTTCAACACCGCCTATCTTCTGCATATCTTCTGTTTCCTCTTTTTCAGCTAAACGAAGTACATCATCAATTGTAATTATTCCAAGCAGAATCCCCTGAGCATCTGTAACAGGCAGAGCGACACGGTTATTTTTCCTGAAAACATTTATTGCCGCTTCTTCTTCGTCAGTTACAAAAAATGAAATGAATTTATGATCCATCAAATCACTTACCTTTTTTTCAGGTGTTACAAAAAGGAATTCCCGAATTCTTATGTCATCAATCAGCACACCTTTATCGTCTATGACATAAATTACATTAACAGTTTCCTTATCCTGCCCATGTTCTCTGACATAATCGAACACATGCTTTACTGTCCAGTCCTGCTTTACTGCAATGTAATCAGGAGTCATCAGCCGGCCGACGCTGTGATCGGGATAACCAAGAAGCGATAAAGTAATTTTCCTTTCTTTTTCCGAAAGAAGTTTTAAAAGTTCTGTTACAGTTTTACTCGGAAGCTCAGAAAGAAATTCTGTACGGTCATCAGGCTGCACTTCGTTTAATATTTTAGCGGCCTGTTCGTTGGCAAGGTTTCTTATTAATGCTTTCCTGGTTTCAAGTTCAAGTACTTTAAATGTTTTAATAACCAGCTCGTAAGGGAGCACACTAAAAACAAAGGCCTTTTGCTCGTCGGGCAAAGTTTCAACCAATTCTGCTATTTGAGGAGAATGCCAATTGTTTAATGCTTTTTTTAATTCTTTTTTATTTTCTGAATCTATAAGTTCTTTAATGGAAAGGCTGCTGGGTTTGTTTTTCATAATCACCTTTTTAATTTAAATTTGTTTTCAATTTTTTTCGAATCGGTTCAAAGATAACATTTCGCGGTTTAATCGAGGGGTGTACAAGGTTAGGCAAACTAAATAAATGCTGTGTAAAATAATGCGGATTGCAAATCACATTCTCTTTGGAAGGGATTAATACTCTTTACCGGCGAATGAAATTTTGAAGAGGCGGAAATTGTGAATAGATATAATTTTGTTTTGAATAAAATTCAAACGGACACTAATTATTTCTACACTTTTTTAATCCTAAATAAAATTAAGGTACTCGAAATCTGCTCCTAAAATTTTACTGCTGTCGGCTTTTAACCATTTGCTGAGCAGGGAAGCATAGATGTTTCTGAAATCAATCTGGTATTTTAAATCGCCTTCATCTAAATTTTTCAAGTCGGGCATATCATTATACATTCCTTGTTTTTTTAATTTAGATCCGAGAATAAATACATTGTTAGCTGTTCCGTGATCTGTGCCTCCGCTTGCATTCTGACTAACCCTTCTTCCGAACTCAGAGAATACCATCACTAAAGTATCATTCAATTTATCAATGCTTTTTAAATTTTGAATGAAGGCTGTTGTGCTTTCCGAAAACTGTTTTAATAAATTTTCCTGACGGTTCAACTGGCCTGCATGCGTATCAAAGCCCCCCAAGGATGCATAATAAACGCGGGTTTTAAGTCCTGAGCCGATAAATGATGCTATTTCTTTCAACTGCTTTGCGAGATTATTTTTAGGGTACTCAAAACTATTTTTATAAATCTTGCTTGTCTCAAAAATATATTCGGCGGAAGCATACGTTTCGGCAACTGTTTTATATAAATAGGCGGCATTATCATGTTCGTGGCTGCTTTCTAAATCTTTGAGCTCTTTGAAAAAAGGCTCGCGGGTTTGGTTATACAGCTGCTGGGGATTGTTTACAGCAATTCCTTTTTTTGAATCCCCTTTCAGGGCTAATGATAATGTTTGATCAAGCTCAAGAGCTAGGTAAGGGTTATTGCATTCGGAGCAGGAAGAATCTAAATAGCGCCCCAGCCAGCCGGTGCTCTTATATTGATCGGCATCAGATGCAGTCTGCCAGATATCCATTGAACGAAAGTGCGAACGGCTGGGGTTTGGATAGCCTACATTATTAATTATACACATAAGCCCGTCGTTATACAAGCCTTGCAGGCCGGCCATAGCGGGATGAAAACCAAGACCCGAATTAAGTTTTAATATTTTATCTTTAGTAATAGAAATTCCCGGACGGCTGTTATAATAAATATCGTTGTCGAACGGAATAAGGGTATTAAGCCCGTCGTTACCTCCCGAAAGCTGGATGATAACAAGATTGCGGTATTCTTCAGGAGCAAACTTTTCGAATGGTTTCAAAAAATTGGGAATCCATAAAGCTCCTGCAGCTAAACTTGATTGTTTTATAAAATCTCTTCGGTTTGTCATTTCAGCATAATTGATATTCGGGCATCGAAACTATTTTCAATACCAGCTGTTTATTTGATTTTGAATTGCTCATTAAAATACTTTTCTTTTTATCATCTAATTTAGGCAGCAGCAGATTTTCAATTAATTCATCCGCATTTGCATCAATGTAAAAGGGTTTATCACCTGCATTTAATTGTATAGTTTCTGGAAGGTTGAACATTTCTTCGGGCATATCTTCTTTTTCAGCAATTTCAATTTTACCGCCGTTTAAAACAAGGGAAGGTGTTTTTAAACGAAGCAGCAGGGTTGAGCTGTCAATCCAGCTGCGACCGCCGGGCCACCCGGCAACGTTGGGCGGATAAAATAAAATCTGGCCGAGCGCTCTTTGTAATTTAAGCATCGCACTTTCATCAGGCACTATGCCGAATGATTTTGAAAAGCCCGCAATAAATTCAACAGGTGATTTAATGTTAGCGCCGATATTACTTTCATCATAAAACCAATCGGCGTTAAATATTTTTTTTAAGAGCAGGCCGGTGTCATACTTATTCTGATAATAAAAATCGGCTAATTCGGCAGTATGTTTTTCATTGATATTTTCATTTACAAAAAAACGGTAAAACTTACGGCAGATATAAACTGCTGTCTGTTTTTGTTTTAAAATAATGCTGATAATATCATCTCCGTTAAAATTACCGGTTTCGCCCATAAATGTTTTTATGCCGCTGTGGTGCGCTTTTTCATTAAAAACAAATTCATAGGTTTCGGGATCGAACGACCATCCTGTAAAGGCGCGGGCCGATTCTTTAATATCCTGCTCAGTATAGTTACCGCGGCCTATTGTAAAAAGCTCCATGAGCTCACGGGCGAAATTTTCATTAGGATGCTGTTTGCGGCTTTGATTATTGTTTAGAAACTGAAGCATAGCAGGGGATTTTGAAACAGCTGTTACCAAATCGGCAAACGATGAAAAAGCATATTGACGGTGAATACTGTTTAACTGCTGCGCCATATACGGGTTTTCGATATGGCAGGCAAAATGGCCGTGCCAGAACAAAACAGTTTTTTCGAGCAGTGGGCTCTGTGAAGAAATAAGCTGTTTCATCCAGGCGGCGTTCAGGCTTTTTAATTTATCCTGGGCAAGTTCACGGAGATTCTTTTTTTCTTTTTCTGTGAAGTCCTTCATTTGTTTATGTGAAGGTATTTCATTCAGCTGAATGCAGTTCAGATAAGCATAATTGCCGTTTGTGTTTAAGAGCGCATCAACAAGCTGATGAATTTTTTCTGCTTCAAGTTTTTTTGCATCCTGAATAGATATGCCGAAACCGGCCCGGCTGTATAAATGATATATTTTTTTTAATTCCATGCTGTTTCAGACTGATAAAAAAACAGAAGGTTTAAGATGAGGATAATTTTTTTTTAGACTGGCAGATTAATTATAAAACAAAAAAAATCCAGCACTGATGCTGGAATTTTTTTTCTGCCAACTGCGTTGTTTTCTATGCAGCTGTGAAAGCTCTTTACAGTTTTTAGTAATTACATAAATCAAAAAACCTGTTAAGGCTTTTTAGTTACATTGATAATATCTATCCAGTCTGCACCGTACGGATCGAGATGTTTTACAGCAATACCAAGCATTCCATTACCTTTAAAGTCGCCAAGAACAAGATTAACACCTGTATTAAAATTTGCCCCGCCGGCAGCAAGCTGAATAGGAGTTTTTCCTAACGTGCCGTCGCCATTGCCGGGGAAAACAAACAATGCATTGTCTTTTTGATAAGCAACCACATCAAGTTTTTTGTCACCATTAATATCACCGACAACAACAGCGCCAATACTTCCACCATTTTCGGCAATTTTATATTTAACGGGTTCTTGAAGAGTTCCATCTCCTTTGTTTATGAATACATTTAGAAATCTACCTCCATCAGCGCTGAAGCCAACTATTACATCTGGTTTTTTATCACCATTCAAATCACCCACCGCCATAATGCTTGCCAAATCATAAGCTCCGGTTGTTAAATTGAAGCTCTTGGGGGCAGAAATTCTGCCATTAGTATTTAATGAGATCATCACGGCGCCGGCACCTTCGTTGCCGAATCTTCCTGTTATAATATCAGGCGAACCGTTGCCATCCATATCTGCCATAGCAATTCCAGCATCACCCGATATACCTTTAATTTCTGTTTCACCGGTAAATTTGCCGCTGCTTGAACCCAGCTTATAACAAACTCCTCGGGTATTGATTAAAATATCCAAGCTGCCATCGCCATTTATATCCGCAGATTCAATAAGGCTGATATTATGGCCGTATGTATCCGGAACCAAAATTGGAAATGGCTTTGCCATGCGGAGTGTTCCATCGCCTTTTCCAAGAAAAAGATTTCCATCATCTTCACCATGTCCCGTATTCGCAGTTACAATATCCAATGTCTTATCTTTATCAAAATAACCCGATGTGATTCCAAAACCTGCATCCCCGCCTATCTCAACCATAACGGGGTCTTTAAATGTGCCATCTCCATTACTAAGAGCTACATATACACCCTTGCCTTTCCCAAGGCTGGCAAAACCTATAAAAGCAAGATCTGTTTTACCATCATTATTAAAATCGCCAGCAGTCATTGAATACGACATCCCTTTCAGCTGCTCCGGAGCAGAGAAAATTATTTTATTCCATTCCCCGTTTCCGCTCACAGACTTACCAGTTGATGGTTTATTTCCATTGTTCGAAACAGAAATGGTTTTAGATTTATTTAACAAATTTGATAATGTTTGACTATAAGCATGCGATGTAAAAATGGTTGCAGCAAGCCCTGTAATTAGGTAATTTTTATTCATAGTATATTTTTTTCAATTTATTTTACGGTATTCTGCAAATGCATTTCATACATAATTTAATTTATTTCAAAAGTGTCAGCCCCAATATATTTCAATGGTTCGTCTATTTTTAAATGGAAATGAATTCATTTATGAAATAAATATTATTTACTTTTTATAAAAGATTATTAAATCGAATAAATTAATTAGAATGATTTTTTATAATTGATTTAACTGAATCGACAATATTTCCCCAATTCTTCTTCCATTTATCTTTCACAAAATCTCTTTGAGCATTACTAACTACAATTTCATTTTTGTCCGATATTAGTATGATTTGCTATAATTAAGTAAACTGCATTGACAATATTATCCCAATTTTTCTTCCATTCATCTTTCTCAGAATCGCTTCGATAATCTAGATCTTCAGAATGTCCAATTTCTTTTTTGTCCCATAACACGGACATTGCAGCTACCTTGCCGCCATCGTTTATGACAGTCGTCTTCGGCTTAGCAGCCTTTTTTAAATCAGCATCTATATTGTCGAATTTATTTTCTTTGAGCAATTGGTAAAATTTATCAAGCTCTTCATCTGAAAGGGCGAATTTTTTATACGTCTTCACATTTTGGTCAATTTGTGAATAGGAGCAACTATCTTTTGAAATTTTTAGTTCTGACCGAAAATTATACATGCCGCCATACGTTTTGTATTCAAATTCAAAATTAGAGGGCCGTTTATGTGGCAATTTTAAAGATTCTTGTTGAGCAAAAAGACTCGACAAGCCAATTAAGACAACTGTAAGTATGAGTTTCATAGGAGGGGTGATTTAAGAATTTTTTAAAGTTAATTTTCCTCAAAACTAACAAAATAAGTTTTAAAGCAAACAAAAGGAACTGTTTTGTATTTTTAATTAATCAGCTTCAAAACAAAGTAATTCATTTTCAATTCAGGGACCTTATTACTAGGAGCTGCATATACACCTTTGCCTTTCCCAAGGCTGGCAAAACCAATAAAAGCAAGATCCGTTTTACCATCATTATTAAAATCGCCTGCAGTCATTGAATACGACATCCCTTTCAGCAGGTCCGGAGCAGAGAAAACTATTTTGTTCCATTCACCGTTTCCGCTCACAGCCTTACCAGCTGATGGTTTATTTCCATCGTTCGAAACAGAAATGGTTTTAGATTTATTTAACAAATTTGATAATGTTTGGCTATAAGCAGTTTTTACAATTTATTTTTTTCAATTTATTTTACGGTATTCCGCAAATGCTTTTCATACATAATTTAATTTATTTCAAAAGTATAACGCTAGTATATATCGAGGGTTCGTCTATTTTTAAATGGAAATAAATTCATTAATGAAATAAATATTATTTACTTTTCATAAAAGATTATAAAATCAGATAAATTAATTAGAACGATTTTTTATAATTGATTTAACTGAATCGACAATATTTCCCCAATTTTTCTTCCATTTATCTTTCACAAAATCTCTTTGAGCATTACTTACAACAATTTCATTTTTGTCCCATAACACGGACATTGTGATTCCTCCACGGTCATAAACACCTTCCTTACGATCAGAGGTTATTTTGTCGAATTTATTTTCTTTGAGTAATTGGTAAAATTTATCAAGCTGCTCATCTGAAAAGTCGATTTTTTTATTCGTCTCAACACCTTTGTCTTTTTGTGAATAGAAGCAGTTATCTTTTGAAATTTTTAGTTTTGAATGTGAGTTTATCATTCCGCCATCCGTTTTGTATTCAAATTCAAAATTAGACGGCCGCTTATTAGGCAATTTTGCGGATTTTTGTTGAACAAAAAGACTTGACAAGCCAATCAAAACAACTGTAAGTATGAGTTTCATAGGAGGGGTAGTTTAAGAATTTTCAAAAGTTAATTTTGCACGAAATTAATAAAATAAACTTTTAAGGTGATGAAAGGAATTGTTTTGTTTTTTTAATTAATCTTTAAAAAAAACAAAACAATTCCTCTTCAATTCCATACTTAATTTAAGGCAATCATTCTAGGTTTAAGAGGTGGAGCATTTTTATGCTAATTGCTCTTTAAGCCATTCTATAGCTTCAGCTTCATGTTTAAATAATTTTGTGGGTGCATTGGGCTTATCCTTTTTTAAATAAACATTAGCTATCAGCAATGTGGCGAAATTATTATTTGATACAATGGCTGTTGCTTTTCGGTTTATAGGTGAATGAGCGGCCATAAACTGCCGGGTTTCAGAAGGCACTGTAACATTATTTCTCCCGTCGATAAGAACAGCGTAATTGTCAGTCCCAGCTATTTCCGCCTGGGCAACATACTGCTCTTTCATTGATTTAATTGTCATGTCGGCATCTTCTTTTATTCTTACAAACATTATATTATTAGAATACTCAAGAAATGAATTGGCTGTTTCTCTTTTCAAATTGCAAAGGCTTGATTGTTCTTATCTCTTTTTTGCAAATATAAATTAAATATGGTTCGGGATTGAAGGTGGAATAATTTGTGAAGGGCAGTTCAAATAAGCTTACTCCTTAGTATGAAATTTTATTGTTTGATTTATTATTGTCTCCTTTGGCCTGTTACTTTTTGCATCAATACTTGGTTTCCATTTGGGCATTATGGTTATTACCCGCAGCACTTCTATATCACATTCGATGCAGAGACTTTTAGTGATTTTTATGTTTTTGGCTGTTCCAAGGGTATCTAATGTAAATCTAACGCCAACACTGCCTTCGCCATGCCAGTTAAGAGAATTCCAATTAATGTTTTTATCGAAAAAGGATAATAAGCTGTCGCGGCCGCCGGGAAACTGAGGCATTTCTTTTTCAGAAGGGCTTTTAGCTTCAGCAATTATAAGCGGTTTGATATTGAATTTATTTACATCATTGACCGCGGGTTTTTGATTTTTTATTTCGAGCAGGACTTTTACTAAATTATCTAGTTTTTTATTGGGTACATAACCATCGAAAGCACCGCAGTCATACTCTTTTTTGTTTGTGGTAATTTTTATGCTTGAAATATCGGCACCGTCAAAGCTGCGCCTGTTTGTTGGAGATGGCAGAAGTATTAAATCATTCAATTTATATTCAGCAATAGTATATATAAGCCCAGCCCATTGCTGTGCTGATGTTTCTGTTTTAATGATTTTTTGGCTGGCTGGCTCTCCTCTTTCTTTGATAAAAATGCTGTCGGAAGTAACAATAATAGATTCACAATTGAGGCTGTTGCAGCTTGTGAAAGTAAACTTTACAATCCTTTCATTCTGCGCATTTAATCTTGTAAGGCTTAACAATAAAATAAGGAGGAGGGGATATTGTTTTTTCATTTTAAATTGTACATCCTTTTGGCTTTATACTTTTTGTTTTTTTCACGCTTCGCTGAATTGAGGGTGAAACGCTTTTATGAACGCCTGTTAAATTTTATTCATTAAATAATTTACAAAAGCAGAACAAACGATCAACATAAAACGTGCCTCTTCCATGTCAACAGTAACACCTGATTCAAGCAAGCTATGTCTTATTCCTCCTTCGTCAGAAGTATAACCATAAAGTGCACTAAAAGCAGATTTTAAGCTGCCCGGAATACTGTGCTTGGCTTCAATTTCTTTTAGAGCTAGTCCAAGAGTTGTTTTATCGTTTTTAGTAATAATTTTCGCTAAAGATTCCACAGCAGAAATGGATTCTTTTATTGAATTTCTATAGTCTGGTTTTTTTCTGTCCGATAAAAGTTCCAGTGCAGTTTGAAGATGCGTTTTTACTGAAATAAATTTGTCAGAGTTTTTTAAGGCAGTTTCTATTTCAATAACTTCCTCCTTTGAATTTATTTCCATCAACTTATTTTCAATGAAACGATAAGCAGACATTTCTTTTTTTAAGAAGCCATTACAGATATCTGGAAATTTTGGATGATACTGGGAAGAAAACTCAATAAAGTCGAAAACTAAATCCCAGTCTGCCTTAAAAAACCACTCTCTGACTGTTGGCGTCGCTTTAAATTCTGCAACTGTACCATAACTCATAGGTAAATTGTCTATTGGGTATTTAAAAAAATAAATCCATAACTCTCTGAAATAAACGGTCAGGTCAGAGTGTTCCTGGTAGTTTTTCGTATTACTTCGATGGTCTATAATTAATTCTAAAACTAACGTCCATAATGTATTTCTTAGATCGGACGATAGTTCTTCTTTCTCGAGCTTCGTCTTTACGGGTCTTTTGCCAAGTCTTTGTGAAAATCTCATTTGTCTTAATAATTTATTTGTTTTATGGAATTTTCGAAGCATTGCAGAACTTGCTATATGCTTTTGGATAATTATCATCACATTTTATTTTTTAAAGGTAGATTATTTAATATCACAAGTCATCATATGATGGTTTAAGTTTTGAATAATTTGCATCAAAACAAAAAAACAAAACTGTATTATGAAAAATTGATACTTTTTCATTTCTTTAGGAATTTTAGACTGGATAAAAGCATCTGCTCGCATCAAACTCCTAATCCCGAGATTGATAAAAGCTTCTACTCACATCAAAAACACAGCCCTATGTTTGATACAATCAATTTGATATAGCGAAGGGAATTATTAAAACTTGAAGGAGACAATTGAAAACTTGAAGGAAACAATTGAAATAGTGAAGGAGACAATTGAAACAGTGAAGGAGAGAATTGAAACAGTGAAGGAGAGAATTGAAACAATGAAGGAAACAATTGAAACTGTGAAGAAGACAATTGAAACTGTGAAGAAGACAATTGAAAACTTGAAGGAAACAATTTGAACAGTGAAGGAGACAACTGAAAACTTGAAGGAAACAATTGGAACAGTGAAGGAGACAATTGAAAACTTGAAGGAGATAATTGGAACAGTGAAGGAGACAATTGAAAACTTGAAGGAAACAATTGAAATTGTGAAGGAAACAATTGAAATTGTGAAGGAGACAATTGAAACAGTGAAGGAGAGAATTGAAACAATGAAGGAAACAATTGGAACAGTGAAGGAAACAATTGAAACAGCAAAGGAAACAATTGAATAAACGTCCGGACGTTACTCAGTAATGCGAAAACGCAACTCACAAACGTCCGAACGTTACTCTGTAATGCGATGACGTAACTCACAAACGTCCGAACGTTACTCTGTAATGCGATGACGTAACTCACAAACGTCCGGACGTTACTCAGTAATGCGAAGACGCAACTCACAAACGTATGAACGTTACTCAGTAATGAGAAGACGCAACTCACAAACGTCCGAACGTTACTCTGTAATGCGATGACGTAACTCACAAACGTCCAAACGTTACTCAGTAATGCGATGACTTAACTCACGAACATATGAAGGTTACCAGGAAGGAAATATAAAACTTAAAAACCCCAGCATCAAAAGGGTTTTTTGTTCTGCCCAGGCAGCAAGAAACACATTATTACCCTGTTTGAGAATTTTACTGATTCTGAATAATTTTTAAGGACACAGATTTAAAACGGAATGTTATTATACTATTACAATACAATAGAAACCTTATTACACAATTAAACGTGATGGCAGTTAATCTAATTAATCAGCGAAGCAAAATATTTAATGATTAAACAGGTGAAAATAACGGGGATGCTTTTCTATATTATTTTTATTTTTTCTGCCCTAGATATTTTGGGGCAGTCCGATTCATTGAGAAAAAGAAATGCCTTGCAGGATTCTATTGAAGATTCAATTGATAAACACTCCCAAATTGATATTCATACGGCATACATGAGCCGTGTAGTTTATGCAGGCCGGGATTACGGCATTAATCAATACGGTGTTTTACCGGGCATTTCTTATAAAAACAAAAATGGTGTATCGATATATGACGAAAGTTTTATATGGAGCGGCATGCAGCGAAAATATTTCAAAAATGAACTTGGCATGTCGTGGGAGCATGAATGGTTTGATGATTTTTCGACCGATGCAGGCTATGAACGCTGGTTTATTAATGACAGCAGCGCCGATGTGCGTAACAGCCTTACAAATGCGCTTCATCTGGGATTGATGTATTTTACACGTTACCTGCATTTGAGCAGTTACAACATGTATATGTATGGTACTAACCATGCTTTTGTAAGTTCCGTAACAGCTGCCGGAAATTTTGCCATTCGTACAGGCCGTAATGGTAAACTGTATATACAGCCGTTTGCCAGATACATTGGCGGCAACTCAATTACACCAATTAGTATTTATCAGGCAGGTTATGCAAAAACAGGCGGTGCAGCCGAATCACCTTCTTCCATTTCCTTTGCAACTCTGGACTATGAGCTTGGGATGCAGCTTTTTTTTAAATACAAAAAAATTGAAATTACCCCGCAGTATATCTATGCTTTCCCTGTGAATCCCAGTTCCGAAAATCCACAAACACCGTTCGGTTATTTTACAATTGATGTGGTTTTTAAAATATTATTCAAAAAGAATAAATACTGATGCAGGTTTTCCAGACAGACAATCCATCGCGGTGGAAAAAATTCAAATGGACTTTTGGACTGCTATTCGCTTTGTTTATTATTGCCGGAATAGTTTTTTTAATCTCTATTTATTCTGCTGACCTTGCCGCTCTTCCAAAATTATCAGGCAAAACTTTTTTCGGGAATGACAATCAACCTGCTATTAAAGATAATGGTGTTTACATCGATCCCAGCCGCTACAATGAATTTAAAAAAGACAAAGACACATTAAGCGGCAGCATTGAACACCCTTTTGCTTTCAACATTCATAAATTAAATAATAAACATCAGTCAGAAAAACAGGATATAATAAAAGCAGCATTTTATGTTAACTGGGATCTTCAATCCTACTATTCATTGCGCGATAACATAAGTTCGCTGAATACTATTTTTCCTGAATGGTTTATGCTTAATAATACTTCCGACAGCATCAGTATTGCTATTGATACTAAAGCCCTGCAGATTATGCGTGAGCACAATGTAAACATCATCCCAATGCTTACTAATTTTTATAACGAAAGCTGGAATGGAAAAAACGTACACAGGATAATAAGTGATTCCATCAACCGGCAGAAAATTATTGCCAGCATTTTATTCAACTTAAATAAATATGGTTTCCGGGGGATTAATATTGATTTCGAAGATCTGGAAGAAAAGACAGATGAAAATATGATACTGTTTCAAAAAAAATTATACGAGGAGCTTCATAAAAATAATTATTTAGTTACTCAGGATATCCCCCCAGGCAATGCCGATTATAACCTGGAAGAACTGACAAAGTATAATGATTACCTAGTTATAATGGCTTATGATCAGCATTATGCAACCGGGGAGCCGGGGCCGGCAGCATCCATAAAATGGATAGAAAGCATGATGGATAAAATAACAAATGATGTTGAACCTTCAAAATTAATATTGGGTTTGTGCTGCTATGGTTACGACTGGCCGCAAAATCAAACCGGCAATGATATAAGTTTTCAGAAGGCAGTTTCAACAGCATCGGCCCAGCATCGTGTACCTGTTTTTGATAACACTTCTTATTCTTTAAATTATGAATACCAGGATCTGCATGGAATAAAACACAGTGTCTATTTTAATGATGCCGTATCCGTTTTTAATACCATGCGGCTGGGTTATGAATATCATGTAGGCGGTTTTGCGGCCTGGAGGATGGGCGCAGAAGATGCCCGCATGTGGAGCTTTTATAATGCCCCCCTCGACAGAGGCCATATCAGCAGTATGAAACCTTATCAGGATAAGCTTAAAAATGTGAATACTAAAAACAGCGTTCAATATAAAGGCGAGGGTGAATTATTTGATGTGGTATCAACCCCTTCACAGGGATCAGTTTCAACCGAAAGCGACTCCATTGACAAACTAATAAGCGAGGAGAGTTATGAAAAACTGCCGGCTGGCTATATGATAAATAAATTCGGAAAAGTTTCCGATAAAAGAGTGGTGCTGAGTTTCGATGACGGGCCTGATGAAAAATATACTCCTCAGGTTATTGAAATTTTGAAGAAAGAAAATATACCTGCATCGTTTTTTCTGCTTGGAGAAAATGCCGAGAACAATATTCCTATAGTGAAAACATTATTTGAAAATAATTTTGAGCTGGGTAACCATTCCTTTTCTCATCCTAATTTCTCAATTGTTTCGGCACTCAGAATAAAACTTGAGCTGCGTGCAACAAAGCGTTTGATTGAATGTATTACCGGACGGAGTACCATACTGTTCCGCTTTCCATACAGCGGTGATGATGATTCTGAAGCTGTTGATGACATATATCCGATGTGGGTATGTAAAACAGAACATTATTATACTGTAGGCTCCGCAATTGATCCGCGCGATTGGGAAAAAAATATAAAATCAAATGAAATTTTAAAACGTGTTATCGAGCATCAGCACCACGGGAATATAATTTTGCTGCATGATGGCGGCGGAAACAGGGAAGAAACAATAAAGGCTTTGCCCCTCATCATACAATATTTTAAAAACAACGGCTATACTTTTACTACCGTTGCCGACATTATAGGCAAAACAAAAAATGAGGTAATGCCGCCTGATTTAAGCCAGAAAGAAAAGTTAACCAATTCAGTAAATTATTTTATTGCCAGCTTTATTTTTTACTCAAATAAAATTTTATTGTCGCTATTTCTGTTCGGAATTCTGCTGGTGATGTTAAGGTTATTCTTTGTAATTGTTTTGGCGCTGCTTCAAAAAATTAAAACAAAACAAAAGAAAACAATCAGCGATAATGCTTTTAATAGTTTAGTTTCAGTGATAGTTCCAGCCTTTAATGAAGAAACTACGATCTTAAAAACAGTACACATACTTTTATTATCCCGCCATAAAAATCTTGAAATTGTTATTGTCGATGATGCTTCAACAGATGACACGTATAAAATTTTGAAAGAGAATTTCAGCGGAAACCCACGTATAAAGCTATTTTCGAAAACCAATGGAGGCAAAGCATCTGCACTAAACTTCGGTGTTGCAAATGCCTCGGCGGAAATAGTATTATGTATAGACGCCGACACACAGCTTAGAAGCAATGCCATTGATGAATTGATAAAATATTTTGACAACCCGCAAGTTGCAGCTGCTGCCGGGAATGTGAAAATAGGAAATGAAGTTAACTGGATCACAAAATGGCAGAGCATCGAATACATTACAGGACAGAATTTCGACCGCCGCGCTTTTGATCTTCTTGACTGCATTACAATTGTCCCTGGTGCAATTGGAGCATTTCGTAAAAATGTGCTGGTTAATTCCGGCGGCTTTCCCATAGATACGCTTGCCGAAGATTGCGATCTTACCATCCGTTTGCTTGAACAGGGTTACACAGTGCGATATAGCGCGGAAGCCCTTGCCTTTACTGAAGCGCCTGAATCAGTAAAAATGTTTTTAAAGCAGCGCTTTCGCTGGACCTTCGGCATTATGCAGAGCTTTTGGAAACACCGCAGCAATTTTTTAAATTATAAATCGGGCACGCTCGGCTTTATTGCAATGCCCAATATGCTGCTATTTCAGTTTATACTGCCTGCTATTGCACCTGCTGCTGATCTAATAATGATTTTGAGTTTCTTTGAAGGACGTGCCAGCCAGATACTTTCTTATTACATATTATTCATCGCAATAGATGCAGCAGGTACAATTCTGGCTTTTAGCTTTGAAAAGGAAAATATTAAAAGGATTTGGCACCTTATTCCGCAAAGAATAGTTTACAGGCAGTTGATGGGCTTCATTTTATATAAATCATTAATAAAAGCTGTAAAAGGCGAGATGATGAGCTGGGGCCAGCTTAAACGCAGCGGCAATGTTGATATCGAAAATAAAACCGCCCCTGCTGACGTTAATTTAAAATCCAGGTCTTGATAGTTTAAGGATTTATACCGATTACTTTTAATATTAAATTAAAACCGCTTGCAACTATAATCTCATGCTGAAAGAAAAAATATTCTGTTGTTCAGAAACAAACATGAGCATTAGATTTAAACAAAAAATTCCCGCATAAAGCGGGAATTTTCGTTTGTTCTGCCAAGGATAAAGCAGGTTAATTCACATCTTTTATTTAATCAGCAAAACTTTTTTGCTGTAAACAGTTTCATCAGCCTTTATTCTGAATAAATAAATACCCTGTTTAAAGGCACTCATATCAATTGTTTTACTGAAACTGCTTCCGGCATCAATACTGTTTTCGGTATAAACCCTTTCGCCCAAATCATTCATTATTTCAATTAAAATGTTTCTGCTGTTATCAGCATAACTAATGGTTACAAGGCTGTTTGCAGGGTTGGGATAAACGGCAAAGGATGTGTTATCTGAATTTTGACCGATGCCTGTTGTGGTTAATACATAAGGCAGCGACATTGCTGAACACCCAAAACTGTTTGTGGTCTCCACAGTGTAAGAGCCATTTCCGGTAACGTAATGGATTTGATTAATAGCGCCTGCTACAGCCACACCATTAAAATACCATTGATTGCCTGTTGATGCACTTGAGGTTAATACATTTCCGGAAAGTGAAATTGTTGGCACAGGAGGGTTGGCATTTACAGTTATAGTATTTGATACCGGCGCACTGGCACCTGATGTATTATGAGCAACCAGTGTAACCGTGTAAGTACCGGCAGTGCTGTAAGTAACCGTAGGGTTTTGAGAAGTGGATGATGCCGGTGTTCCGCTTGGCATAGTCCAGGTCCAGGATGTAGGCGCGTTTGTAGAATTATCGGAAAGTGTTATTGCCTGCCCCTCACACTTAGCCGTAGAAGCAGTAAATGCTGCAACCGGCGGAACGTTTGCCGCGCATCCAATAAAAGTATTAAATGAAGTACTGTTACCATTAAAAACATCAACATCAACCGAACTGCCGGAGATGCCGGGAATAGTGCCGGTCCAGGAGTACTGCTTGAAATCCCAATTAGGAGCCCAGGGCCCTAGTGTAGGAGGCGGAGCTGTTGAACTGCCGTCGGGATCAGCCATCCAAAGCGGATATATATTTATAGAACTTTGAAGAGAGGATGCAATAGAACCGCTGGTATAAATAATAGGCGTAATGCCTGTTGCATTTTTTACTGCAACCGACCATGCTTCGGCCCATGCTGTTAACTGAGCGCTGGTTAAACTGCCTGTTGTTTCAAAATCTAGACAAGGCGGTAATTGGCAGGATGTAATGTAAGTTTGCGCTACATTTAAAAAATGCGCTGCTTCAGAAGCTGCGCTGTTATTTTCGGGATGAGCAAAATGATAGGCACCCATTTTTACTCCGGCTGCTTCGCCGTTTACTATATTGTTAACAAAATCGGCATCGGTAACAGTAACACCTTCGGTGGATTTAGCCCATGCAAACTTATAATTTGCTCCCGCAACCTGCGACCAGTTAATAGTTCCTTGATAGCTGGAAACATCAATACCAAGCATGGGAGTGTTTGCAGCCCCGCTTGCATCCCTCCATACTAATGTTGAATAAGGTGTGCTTGTATTAGTTAAACAGCCCGACACTGTTGTTAAAAGTTTTACTATGCCTGTAAATGTTGCAGTCCATCGGATATAAGGCGCATTAGTGCAGCCTGTTAATCCGCAGTTATTAGCGTAGCAGAGTGTTGCCGATGTGGAATTATTAAACAACGTTAATTCAGGATCCCAACCCTGGGTTCCTCCAAAATTATCGCAGTATGTCCATTCATAAATGTCGCCGGAGGTTACTGAAAACAATGTCCAGTTGCCGCCGTTCATATAGGCGCTCACGGTTGTCCATGAAGATGATGTGGTAGAAAATGTAGATGATGGATATTGATTTGTTTCTGCAGCACTGGTGCAACCGCCTGCTGCGCAGGTTTGCGCATTGGCATTGAGGCCAAACATTATTAGAACTGAAATAAAGAGTAATTGTTTTTTCATGTTTGTTTGTGTTTAATGTTTAAAGTTTGTACTTGATTAATACTGCTAATATCAAGGTCATTTTTTAAGAAGCCATCGCATATATTTCGACAAGCTCAATATGACCAGCGCTCGGTCAGTCTGAGCTTGTCGAAGACTATGGGCAGGACTTTCAATTAGGATATTCATTGACTAAACAACATTGCTGCTTATATATGTTTTAACAAAGTACTATTTTAATAATTAAAGATCCCCTGTTGCAAATCAATGCTCTATCTTCACTAATATTCCGTTTTCAAAGTACAGCTTGTATTTCCAATTATAAAACCAATGCTCAATTGTTCCTTTGCTGTTTGTCGCTTTATCATTGTTCCAGGGGGCACCCCAGGCGGCTTTACACATATCAGCTGTCATACCTATTTCAATATTGCCCTGTGCAGCTAATTCTCCAAAATGCTGCCCGAATTTATTTATACATTCCGCTTTATGTTTTTCCTTTTTCTCGCTTTCTGCTTTATACATTGCTTCTTTTTGATTTCTATCAGCATGATCTAATCTGATAAATTCTTTCTCAGTCATAAAACTCCTTCCAAGTTTATCGAGGTTTGTAGGCGGTTTCATCAGTATCTGAATGCCTTTATCATTTTTCAGCTGACAAAGTATTTCATAAGTACTGTCTTTAATATCAGTGTTCCAGTTTTTTAATACTGCAGCTTCGCTGCAAATCCATTTACTTTTATCACTGATTTTAATTACTTCCTGATTTTCATATAATTGTTTTTGTTTTACTAAATAAGGGATAGCAATAAATGAATTGAAATAACTATTGCTGTAAGGCGGTGTTTTGCTTTGGCTTACCACCCAGTATAGAAGAGCGGAATTCAGAGAATCTTTATTGTTATTATCCCTGAGCACAAAAACTACAAAAACAATCAAATCTTTCCATTGAGGAGAATTAAATTGTTTATACCTGTAACCGGATTGAATAACAGCATTTTTTTTCTGCAGCTGTTCCTCAGGGTTTCCCTGAAGAATATCAATAATTGTATAATTTTTATTTCCCTTTAAACCATTACCGGCTTTCGAAAACACTATGGGGCCCGCTTCTGGATTGATAATAGGAGGAAGATATAATTGTAACCCGATAAATTGATATTGATTTTCCAATTTATATTGTTCCTCCAGCGTTTCGGTACTGTCGTATGCAGGCGGTTTTATTACTGTCTTTTCTTTTTGTTTTTTTTCAAATTCTTCTTTCCCTGCAGGAGTCTGGGAGAAAAGAGAATTTGTAACTGCCGACAATAATAAAAGAGAACATAATAGTTTTGTTTTCATTTTCACAATTTTCAATTGCATAAATATAAGAAAACAGAGCGGGCATTTTTATTTAATCAGCAAAACTTTTTTGGTGTAAACATTTTCATTGTTTGCTATTCTGAATAAATAAATACCCTGTTTAAATGCACTCATATCAATTGTTTTATTGAAACCGCTGCCGGCATCAATGCTGCCTTCTGAATAAACCCTTTCTCCTAAATCATTCATTATTTCAATTAAAACATTTTTACTGCTATCTGTGAAACTAATGGTTACAAGGCTGTTTGCAGGGTTTGGATAAACTGTAAAGGCATTGTTATTTACAATTTGACCGATGCCAGTTGTGGTTAATACCGAAGGTACTGAACCAGCTGAACATCCAAAGCTGTTTATAACCTCAACAGTGTAGGAGCCGTTTGCTGAAGCAGTATAGGTTTGATTAACTGCACCTGTTATCAATACATTATTTAAATACCATTGATTACCTGTGGCTGCACTTGAGCTTAATACATTTCCGGTAATTTGAATTGCCGGCACAGCAGGATTCGCATTTACTGTTATAGTCTGCGATACTGCTGCACCTGCGCCGAATGAGTTAGAAGCGGTAAGTGTAACAGTGTAAGTACCGGCAGTATTATAAGTAACCGCAGGATTTTGAACTGATGAGGAAGCCGGACTTCCGTTCGGCATAGTCCAGGTCCAGGATGTCGGCGAGTTTGTAGAATTATCAGTAAGTGTAACTGACTGCCCCGCACATACTGTTGCTGCAGAAGCCGTGAAGTTCGGCGCTGGCGGATTGTCAGAAGTAATAACATCTGCTAAAGAAGTGCTTGAACAGCCGAACGAATTTGTAACGACTACTGTATATGATCCGTTTGCAGCTACAGTATAAGTTTGATTAACCGCTCCATTTATAATTGAAGCATTCATGTACCACTGATTGCCAGTTGCTGCGCTGGAACTTAAAACATTTCCTGATGGGGTAATGACTGCCACAGGCGGGTTAGCATTAACAGTAATGGTTTTCGAAACAACGGTACTGCTTCCGACCGAATTCACCGCGGTTAAACTTATAGTATAAGTTCCGGCTGCTGCATAAGTAACTGAAGGATTCTGCAGATTGGATGAAGCTGGTGTGCCGCTAGGCATAGACCATGTCCATGAAGTCGGAGTATTAGTTGATGCATCAGTAAGTGTAACTGCCTGACCGGCACATACAGTTGAAGCCGATGCAGTAAAGTTTGCAACAGGAGCGTATTTCCAAACATTGGTAATAGGTACAGCATAAGCACTGCTGTCGCAATGAGCTAATCCATACATATCTTCAATTGTACGAAGCATAGTATAATGATTAATATGTGTGGCATAAGCGCCGCCTTGTACCATCTGCCCTATAAATATGGTTGCAATTTGATTAGGAGATCCGCCGTCGTCTTCATCAAAAGTTAAGATTAAAAGACTATTGTTTGCCTTTGCCCAATTAATATAACTAGTCATATTGTTATACACCCATGTATCCCCGTTTTGGATGCCTGTAACTGAAAGTGCAGGGTTATGCATATCATCGTTTAAATTGGGAATTACAAAAGATACTGTAGGCAGTGTGCTGAAAGCGCTTGTTGGGAAGCTTGTAAATTTCTGTCCAACAGTAGATGGCAGCCTGTTGGTTCCTGTTCCCTGCCAGTTAGTCCAGGGGCAGTGTTTGCGTGCGTAATTACCTGAAGTAGCTGCCAATGAACCAACAGAAGGTAAATCTTCGCTGTAGCCTGCAAAAGTTTTACCGCCTGCAATCAGAGAAGCTCCTAAATTACAAGTTGAAAATGGAGTGCTGGAGGAAATTACATCAGTGGTTATGCCCTGAGTTGCTCCCGAAAAAAGCCTTATGTAATTTGGCTGGCTGGGATGTGTTAATGCATATGATTGAGTAAACAAAGCTGCATTGGGGTCGCTTAGCAAAGCATTAATATGAGGGGCATTGGTACTTCCTATGATTTCACTATATCCCCAGTTTTCTAACATCAGCACAACCACATGGTCGGGCGCAGGAACTGTTTGAGCAAAAGTAAAAGTACTTGCTGCAAGCGCGGTAATTAATAGTTTTGTTTTCAAATTTTTATTGTTTTTAATTAATGTACTAAGGCTGTAAATTGTTTAACGCTATTCATTTTTAAGCTTCGATGCTAATTTGAACTTTAAGCCTTTCTTGATTTTTGTTATTTCTCTTGATAAATATTTCTACTTAATCAGCAAAACTTTTTTGGTATAAACAGTTTCTTTCACCGCTATTCTGAATAAATAAATACCCGGTTTAAATGAACTCATATCAATTGTTTTATTGAAGCCGTTTATTGAATCGCTTATATTTTCAGAATAAACCAGCTGCCCCAAATCGTTCATTATTTCAACAGCAGTATTTTTACTGTTCTCAGTAAAATTAATTGTTACATTTCCATTTGACGGGTTTGGAAAAACAGTTAAAACACCGCTTTTTTCAAGTGATGTTATATCAGTGGTAGTAATCATTATGGATGCTGAAGCAGATGAACACCCGGATGAATTTGTAACTACCACGGCATAGGAGCCGTTTGCAGTTGCTGTATCTGTTTGAACGGTATCGCCGTTAATTAATATCCCATTCAAATACCATTGATCACGTGAGCCGATGCTCGCATTTAATATATCGCCGTTTTCAGTAACAATTGGTATAGAAGGATTGGCATTTACAGTAATTGTATGAGATAACGCTGTACTTGCGCCAAAAGAATTTGATGCTGTCAGCGTAATAGTATAAGTACCGGCATTGGCATAAGTTACAGTCGGGTTTTGCAGCGCTGAAGAAGCCGGAGTTCCTCCCGGCATTGTCCAGCTCCAGGATGTGGGACTATTTGTTGAATTATCTGCCAGCGTATTCGCCTGCCCTGCACAGGCTGGTGTAGATGAAGTAAAGTCGGCAACAGGAGGATTGCTGTTGTTGACATTTACAGAGGAAGATGTACTTGAACAGCCAAACGAATTTGTAGCAGTAACTGTATATAAACCATTTGAGGTTACCGTATCCGTTTGAAAAGAATCGCCGTTTATTCTTATTCCGTTCAAATTCCATTGGTTGCCAGCAGCTGCGCTAGAGGTTAGTATTGTTCCGGCAACTGTGATTGTAGGAATGGGCGGGTTAGCATTTACTGTAACGGTATGTGAAACTGATGAACTGGAACCTGAAGAGTTTGTCGATACAAGTGTAACAGTATATGTGCCTGAAGTGCTGTATGTAACAGAAGGGGTATGTAAAGTAGAACTCGCCGGAGTTCCTCCTGCCATTGTCCAGCTCCAGGAGGTAGGTGTGTTAGAAGAATTATCAGTTAGTGTAATTGCCTGCCCCTCGCAATCCCCCGCAGAAATAGAAAAGTTTGCAACAGGCGGATTATTGTTCGTATAATTTTTTACTGCAGAAGTACTCGAACACCCATTTGAATTAGTAACAGTAACTGTATATGCCCCGCTCGAAGATGCTGAGAATGTTTGATTAACTGCTCCTGTTATCAACACTCCATTCAAATACCACTGATTGCCGGTGGCTGCACTGGATGACAATGTACTTCCGGTAAGCGTAATTGTTGGAACAGCGGGATTAGCATTTACAGTTATTGTATGCGATACCGCAGAGCTCGTTCCTGATGAATTTGTTGCAGTAAGCGTTACTGTGTGGGAGCCCGAGGTCGTATAAGTTACAGTCGGGTTTTGCAATGTTGATGTTGAAGGAGTGCCGCCGGTCATTGTCCAGTGCCAGGATGTAGGGCCATTTGTAGAATTATCTGTAAGGGCTATTGCCTGCCCTGCACAAGCAGTTGCAGATGGAGTAAAAGCAGCCGCGGGAGGCTGGGATGCTGAAGCAAAATGAATATCTAAAATAGGATGAAGTTCTAAATTGTTTGGAGCAGCCCCTGTCTGCCCATGAGGCGGATCTATAAAACCCACACCTGTAACTGTTACCTGTGCAATGTTTACAGTAAAAACATTTCCGCTTGCAATATTCGCATCAATAAAAGCTTTAGCTGCCACAAATTCTGCTCTATGACTTGAGGTTAATGCTGCAGTACAATTTGGATCAGGAATCTCGCCGATCAATGTATGCGTGCCATCGCTAAGTACTAAGTGATAATCATTATCACTCTCGGTTTTTTTAATAGTAATATTACAATTTATAATATAGGTAGTTGTTTCAATAGGTGCCGTTCTGGGCATTGTTGTACTTGGGGTGGGGGTTGTTAATGCCACAAGATTGGCAACAGTTGAAGCAACGGGCGTATAATTAACAGTGCTTGCTGCAGGGTCGGTTAATACTTTTAAACTCCAGAGTTCTGTACCTCCGCAGGCTGTCTGCATTCCTTTGCCAGTCTGCAGGCTTTTTTCATTTTCATCCTCGTCTTCTTCTCTGTTGTAACTCGTTGAATCAATTTTCTGAGCGTGAATGAGGTTTGTAAGGCTGCATATAAATAAAAAAATAAGTGTAATTTGTAGTTTTTTCATGGGGATAATTTTTAACATTTAAATAACATTATGATGAAGGTAGTTTAACATTCTGTAGAAATGTTGTACCAATACTGTAGCAATGTTGTAGGAAACACGCTGTAGATAAAGGAATGAAGAATTGTATTGAGCAAAAGAAGTTCTATAAAACAAAAAATCCCGCATTATAGCGGGATTTTTTTGTTCTGCGAATCGGCTGGAAAATGAAGATTTATTAAACCGATTTACTTTACTAAAGTTATTGTTCCAGGGAACTTATATTTTTTATTAAAGAGATCGGTAAGTTCAAAACAATACACTGAAAAATTATTTATCAAGCCATTTTTTAAAATCGTTGACACGTTCTCTGCTCACAATACCTTCCTCTCCTTGCAATGCAGCTGAATTTAGTTTCAGCCTGCTGTTAAAATACGGGCTCACTTTTTTAATACTGTTGATATGAATGATCACTTTCCTGTTTATTCTAAAAAAGGTATCTGAAGAAATCAGAGGTTCTAAATTATCTAATGTATAATCTATGGTGTACCTTTTGCCATTTGTGAGAGCCAGAAGCACCATACCGTCTTCAGAAATAAAATGAGAAATATCGTCTATTTTAACAGACTCAATAGAATCACCCATTTTAACCAGAAAACGATTTTTATATTGTTTATTTGTGTTTTGATAAGCGCTTGCAATATTTTCTATAACTGCTGTACGGCTGATAGTGCTGAATTTTTTATATTTATTCAGGGCGTCCCTCAAATCATCAATTCCAATTGGCTTTAACAAATAATCCACACTGTTGAGTTTAAAAGCTTTTATAGCATACTCGTCATAAGCAGTTGTAAATATTACCGGTGTATCGGTTTTTATTTTTGTAAAAATCTCAAAACTCAATCCATCTGCCAAATGAATATCTACAAAAAGCAAGTCGGCAGTTACACCTTTTTGAAACTCTTCTATACTTTTTTTTACTGAATCGAAAACGGCAATCACATCAATATCTTTATCAACCTTTTTTAAAAGATGTTCAAGGTGCTCTGCAGATAGCTTTTCGTCCTCTATAATAATTGCTTTCATTTTGAATTTAGCAGCGGTATTTGTACAATAAATAATTCTTTGCTTTCAATAATATTCAATTCACTGCTTGTAAAATAGCTGTAGCGTGCCTTAATATTCTGAAGTCCTGTTTTCGAACTTGCTTCAGCAGATGAGCGGAGCTGCAATTTATTAGAAACCTCTAAAATGCCGCCGGTAGTTTTAACAGTGATTGTTAAAGGCAGTTCATTTGAAATTTCGTTGTGTTTTATTGCATTTTCAATAAGTATCTGAAGAGCCATGGGCGGTATCAAAAGATTTAATTTATCATTTTCAATATCAAAATTAAAGATGATATTTTTATCGAACCTTATCTGCAGCAGATAAGTATAGGAGCGGATAAATAAAAGTTCTGATTCAAGCGTTACCAATTCACTGCTGCGGTTATCAAGCAGGTAGCGGTAAACTTTCGAAAGCTGATTTATAAAATCAACGGCTTTATCCTGATCTTTATAAACCAATGACGACAATACACTTAGATTGTTAAATAAAAAATGCGGATTAATTTGACTGCGCAGGTTTTCTAACTGGGCCTGTATAGTATCTTTTTTATGCTGCTCAATTTCAATTAATGAATATTTCCATTTCCTGAAAAACTGAAAACCAATTTCAACCGAAAGTAATATTATAGATACCAGCACTCCAATAATAATGGACATGGTAAACAGCTTCTTCTTGCTCTCTTCGGGCAATTCGCAGACATAGGTATCGTATAACAATAATGTTAAATAAATTATGCCGGCACTGAAAATTAAACTTACCGGCAAATGAACCAGCAGTCTTTTTAAAGGGCTTTTTCCCCAGGGCAGCTTAGTCTCAATCCATGAATCAAACCGCAGATTGCCTTCCCATACTATAATTGTAATTAATATTGAAGCAAAGAGATCATTAAAAAGGCGGGCGTTTTTATTTGCAATCGGATTGATCAGATGCAATAAAAGGAAAACGGCAAATCCGACTCCAATCATATAAACAAACCGTTTGTTATTTTTCTTCATAGCATAAATTTAAGAAAAAGAGGAGGAAGACATCCCTGAATCAAATACTATTTTAAAAATCAAAACTGAATTCGATAAACGAAATTAGGGAAAAGGCCAATTTGGTAAGCTGTATTGATTTGATTTGTGATCGGATTATAACGTTGTGCAAACACGTTTTTATTGTTTGTCACATTTTGAATATCGAATGACCACACCTGCGATAATTTATACTTTTTACTATTAGCAGTATATCCCGCTTTTAAATCTAACCTGAAAAAATCGGGGTTGCGCTGCGAATATGCATAATTATCACCTTTCAAAACTTCCTCGCCTGCTGCCTGAGATGCCGCCAGATCAACAGGAGTATAGTATCTTCCTCCTGCCTGAGTCATTTTTATATCCACCGAAAAAGCGTTTTGCTTTTCTCTGCCAATTTTAAATTCTTTACCGAGTAAAATATTATAAACATAATTACCATTAAATGCAGTATTCCTTTCAATACCGTCGCTGCCTTTATACTTCGATTCATAAAGAGTACCAGTAATTAATGCGTAAAAACCTCCGCTGAAAAACTTTTCGATCGTTAACTCAGAACCATAGTTGGTGCCAGTACCTTTATTAATTAAATAATCATTATAATTCGGCTGAAAACTTGCACCAGTATTGAGCATGGAAAAACTGCCTGATGTTTGCGATACCGGCACATCCGAAAGCAGCTGATAATAAACTTCTGTTTTAATTCTCCAATCCTTTAATGGCAGTACATCATAACCCAGCACAAAATGCTGGCTTTTAGTGAACCCCAAGTTTTTGTTGGATTGGTCGTAAGTGCCGTCAGGTTTAAGAGTTCGGTAAAAATAAACATCAGTAGGCTGCATTTGGCTGTGCATGCCGTATCCTAAACTAAAAGTACTTTTTTCTCCGGCCTGATATTTTATGCCTGCACGCGGTTCAACCGAATAAGAATTATTTAATGTTAACACTTGTGAATGAAGCCCTGCATTTAAACTTAATTTACTGCTGATACTATATTTTGCCTGAACAAATCCCTGTAACAGCAGAGCCTTATTGTTCGAATCCCAATATTGATTCCATACTGAATTTGTATCTCTGAAACCGGCTTTCAGATTAAGATTCAACACCTCAGCAATAGCTCCTGCCTTAATAAATAATTTGGAGCTTATTTTAGAATTATAAGATGCATTTACAGAATAATGAATTTGTGCAGTTTTATTTTCTATACTGCGTGTTGTTTCAGAACTGGTTTTTGATACATTATCTTCAATATAATTAGATGCATTATATGTGGCTCCGATAACTGTGCTGAAATACGACCTTTCGTTTATTTTAATAAAATGCTTTAACCCAATTAAACCTATATCACTAGTAAAATAGCTATCCTTAGACGGGTTGGCAAACAAATCAGTACTGTCAATTTTAGTATGCAAAAAATCAATATGGCTTTTACCGCCTAAACCAAAAAGTGTAAACTGTCCGAATTTAGAATTCGAGCTTTTTATTTTGAAAGAAATATCCTGGTAAAAAGGCGTGGCAGCGGTACCTATGGGGATGCCGAGCTTTTGAGCTACTCCGGTAAATGCATAACGGTATGAAATCAAATACGAGGAGCCGTCTCCTTTTTTTATCGGACCCTCTGCCATTGCTTCAATGCCGGTTAAGGCACCAATCTGAAAAGTATATTCTCTTTTTTCGGAATTACCGGTTCTGAAACCCAGATCAAATACGCCTGCATTTGCATTGCCGTATTCTGCAGGGAAAGCAGAAGTAAAAAAATCTGAATTTTTAAGCATATTGGTATTCAGTGCGCTTACAGGACCTCCTGTAGTTCCGATGGTAGAAAAATGGTTCGGGTTGGGTACGTTCAAGCCTTCTATGCGCCATAATACGCCGGCAGGTGAATTACCCCTGATCACAATATCATTCCTCGAATCATCCGGTGAACTTACACCTGCAAAATTTGCTGCCAAGCGCGATGGGTCTGAACGCCCTCCTGCATAACGGTTTACCTCTTCCATCGAAAAAGAGCGGGCACTCACGGTTGTCATTTCATTAGTTGTTTCATTTTTTTTTGTTCCGCTTACAACCACTTCCTTTAATGAATTAATATTTTCTTCCATCCCGATTTCCAGTACTACTTCTTTGCCTGATGTAACAACTACATTTGGTATAATTATTTCTTTATATCCAATATATGTTACTCTTAAATCATATCTGCCGGCAGCAACCTCAGTAATTTTAAAATGTCCCTCAATATCGGTGGCTGCACCTTTTGGAGGCACTGCGCCGGATATTTGAATATTTACCCCTGGTATAGATGACTGCGATTGTTTGTCAAACACTGCTCCCCTGATTGTCTGCATTGGTGTTTGTGCTCCGGCAGTTTTAGTAAATGCTGAAACAATTACTAAAAAAAGTATAAATGTTTTTTTCATGTTTTTTTGTTTTATAATTTATGTGCAATAGTACTGATGAAAAATAAGGACAGAAAGAACAAAATTAATGAGCTGTTGAATTGGCCGGTTGAATTGCAGAAAAACAATTATGTTTAAGGGGTAAGACATTCTCCAGATACAAAAATTTAATTTTATTGCAGAGTCGAATATTGGCAGAAGCGAGATAACGTTAATCTAATGAACAAAAAAATTCCAGCAATGCTGCTGGAATTTTTTGTTCAGACAAAGAGGAAATAAGCGGAGGATTCATCAAACCATTTTATTTTACTAACGATACTGTTCCAAGGTATTTATGTTTCTTATTAAACACATCAGTAAGTTCAACTTTCCAAACGTAAACATCCATCTGCGCAATATCTTTGCCGAAATTCGCTCGGCCGTCCCATTTATCATTCAGCTCATTGGCATGAAAAATCATATTTCCCCAGCGGTCGAATATCCATAAATCATATACTGTAATACCTATGCCCGAACCGAAAAAATAATCATTAACGCCATCTGCATTAGGGGTAAATGCATTCGGAATATAAAATACAAAATCGGGACCTATATCTACCATTTCACTTGTAGTATCTATACAGCCATACTGTGTTGTTGTAAGCAATGATATTTTATAAGAAGCAACATCCGGTTTATATGTGTGAGGATTGGGATCACGCATGCTAGATGTATCTGAATCGCCGAAATTCCAATTCCAAAAATCAGCACCGGTTGACAAATTTTTAAATTCAAAAACCGGATTGATAACTGTTGTTGATTGGGGATCTGTTTTAAAAGCAGCAACAGGGTTAGGGTAAACGGTGATGTAATTATTTTTAACACTCGTTGTCTGACATCCGCTGTCGGTAGTTACCTTTAAAGTAATGTTAAAATAATTTGGCGCGAAAACTGAGTCGTTTGTATAACAGTGCTCAAACGTTTGGGAATTTATCAAAGCGCTGCCGTCACCTACATTCCAAGTCCAATGCACATTACCGCCTTTTGTAACAGAGGAGGAGTCTGCAAAATTAATACATAATGTTTCGCATCCTTTTATTTTATTGGTTGTGAAATTCACTTTAGGATTCGGGTTTATCGTAACAATTTTTGTGATGGAATCTTTACAGCCGAAATTAGAAATCCCGGTGAGTTGTATATGATATGTATTTGCTGTATCATATAAATGATTAATTACATTCTGATTCGGATTAATTGCGGTGCCGTCGCCTAAATTCCAGTTCCAATATTCAATGTAACTTGGTGCAGGAATTGTAGTCTGATCATAAAAGCTTACGCGTGTACCGTAGCATATCCCTATAGGCGCAGGGTTTGTATAAAAGTTCACTACAGGAAGCGGATGAACCAAAACAGTTTTTGTAATTGTATCCTTACAGCCATTAGCAGTAGTTGCAATCAGGGTTGTTTGAAACAAACCGTCATTGGGGAAAACATGGGTTGGGTTATGTGCAGTATCGGCTAAAGATAAATCCCCAAAGCTCCAATTCCAGGCCGTAATAGTTTGATTTAAAACCGAAGATTTGTCGGTATAACTGGTTGGCTGATGCAGACAGGCGCTGTCGGCTGTAAATAATGCATGAGGCAGGGTAATGCTTACGGCAACATCAGCAGTATCAATACACCCGTTAATGTCCGTAACAACAAGATTGTACGTTTTAAGTGCCGTATCATGCGCGTTATACGGGTTTCCTGATAAAAGCAGGTTTGTATATGTTGAATCGTACCATTTGTAGGTCACACCACCGCTTCCTGTTATAGCCACTGTCTGGTATTTACATTTGGTAAAATCATTCCCGGCCGAAGCTACCGGAGGAGGCTCCACCACAAGGGTTTTGGTAATAGGCTGATCAACGCCGTTGCAGGTAAGTGTATAGGTGATATGATAAGTACCGGCGGTATTAAAATTATAAAACGTAGTGTCGCCATGCGTTATAACCGGCGGAACAACCTGGCTAGTTATGGTATCTGAAATTACCACGCTCTGCGGCGAACATCGGATTGCCTTGCTGTAAACGTACATCGACTCATTTAAGCAGATTTTATGTGTGCTTATTTCAAATGTTGGAATACAGTTATAACAATTATCTGTCATAGTTCCGGCACTTGCAAGTTCCAGTATATTCGACTGCGCATACGAATCCTCGTAGTAGGATGTTGTTGTAAACGTCGGCGTTATCGCAGCTGCCGTAATTGCATGAGGCGTGAATACAGGCGTAATCAAAGGCATGTAACTGCAGTTGGGGAGATTTCCCATTGAATCTGTTTTCACAAAAAGCGCTTCGTAATCACTCGGCGGATATAATGTTTCTCCTGAAAATACTATTCCTTTATCCACGTCTTCATTGATTCCCCAGCCTTTTGAATATGAATTAAATGTCAGATTTCTCGACCATACAGGTGTTAAATTCGGGTTTAGTTTGTTAACCAATGCAAACACATTGCCGTTGCTCTCATTAGTGTAACCAGCCTGAATAATACCGCCGTTTGCTAGTTCGGTAATTCCTCTTGCTCTGTCGTCGTTTCCGCCTTTATCAATGGTTGTACAGTTTACAACATTACCGTTAGCATCTGCTTTGATAACTACACAATCGTAATTGCTTCCTGTTTTTGTAGAGCCGGAAATTAAAAAACCTCCGTCATGAGTGATCTTGCCTGAAACGTCCCAGTCCAGGCCGTCATAAGGACCGATGTCATATTCTTTAGTCCATAAAATTGCGCCGGTAGAAGAAAGCCTCATAGCATAAAAATTATTATTTGGGCCGTTACCATAAGATCCCAGGAGCAAGACATCACCGTTGGGGAATGCCTCCACATAATTTGCATACGAATACAATCCTGCTAAAGAAGGGAAAGCATGATCCCACATTACTGTTCCATCTATTTTACTGACTTTAGCTATATATGGTTTTTTAGGTTCTGCATCCACATAACCGCAAACTAAATACCCGTCAGATGCTTCGGCACAGCAGGTTCCCTGTGCATCTCTATATTGACGGTAAATATTAAACCAGTTAAAAGCATTGCCGTTAAAGTCAACTAATGTGAGGAACAAACTTAGAGTATCATTCACCAAATCCCAGCTGCGTTGTGCTGCCCCTGTCATCAGATATTTATGGTCTGATGTTTCGGTTACATATCTTCCGCCGCAGCTTCTTACCCGTGGATGCGGATTCGAAAATTCAAATTTTATTTCTTTCGCCATATGGCCGCACTTGTCAATCTTAGCCATATAAAAATAGCAGTAAACATCCGCCTGAATGATGTACTGCTTATCCTGCCCTACCATAACATATCCGCTGTCATAAGTGGGGGTAAGCGCCATACCGAAATTCAAGGCATTTACTGCAGCAGTTTTTAAATACGTTAAAGGCTGTGCAGCTAAAGAACTGCAAAAACAGGATATCAAGACAATACTAAAAAAGCGGAAAACCTTTTTAGCAGTACTACCCTTTTTGTTTAGTAATGATTTAGCCATAGGATTTCTTATTTGTTAGCAATAGTTTTTTTATAAACCTCCAGCCCGTCTATCTGAATTGATTTGATAATGTGCATCGGGAATTCAGATTCCTTCACAAAAATCTTAAGAATGCTGTCCTTATTGCAAAGGCTGGCATTTGTTGTTTTAAACACAGCTGAATTATTATCCGGAGCGGTTTTCCAGTCAGTCATATCATTTTTACGAATGATAAGAGTGCGTTTTATTTTCATGCCCAGATTGGGGCACATAAAGGCATTTAAGTCTATTTCAACTTTAACATTATGACTCGAGCTTGGAGGTGCCTGTGAATAGATATTTATTGAGACACATAAACAGATAAATAGTAGTAATGTTTTCATAGATTTATCAATTTAAGTTTATATAAAACCTGATGAACAAATGATACAAAAGGTTGCTTTGGTATTTGGTCTATTTTTAAAAGCTTCTTAAATCTTACTTAAAATATAATATTGTTAAAAGATATCTTTAAAAACATGGAAAACAATACTTCTCGCCCTTTCATTGTCATCCCGAACTTTTCTCGAGGAATCTTATTCTTATATCTCCTATCGTATCAAAGTAAAAGATCCCTTTTCTAAATAATCTTTGCCGTCAAGTCCTTTGGCTTTAATAATAAAATAATAAGTTCCGTCAGCAGCATTCTGTCCGCTTGCAGTGTGCCCGTCCCAGCCCCCGCTGATGGTGTTCCAGCTGTATATTTTTTCGCCCCAGCGGTTAAATATTTCAGCATTCATTGTTTTTAATCCGGTAGTTTTTATGAAATAAACATCATTGATATTATCACCGTTAGGAGTAAAAATATTCGGACATACAAAGCTGGAACTTTGGTCAACTGTAATTACTACAGAAGCGGTATCGTGACAGCCCATATTGTTGGAAGCAATCAGAAGCACAGTATAGGTACCCGCTGTATTGTAAATCGTCGAAGGGCTGACAAGGCTTGAGCTGTCGCCGTTTCCGAATGTCCATTTATAAATTGTTGAATTAGCGCTGTAATTGGCGAAATTAATGTTCAGCGGATTAAAGCCTTCTACTGTATCAGCAGTAAATGCAGCATTTACAGTTGTTGTGTAAATTGAAACTGTATCACTGAAATTACAGCCTAAACTATCTGTTACCGTAACCGAATATGTTCCGGCAGCAAGTCCGGAAACAGTGGCCGAAGTACCGCCTGAAGGCGACCATGAATACGTATAATTTCCATGTCCGCCGGTAACAGCAATAGTTGCTGAGCCGTTGTTAGTTCCTAAACAAATAATGTTTCTTGTAATAACATCATTGAAAGGAGATGGCGGAAGCACAGTTATGGTGGTGGGAACACTTTTACATAAATTATAATCAGTTAAAACAACAGTATAGGTTGTCACTGTCAATGGGTTTACAATAATGGATTCTGTTGATGCTCCTGTATTCCATAAATAATACAATCCTGGTGTAGCGGTAAGTGTGTCGCTGCCCCCTGGAAGACAAGGTGAAGTGCTCGAAATTGAAACATAGGGTGCCGGGATTACATTAATAGTAATAGAATCAGTAACCGGGATACAGCCGTTTTTAAATGCAGTTACAGTGTAAGTTGTAACAGTTTCGGGCCTTACGGTGATGGAGTCATTCGTCTGCGATGTGTTAATCCAGATATATGAATTTCCTCCGGATGCTGTCAGCAGCGCTGAATCACCTATGCACATTGACGTATGATTAGCCATAACACTTAACTGAACACCTTGGTTCAAATGAACTGTAAACGTATCGGGCGCACCCGGACAGCCCGTTGTTCCGAAGGGCTGAACAACATAAATATGAGTTGAAGAAGGGCTCACGACAATGTATGAAGAGGTATCCCCTGTATTCCAAACATAGGTGCTTCCGCCGGTCACATGCAGTGTATCTGATTCTCCAGAGCATATTGAATCTCTTCCAGTAATGTGCGCAGCAGGTATATTGCCCACTATAATCTGCATTGTATCCGGCCTTGACGGACCGCAGCAGTCAGAAGTTGTCTGAAGAATGAGATTAAAAGTTCCCGGTGTTGTAAATACAATGTTATTTAATGAGTCATAATTAGGACCGTTAAAAGTGCCCGGTGTAACTGCTCCGCCGAAATTCCATGAATAATTAATTCCGTGAATAGAGCTGTGAAATGAACCTGAATCACCAACACAGAATACAGAGTCTAACGTTATAATCTGCGGATTGCTTACAATAGCATTGGTAAGAATACCAGCATATTCAGTATAGATATAAGGAACCCCGTCAATAGTAAGAGTTACAGTTGGCCGGCCCACTGCAGCATATTGAACAGGCACAGGGGCTGCACCTGTTGCTGTAGCCGGAGTTGCACCTGCTCCAAAATTCCATAAAAATGTTGTACCAGGCGCTGTAGTGCTGAAAACAACATCCTTATTAGTACAGCCGCTGTTAACAACACTTATGATCGGTTCTGCAGGTGTATTTACATTTGTAACAACCGGTGCTGTACCGTTTTGATACAAAGGCAGACTCACACCTGGAAGCCCGTTGCCGCCTGTTCCGCCTGCACCGCCATTACCGCCGTTACCGCCTTTACCGCCTGTTCCTACTTCCGGACAGCTGCCGCTTCCAGAGAAATTTGCTCCGGCACCGCCAGTACCAGCCGTACCGCCAGTACTGCCGCCACCAATACCGCCGGCGCCCAAAAGGCCTGCATTTAGCGAACAGTCTGAAATAATACCGCTGGCCCCATTATTAAACGCCGCTATACCGAAAGAACCTCCCCCGCCTGAACCGCCTGTTCCACCAGTTCCATGCTGCCCGCCAGCTCCGCCGCCGCCGCCACCGCCGCCTGCACCATCAATGCAGAAAAAACACCCCTGCCCTCCTCCTCCTCCGCCACCGCCGCCACCGCCGCCGTTAGTACCGTTTGTGCCTGCAGTTCCTAAACCTCCGGGAATAAAAAATGCAGGTGAATATGTGCTCGCAGAACCTGCTGCACCGTTGGTTCCTGCTATTCCGTTTGCGCCGTTTGCGCCTATTCTTCCACACATTCCAGCTGCAGTAAATACACATCCGGGGCAGCCGTTTGAACTGCTTCCCGATCCGCCGCCTCCGCCTAGCGCACCGCCTGTACCGTTGGCTCCGCCTTGCCCGCTGTTGTTTCCGCTGCCGCTCACGCCGCCGTTTCCGCCGTTAGCGCCCCAGCCCACTGTTCCGCCGGTTCCGCCGCAGCGAACGCCTGTATTATCTTCGTCGCCAAAACATCCTGCACCGCCGTTAGCGCCGTTTCCGCCATTAACACCGGGTGTTCCGCTTAATCCTGCAGAAGCATTTCCGGCATTGACTATACATCTTACAATATTGTAATTACTGCAATTAACCAAATGAATACCATAAGTTGATACCCCGTGGCCGGGAGCATTAGCCACATTGATCGTTAAATCCTGAAGCCTGAAATTTGAAATAGTATTGAGATCGATAGCTGTTAACCTGTCGGGCGCAAGCTCTACATTGTTTGCATCTCTTGAAATAATTGAGGGCGCTGAATTGGATTTGTTCCATAGTGCATCATAGCCCCCCTCAAGTGTTGTATTGTTTGTCAGGGAAATCGGATTTGAAATAGTATATGTTCCCTGCGCTAATTTTATGTAACTGTTGTTGCAATGCGCCATTCCAAGCGCCGTTAATAAATCCGCAGGATTAGCCTGCGTGCCGTTACCTGTTCCCGTCGGCGTTGCATAAATTGTGTTGCAGGATGCAGCTAATGGAGGAGGATTAACAAAAACGGAAACTGAAGCGCTGTCAACACAGCCGTTTGTTGACGTGCCGATAACAGTATAAACAGTGTCCGCAACCGGGCTCACTGTTATGGATGGTGTTACGGCACCGTTATTCCATGTGTAAGTATTGCCGCCTGATGCTGTTAATGTAACACTGGCACCATTGCATAAATTAACAACTGAAGGATTAACAGAAACGCTCTGAGAGCCCAGCACAACTGCAGTTCCGCTGGATGTGATGGAACAGCCGTTAGCATCAGTTACTGTTAAAGTATAATTGTAAGTCCCTGGTGAAGAATAGGCATAGCTTGGGTTTGGCAGTGTTGAAGTAAAACCGCCGTCGCCGAACCAGAAATAGGAATATGGCGGAGTTCCTGAGCCGGGCGTAATATGAGAAGTAAAGTTAGTAGCACCGACACATATCGTCGGGGCAGTAGTTGTGAGCACTGCCGAAGTAGGGATACAGGCTGTGCAAGTGGTTTGATAATACAAACCCATCAAAAGCCAGTTATAACAGTCCTGCGGAGAGTTTATTCCAAAAGCGGAAATCGTCTGTCCGTTTGTTACACTCGCAGGTCTTTGTTCGTAATCCCAAAAATCTTCTACAATTGCATTGCTTGGCCCGCCGTTCATACTCATTGAAGCGCCAAGTCCCTGTAAGTCGGCTGCAATCATAAAAGCAGAAGCATTGTTCGAAGCCTGGCACGCTGAAAATCCAGTGATACTCTGCGTTAGAGCGCCGCCGTTTGAAACGATAATTGTTCCGTCGTTGATAAGTAAATTGCCTGTGTATGTTGCAGAGCTGTCCGTATAAATAATAAATAAGGTAGCGCCGTCAACATCATTGGGCGAGCCTGTGGGAAGCCCGCTGATAAGGTATGTTCCGTTGCCGGTAATACTGTTTGTTACATCTGCTCTGTAGGTGTGCGAACCGGCGTATCCCCAGCATTTATCCGGGCCGCTTCCGATAAGGGCAGCTGAATATACTGCAGTTGTATTCTGAGGATTTTGAATTGTGGCATTAATTGCAACCCCATTGCCGGAGGTACCAATCCACAGATAAGCTTTTTCGATATGTATGCCGCCAAAACAAGGGATGCCGGTTACTGGAAACGGCGCAGGCTGTGTAAGACCAACATAAGGCACTCCGCCCGGAACCATGCGCTGGCCAAGCACAGCGCTGGACTGCACAAAATTCAACCCGCATTTAGTAAGATTTACCGTATTACCCAACGAACCGCTGCCATCCTGCGGAGAAGGGCTGCCGCCATCGTGTTTTTTTAAATGCTGCTCATTGTATTCTTTTGATCCAGGCAGCTGGGCAAAACAAATTAAAGCAGAAAAAATGCTGAAAGAAAAAACGAAAAGCTTAAGAATCCTTTTAAAGTAGGGTTTTCCCATATAACAGTGCAATTATTTATTTACATTTTTGAACTTTTTGCAATTACGTTTGCAGGGTGTAATTTAGGAATAGAATTGTAATGTAGCAAATAAAATTTGAAAAACAATCGGCCTTCTCTTTGAAGATAGAATCACGGATGATTGAAAGTTGAATAATATGTAAAATCAATTGAGGCATGCAGCTATATTTGCAGACTTTAATTCAAGCATCATATACAGATTTAATACAAATTAAAATCAAAATACAAAGTATACAATTCTCTAAAATGAAAACAATAATAACATCAAAAAATGCACCTGCGCCGATTGGCCCTTACAGCCATGCAGTGCTAAAAGGCAATACTTTATTTGTAAGCGGACAGGTTGGCAAACACCCTGTTTCAGGCGAATTAATGCTGGCTGACATTAAAACCGAAACAAAACAGGTAATGGAAAATCTGAAGGGGATTTTAACTGATGCAGGAATGGATTTTACACATTTATGTAAAACAACTATTTTCCTTACAGATATGAATGATTTTTCGTCGGTAAATGAAGTTTACGGCTCTTATTTTTCGGGAGATTATCCGGCAAGGGAAACTGTGCAGGTTTCAAAGCTTCCATTAAATGTAAATGTTGAAATAAGTGTAATCGCAATGCGGTAAAAAATTACCGCTGATAAAATAAAATTTACTGTTTCCGGGAAACTTTAAATTCTGTACGGCGGTTTTTTGCGTGTTCCTCTTCGGTACATTCCACGCCGTCGGCGCATTTGTTTATCAATCTGCTTTCGCCGTAGCCTTTTCCCGTAATACGGTTTTTGGCAACTCCTTTGGATTTAATATATTCAACAGCAGCATCTGCACGCTGCTGAGAAAGTTTTAAATTGAATTCCGCTGAAGAGCGTGAATCGGTATGTGATGAAAGTTCAATTATCAGCTGCGGATCATTCTCCATTATATTCACAACTTTATCTAATATATTAGCCGCCTCAGGTAAAATTTTATACTTACCGTAATCATAATATACTTTTTCAATAATCGTAAGATTTTCTTTAGCAGCACTGGATTTAAACGTTAAAACTTTTAACCACGGATCGTCCACATAAACATTTTCCAGGATCTTTTTTTCGCTTGGCAGAATAGAGAGCTTAAACTTGCCGTCTTTACGAACAAGTTCTTTAACAACAACATCTTTTGAGTCAGTTAAAAATACTTTATGAAATGAAGTTAACTGAGGATCTTTTTCATCAAAAGTGAACATTATTTTTTGGTCAGAGGGCAGGTTTGTAAATTTAAAATTACCGTTGTTATCAGTTTTCACAGTCTGAATAATCTCACCTTTTTCATTCACCAAATTAATGGTGGAATTTGCCAGCGGCTGTTTACTGTCAGAAACAAACTTGCCTTTAAAATCAATCCGGAGTTCCGTATCTTCAACTTTCATAAGCTTCATTGCGGCTTTATCAGATGATAAAAATTCGAATTTAAAACCTCCCTTTTTACCTGTTGTAGTGGCTTGTATTTCTTTACCGCTTTTATTAGTTACAATAATTTTCATGTTAGCCGGCAGCGAAACATCATTTTCATCAACTCTCACTATAAAATTCTGATCAGATGGAAGGCTGGTAAAAACAAATGCTCCAAAAGCATTGGTTACAACAGTTTGAATTATTTCGCCTTTGTCATTTATCAAATTAACTTTTGTATCGGCTAACGGTTTCGAAGGATTTACACCGTATAACATATTACCAGCAAAAGTTACATCACCGTCAGTAGTGACTTCTGACACCGCATTTGGGTCCGCAGGCAGATTTCTGAAAACCAATTTCCCGCTTTTAGTATCACCGCTTGTCTGTCGGATGATTACTTCCTTTTCATCCTCCAGGTAATACTTTGTTTTAACAGCTGATTTAGCATTTGTCTCATCGAGCTGTATCAAATATTTTTTATCTGGATCAAGATTTTCAAATTTAAAATATCCCTCCTTGTCCGTAGATGAACTCTTTGTTATTTTACCATCTTCAGACACAAGGGTTATATCAATAAGCTGTGCAGGGTTGCCGCTGCTTTTGCTTTGCAGTATTTTTCCGGAAATGTTAAGCGACTTGCCGAGTGCGGTAAAACTATATATGTCATCACTCCCGGTACCAGCAGCCCTGTCGGATGAAAAGTAGCCTTTTTCGTTATCGGAAAATACAATTCCAAAATCATCAGTAGGGGAATTTATCATCATACCAAGATTTTTTACATTCCCATACTTGCCGTTATTTTTTGAAGAAGAAAATATATCAAGCCCTCCGAATCCTGAAAGGCCTGTTGAAGAAAAAAACAACATGCCATCCTTGCGGATATAGGGGAATACTTCTTCACCCGGCGTATTAACTTTACTTCCCAAATTTACAGGCTTGCCCCAGCTTTCACCTTCTTTTTCGCACATATAAATATCCATTCCGCCTTCTCCTCCAGGCATATCAGAAGCAAAAAATAAAGTTTTTCCATCGGATGAAATGCTTGGATGGGCTACTGAATAATCATCGCTGTTGTAAGGAAAGGCTGTAAGTTTATTCCACTTATTATCCTTTAATGAGGATATAAAAAGCTTGGTGCGGTTCACAAAATTTTTATCCTTTTTCACCAGCAGCTCTACGTGAGTTATATACATGGTGTTTTCTTCATTATTAAAACAAACCGGGCCGTCATGAAAATCAGAATTAACAGGCCATGGCAGGGGATTTATTTTTTCAGAAAACTCAGCATTTCCGCCTTTTGTACTTTTCATATCTACGGCATACAGATGAAGAAAATGCTGTTTGTCAGCAGAACCGGTACTAAACAAATCGTTTATTCTATCGGATACAAAAACAAGCTGGTTTTTTAAAAGCACTGGACTGAATTCAGAGTTTTTGGAATTTATTCCTGAAATAAGCGATACATCAAACTGCTTAGCCTTTGTAGACCAGATTAAAATATCATTGCAGGATTTTATAAGCAGCGCTCCTTTTTTATCATTCGGAACAGCAGCGGCGTATATTTTAAACTGCTCTTTTGCTTCCTCAATTTTACTATTGCTTCTAAGAATCATTCCATAATTAAAATGATTGATCGGCGCAACATTAGGCAGTTTCATTAACCTTGCATAAAACGATTCAGCTTTGGGATAGTCTTTAAGCAGGCGGTAACAATCAGCAATTTTTTCAAGCGCCTGGGGATTTTCGCTTTTCTGAAGAACCTTTTCATAGAGTTCTGCAGCCCTTTGATAATCGGTTTTACCATAGTATTTATCCGCCTTCTTTAATTGCGCAGAAGACGGCAGGCTTAATAACAAAAATGCAGATATGATGATGAAAAACAGTATTTTCATAAAGTAATATTACGGCCAAACAAGTATTATGGATATTGTATTTTTCACCCCGGTCATTGAGAAGAATTTATTCATTCGTCTTAAGGTTTGTACTGGATACTTAATACTTTTTTAAAAATAACGCGGCGAAAACATTTTTGATTTTCTCAAATTGAAATCGTACCCGAGCATAATTTCGTGACTTCCCCCGCCGTATGTTCCAATTTTATTGAATCCCCAATCATATGAATAACCCAGTCTGAATTTTTCAGTAATATTAAACTGGGTGTAAAAAACCATACCATATCCAATGCGGGCTGAAAACCCAGCCCATACCCGCTGATCAAGCAAAAAGCTGAAATTAACATCCACAGCTCCCGGTGCATTTGCTACCGATTTAATCATACAGGAAGGGTTAAAAACCAACTTATCAGATAAGGCCCAGGCCTTGCCTACTGTAAAAAACAAATGGCGTTCCAGCTCAGTATTGTAACCATAGTAGAGGGGAACATCCTTACTTAAATGTCCTTTAAATAGCTGTGTGGCACTAAAGCCTGCATACATTGTACTTGTATAATAGTATATACCTGCATCTGCAGAAGGCAGAATTGTTTTTGTCTGCGTCTGCGCTGTAGTTAAAGGATCCAGCTTGTCTTTATAATCAATTAAATACCAATTGTAAGTATATTGATAAACACCCATTCGAAGGCCAAATGATAATTTACCTTTTCTGATAGGTATTTTGTAAGCATAAGAAGCTAATGCGCCGATGCTTTTCTTGGGCCCTATCTGATCGCTGATCACTGTAAAACCTACACCAATTTTTCTTTTGCGGAGAGGGCTGTGAATTGTAAAAGTTTCTGTTGTGGGCGCGCCATCCTTAATTCCTATTCCAGTCCATTGGGTGCGTAAAAACATGGAAGTGCTTAATGCATCTTTAGTTCCTGCATAGGCAGGATTTATAGCCAATTGATTAAACATATACTGGCTGTATTGAGGATCTTGCTGGGCCATTAAAGTATCTCCGCCATGCCGGATGAATGGCTGAATAAAAATTAATAATGAAATAAATATGTTTTTTTTCATATACAAAATGCTCCGCTCTTTTAATGACTGCAATTGCCTTTTAATTGCAGGTAATGAAAATGCATGTATTTCAATGCGTTAATTCCACCCATCCTTTATATACTTTTCCGTCGGCTTCAATGATGTAAAAGTAAGTAGCATCAGGTATTAATACTCCTTGCTTATTCTTGCCATCCCAGACTACATCTTTATTATCATAATTTTTTGCATCCCACACTAATGAACCCCAGCGATTAAATATTGAAACCGTATTTGTCTCGAAATTAGTTATGCCGTCAATCTGCCAATTATCATTTTGGCCGTCGCCGTTTGGAGTGATTCCTTTGTAAACTATCAATTGTGTACCACAGTCAACCTGGTCTTCTTTAATTTCCACTGTGCCCGAAATGGTAAAATTGCCGTCTTTAATTACATAGTCATAAATTCCGGGTTTAAGATCTGTAAATAAATGAGTGTTTCGGAAAGTTGTGTCGCTGCCCCATCTGTATGAAACATGCCCTGTACTATCTTTCACCCCGAGATTAGCACTGCCGTTATCTGCCCCGATACAGGTAGAATTTACCCCTACTGCATCCACAACCAAAGCATTTTTATCAGGCTGTTGAAAACCCTGAGTAAGCCATTTAAAAGTGGAGAAGGGGGGGGATGAAACAGAATCGCTGGTTACAACTACTTCACCAACCGTATAATCAATAGTACCCCAAGGCAGCACCCCGGGAGCCGAAGAACCGCCGGTGGTACCTAATACATGACGCATAGGTACTGTATCAAAGACTTGCGCCTGCACTGTTTGATGAAACAGAAACAATACGCAGCATGTTACAGACAGTATATGTTTTTTTAAAATCATCATTTGTTTCTTTAATTCAGTATTTCCAGAAAATAAAAAAAGAATCCATCTTAGATTACAGATTCATCTTTCTTAGAAATTTATGTTAGGAACGAAATTACAAATTAAATCGAATTATGGATTTATTTCGGCCTTTTTATTTCATTTTTGGTTTAAGAGCATTGAAGGCTGATCGCATCGGCAAACAATATGCAGCAGTATGCGCCTGCCTATAGGGTTCTATAAGCCTTCACTTAATTCGAGCCAGCGCAATGATTTTTCGTCAAGCTCAGAAATGATACTGCCGATCTGCTTTGTCCATTTAATAACATCATCATGATTATCTGCGCTGGAATTAAGCTGTTCGGTAATTTCCGACTTTTCAGTTTCTAATTTTTCAATGGTTTTTTCAAGCTCTTCAAACTCCAGTTTCTCTTTAAAGCTTAATTTTTTTTTAGCGGCTGCAGGTTTTGAAACAGTTTTTTCAATTGGTGCAGAGGGCGTTTCATCAACAGCTGTCTGCTGTAATCCGGCTTTTGCTGCTTTGCTGCTGCTCTTTTCTTCCTGCTCTTTTTTATCGCGGTATTCGGTATAGTTTCCTGGAAAGTCGCGGACAACGCCCTCTCCTTCAAACACAAAAAGGTGATCCACCATTTTATCCATAAAATATCTATCGTGAGTTACCACGAGCAGACATCCCTGAAAATTTGTTAAAAAATCTTCAAGTACACTGAGTGTAACAATATCCAAATCATTGGTAGGCTCATCGAGAATTAAAAAATTCGGATTTTTTATTAGGATGGTCATTAAATAAAGCCTGCGTCTTTCACCTCCGCTGAGTTTAGAAACAAAGCCGTACTGCACATCGGGAGGGAATAAGAATTTAGTAAGCAAGCCTGATGCGGAGAGTTTATTGCCATCGGCTAAAGGAATAAATTCTGCAATATCTTTTACAACATCAATCACGCGTTTATCTTCATTCAGTTTCAACCCTTCCTGCGAATAGTAGCCGAATACAATGGTTTCGCCGGATGAAATATTTCCAGAATCGGGCATTTCAAGGCCCATTATCATATTTAAAAAGGTAGATTTACCAACTCCGTTTTTACCGATAACACCGATTTTTTCGCCTTTTTTAAAGATGTATGAAAAGCCAGTAACTATTTTTGTTTCGCCGAAAGCTTTTTTTATTTTATTAAATTCTAATATCTTCCCTCCTATCCGCGACATTTTTACGCCTAGGACGAGTTTTTCTTCAGTGCCTTTGCTGAATGCTTTTTCCTTTACTTCGTGAAATGAATCAACTCGGTATTTTGCTTTTGTACCGCGCGCCCGCGGCATTTTACGCACCCATTCTAATTCTCTTTTATACAAATTTTTAGCTTTGTCGATTTCGCTGTTTTCCATTGTTTCGCGCTCCGCTTTTTTCTCAACAAAATATTGAAAATTTCCGCGGTAATGAAAAAGTTTGCCGGCATCAATCTCAGAAATTTCAGTGCAGACGCTGTCCAGAAAATAACGGTCGTGGGTTACAAGCAGCAAAGTTAAATCACGTGACACCAGGTAATTTTCAAGCCATTCAATCATCTCCACATCCAAGTGATTGGTGGGCTCATCAAGGATGAGCAGATTGGGTTCATCAATTAATACCTTAGCTAAAGCAACACGCTTTTTTTGTCCGCCCGAAAGCATTGAAATCTGTTTATCCAAAAAAGCAATTTTCAAACGCTGTAAAATTTCATGAACCTTGGCTTCAATATCCCATGCGCCAAGCTTATCAACAACGGCGCTGCACTGCTCCAGCTGTTCAGATGTTTTATCGTTATACTCTTCTTCAAAAGCAAGCAAGGCCGTTTCGTAATTGCGGACCGCGTTCAATTTTGGGTTATCAGTATTGTAGATAGCTTCAATCACAGTGCTGTTTTCATTAAACACAGGATTTTGATCCAGATAGGTAACTGTAATATCTTTTCGGAATGTTATGCTGCCTTCATCGGCAATCTCCTTGCCCGTAATGATTTTGAGAAGTGTTGATTTCCCAGCACCGTTCTTGGCAATGAGCGCCATACGCTGTCCCTGGTTAAGCCCGAAGCTTATTTTATCGAATAATACTTTTGAGCCGTACGATTTTGATACGGATTCTACTGAGAGATAGTTCAATTGGAATGATTTTAAATTAGCCCGTAAAGGTAGCAAATTTATTGCTATTCCAGCAGAAAGACCTTGGATTGGGTGAACGACAAATATTCATTTCGTGTTAAACCTCACCCTGCCCCTCTCCTCGAAAAAGGATCGGGACCAATCAGCTTAGGTTCCCATCTTTTTCTTTTGGAAGATAATTGTAATTAACTATAATCTCACCGGGTGCATCATTCAATTCTTCACTTGCTTCCCACTCCTCGCCTCCGCTGGCATCTATCTGTTCGTTTTCTTCATCATCGCCGAAATTGTATTGCGTATTACGCGGGCCTTCCTTACGGAAATGATAAGCAGTTATTAAACCTGCCAATGACCCCAGCAAATGAGACTCCCATGACATGCCGTTTTTCAAGGGCAATACTCCCCAGATAGTGCCTCCGTATAAAAACACAACAAACAATGAGACTGCAAGCAGCTTGGTATCTTTTCTAAAAACCCCGCTGAAAAATAAAAAAGTTATAAACCCATAGATGATACCGCTTGCGCCGATGTGATAGGCTTCGCGAGCCGCTGTCCACACCCAGATACCAGTCATTAAATACACCCAAAAAAATATTTGAAAGGCAATGGAGCGGTAGAAATAAAGAATAAATGAACCTAATATTAGTAAGGGAATTGAGTTTGCTGCCAAGTGCGACCAATCGCCATGCAGCATGGGGGAAGTTACTATGCCGAACAAACCATGAATAGAACGAGGATACAAACCATACCAGGAAAGGTTTACACCTGAAATAGTTTCATACAATTTAATAGCCCACAGCAGTATTAAAAATACCCCTGGGTAAAGCAGGCTGAAAAATAATTTGGAAGTAGTGTTACGCATAGTCCTTGTAATTACAAATTCTAACGAATTGCATGCTGCTTAGTTTCATTTAATTGCAGTACAATCCGCCGGGCAGATAATTCGTTTGATAATTATTTACAGCTTTTCAATTGTCATACCAATTATTTAAAATGACATAAAGACATTTCCACAAAGTGCAGCGCATTTCCGCCAAATGAAATATTTCTTTACATTTGTTTCCATTCATGCTAAAGAAAACCGCTGTACTATTTTTACTTTCCATTTTCCTGTTTAATACAGCGGGATATTATTTTGTGTATAAAGCCGTTCAATACGGTATAAAATCAGAGGTGCAGTACGAAATAAAATCAGGTGCAGCTGCTGATGAATTAGCAACCGTTACTATCAGCAGAAAAGACTTAAGTTCTGTTGAGTGGCTGGAAGAGGGCAAAGAAATGCGTTACAATAATCAATTGTACGATATTGTTAAAACGAAAGAAACTGCCGCTGAAATTACTTTTTACTGCATAAATGACTCAAAAGAAAAATCATTATTAAGCGGTCTTGAAGAACATATTAATACGAATGTGACTGACAGCAAACCTATAAACAACAGCCCTGCAAAAAAACTCAACGACAATTTGCATAAACTTTATTTTTCAAATGAGACTTCTTATAAATTTAATAATGTTTCGAAAATCAGCACACACTTTTTTACCAGCAGTTTAATTTACTCTTCTGCTTTTATCGATACAAGTTCCCATCCTCCTGAATTCGTTTAATCTTATTTATTTCTATTTTCAGTTCGCTTAAATCTGACAGGACTTCAATTTATTTGCAGTCTTATTTCAGCAGCGTTTACTGGAAGCATTTTCATCAAATATTGAAAAAACTATGCCGGCGGAAAATGCCGCATATCTGCTCCATTAATTATCATTAATAAATTTTTAAACAATTATGCTATGAAAAGATTACAACCTTATATCTACACATTTTTATTTATGCTTATTGCTGCTCATTCATTTGCACAAAACGAATTAAGCGGTACAGTAAAAGACGGGAAAGACAATACTTCACTGCCTGCGGTATCAATCTATATTCCTGATTTAAAATTAGCCGCTATTACTGATGCGAATGGAAATTACACAATTAAAAATATTCCAAACGGAACTTATTTAATACAAGTAACCTTTATAGGCTATGCATCACAGGTGAAAGAAATTAATCTTAAAGAATCTGCTAAAGCTGATTTTGTACTTAATCAATCGAGCATGGAATTTAAGGAAGTGATTGTTACAGGTGTATCCTCAGCTACTGAACAGCAGAGCAATCCGATTCCGGTAAATGTAGTTTCACAAAAAGATATGCTTCAAAACTCTTCAACAAATATAATTGATGCAATTACTATTTCCCCCGGTGTTTCTCAAATGACTGTAGGTCCTAATATTTCAAAACCATTTATCCGCGGATTGGGCTACAACCGTGTGATAACATTGAATGACGGCATACGCCAGGAAGGACAGCAGTGGTTTGAGGAATTCGGAGAAGAGATAGATGAATTTTCGATAGATAAAGTTGAGATTATGAAAGGCCCTGCAAGTTTAAGCTACGGCTCAGGAGCAATGGCTGGTGTAATTAATATGATAGCTGCACCGCCTTTGCAGGAAGGACAGATAAAAGGAAAAATTTTAGCAAACTACCAGACGAATAACGGATTGATTGCTGAATCATTTAACCTTGCAGGAAACACAAAAGGATTTATCTGGGATGTACGTTACAGCAATAAAATGGCACACTGCTATCAGAATAAATACGACGGCTATGTTGCAAACTCAGGCTATTCAGAAAGTAACATGAAAGCCCTGCTTGGAATCAACCGAAAATGGGGCTATTCACATCTTACCATCAGTTCATTTGATATGAAAATCGGAATTGTTGAAGGTGCAAGAGACAGCGCAACAGGAAAATTTTTACAGCATTACATTGGATCGGGCAATACCGACAGTACAGCAATTGCACCTGAAAGTAATTTTACAAAATATAATAATTTCCCCGTTATCCATCAGCATGTAAGACATTATAAGGCAGTGCTGGACAACAGTTTTGCATTAGGAGGCGGCAGATTAAATGTTCGCTTGGGGCTGCAGCAGAATTACCGTCAGGAAGCAAATGATATTACTTACGACGGTTTCAACAATTATTTTTTCCTGCAGACAATTAATTATGATGCACGGTATATCATGCAGGAAAAAAATCATTTGGAACTTTCGTTCGGAACAAACGGTATGCAGCAAAATTCTGAAGACAGAGGAACTGCATTTGTGCTGCCTGAGTACAGCTTGTTTGACATGGGGGCTTTTGTTATTGCGAAAAAAACCATTGATAAATTATCTATCAGCGGCGGACTGCGTTACGATACGCGCACGTTAAAAGGCAAGGATCTGTATGTTGATTCTACGGGAACACGTTTAGCAACTAACGGCCCTGCCGGACCTAACTCTATACCTGAATTCACTGCCTACACTTCTAATTTTTCAGGATTATCAGGGAGCCTTGGTTTAACATACGATTTCACCAAATCTGTTTACGGAAAACTAAACATTGCAAGAGGCTACCGTGCACCAAGTGCACAGGAAAGCGGCGCTAACGGTATTCATGACGGCACGCCTTTCTTCGAAATAGGCGATCACAACCTGAAAGCTGAAAGCAGTTTACAGGTAGATGGTACATTAGGTTTAAATACTGAAGATTTTTCGATAGAAGGAAATGCATTTATCAATCAAATTAACAATTATATTTTCTCGCAAAAATTATCAAACTACAACAATACGGGAGATTCTATACGAGTTGATCATGCTTTGCCTCCTGATATCGGTGCAGGGCCTGCATTCAAATTTGTTCAGAGCGATGCAATGCTTACCGGCGGTGAAGCCATTGTAGATTTACATCCGCATACATTAAGCTGGCTGCATTTCGAAAATTCTTTTTCTATAATTAATGCCATTCAAAAAAATCAGCCGGATTCTACTAAGTATCTGCCCTATATTCCACCTTATAAATACCGCTCAGAATTGAAGTTTGTTTTTAATAAAGCGGGAGATGTTTTAAAAAATGCCTACATCAAAGTTGGAATTGATTATTATTTCAAACAGGATAAATTCAATAAAAACAGTGAAACTGCAACACCTGCTTATGCTTTAATAAATGCAGGCATCGGAACTGATATTTGTTCTAAAACAAGGACACTCTGCTCCTTATTTATTTATGGTGCTAACCTAACTGATATTGCTTATCAAAATAACATGAACCGTTTAAAATATACCGACCCCAATAATGTAACCGGAAGAATCGGCGTTTACAACATGGGCAGAAATATCAGCTTAAAACTGATTATACCTATTGATATTAAAAAATCATAAGTTATTCTATGATGCATATTAAATTTATGAAAGAACAATATATTATATTGCTCTTTCATAGATTTATTTACCTCCTCCAATTTTAAAGAAAAAAAACGCTGTGCATTTGACAGTTTCATTTTAAAAATTAAAATTCATCTGCATGAAGACCATACACATCACGCTTTTACTGATTACAATAGTATGGAGCTCATTTGCCCAGCAGCAATTTGAAGGGAAAATAATATATGACATGTCCTTTCCTACAACAAAGGAGTTAAATACAAAAACAATGAAAATGGCGCCAAAAGAAATTGTGGTTGTTACTATGTTTTTGAAAGGACATAAAATGCGAATGGAAACGTTAACATTGCTCAATAACAGCATCAGCTTCTATGATACCAAATCAAAAACACTGATATCATTAATGGATATTAAAGGGCAGAAAACAGCTGTTGTAACGGATAAAGAAGAAATGGAAAAAGAAGAAAAACAAAATCCGGTTAATGAAAAGCCTGAAATAAAATTTCTTGATGAAACCAAAGAAATTGCAGGCTATCCCTGTAAAAAAGCGGAGATTGTTTTAAATAAAAAAACCATGGAGATTCTGATTGTATATTATACAGACAAAATAAAATCAGATGCTGTAAAGGAGAATCCTAAATGGCTGCTTGCTCATCATAAAGAAATTCCCGGAGTTGTGCTGGAGTATAAAATAATGAATCAAAAAGATGAAATATTTAATGTTACTGCAAAACAGGTAAGTGCAGAATTAATTGCAGATAACAATTTTATTATCCCTGCGGACTATAAAAAGGTAAGTGAGGAAAAAATGAATAAACTGGGAAAATAGACCTGCTGAATTTTAAAACAAACTGTTTTGTTTTTTTATTAAATGTTTTTAATTTACATTTGCTTCCATCATACAATGAAAAAAACAGCCGTTATATTATTACTCTCCATCTTCCTGTTTAATACCATGGGCTATTTTATTTTGTTTAAAACTGCTCAAATTGAAATGAAAGAGCAGGCTTTTGAACAGATTAAACAGGGGCTTTTCAAGAACCCGCTTTCTATTATAACAATAAATAAAAATGAATTATCGAAAATTGAATTGGAAGAAGGCGGAAAAGAAATACGTTATAATAATGACTATTATGATATTGTTAAAGTTACTGAAACCAATGAATCTATTTCGTATCACTGTATAAATGATAATAACGAAACGCAGCTCTTATCAAATTTCGAAGAGCATATTAATACAAGCGCAGCAGGTAATGCACCTTTAAAAAGCAATCCTTCGAAAAACTTATCTAACAATGTTATTAAGCTTTATTTTTCAAATGAAGCCCAATTGTTTTCATTTTACGGTACCTCATCAAACATTATTTTTAATTCGTTCAATTCAATTTATTCAGCGGTTTCATTGAAAACCGACTCCCCTCCTCCTGAGTTAGTTTAATTCCTTTATCAAATTGCATCTAATTCGTTTTTGAAGATTACTCTGGTGTGCCTTTGCAGTCAGTAATATAATTTATTCTGTTCTGCGCAGTACTGATATTATCCCAGGCTGTTTCAAATAAATCAAAAACGTAATAATTCATTGCTATCCGAAAAAATTTGGCAGGGTTCATAGCATGCTCTGTTAAATTATTTGGTTAGAGGTACCTCTGCGTTCGGTCGGGGGACTGAACGCAGAGGTACCATTTAAATTTTTAATAATAAATAACTAACCAAATAAAGAGATAAATACTAAATAAGCGATCAAGAAAACATAAGAACTTATTGCTATCCGAAAAAATTGGCAGGGTTCATAGCATGCTCTGTTAAATGATTTGGTTAGAGGTACCTCTGCGTTCGGTCGGGGGACTGAACGCAGCGGAGGTACCATTTTAAACTTTATATTTTAATCGTAAAACATTCCTTTTTAATCAAAAAAACTGCCGTTTAAGTGATGAAACAAGCCGCTGAATAAATGAACTGAAATACTTAAGCCCCTAAAGATACATTTGAATATTATAAAATACAAATACCATGAAAACAAAATCTTACAAATACATTTTATTCAGTGCTATTATCTGCGCTGCACAGCTAAAAACAGTTTACGGCCAAAATGGAAAACAATGCGGAACAACTGAAGCTACGCAAATACTTCATGCTGCTCACCCCGAATTGATTCAGAAAGACATTGATTATAACAATGGATTAACGCAGCAGATTCAGTATAAAAAACAACAGAAAGCAGTTCAGGGAACAACAGAAACTATTTTAACTATTCCTATTGTGTTTCATGTTATTCATACCAACGGTCCCGAAAATATTTCGGATGCACAGATTCTGGATCAGGTAAATATATTAAACAGAGATTATGCGAAATTAAATGCTGATACTTCTGCTATTATCGGCAACTCTCCGTTTGATACTTTGGCTTCAAATATACATATTCAGTTCAGGCTTGCCAGGCTGGATCCTCATGGAAACTGCACCAATGGAATAGACAGAATTTATTCACACAGAACAAATAATGCCGATGATAATTCAAAATTAAATCAATGGCCCAGAGAAAAATATTTGAATGTTTGGACAGTTAAAACAATAGGCCAGGCTGGCGCAGCAGGTTATGCTTATTACCCTTCGGATGTTGACGGATTTTTATTTACAAACGACGGCGTACTTATTTTATCAGAGTATATCGGCAGCATTGGAACCGGCACTCCCTACACTTCAAGAGCGTTAACACATGAAATAGGCCACTGGATGAGTTTACAGCATCCCTGGGGTTCTACCAACAGTCCGGAAGTTGCCTGCGGCGACGACTTTGTTGATGACACACCAATAACCAAAGGGCATTTATCTTGTGATCTGCTGACGCCGAAATGCGACAGCAGCAATTTTGCTACTCCATATAATTTTAAGCATGTAAGTCTTACTTCCGGCACAACTGATACAACTTCTCTGCATAAATCTATAGGGGCAGTTTTCGGAAACTTTACAGCTTCGGGTGTTGCTTCACAGCCTAGTGATACAGCGCGTTTTTCTTTTTCAAAATGGGATACCGGCTCACATAACGGGGATTCATTATATGCCGCTTTAACAGGAAGTATAAATACATCCAAATATTACCAGGTAACAATAAGTCCTGCATGGGGCAAAAGCATGAGTATAAAATATCTTGCGTTTACTTTTCAGCGTTCCGGCACCGGTGTAAGATCGTTTGCTGTACGCTCAAGTGTTAACGGCTTTGCGGGCAATCTGCCCGCATCTGTTTCGGGCAATGCCAATTTAAGTATTGCTGGAACAAATGAATTTTTCTACTCTAAAGACACCACAATCAGCCAAAGCGGAAGTGTTATTACACTAGGCGGCGCCTCTTACACAAATAGAATTACACCGGTTACTTTTCGTTTCTACGGCTGGAATGCAGAGGACAGCCTGGGTACTTTCAGTATTGATAACGTAAATTTTGCCGGTGAGGCCGGAACAATTGAAAACACGCAGAATTATATGGATTATTCTTATTGCTCTGTTATGTTTACCAAGGGACAAAAGGACAGGATGAGAACCGCATTGGGCAGTGATGTTTCATTCAGAAACAGAATTTACAGAGCTTCGAATTTAGCCGCTACAGGTACTGATGCTGCAGGGCAGGCAATGGCTGCATGTATTCCAAAGCCTGATTTTTATGCCAACAGAAATGAAATATGCGCAGGAGGATCAATAATATTTACAAAAAATATTCTATATGGTACAGCTGCTGCTGCCGTTTGGACATTTGAAGGCGGCACCCCTGCTACTTCCACAACAGCCAATCCTTCTGTTACCTATAACACACCGGGTGATTATATGGTAAAGCTTACAGCAGGCAATACTTCAGGATCGGATTCAGTAATTAAAAATTTCTATATTCATGTAAGTCAGCCTGGGGCGGAATACAGCGGATTAGCATCAGAAAACTTTGAAAACAACTCCTCTTATTACTGGAACTGGCTGCTGAATAATTATGACAATAATAATTACAACTGGCGATTTACAGATTCGACCGGCTATAGCGGAAATCACAGTTTAAAAATGTACGGCGACGGTGATTATATTCTTGATGTGGATGATTTTATTACTCCTGCATTTGATATGTCGCATGTAAGCGGAGCAAATCTTACTTTTCGATGTGCAGGTGCTTCTAAAGGAATGGCTGCGGCCGATGTGAATGATGTACTGAAAATATATTCGTCAACTACCTGCGGGCAGACCTGGCAGCTGCGTACTACTTTTCCCGGAAGTGTTTTAGCAAATAACGGCTGGCATCCTGAAAGTTTTTCACCTGTTTCTCCAAGCCAATGGGCTTTACAAACAGTTGCAATACCAAGTAATATAGCCACATCAAACGTTCGTTTTAAATTTGAATATACATCCGGGAAAGCAAATAATAACATTTATATTGATGATATAAATATTACAGGAGTGCTTGGAATCAGCGAAAACAGCATTGATAATGCTAAGGTTTCTATTTATCCAAATCCAACTGATCAAACAGCCTCGGTGGCTTATCATTTGAATAAAAAAGGAAATACAAAAATTGAATTGGTGGACCTGCTTGGCAAAACAATTTTAGAAATAAATAATAATGAGCAGCCTGAAGGTGATTATATTATGCCGATATCAAAACAATTATATAATATAAATGACGGCATTTATTTTATGAAATTATCGATTGACAATTCAACTATCACCAAGAAAATTATTTTTACTGAATAATATTTTGCCACATACCAAATAAACGTAAAATATATATTCATAAAATAGGCGCACTCAGATGCGCCTATTTTATGAAAAAATTATATCTTGCAAGCTAAGTGTTTAAAGCCCTATCCCTTAGTTTCAAAGAAATTATATATGCGAAACATTTTACTGCTGACTGCAATACTTATATCCATGTCTTTATCAGGACAGGAAAAAGTTAATCCAACTGATACATTAAAGATTTCAGGCAGAATAAAAAACGAGAAGATTTTCACGCTATCTGATTTAGATGCTTATCCAAAAAATAATATTGAAGACCTTGTAATCACAAACCCGAAGGGCGAAACCAAGGGGACGGCTAAAAACATAAAGGGAGTTTTACTGAAAACTGTTTTAGAGAAAATTGAATTGCAGGCCGATAAACCTAAAGAATTAAATGAATTTTATTTTGTATTTATTGCTTCTGACGGTTACAAAGTAGTTTTTTCCTGGAATGAAATATTTAATACCGAAACCGGGAATAACCTCTACATTATTACAGAAATGGATGGTAAAAAAATAAAAGAAATGGATCAGCGAATTTTGCTTGCTGCCACTAGAGACTTTATTACAGGGCGCAGATATATAAAAGGACTTCAAAATATTATTATTGAACAAACCCTGGAATCAGGTGTAAAAAAAACAAAACAAAAAAACAAATGGCTTGATGCTTCACCAAAAATTACCGGTGCAATGAAAAATGTAATGTGGAAAGGACAGCTTTACGGAACCATAGATATTGACACAATTGCAAACAAAAAGCATATTTACGGACTTGGCCCGGTTGAATATTTAAGCGGAGAAATTATGCTTGTTGATGGTAAAGGATTTAAATCTGCTGTTGTAAGTGATTCAACAATGCTGGTTACTGAAACGTTTGCAGTGAAAGCACCATTTTTTGCATATGCCAATATTGAGAACTGGACTGAAACAGCAATCCCTGACAGCATTTCAACTATACCGCAGCTCGAAAGTTTTCTTGACCTCACAACTAAAAATTACCCGCGGCCATTTTTTTTTAAACTTAATGCGGCTGTTGATAATGCAGTTATTCATGTCGTAAATTTACCAAAAGGAACAAAGGTTGCATCACCCGATGATGCTCACAAAGGACAAAGAACATTTAATATTAAAAACAGAACAGTTCAATTATTCGGATTTTTCTCAACCGAACATCAAGCTGTATTTACGCACCATAACACCTATGTTCATATTCATTTAATAACTGATGACAAACAAAAAATGGGACATCTTGATAGCTTAAAAATAAAAAAAGGTACAGCAAAATTGTTTCTCCCTGCACAATAAAACAAATACAGCTTCTTGTTCTTCCATAATAAATTCAGCACGAACAAACCTTCCTACAGCGCATCCTCATTAATTCTAATAAAGCCATTTCAATTAAAGCACGGTTTGCAGCACCGTATTTTCTTCCCACTCATAATAACAAAAAATTAATGCATTAAATTGATTCTAGTTAAATCACTGCTGCCTCCTCTTGGAATAAATTTCAAACTGAAAAATATTTTAGGCCTGTGTGTATCTTTTGAAACTTATTTCATTAGGAGAGTAAATCAAAACATTATATCCTATGAAAAATCCAGTATTCTTTCTGCTAATGTTAACCGGGCTGGCAGCCCGCTGCCAGGTGATTAACAAACACTATAATCAAGATCAATGCAAAAATCATTTTGAAAACGAAAATGAAATTGCTGCATCTGATAACAGCGTAACCATTATAACTAAGGTAATTTACAATGCTGTTCCGGACGGATATCATATAACTTATACAACCTCTTTTATCGGCAAATCACCGGCTGCGGTAGAAAATGAAATGAATAAAAAAATTGACAGCCTGATTGAAAAAGCTGTGTATATGAAATTATCCAAAAGGGATGTTACTGCCGATATAATTTCTTTGGATCCGGTGTTTGATTTTAATCATGATGATGCAGCACCAAGCGGCTATAAGATTACCGAGAATATTACTTTTAATATAAAAGATATAACTGCTATCCGCAGATTATCCAAAGTATGTTTGGAGTACGGTATTTATGATCTTATAAATGCTGAGGCTTACCTCGAAAATTCGAAAATCATCTACGACAGTTTAGATGCAAAAACTGTTCAGCTATTGAACATGAAGAAAAAATTATGTACCGAAACAGGATGGTCTTTGAGCGGCGGAAAAACTACTTTAACAAAATTCAAAGATGTTTATTATCCCAGTGAACGTTATTTGAAATCAAGCATTAAAAATGCAGTTTTATATAAACATAAGATTTCTGAAAACTCAGAAATAAGCATGGAAAGAAAAGTGGATATCGATAATTATTTCAATTTTAATTTAAAAGATGCCGACTTTGTTTTTAATGCATCCGCTGCCAGTCCTGTAATTCAGTTTTATTATCAATTAAATTACACCTATACTAAAAAGGATACGGAGACAGAAATGAGGGAGAAAATTAAAAACGAGGAAGAAAAAAAACAGGATAAAGTATTTTATATTATTGATAAAAACGGAGCGCTTAAAAAAATAGAAATGTAAGAATGTATAGGAATGTCATCAGATTTTAAAAAGCCCGCCCGATATAATCGGGCGGGCTTTTTTGTATTAAGTATTAAGTATTATGACTAACAGGATTCTTAATACTTTGTATTCCCTTACAACAAATTCAGAGCAAACGAACCAGATTGAAGAGTATCTGGATTTACAACCATTATAAAATGATTATTGGCAAAATCGCCTAATTGTGCGGCAGTATAAGTTGTGTTTGCACCAGGTGCGACTTCAACAAATGCAGTTCCTATTGCAGCATCTTTTACATTAGCCAGATAAAAACGAAGCAGCACAGAGCCGGTATTGTTAATGCGAATTTGATTAGTTGCAGCCAATGTGCGCTGTGCAATTGTATAAGTCTGCCCATGCTTCACGATATGACTGAAATCGGTCTGCGTATGTTTTCTAATAGTGGCTTCATCAAAATAACCGCCGATAACCTCAGGTGTTTTATAAAACTTTATCATAAGTTTAGCCAAGCCGATATACATTTGTTCGGCAACGGCAACAGAAGCATCGAAACAGGCATCGCTTTGAATACTGCTAATATTTTTACCGTCGTTTTTTTCATCAAAAGCTTTTTTCAAATCAACGTAATAAGAGTTTACGGTTGCTTTTAAAGCTAATAAAGCAGTCGCATTAGCTGGGTCGGCAGTTGCTGCGGTTGTTAGTGCAAGCATCAGCGCACTTACAGCATTAAGCCTGTTTATCTGTGCGCCTGTTTGATAAGGAGCATGGCCGTTTGGAAACAAAGTCATATATGGCCCGCCTGCTGTTGCCGGAGGATAAATAAGTTTTGCTGCAGAATCCCATTGGCCTACATTGGCAGTTATTTCTGCTAATTTGGTCGCAAATGTTTCGCTGGCGCCATTTTGAATACCTCCCTGTGCTATAAAAGCAGTATAAGTGGTATTCATTGCTGTATCAAAAGGCAGCATATCAGTTTTTATCAATAATATATCTGGGTCGGCTGCATTTGCATTAAGTTTCGACATAAAAAAATTGCTCATTTTTTGAGCATTAATGTAGCTGCCTTTAATGGCAGTTAAAAAAATGTTTGACGCGATTGTCCAGGCTGGTGTTGTATTGCTCATGTTTTATAAATTTTAGGATTATTATTTTTGATTATGTTAGTTTTGAAATGAAATGATCCATTCTTTGAGTGGAGAACGCTTCGTTTGAATTGAAATGGCCTATTCTTTGGTTAAAGAACGCTCCATTTGAATTGAAATAACTCATTCTTTGGTCAAAGAACGCTCCGTTTGAGTTGCAATAACCAATTCTTTGGTCAAAGAACGCATCGTTTGAATTGTAATGGCATATTTATTTTTCAAAGAACGAAAAATCTAAACTCGATTTTGTGCCTGCGAAAATGTTAGAACTCTTTTTTTTAAACAATGATGTGTATCACATTAATTTTAAAATAGAATTTTATGAGGGGATATTTTACAAGTAAAAAAATATTAGTTTGAATTCATAAAACTAAACATGCTGCTCACTTATTTATATCTTTATGCAGAAAACAACCTTAATCTGCTGAAAGTTTAATATCAAACTATGAGAAAAACAATTACTTTATTTTCAATTTTACTTATTTGTTTTGCATCGTTTGGGCAAACCCACTCCCTTACCCTTTCTTTCGCAGGGGAGACAACTGAATGCAATAGCAGTCAAAGTTATTTCGTATTTAATATAATTGCCGCTTCTGATCCGGGCACTATCTTTGACAGCTGCGTAATAGACATTACTTGTAATCCAAGTGCTTTCGGCACTTGGATTTGTAATAATAATGCGGTATTATGTACACCTGCTTCATCAAATTATAGAGCTGTTGTAAACAATCTAACAAGCAGTGAAATACAGATTGGAATAGGCAGCATCGGAAACTCTTTGCAAAACGGGACACAACTTACAACTAATGGCACTGATGTTTTAGTCACAGTTAAAATACCGATTAAAAATTGCCAGACTTCAACATTAAGTTTTATGCCAAATCAAATGCTGGGGATGCCTATTTCATATTATGCTGAAGCAACAACACCGACTATTGGTGATTCTCTCTATATATCTTCCTATCCATGCGGGACAGACTCAACCTGCCATGATACATTACATTATCCCGTAACAATTTATAATTATCAGAGTATTCCTTATAATTATAATACTTATGGTACATCCGATATTAATTCAATTGCCTGCCCGCCGCATTTAGATCAAATAGATTCATATTTGACTATTAATGCCGGAACAAATGCCTCAGATGATATTTTAACATTAACCGGCAATGGATTTGGAATTAGCAAAGGAATCATTCAAGTGCCAGACGCTAATCATGCCAGCAATTTTTCATATATTAAATTAGATACATCGGATTATACATGGTCAGAAAATCAGATACAAATAAAAATGCCATCTGTAATGTTTGGAACGCAGCATTTAATGACACCTGGTACTGGAACAATTAAAGTAATTAATGTGTGCGGGGATGCCGATTCCTCACAAACCATTTATATCAAATACAGCATAAAGAATTCCCGAGACTATTCAGAGACTTATAAATTAAGAGAGAATATTGTTAAAGCGAATCGCGCACCAGGAAGCTATATTTTTAGATGTGATAGCGCCAGCATGGCCAATAATCCCCTAGCAAAAATTTGCATAAATAAAGCAATACAAGTATGGAATTGTTATACTGGCGTGAATTGGGTATTAGGAAACGATACTACAGTAAACGTAGCATTACCACCTCTTACCAATGGGGTTTCTGTTATTTATTTTAGTAATGGGAACTTTCCAAGTGATAGTACATTAATGGTAACATTTTTGCAAAATCAGAATCCATGTCATAGTAATACAAATGCTTTTATCAAAGAAGCAGATATAAATATAAGACAGGATTTAATCCCTGCAGGATATGCAACATGGAATTATGATGACAGCACACTCAATAATGCGACAGGTAATGTAGCTTATTTTTATGACGCAATACTTCATGAACTTGGGCATGCTTTTCTATTGAACCATGTAAACAATCCGGGAGATTTAATGTATTGGCAGCAAACTAATCAGAGAGTAAATTTATTCTCAGGCTCAGCTTTGTCAGGGGCATTTGATGTAACTGCGGCCAGCCAAATTGCTAACACATGCGGTGATTCAATCTTTATAAAAGGTACCATAGGCTGTATTGATTCTACTCTCAGCATTCCTTTTATTTTAAATAATGAATATAATTTTGACATTTTCCCTAATCCTTCAGATGGAGGCTATATCACAATTGCTTATCAAATAAATAATAGCGCCTATGTTCAGTTCAAAATAATGGATTACACAGGCAGAGAATTACTGGCACAAAGCAAGGAAAAAAAATCTGCCGGAACTTATAGCGAACTGATAAACATTAATGATTTTGCAAAAGGCGTATATATATTCATAATAAATATCAACGAAAAATATAAAACAGTTAAATTCATTAAATTATAACAACACAAATCATGAAAATAGCAACAAAAATTATCATAGTTTTTTTAATTATAAATTCTCTTCTGATTTTATCAGGCGGCAATTGTTCAGCGCAGCAAATCAAACAATCTAGCTCACAAGCATTGGTGAATAAAAAAAGAACTATAAACCGTAATCCATTTATTTTTGAAGGTATCGTTATTCAGCAAAAATGTTATGCTGCGAAAAATGGAGGGATTCTAACCTGCAATGTTATTCAAATTACAAAAATATTTAATGGAAGTCCTAAAATTAAACTTGGAAGTATAAAAGTTATAACAACAGGCGGTCATCTTGAAAATGATACTTCTCCTTTAATCGAACCGTCTGATAGTTGGGCGGGATTCTATCCAGGTTTAACGTATATAGTTTTTGGCAGCGTTGCTGATTCGGCTTTATTAACGAATAACATGATTGATACTGACAATATCCTTTCTTTACAACAACATGATTTAATTAGTATAACTGATGTTAAAAATAAAACATTGAATAGTAAGGATGTCCCTGCAGCAAATTGGCATTCTAAAACCTTTAAAACACTAGATAACCTTTATATCTATCTAAAGGATAATTATGATTTAACTATTCAAGAAGAAGCATCTTCAAAACAATCAATAACACCGGCAGACAATATCAAACAAAAGAAACAGAAATAATAATGAAAGCAAAAAAAATCAATTCTACTATTAGCAATTGGCAAATGACAAAAAGAAAAAACAGGCTGGCAAATTTGCTAATTCAAATTGCATGCTGCCTGTTGCCAATTGTTTCCTTTGCGCAATACACCCAGATAGCCAGTTTAACTCCCTTTAACGGAGAAATCCCAAAAGGCTCTCTTATTTCGGACGGCACCTATCTCTATGGAATGGCATCATTCGGCGGTATAAACGAAGATGGAACCATCTTTAAAGTAAAACCCGATGGAACCAGCTTTACCAAATTACATACTTTTTCAAATACAAACGGGCAATGGCCTACCGGCTCACTTGTTTCTGTTGATTCTTTTCTTTATGGGATGACACCCGATGGAAATAATACTTCCGGTAATGGTATTATTTTTAAAGTAAAACCGGATGGAACAGGGTATGTCAAACTGCATGATTTTATTGCAGAAGGACCAAGCGGATCTCTCATTTATTTTGGCGGCTTTTTATATGGAATGACACATGAAAATATTTTTAAAATAAAACCCGATGGAACAGGCGATACCGTAATATTCCGTTTTCCTTTTTCTTGTATAAATGGTTGTTTACCTAATGGTGATCTTGTTTATGATGGAATCTCTCTTTATGGAATGACCGCAAATGGAGGTGCGAACAATAAGGGAATTATCTTTAAAATAAAACCCGATGGAACAGGAGATTCAACACTCTTCAATTTCTCCGATGCAAGCGGAAGCATTCCTTTAGGCTCTCTTATTTTTGACAGCATTTATTTTTATGGGATGACATCTGCCGGAGGCGAAAATGGTTATGGAACAATTTTTAAAATAAAGCGCGATGGCACGGCTTATTCCAAACTATTTGATTTCGATCCTTCCGGCGGATTTGGATTAAATGGAAACGTCCCCACGGGATCACTTGTTTCTGACGGAACCTTTCTATACGGGATGACGGAGCAAGGCGGAGTTTATGGCGGCGGGGTAATCTTTAAAATAAAACCCGATGGAACAATGTTTACCAAACTGTTTGATTTTGCAGGTAATTCAAATGGATTTAGACCTTACGGCTCACTTCTTACTGATGGTAACTTTCTTTATGGAACAACTTCTTTTGGCGGTACATATAATTATGGAGCCATTTTTAAATACGCGCTTACCACCGGCATAACCGAAAATAATTTAGCTGCAGGTTTCAGTATTTCCCCCAATCCCTTCAGCACACAAACCACCATTACATTTAATGAAGAACAAAAAAACACCACAATTAAAATAATGGATGTATTGGGCAAACAAATAAAAAGCATTGATTTTAAAGGCAGAACTTTTATACTGGAAAAAGAAGAAATGAAACCCGGCATTTATTTTCTGCAGATAAGTGATGAAATAAAACATATGGTTTATAGGAAGATGATTCTTCAATAATGCACAATGATAACGATGTTATCTATCTAATAATAATTTTCACAATCTTACATTATATTTTACATATCCGCATAATAAAAAAAACGGATGCGATAAATAAACGAAATTTAAAATATAAAAATACTTAGCGTTGCTAATGTTTCTTCTGACAATAAAATATACCAAATGAAAACACTCCTTTTTGATAATGATGAAATAACTTTTGAAGTATTAGATGGGATATTAGTTTCGGCATGGAAATCTAAATTTATTGATATAACCCTTATTCGAAAAGTTAAAAAATATCATTTGGAAATCATGGATGGAAAATCATATCCAATGCTGGCCGATATTAAATCGGTAAGAGATACAACAAAAGAAGCGAGAGATTTTTTAGCATCAAAAGAAGGCTGTGCAGGTCTTATAGCAATTGCAATAATGATAAATTCCCCGATAAGTAAAATGATTGCTAATTTTTTTATTTTAGCCAGCCGACCCGTTATACCAACCAAAATGTTTACCGATGAAACGGAGGCAAAAAAATGGCTGCTTAATTTTACTTCCCCCCAAAATAAAAATGATAAAAAGCATTTTTCAGCGGAGCAAATGCTATTTTAGGCTTAAAAAATAATAGATTTGAAAAGAATGGCAGATTTCATTATTTTTACGCCCCGCTTTGCTGCTATTATAATAAAGCTTTTAGTGTGTTATGTTACGTCGAATCACAATTAGAATTAAAATTTGAATGAGCATAAATAATAAGAAAAACATTAAAACTGCAGCGGACATCATTTTTAGGATTGATGACAAAATATTAAAAGAAACAGCTAACTGTCCTTATAAGTTCGGCTGTTTAGAAAACGAAAATCATGTTTGTTTAGCAAAAGTAAATAATTGTGTAGATGCAAAAATTCATTTTGTAAATTGTACCGCCCAGCGATGCAATTATTATTTAAGTTTCGGCAGTCATGTAGTCTGCAGATGCCCTGTAAGGCAGGAAATATTTAATAAATACGGGAAATAAATACCTTATCACTTCACATAATAATGTTTCTGTCCTCCTATTGTAACTACATAAATCTGCACCGAACCTCCTGAAGGAATATCAAAAGTAGCTGCCCCTGCATTACCTGTTCCTGCTGTATAAAACAACGCGGTGGTTAATGTATTTGAAGTAAAAAGAAAATTAGAATAATTTACAATCACACAATTATAACCATCCGGCAGGTTTTCCGGAAAAAATGGATTTCCTGCATTTTGTGTGTAGAAAATACTTCCAGAGTTAGCCGCGCTCAATGGGCCCACGGTTGCTTCAATTGCAGGCAGCAGCTGAGAACTTGCAGCCGCCCATGAAGCAGTCCCCGCACCGTCTGTAGTAAGCACCTGCCCTAATGTGCCGTCGGTATTCGGAAAAGTAACAGCACCCGTTGTAAGCTTACCGCTGGTGTTTACAGATGTTATACCGGTATTCCCCAATTGAATTGTATTGCTTCCCGCGCCTATAGCATTATAGCCGATTACAATTTCGTTTGATTCATTATCTGCATTGGGTTTGGTATTTACACCGATTAAAATAGAATTATCAATTACAGTTGTGTAGGTTGAACCATCAGCAATATAGCGTCCTGCAAATGCACCGAGAACAGCGTTATTGCTTCCTGTAGTATTCCTGTCTATTGCAGCAACGCCTATAGCGGTGTTAGAAGCACCGGTAGTATTCTGCTCTAGCGACTGCACACCCAAACCTGAATTGTAAGTTGCACTTGTATTTGATACCAGGGAATTTTCGCCTACTGCAGTGTTGCCTCCGCCCGAAATATTTGAACTCAATGCACTATGCCCAACTGCAGTATTATCACCGCCGTTAATATTCGAATGCATTGCCAAAGGCCCGATTGCAGTATTAAAATTTGCTGTTGTATTCGCAATCAGCGCCTCCGTTCCAAAGGCAGTATTGTAGCTTCCGGCAGTGTTATCCTCCAGTGCCAAATATCCTGCAGCAGTATTATCATTGCCGTTATTAAAATACAATGCCTGCCCTCCTAAGGCTGTATTCCTTGCACCGGCAGTATTTGTTTTTAAAGATGAAACGCCGAGCGCTGTATTAAAAAAGCCAACCGTATTTGCATTAAGAGCCTGACTGCCGACTGCTGTATTCGTAGGTACAGCGCCGAGTCCAAGCCCAACAGTAATTGTGTTTATAGTTGCATCGCTTGAAGTTGTTATAGTAGGAGTTATTACACTTGTCCCGAAATATCCCGTACGGGGCCTCGTTGCACCGCTTGCGCCGATATCAATAGTATTGTCGGTAAACAATAGATCACCTGTTAAAGTTCCTCCTGCTAAAGGAAGGTATGCTCCCGAAGCTGCACCCGTTGTTAAATAAGTATTTGCATCTACACTGCCGTCTGCTTTTAAAAATTCAGACGATGCCCCGCCTGCTTTAACAAATGAAGAACCCGTTATGGAGCTTGTCACGCCTAATGTTCCAGCTACATCTACTGTATTTAAAGGCACATCTATACCCACGCCCACATTTCCGTTTTTCAAAACGGTGACTGCATTTGACTTTGCACCGCTGTTTGCGCCGTTGCCGATAACAAACAAACGGTCGGCAGTATTCCAGGCTGCAGTGTTTGCAGGCGCATAATCAGTATTAAACTGCCCGATAGCTGTTTCATTGTATGAACGTGCGGTAGTGTAGTAGCCCATTGCAGTGGAGTTATCACCGCCTGCAATAGTATTTTCACCCAATGCAGTTGATGAAAATCCTCTTGCCTGATTGTATGCACCGAGTGCTGTAGAACCATTGCCTAATGCAGTATTATCATATCCAATAGCAGTTGAACCAAACGCGGCGCTGTCGTTATTCCACTGCAGTCCGTCCACGTAACCCGCTCTGAAAACAGCTTTACCGGGATAAAACATCATACGGCTGCCGGCGCCGAGGTCTGGTACAGTACCGCTTACAGCAGTTCCTGTTACCAAAATACCATTTGCTGTGCTGCTTCCCAGATCAACATGAAGTTTAGCAGCAGTGTTCGGAAGTGCAGTGCCGATGCCGACATTACCGTTTTTCAAAACTGTAACTGCATTCGACCTTGTACCATTATTTGTTCCGTTGCCGATCACAAACAAACGGTCAGCGGCATTCCATACTGTAGTGCTTGCCGGCGCATAAGCAGTGTTAAACTGCCCTATAACTGTTTCATCATATGAAGGCGCTGTGTTGCCATAGCCCATCACTGTAGTTAAAGTTCCGCTTGCTGTATTGGTTGACCCTATTGCGGTTGAAAACATGCCGCTTGCTGTGGTGCTGTTTCCCATTGCTGTAGAATAATCTCCGCTTGCTGTATTGCTGAGGCCCATCGCTGTGGAAAGGGTTCCATGGGCAGTATTGAAGTATCCCATTACGGTAGAATAATCGCCGCTTGCAGTGTTTGCATTTCCAAATGCCATTGCTGAATTGCCGCTTGCAACAGTGTTGTAGCCAAAGGCAGCAGAATACGGCCCTGCGCTGGCATTGTTCCACTGCGTGCCGTCAACATAACCTGCCCTGAAAACAGCCTTGCCGGGGTAAAACATCATGCGGCTGCCTGCGCCGAGGTCTGGTATTGTTGAAGAACCGTCGTCAATAAAACTGCCGGTAACAACAACACCTGTGGTTTTGCTGCTGCCTAGATCAACGTTCAGTTTTGCTGAAGCATCAGGCGTTACTGATCCTATGCTCACATTAGTGCCGTTATCAAAAACAAGACTGTTCCCGATTGTTGTGCCATCGGGAGTAAATTTAGAAATATAGTTTAATGTCCCGGAACCGCCTATTGTTGCAGTATTTGTTGTCCATACAGGCGGATTTCCTGCACCCGCAGAAGTAAGCAGCTGTCCGTTAGTACCCGCACTGTTATTCGGCATCAGCGCATTGCTGAATTTTATATTACCTGCAACATCCAGCATTTCTGAAGGAGAACCCGATGTGCCGATGCCTGTTTTGCCGTTTTTCAAAACGATAATAGCATTTGATCTTGCACCTGGGTTTGGCCCGTTGCCGATTACAAACAAACGGTCAGCTGCATTCCAGCCAAGCGCATTCAGGGGCGCATAAGCAGTGTTATACTGCCCTATAACTGTTTCATCATAAGAAGGCGCAGTGTTGCTGTTTCCCATTGCAGTGGATAAACTTCCGCCTGCAGTATTGGTTGATCCCATTGCTGTTGAAAACATGCCGCTGGCAGTATTTCCATTTCCCAAAGTGGTAGAATAATCTCCGCTGGAAGTATTGCTGAGGCCCATCGCAGTGGAAAGAGTTCCATGTGCGGTATTGCCGTAACCCATGGCAGTAGAATAATCGCCGCTTGCTGTATTCGCGTTTCCAAGAGCTGTTGATGAATTTCCGCTGGCAACAGTGTTGTTTCCAAAGGCCGTAGAATAGGGGCCTGCGCTAGCATTGTTCCATTGTGTTCCGTCAACATAACCTGCCCTGAAAACTCCTTTGGCAGGATAAAACATCATGTGGCTGCCGGCCCCGAGATCAGATATAGTGGAAGAACCATCGTCAATAAAAGTTCCAGTAACAATAACACCATTGGTTTTGCTGGCCCCGAGATCTACATGAAGTTTTGCAGCGGCATCGGGAGATGCAGTACCTATGCCGATATTACCGCCATTATTAAAAATGTTATTACTGTTCAGCACCCATTGTGTGCCGTCCCAATAGGTAGTGTTGCCTGCTGCAGTTCCTGCCGCAATTAATCCGGTGGAGCCGGTGGAGCCCATAGAACCTGTATCGCCTGTAGAACCGTTACTTCCGGTACTTCCCGTTGAGCCTGTTGAGCCAGTGCTTCCGGTGGAACCTGTATCACCTGTAGAGCCGGTACTTCCAGTTGAGCCGGTGTTTCCGACAGAACCTGTGGAACCCGTACTGCCTGTTGAACCTGTATCGCCTGTGGAGCCGGTACTCCCGGTTGAGCCGGTGTTTCCAACAGAACCGGTTGAACCTGTGCTGCCTGTTGAACCCGTAGAACCTGTTGAGCCTGTATCACCTGTTGAACCTGTACTTCCGGTAGAACCTATGTTTCCAGTTGAGCCGGTTGAGCCCGTATTCCCAGTTGAACCAGTTGAGCCCGTTGAACCTGTATCACCTGCAGCACCAGTACTTCCGGTTGAACCGGTGTTTCCGATTATACCTGTCGCACCTGTGCTGCCTGTTGAGCCGGTCGAACCCATGCTTCCTGTTGAGCCTGTTGAACCAGTGTTCCCGATTATACCTGCTGCACCTGTGCCGCCTGTTGAACCGGTACTTCCAATTATACCTGCGGCACCTGTACTGCCTGTTGAACCCATAGCCCCTGCAGCCCCGGTACTTCCTGTTGAACCTGTTGCGCCATTGCTGCCTGCAGAACCAGTAGCTCCGGTGGTGCCGTTAATTCCATTGTTTCCATTAATGCCTGCTACACCTGTTGAGCCTGTTGCACCAGTACTTCCATTAATTCCTGCAGCGCCCGCGGCACCTGTCAAACCTGTATTCCCGTTCAAACCTGCAGAACCTGTTGCACCGATACTTCCTGTCGAACCAGTATTACCTGCAGCACCTGTCTGCCCGGTAGCACCATGAATCCCGGTAGGACCGGTAAGGCCTGCAATTGCAGGGAGAACAATACGTCCGCCATTTTTGCTTAAAAAAATTGTATCATTTATAATTGAGAGGGTTTGAATTTCATTGGTTGAACTTGTATCAATATTTGCCGGAACATTTAATGCATTCAGCGCATAAGGCACGGCCTGCATCTGTTCTATCCCCATTAATTTAAAGCTGCCGTCTTTTTTTAAATCAATTTCTACCTTCAAAAAATGTTTGTATAATCCCCAGGATAAATTTAGAATACTTGTATTCGGACTTGCGGAAGTAAGCGTACCATGCCCGATTACAACAGAAAACATTCCGTAATTATCTGTAGAAGCGGTATGCACTTCTTGATAAACTACTGTCCCGTTCGGACTGTCTTTTATGATTGTGAAACGGACATCCAGTAATTGATTTTTAACCGTGCCGTCAACATCGATTCCTGCAATTTCTTTATCGCCGATTGCCACCGCCTGGTAGGTGATGCCGTCTACAGCCTGTGCTGATGCATATTTTGAGAAGAGTAATAATCCGGAAAAAATTAAAGCAATGTAATATTTTTTCATGTGTTGATTTTTTATTCTGATTGGAATTAAGCTGTTCGGGGGTTAGAAATTACTTTTCATTCTTGCTCTTTTTTTGCTGACAAGATTAAAAGAAATGCCGAAATGAAATGAAACAGCGCGGTTATATAATTTCTGATTTTGTCCGCTTTCGGAATTTGTTTCCAACTGCATCAATCCTGTGGTATTACTTATTTCAGCAAACAGAGATGTAATTTCTGTGAATTGATATTTTAAGCCGCCGAAAATCGTAAGGCCGTAATCACTTGTTTTTATTCCTTTATCCGCAATCAGGTCATACGTGTCACTGCCGATCGTTTGGGAGGCTTTGTATAAATAGGATATGTAAGGCGAAATACCTATGAATGGAGCAAATGAGCCGAAATGTTTTATGCAGCCGAAGCCGAGGTTGACATCAAAATAATTGAGCGACCAATCTAATTTTTGATTGTATAGATTGGAGACGGCTCCCAAATTTTTAAAGTCCATTTCAGGCCGGATAAAAAAACCTGAATGAAAAACCTTGGAGTAACTGAGCCCGAAACCTGATCGGAAGGATGAACTCATATTTGGGTCGGTATTGCCCTGGGAGTCGGTGTATTTAAAAGTAGAATAATGCTGTGCAAAGTTTATTGAAACATTATCCTGTGAGAACGCATTAGATGCTGCGGAAAAAGTGAAACAAAATAGAATAATTTTTTTCATCAGATTATATTTATTAAAGAACTACTAATTTTTGATTACAGTGATAACCAGATTTACTTATTACATTCACTAGATACACACCTTTGGGCAGTCTGCTTATGTCCATCACATAACTGGGTGAGGCATCGCTTATTTTTGAAAGCTGTTTCCCCAGCATATCAAAAACAGAAATCTGTTTTTCACCGATCTCTTCCGCAAATTTAATGCTGACATTTTCAGATGCCGGATTAGGGCTCAGATAAAGCGTGCATTCTCTTTCCTTTGTTGAATTAGAAAGTGCCGCTGAAACTGGCTGCTGAAAACCCTGCCGCAGCAATGTTTTATCACCGGAACAGACTGTAGTATTTGAAGGCTGCCCGACAGTCTGGCGGAAAATGATGCCGTTATCGTATGCAGTATTTCCAAAGCTGCTAAGTGAAGAACGGATTATCTGCTGCGCAAAAGAATTTGCCGCAGCGCACAAAATTATGCCGATAAAAATGACTGATTTTTTCATGCTGATTAAGATTTAGTTTTGTAATGTTACGCATTCCTTCACCTCAAAGGCGCTGAGACGCAGAGTTTTCTTTCTGATTACTTATTTTTTTCTGCTTCGTTCTTTTTTCATTCTATTTAGTGTCTATCCATAAAGCCGACTAAAACAAAACAACACTTGACAAGAATTAAAAACATTTTTGATTTAAAATTTGTGAAATTCGTGTCCATTCTTTGACATTACTGACAGACACTATTTAATCACAATTTCTGTCCTTCTGTTTTTTGCCCTTCCTTCCGGGTTATCTGTCCCGTCGGGGTTTTTATTCGGGGCAATTGGTTTTGCATCGCCGTAACCGATTACAATTATTTTGTTTCTGTCAATTTTTTTTGATACAAAATACGCCGCGATAGATTCGGCTCTTTGTTTTGAAAGAGCAATGTTATACTGCTTCTCTCCTATCGAATCAGTGTATCCGGAAATTTCAATTTTGTTCTCAGGTTTTATCTTATAAAGAATTTCAAGCACTTTATCAAGTTCCGCTTTGGATGTTTCTTTAATGGTGCTTTTATTGTAATCAAAGAGACCGCCGTTAAAAGAGAGTGTTGTCCCTGCTTTGGATGCAGCAGAAACCTCAGGGAAAATTTTGACCGGCTCTTTTGCAGGCTTTTCACTTGTTTTACTTTTCCCGGAATCAAAAGACGGCTTCTCTAGGGAAGCTTTAGAATTCACTTTATCTAAACCAGTATCAAACGTAAGCGGAGCAATTTTAGTTTTTGGCGCAGCTGCCGGGTAAGTGAGGAGCCTAGTTTCAGAATAGCTGCGGAGTTTTGTTTTATCGGCTTTTTGAAGCATCGCTGAATAGCCTGATATATCTGTATTTTTAGCTGTATAGGCAGCATCGATTAATGCACTTTTAATATAAAGAGTGTCGCCGGGTCTTGTGAAAGTAATCTCCTGATAAATGTCGTAACGTTTGCATTCATTAGGCGCCGGCACTAAAATTTCGGTACGAACCGGCTGACAACCTTCTGTTTCAAAAATGAAATCATAACGTCTCCCCGATTTCAGATTGAGAGAATATCTCCCATCTTTTATAATGCATCTGCTGGTATCGCTTTTTAAAATACCATCGGTAACAGTAATAGTTCCAGAGGCAGCGCCGAATGTAATTCCTCTGATTGTATTTTCAGCCATGTCATCGCAAAAATCAATGGTGTAAATATCCAAATCCCTTGTATTGCTTCCGCCATAGGCTGAAGAAGAATACACAGCCTTGCTGCTGTTATGCAAAAATGAAAAGAAAAGATCATCACCGGGAGTATTAATTGGTATTCCTAGGTTTATTGGCTGCGTCCATCTGCCGTCTTTTTTAGTTGAAACAAAAACATCAAAACCACCGATACTTTTATTTCCGTTCGAAGAAAAGTACATTGTATTTCCGTCCGGGCTGAGGCTTAAAGCAGTCTCATCATACTCAGAATTAATAGGTGCTCCCAGATTTTCCATCGGGCCCCAGGTGCTGTCGCTCATTCTTTTTGAAACATAAATATCTTTACCGCCCAAGCCTCCGGCCTTTTCACTTATCATGTATAACTCATTTTTTGAAGACGTTAACGTATAACTGTAAATGTCTGCATCCTTAAAAGTACTGCCGGCTTCAACAGCATTGAGCAATGGCTGCGGGAAATGCCAATGACCATCGGCAAAATCACTGTAATACAAAGAGCCTTCTTTAATGCCGCTTCGGTAAAAATAAATCCGTTTTCCATCCGGCGAGCAGTTTACTACAGCTTCGTAACTGTCTGTATTGATGGGCCAGCCAATGTTTTCAGCAGGAGTCCAAGAGTTATTTTTAAAACGTGAAAAATAAATATCACCGATATCCATCCGCCTGGATGTAAAAAAAACTGTTGAATCGTCAGCTGAAAACACAGGTCCGAAATCATCGGATAAAGTATTAATATCAGTTCCGAGATATGAGAGAGTGATTTTTTTTCCTTCCTTCAGCAATGGGCTTCTTTCAGATGAGGAGGCAGAAAGATTCTTTCCGTTTTCACACATTAGTATTCTATGAGAAATATCTTTTTTCGAATTTCCTATATCTTCTTTTGATAAAAAAGAAGGATGCCTTTCAAGACAGGAAAGATAAATTTTATAACACTGTTCAGCCTTACTATAATTGCCTGCGAGATGCAGGGAAGCGGCAAGAAAAAAATATGCTTCTATGGCAGTATCTTTCTCATAATACACTGCTTTTTCGAAATAAGGGATCGATTTCGGCTGCTGAAAATTTGAATAGAGGGTAATTGCCATTGCATAATTGTAACCTGCATCAGCCGGATAGAGCCTGAGAAGGGCAGAATAGTTTTTCAGAGCTGCTTCATATTCTTTAAATTCAATATCACGGCCCGCTTTATCCAATAACCGCTGTTCTATCTGCTTTGAAATTACGGAATAGGACGTTTCATCAGGGCTTTGTTTTTGAGCACTCAAATTAGTTAACAGAATTATGATAAAAGAAAAAAGAAGTAACAGTCTAATCATAAAATGAATTATTCATTGTAAATCACTACTAAGCGGCTAAAAAAAATGGTTAGGACTAAAGCCCTTTAGCCGGTTAGTAGTGTTTGTAAATATAAAAATTAAATTCTACTTAAGTATCAGAAACTAACGTTATAATATTAGCATGAGTTCGATTAATAATATTCCTTAAACATATTGATTTTATTGAAAAAAAATATTTTTACTGAGAAAATAATTTGTGCGGCAGGTGTCCACGAAAAGTGCGAACCTCAAGTTTTGTCGGCATATGGCGCAAGGCTTTTGAGGGCAAAACAAAAGCTTGAGGTTGGTTTTCGTGGTCTCTTTTTCTTTGTTACCTTCTTTTGGAGAAGCAAAAGAAAGTAAAATGCCAATTGTAAATCGTTAATTTATTGTTATTGAGTGTTTTTTTTAGAATCGAACTCAGATTATTAATGAATTTATTGCTCAGAAAATACGCCGAAACAAGGAAAAAGGCATTTCATGGGCTGGCTGTTTAAACGGAAAGTGTTTCTGCAGGGCAAAGAAATGAAAGTGCTTTAGGAACTATATTAATTTTCATTGGTGAGTAACCGATAAATTCTCCGTCCATATCAATAGGCTGCGGAATTGATAAGGAATCAATTGAAATTTCTTTTGCGGTTTTATAAATTATCTGTGGATGATTTATTTTAAGTCCTTTTTTAGCTGTGTTAGAAAACTTCAGAAAATCAATTAAAGAAACTTCCGCTAAAATCACTATTGCAAATTTTCCATCGTCAACCACTGCTTCGGGCGCAATACAAATGCCGCTGCCAAAATACCTGCCATTGGCTACAACAAAATTTTTCACCTTCCCTTCAAAAGTAAATTCGTCAGAAACTGCCCTAATGGGCTGGTTGCGATATGTTAAAAGCGCATTAATAATCGCCGTCATGTATGTGACATTGGCGCCTAATGCTTTTGTAAATCTTCCGATATTCTGAACAACTACCCCGCCGATTCCAATATCAGTAATATTAATAAAGTACCTGCTGCTGTCTGATCCTGAAGGATCTTTAAATTGAACAATACCAAGATCAATTTCTTTTGACGAATCATGGTCAATCATTTTTTTTATTCCGGAAATTGTATGCGGACTTTTAAGTGTTTTTATAAAGTCGTTCCCCGTTCCGAAAGGCAATACTCCCGCTTTAACATCAAGTTTAGTGTTTTTATTTTTTGCCTGCATCACACCGTTAATAACCTCATTCAAACTTCCGTCTCCGCCGGCGCAGATAATATAATTAAACCCCTCTTCTGCGGCTTTGCAGGAAAGTTCTATTGCATGCCCGGAATGTTCTGAGGTAAAGAAACCGATTTTATAATTACCGGAAAAAGCCTCTTCAATTTCATTGATAAGCCCTTGTTGGTTCTTTAACTTCCCATGTATTACAAAGGCCGCTCTTTTCATTTCATTTGTTTTTTCCGATTGTAACATTACTCCGGCTAAAATAAAAATATCTATTCTAATACAGTCTTAAAAACAGAATTATTGTTTACTGTTAAATTTATTAAGCATGAATAATTAAAAATGTCCTTTATAATTTGAGTCATCGAATTACTGTTTTTAATCAGCAGCTTTTGTAAATCTTATAATGGTTTTATGAGCTAAAACAGTAAAAATGGACGAATTGGAAATGGGTTTAAAGTGAGAAATCATTTCAATAAAGAAATCCATCAGCGATTTTTTTTAAAAAACACTCTTCGAATTTTTTTCATTATCCTGCTCAATCTTTTTTTCTGTCACATTAACAGATTTACCTTTATTGAAGCGGTAACTGACTTGAAGCATAATCATATTTTTAAGAAAACTTATATCATTAGATTTTGTTTCGGTATAGTTATCCGTTTTAATATAATTGCCTTGGTTATAATCAACACCGCTGTTTATCGGCAGAAAATATAAAAACATCAAATTTAACTTCTGCTTAAAAAACGGCTTCTGAATAAGAAATATCCAGTAATCATTGGCTCCTCCTTTGTCCCATCCCTGGGCAGTAATCATCATTGCTAATTCCCTGCGGTACTCTAATACCATTGTTAAACCCGATTTCGAGTTTTGGTAAATGAGCTGATTTTTGGCTGTCCAATCATTCACGTAATTTATTTTATCAGCATACTTAATACTGCTTTTATAAATATCAAAATCCGATTTCAGGTAAAAACCTTTCCCTAAAGGAACTGTAAATCTCCCTTCAACGCCGTAATTCTTATAGTCACCGGCATTGCTGTAACTATACTGAAAAATACTGTCGCTTCGCAGTGTTCCGGTTTCTGTTATGTAGCTGCTTGAAAAATGATAATAGGGCTCAACTGTAACCAAACCATTAAGGACATTTGCCTGCATAGATACTTTATGCATTAATTCCGGGCTTAGATAGGGGTTCCCGGTTTTTACACTCTGCAGGTCAATCACTGTTGTAAAAGGGTTTGTCTGGCTGATATTCGGATAATCGCTCTCTGCACGGTATTTAACTTTTATATTAAATAATTCAGAAGGTTTGTACTGAATATCTGCATAAGGCTGAAATATTAAATAGCTGTTTTTTTGCCCATTGGCGTCGCGCGAACTTGCTTCTGAAGCACCGCCGAATTTCACACTGAATTTTTTGCTCCACTGCCATGAATAATAAGAATACAATTTATTGCGTACATCAGAGTATTTAAATACACTCGACGATGCATCAGCGATATAGTTATTATTCTGCTTTTCCCATGTATTGCCATAACCAATCTGCAGGCTGGTTTTATTTTTAAAAGTATGCAGATATTCCAAATAGAATTTAGTACTGCTTTTATTGTCTGTACCTTCCTCATTCGTTTTGTTAAGCAGGTTTTCACTATACAAATTTGAATAGCGGTTATTATAATTCGAATATGTAAAATTGGAATTAAAAACATTATTTTCATCTAATTTCCCTTCGTAGAATAAAGAATTATATGAGCTTAAATTATTGGAATTGTTTTTTAAGTCGGAATTAAAATTATTTACTGCAATTCCATTCAGGGTGTTAATCACATTATATGAAGCATCTACATTGTTAGTTCCTGCAGGCTTAATTTTAACATTGCTTTCAAAACTAAGAGTGTTTTTGGGGTTAATATAATAGTCGGCTCCCAGAGTAACGCTGTGAAAAAGTTCTTTCACTTTGGTATTCATATCCTTTGCATCAGCGAAATTTTTTTCGATTGTAACTCCGTTATCATATACTTTTTTGTCGGCCGACTGCAAATTAAAATTATTATAATTAGTGCTGTAGCAGGAATATAAATTCAGCTTATTGTAAACATAATTTATCCCGGTGTATAAATTATTCTGAACCAGAATATATTCCTTTTTAACAGCATCAGCATCTGTCATTGATCTGTTGGTAAAAAAAAATTCAGTACCCTGATAATCTTTTTTAAGAATAATATTAATAACTGCCGAATACCCTTCAAGGCCGTAACGTCCGCCTGGGTCGCGGATTATCTCAATTTTTTTCAGCCTGTCGGGCGAAAGATTTTTTATGTACTCCTGGTCCTTTTCAAGGCCGTCCACCAGTATCATAACCTTATCACTGTTATCTACTTTAATAGAATTGCTGAACCTGTCATAGCTTACGCCGTGCAGTTTATCTAATACATCCTTGGTATCTGATGCACCTTCACGCAGTTTATCAGTAACAATCTGTTCATCCCTGTCAATAAGATTATCATGCGAACTGGTGGTTACCGACACTTCCTTGAGAAATTTTTCGTCTGGTTTTAATTTGAATACGCCTAAAAATTTATTTTCCATTATATCAGCAGGCTTTGTTGTATCAGTTTTATAGCCGATAAAACGGATAACAAAATGATAATTTCCTCTTTTCAATGTAAGGGCAAAAAAACCTTTATCATCAGTTACAGTGCCGGTGATAAGACTGTCTTTGGAATTGAATACGGCAATAGAGCAGAACTCTAATATTTCCTTTGTCTGTGCATCTTTAACCTGGCCGGTTACCTCAACTTTTGCCTGTGCAAAAAGAACACTTCCTGATAAACAAATTAAAATAAGTGTAAGCAGTTTTTTCATAAAAAAAAAATTTAAAAATCAAAGTCTTATTTAAGACGAATACACTTACGAGAAGTTACAGCACTCTTTGGAATTAAATTTAAAATTCATTATAAACCACGCTGCCATTCAGCTCTGAGCCCGGCAGTTTTTGGATTATTTACTGCAGATTGAAGCTTCTCCAGAAACAGAGATTTATCACGCGGCAGAATACCGCTGAGCACAATATAATTAGAGGCATGGTTGCTCCTGAAAATAGTGCTTTGCAATTCCAAATGAACAATAAACTCCTCCATCTCCTTTAATAGCTCGGGTATATTCATTGGAATATATTGAGCCCTGAATTTTTGTTTATATCTGTCAATTCCAAAAGGAAAACTCAGAACCAACACAGAAGCAAATTCGGGCTGAATCAGATTGAGTACCCTCGCCGAATTAACTGCATGCTGGCTGGTGAATGTAAGGCCGCCAACCCCATTCAGAACTATCACTGAAAGTTTAATCCCCGCAGCTTTTGCTTTTAGAAGGCCTTCGGCAGTGCCTGCAAAAGTTTCTCCTTTATTAATCATATTTAGTACTTCATCATCCCCTGATTCTATTCCCACATATACCAACTTTAAACCGGCTTCCTTCAGCTCTTTTAATTCCTCAACGGACTTTGAAATTAAATTGGAGGGCAAGGAGTAGGTTGATACACTTCGTACTTTAGGAAAAGCCAGCTTAATTGCTGCGAGTATTTTCAGCAGCCTCTTAGTTGACAGTACCATCGGATTGCCATCAGCTAAAAAAACTTTACGAATATCCGGCCGGAGCTTTGCAACAGCATTTATCTCACGAAGAATTTCTTCCTCCTCCTTCGCTCTAAAAGTTTTTGAAGTGTACATTTCGCAAAACGAACATTTGTTCCAGCTGCACCCAAATGTCACCTGCAGGATTAAAGAGTCCGCTTCGCTTGGAGGGCGGAATAATGGTTCATCATATTGAATAGGAAAATAGTTCATCTCAAAAAATGCGTAAAAACAATTATTATTGATTGTAAACCTAAGTTCCGAAGTTACTATTTTAAAGAGAAATTAGATTTTTTAAATCTCTTTTGATAAAAAAAGCAAACTGTATATTTGTAAAAAACAAAAGAGAATAATGGAAATTTTAAAGAATATTGTTATCGAAGGGAGTAAGCAAAAGAACATTGTGCTGGATGTATTTTACAAAGCTGATACTATTCCGAAACCTGTTATTATTTTATCTCACGGTTTCAATGGCTTTAAGGACTGGGGACATTTTAATTTATTAGGGAAGAGATTTGCAGAGGAGGATTTCGTTTTCGTAAAATTCAATTTTTCATACAACGGAACAACCGAAGAGAATCCCTTGGATTTTGCCGATTTAGAAGCTTTTGGAAATAATAATTATTCAATTGAATTAGATGACTTAGGAAAAGTAATTGACTGGGTGCTTGGCGCAGAAATTATTGCCGCTGAAATTGATAAAAACAAATTGAACCTGCTTGGGCACAGCAGAGGCGGAGGAATTACAATATTAAAAGCCAATGAAGATAAAAGAGTAAAAAAAATTGTTACATGGGCTTCTGTCAGCAATTTTATAAGCCGGATGAACGGATATGATTTGAAAGAATGGAAACAGGAGGGTGTTTTATACAGCCTGAATACACGCACCAATCAGCAAATGCCATTGTATTATCAGTTTTATGAAAACCTGATTGAAAATACATCAAGGCTTGATATAACAAAAGCTGCGGAAGAATTGCAGATTCCATTTTTAATAATTCAGGGTACTCTGGATGAAGCTGTTTCTTTTAAGGAAGCTGAATCTCTGCATAACAGCTGTAAACATTCCGAATTATTTTTGATTGAGGGGGCAAACCACACCTTTGGAGCAAAGCATCCATTTGAAAGCAGCGTGCTTCCTGCTCATGCCGAAATTGCCGTAAAAAAAACAATTGAGTTTTTATGAAAACCAAATTGAGTTGTTAACTAATTCAATTTGACCTGACATATTATTTTTACAACTAATTTTTTTATTAAGCGGCTAAATTGCACCAATTGAATTCCTGCCAATCCGATGGGTTTTAAGAAAATTAGTATTGCTTAAATGCGGCTAAACATTTTTTTTCATCAAAGTTAAAGACCTGCGAGGATATAAAAATTGATATTTTTGTTTATAAAGGTTCAAAAAAATTATAATGATTTCTAAAAAAACTAAATACGCGATAAAAGCACTTCTTTATCTTGCTAAAAATTATGGCGAAGGACCAATACTCATAGGACATTTATCAGAAGCCGAAAAAATTCCGAAAAAATTCCTGGAGGCTATTCTGCTTGATCTCAAAAAAGAAGGTATCCTGGGAAGCAAGATGGGGGCCGGCGGCGGTTATTACCTTATAAAAAAACCCAGTGAAGTAATGATGAGCCAGATACTCCGTTCAACAGGCGGACCGATAGCCCTGATACCCTGTGTGAGTTTAAATTTCTATGAACGATGTGATGACTGCATCGATGAAACTATATGCGGCATCCGCGATGTGATGGCTGATGTAAGGGATGCAACCCTTAAAATTCTTTCTGCAACAACATTGGCAGATATTTTAAAGCGCGAGAAGCACTTAAATGCAGGTGCTAAAAAAAAGACAAAAAAAAAGAAATGAAATTTTTTTATTATAATTCTACTTAATTGATAGATTATATATATATTTGTGCGGTAAAACAAAAATATACCGCAGATATCAAACTGATGAATAACTTAAAATCCATATATCACAAGCCTTTCAGGATATTAAGTTCCGCATATTGCTGTATGTGCCTTTGGGCATAACACAACCTTTTATGAAGGCGTTTGTTTAAAAAACAAATCTTCAGCAAAAAACAAAATCAATAATTCAAAAATTAAGCTGCTATTATCAAAAGCTGAAAAGCATCTTGGTATATTTTAACCCGCAGTATTTTTTTGAACACATACTCAAACAAATTATTAATAATATAAATCATAAAAAAAACAGAAAACATGAGCACAACTATAATAGAAAAATCAGAACAGATAAAAAACAGTATTAAAAATACTGCTGAAAAATCAAAAGAAATAATCCGCGAAATTATTGATTCGAACAATAAATATATCGGCACAGCATTGGATTCCAATAAAAAGATTGTGGATTCAATTAAAGAGAAACTGAATCAAAAAGAGATTAATGATTCAGTAACAGACACTCTTAAGAATACTTTTGGAAAATCTGTTGAGCTTGCTGAAAATGCGCTAGACAGCATCATTAATGCCTATAACCAGCAGGTTGAATCAACAATTGATTTCAACACAAAATTAGTAGACGCTGTAAAGGAATCATCCGCTAAGAATCCTGAAAAGGTCCTGCAGCTGATCCAGGAAAATTTCGAATCATCACGTCAATTAACAATAAAAAACACAAAAGAGATTATTGATTTCTACAATAAACACACTAACCTCGCTGTAAATTTCAACAAAAAATTCGGCGAAAATATAAATACGCAGGTAGAATTATTGGCAGCGATACAGAGCAAAGGCCTCACAAAGTTTACAGAATGGGCGTCTGACTGGTGGAAAGAAAATGGAATAACTATTGTTAAAAATTAAATCTTGGCTTGACAAAATCCCCCCCCCTTCTGCAATTGCAGAAGGGGGTTTTATTTTTATACAAAGTTTTAATTAAAAATGAAAATTAATTTTCTGTATTGATTCAGGCTAGAACCCAGCAGGCTTTTTCAGCTGCGGATTTTTCGGAAGGTTTTTAATTACTACTTTGCTGAAAGCATCTTTCTGCGTTTTGTAATCCTGTGTTAATACCTCAATAGCATCAAGCTGATTGGTATTCATTTTTGCTTCTTTCCAGCATACAGAGGAATATAAATTAGATACTTTTTCACGAAGCCGTTCTTCATCTGCAAATATGGATGTTTTTTTAGTTGCCATAAATTCTCCTTTTACTTTTTGCAGTTCATCGTAAAATGTTTTCGCATTTTTATTTTTCGAAAACGCTGTGCTGTCCGTCTTTAAGCCTGTCTGATAAAAAGTGATGCTGTCAATTGTATTGTTAACTTCATTATAAAGTGTCTGCAGCAGCATCGATTTTTCGAAAACCAGCTTTCTATCTTCCAGGCTCAAATCTTTATTTTCAGCATCATGCACACATTGTATATCACTTGAATATTCTTTGTCTTTTATTTTCAGTTTAACAGTGTACATTCCCGGAAGCACCATAGGCGCGGTAAATCCGGCGCCATCTGCTTTTGTACTGCCTGCAGCAACCCTTGGAGGCGTTGATCGTAAATTCCAATAAATTTTATTGATGCCTTTACGGATAGTTCCGGGCATAGTTTGAACAAGGCGGCCTTTATCGTCATAAATTTCAACTATTGCTTTGCCGCTGCTCAAGCGGTCTTTCAAATAATAATCAATGGAAGGTGTTGAAGGCGGATTTCCTGCACCCCAGCCCCCTTGAACTTCAGTACCTCCCCAGCCGTATTTACCATTGTTCAAAGTAAGAGGCTGTGTAGGGAATAAATAAACATCTTTATCCAAAATATCTTTTGTAAGGCTGCTTATCGGCCGGATATCATCTAATATATAAATACCTCTGCCATGCGTTGCAATAATTAAATCATGTGTTTTGGGATTAATCTGAATATCCCTTACCATGGCATATTCGGGCATTTTATTTTTCATCCTGAACCAAAGCTCGCCGCCGTCTATGCTTGCAAACAAGCCCATTTCGGTTCCAAGAAATAACAGATTTCTATTTTCGGGATCTTCTTTAATTTTATGCGCAAAACTTGTAAACTCCGGGCTGTTTAACCTTTTCCAGGTTTTTCCCATATCGGTGCTTTTTGTGAGGTAAGTCTTAAAGTCACCGTACATGTGGTTTTCGAATGTTGCATACACAGTATTTTTATCAAACTGAGAGGGCTGAATACTGCTTACCCACGACTGACCGGCTATTCCGCATTTCGAAACATTAGCTGAAACATTTGTCCAAACAGTTCCGCCGTCGGTACTTACCTGCAGATTACCGTCGTCAGTCCCTGCCCATATTTGGTTTTCATCCAATGATGATTCAGCAATTGTAAAAATGGTGCAGTGGTTTTCAGCAGAGGTATTATCTTCACTTAAGCCGCCGCTGTCTTCCTGCTTTTGTTTCTTTTTATCATCCGTTGTTAAATCCGGAGAAATGCGTTTCCAGTTTCTTCCCTGATCAGTTGATTTATATAAAAACTGTGCGCCGATATATAAATTTTTCGGATTTTTTGCTCCAGTAACAATCGGTGTGTTCCAGTTCCAGCGCAGTTTATCTGTTTTTTCTGCAGCCGTTTTTTGAGGCTGAATAAATTCAGATTTTAAAGTGCCTAATGCAACACGGCTTACATTCCCGCCTTGGTATTCGGAATAAACAGTTTTGCCGTCAGCATCAGGAACAGTCCAGAAGCCGTCGCCCCCTCCTACCCTGCTCCAGCTGCCATTGCCTATACCTCCGGGAGCAGCGCTCGGTGCCATCCAGCTGCCGTTGTCCTGCAAACCGCCGTAAACATTGTAGGGTTCCTGATTGTCATAAGCAACGTGATAAAACTGCCCCACAGGCAGCCCTTGATTGAACTGCCAGGTAACACCTTTATCTATACTTGTATATAAACCGCCGTCGGTGCCTACATACATCACATTAGTATTTGAAGGGTTTATCCACAAAGCATGCATATCGCTGTGTACCCATGTTCCGTCGCTGCTTGCTTCTGAAAATGAATAGCCGCCATCGCTGCTATAAGAAAAATAAAATGAAGGACGGTACACTCTCTTGGGATCTTTTGGATCAACCACAATGGTGCTGAAATAAAAAGGACGTGCGGTAACATTCAGCGGTGCACTCTGGCTTTTCCAAGTTTCACCTGCATCTGAAGAAATGTATAAACCTGTGTTTTCACTTTCAACAATTGCAAACATCTGCTTTGGGTCGATCGGCGCTAAAGCCATTGCAATTCTGCCGAATGGTTTTGCCGGCAGGCCTTTTGTAATTTCTTTCCATGTTTTGCCGGCATCAGTGCTTTTGTATAATCCGCTTGTTTTTCCGCCCGAACTAAAGCTGTAGGGCTGCCGTCTGAACTGCCACATAGAAGCAAATAAAACATTTGGATTCGCAGGGTCCATCAGTAAATCAGCGCAGCCTGTCTGATCATCAATATAAAAAATTTTGTCCCAGGTATCTCCTCCATTACTGGATTTATAAATCCCGCGGTGCTTGCTGTTACACCATAATGCACCGGGAACTGACACATAAATAATATCCGGATTTTCAGAATTAATTACAATTTTAGAAATATGCTCTGTGCTGTCCAGACCGATTTTTTTCCAATTGTCGCCCCCGTCTGTAGTCTTGTATAAGCCATTGCCTATGGAAACAGAATTACGCATATTGCTTTCGCCGGTGCCTGCATAAACAATTGAAGGATTTTTTTGATTGATGGCAACAGCCCCGATTGATTGGCAGTATTTATCAAACATAGGTTTATAAGAAGCGCCGGCATTGGTAGATTTCCAAACCCCTCCGCCTGCAGTTCCGATAAAAATAGTTTTTCCTTCGTCGTTTACAGCTCCATCAATTGCTGTGATTCTTCCGCTCATTGTACCGGGACCTAAGGCCCGCGCCTCCATTGTACCAAACATTGCCGCATTAACAGGGGACTGAGCATTTGCTGCACTTATAATAAGTGCGAAAGAAATAAGTGATATTTTTTTCATAAAAAGTAATTTATTTAATGGATGGGATATAAAAAAAAGACCCGATGTGTTCAGGTCTTTTTTGAAATTATTAATTCGGAAGTTTAAAAACCGAATCTTCGATAACAGGATTTATTTCCAGCTTTACAATCTGTACTTCTCCCATACCCCCGTTAATGCTCATAGGATAAACAATACCTTCAGGCACCTTTTTATAATCGCCGTAGGTAATAGAATTTTCAACTTCCTTCCCGTCAGCTTTCATTTTATTTGTCTGTTTGATTAAATAATAATTACTGGGGTCAATATAATAAGTTGTTTCCTTTCCATTTTTATCAGTCATTTTTATTTTAAAACATTCGGTGCCGTCCACATCATCTTTACCGATCAGTTCAATCTTTTTTCCCTGCTCAGCATAAGTCATAAATTCATCTTGAATATTTAATTCGTCCTGTGCATTTTTTACATCATCGGCGGTCATTGCTTCGGGCTTCGCCTGACCCTGAAAAGGCATAAACTCCCAGCCTTCAGTATTGGTAATGATACTGAATCCACTCATACCCATTAATGTAATATTTTCTCTCATCGCTTTTTTATCAACCTGGAAAGTAGTAGTATGTATTTCGGCACCCTGAGCTTTAATAACACTTTCCATCTTTAAAGTTTTTATTTTATTCCAATTAGCTTTACCGCCGACTGCCTCTGTGTGTTTGGCAATAATTTCATCAAGGGTTTGAGAAATTGCTGCAAATGAAGATGCACTTAAAAGTAATCCAAGAAATAATGATTTGTTTATATTTTTCATGTTTTTATATTTTTTCAAATGTAATAAATTTATAATTGAAAAATCAGAAGAGAGTTGGCGGGTTTGAGAATTAAATATGCTTTTTATAAAGGATTAAGCTAAACTGTTATTCAGTATGGAATGTATTTCATCTACATACTTTCTGTCATTGTTTAGACGGGGCACTTTATGCTGTCCGCCCAATTTGTTTTTTGATTCAAACCATTTGTAGAAGGTCTCTTTGGGGAGGGATGTAACAATCGGAAGTTTCAGAATAAGATTTTGATAACGTTTGGCTTCATAATCCGAATTAATTGATTTCAGGGCATTATCAAGCATTTCAGTAAAATATTCAATAGTACTCGGCGATGTTTCAAATTCAATAAGCCATTCGTGAGTACCGTTTTCACTGCCGTTCATATAAACCGGCGCTGCAGTGTATTCTCTAATTCTAGCACCTGATTTTTCACATGCAATACTTAAAGCCTTATCGGCATTATCTACAATTACTTCTTCGCCGAAAGCGTTAATGAAATTTTTTGTTCGGCCGGTAATTTTAAATCGGAAAGGATATAATGAAGTAAACTTAATGGTATCACCAAGCATGTAGCGCCATAAACCCGCATTGGTTGAAATCACTAAAGCATAGCTGGTGTCCAAAGCAACTTCATGAAGTGATAATGTTTTCGAATTATGAACACCCAATTCGTTAACAGGCATAAACTCGTAATATATGCCGTAGTCGAGCATCAGCAGAAGCTCTGAAGAATCAGCCTGGTCCTGAATTCCGAAAAAGCCCTCTGATGCATTATATAATTCAAGGTAATTCATATCCGGTTTATTAAATACGGTTTTGAACTGTTCCTTATACGGTCCGAAGTTTACCCCGCCGTGAAAATAAACTTCCAGGTTGGGCCATACATCGGTAATGGATTTTTTACCGGTAACTTCCAATACATGTTTCATAACAATGAGCATCCAAGACGGAACTCCTGCAAGGCTTACAACGTTTTCATCAATTGTTGCGCGCGATAATTTTTCTACTTTATCATCCCATTTATCCATCAATGCAATTGACAAATCGGGCGAACGGAAAAATTCTGCCCACATAGGCAGATTATTAATTACTATAGCGGATAAATCGCCGTTCTGCGATGAATAGCTTCCAAAGTTATCAGTTGCCAAGCTTCCCCCTAATCCAAGATTTTTGCCGGTGAATAACTGTGTTTCAGAATGAAGTGAACAATAGATTGCAATCATATCACGCCCGCCGTTGTAATGGCATTCATCTAATGATTCTTCGCTTACCGGAATAAATTTGCTTTTATCATTTGTGGTTCCAGACGATTTTGCAAACCATTTTATATCTGAATTCCACAAAACATTTTGTTCGCCTCTGCGCACCCTGTCAATAAAAGGTTTAAGAGTGTCATAATCCTGAATCGGAACAATGGATTTAAATTGTTCGTGATTAGTTATATTTTTAAAATTGTATAACTTCCCCCATTCAGTATCTTTTGCAGAAGAGATTAATTTACGCAGGCATTCATTCTGCACGTCATCAGGATATTTCATAAAAAGCTCTATCTGATGCATCCTTTTTTTCATCCACCAGCTTGCAATCGAATTTAGAATGGCCATAATTAATTGGAGATTTCTTGCTGAGGGTTTTAGATTTGCTTAATGAATAAGAATAATTAATGAATTTGGTGCTAAAGATAAAATTTTATACCTGCCAATTCAAACTCAATTTACATCGAGTATAGTGATTGAATTTATTAAACCGGTAAAAAGATCATTTTGCGTTTGTTGAAATAATTTTCAAATAATTAAACAGATAATGTACTTTTGCATTCCAAATTAAAAACAAAAAACATTATGAGCAAAGGACCTATTTCTAATTTCATTGAAACGCACTATAAACATTTTAATGCAGCCGCATTGGTGGATGCAGCTAAAGGTTACGAAGCACACCTTACTGAAGGCGGTAAAATGATGGTTACACTTGCCGGCGCAATGAGTACAGCTGAGTTAGGAAAATCATTAGCCGAAATGATACGCCAGGGAAAAGTTGATATTTTATCCTGTACAGGCGCTAACCTTGAAGAAGATATTATGAACCTTGTAGCACATTCTCACTATAAACGCGTGCCTAATTACCGCGATCTTACGCCGCAGGATGAATGGGATTTATTGGAAAATCATTACAACCGGGTTACTGATACCTGCATTCCTGAAGAAGAAGCTTTCCGCAGACTTCAGAAACACATTCACAAAATATGGAAAGACGCAGATGATAAGGGCGAACGCTTTTTTCCGCATGAATATATGTACAAGATTTTATTGAGCGGGGAGTTGCAGCAATATTATGAAATAGATCCCAAAAACTCCTGGATGCTGGCAGCTGCTGAACGTAATCTGCCAATGATAGTGCCGGGCTGGGAGGATTCAACTATGGGTAACATTTTTTCTTCCTACGTAATAAAAAAAGAAATTAAAGCTTCCACCATGAAATCAGGTATTGAATACATGGTTTTTCTTGCAGATTGGTATCCGAAAAATTCAGGCGGAAAAGGAATTGGATTTTTTCAAGTAGGAGGCGGTATTGCTGGAGATTTCCCAATATGTGTTGTTCCAATGCTTTATCAGGATATGGAAATGAAAAACATTCCGTTTTGGAGTTATTTCTGCCAGATTTCAGATTCAACCACAAGCTATGGTTCATACTCGGGAGCTGTTCCAAATGAAAAAATCACCTGGGGAAAATTAGATATACATACACCCAAATTTATAGTAGAATCTGATGCTACTATTGTTGTACCCTTGATGTTTGCCTGGATTCTGGGCTGGTAATTATTAATTTGAGATGTTTTTTCTGAACCAGTTTTTATTCTTTTTATAAAATAATTTGTTTTTGCTAAAAATAGTTGTACATTAGTCCCCAGCAATTTGACTGCTGTGATGTGATTTCTTTATTTTTCATACAATTGTCAAATTGCTGATTTATTTAAACCCGGCTTCGTTTCTCAATAACGAATGCCATAACCAAAGGAGAAACTGATATAGAAAAACTGCTACTTTTTTATTATTAACCATAAATAAAAAAGGAGGTCCTATGCCTAACCAGCAGTTACTTAACGACCAAGAGCTCGTTAATCAGTATATCAGCGGCGATGAGTCTGCAATTTCCATTTTAATCCAAAGACATAAGCGCAGAATATTCGGTTATATAATAAATATTGTTAAAGACAAGGCCTTGGCTGAAGATATTTTTCAGGACGCTTTTATAAAAGTCATTAACACTATAAAAAAGGGGCAGTACAGCGAGGAGGGCAAATTTTTACCCTGGGTGATCCGAATTTCTCACAACCTGATAATAGATTTTTTCAGACATGAAAAACGTATGCCCACCATCAGCGGCAGCACTAACTCAAATGGTGAAACATTTGATATTTTTAGTGTTCTTGGAATGCGTGACCGTAATAAAGAGCGGGATATTATTCAAGGTCAGATCCGAAAGGACATCCGTAAATTGATTGAGTGCCTGCCAATGGAACAGCGTGAAGTAGTAGTGATGCGTCATTATTTTGACATGAGCTTTCAAGAAATATCAGATCAAACTAACGTAAGTTTAAATACGGCTTTGGGAAGAATGAGGTATGCTTTAAAAAATCTACGTAAGTTGATAAAAGAACAAGATGTTGTAGTCAGTTATTAGTAATGCACTTTTTTTGCTTTTAATAATTTTATCCCGGCAGATTTTACTGCCGGGATTTTTTTTTATTTTTTTATACAATAAACAAATAGCTCCTTCGTTATATGATGTATAAACCAAAAAAAACTGAATGAACAAAATATCTACTAAAAAAAAATGTATTAAATCAGTTAACACAAAAATGACTGAAAACACTGCTGATATTAATGAATTTCCATGTGAACCAGGCAGCAGCGTTATCAATAACATTTTGAATTACTCGAAAGCACTTAGTATTCGTAAATCTGCAAGTATGGAGTATTTTGAAGTGGTGTTAAATTAAAGGATTAAATCTTTTTGAAAAAGTTCCCCGAGGATACTCAGGGAACTTTTTTTATTTCAACAGTTCCACTATCCGCTTAATTCCATCCTGGTTCTCGGGAAGATTGATGGATTTAAATAGTTTCTTTTTCTCTTTATTGGTAAGGTGCCAGCTTAAGGAAATATGATCGTTTGTTTCGTTATGCAGCTGAATATTTATCAATTCAATTTTTGATTTACACCAGGTATCCGCCATTTGTATCTGCAGGTTCTGATTATAATCCTGAACGTCAAACAGGGTTCCGTAAAAACTGCCCATCGGTCTGCTGAGTGTCTGAAATAATGTTTTAGAAGGATTGTCCTCAATCGGGTCATTTTTATGTTTATCACGGATTTGAATAATTACAATACCGCTGGTATTTTGCTCAATCCAATCGTTAAAAGCTTTAATAAAACGAAGGCTGGTTTCCAAACCGAAATTATCACGCAGTCCGGCATCCATAATATCAATGCGGGGTTCGCTGGGCAGCGAAACAACAGGTGAGATGTAGGGGAATGTGGCGCTCATCCTTAAAATACTGCTGAACAAAGTTTTTGAGGCATCCTGCTTTTCGAAAAACCGTGAAAATTCAACAGCATCAAAAAGTTTTTCATAATTTATTTTATCGGTTTTTATATTTTGAGTAAGGTATGAAACCCCCTGCGATGAAATAATCAATTTTCTGCCATCGTTCACAATTGACGGCGAAAATATCATCAAAGGAATTGAGGCTTCTGCTTCAGGCAGTTTATAGTCTGATAATTGTTTATTAAATGCATTGCCCGTATTTTGCTCTAAACGATGCTCAAAAGCATAAGCTCTGTCCTGAGGATATTGGTGGCCATTCATGGTGAAGTACTGCATAGAAAACAGCCATTCGCTGGTTGCTACTTTAAATGCAATTGGATTTAAAATATCTTTTGCAATATTTTCATCATACTTTTCACCGTAATAATTTTGAATTTTATTTTTTTGTTTCTGGAGATATAATTCGCGGATATAAGCTGCACCTATCATACCGCCTGAGGAGCCGGTAATTAATTCTGTCTGCCCAAGCAGCTTTCCATTCAATAAACTATCTACATACTGCATCGTGTAAAAGGTCCATAATGAAGAACGCAGACCGCCGCCGCTGGTATTGATAAAAACAAGTTTCGGTTTTTTTAGAGGCTCGCTTAATGAAGTGTTTTTCGCCTTCCATTTATTTAAAATACTTAAAGTGCTGTCAATATCCCGCTCATATAAATCACGGCTGTTATCAAGTTTTTTGAAATTTTTATAACTGTAATCTGCTTTTACTGTATCGTAATTTAAGCCATAGGCCATATCTACAGATAATAAATCGATTGTGTGTATATAATTAAATGCAAGCAAAAACACAATAAACACAGGGGTTGACCAGCCGCCCCACCATCTGTAAAAAGAACTGAAAAGCATAAGAAACATAGTAAAAAAAAGAAAAAGGCTTGCTGCCGCTGGTATTCCGAATGCATTTATTTCTCCTAAAAAACCCAGCCCGATTAAGGTAACCATTGTAATCATTTGAAATATAAAAGCGGCATGATGATTTCTTTTTAAAACATCTTTCAGCATTTCTTTTTTGTAATGCCGCACCGACCGTACCAGCCGTATTTTAGAAGGGCTGCTGAAATAGGTTTCAACATACCAATCGCGGGATTCTTTTATCAGCATTGGGTTGCGTTCTCCGGTAAGGCTTACTTTTTCAGCTCTCTGCTTTCCATCTAATTTTTGATTGATGCCGTAAAGTTTGAAAATATCTTTACCTGCCCTGAAAAAATAAGTGAAAGCAATAATAAGAAAGAGGCAGATACCGCTTAAAAAGGCAAATATCATTAAGAATATTGCCGGCGTTGACATTATATCTTCCCCGTTTAGGAAAAAATATATTTTAAAACAATAGAGTGTGATAAATAAGACCGGCAGAATAAAATTATTTAAACAATATTTCATAAAAGGCGAGCGCAGCGATGCTAAAAATGGGAATCGATAAGCATTTTTAATAAAACTTGCAATATTGTATGCCATAATAAATCCGCCGCATGAAAAGCCGACTATAAAATAGGAGAAGACACTTATTTTATTGAAATATTCGGGGCCGAGAAAAAGAAATGCTACACCATAATTAGGAGAAACATGATTTGTAATTACCCCGAAAAAAAATAACCAGAATAAAAGCAGGAGCAGATTTTTTTTAAAATCAAGCAATAGCAGCCGGAATGGGAAGGAAAAATAAAATCTTCGAAACGCAGGATGTTTCCGTATTGTAATGCTTATTGAATTTAAAAATCCCATAATTAAATTTTGCCCTTGACGATACTCAAAATTTCGTTTTCAAGCAGTTGAGTGCTGTGCTCTATTACGTTGCCTTTTGCAATAAGTTGCTCGGCAAAGGCTTTATCTAGCAGTCCGGCCGCATTTATTTTAACATTAAGGAAAGCGCCCATAACTGCAGAACGCGCGCACAATGCACCTACACCAGCATCTGTAACCGAATTAGGGTTGCCGGTCTCTGCCATTGCTTTAATAACCGTCATTGATTCGAAACAGAGCTGCATTACTTTAAAAGGCACTTCTGATGCGTATTTTGTGGCGTCCTGAATAGCTGCAGTCCTGTTTTTCTTTTCTTCTTCAGTTGCTTTAGGCAGTCCGAAGGCATTCATAATTTTATTGAAGGCGTTAGTGTCTTCATCAACCAATTTTAAAAGTTCATTTTTGAAATACTGGCCTTTTTCAGCCCAGTCAGAAAACTCTTTCCAGCGATTATCCCAGCCTGGTTTATGTGATGATAAATTTGCAACCATTGTTCCCAGCGAAATACCAAGCACTCCGATATATGCTGCAATAGAACCACCGCCGGGGGCAGGGCTTTCGCTGGCTGTTTCATCGGCAAACTCGGTTAGATTCATTTTTATTAAACGTGACTTTGAATCATCTTTTAATAAATATTCTATAATTCGTTCCTCGGGTTTGAAAGGTGATAATTCCTCCAGACCAAGAGATTTTACTGCAATTTTAATTAAGTCTTTTTCTGAGATGCCGGTTGAACGATTTTGCTTTTCAAGAAAGTATTTTCCCGCATCCAGCATTGCTTTCAAAGGAATCAGGCCGACCAATTCAGAACCCGTTACCCGGATACCGCGTTCTGCAGCCTTTTTGCAGACTTCATCAAATGCAATATGAACGGGAGTTATATTAATGTTAGTTAAGTTCATTGAGATCTGCGCTATACCGTATTCTTCAATGAACCACCCGATTGCTTTTACTGATTTTAATGATCCTGGGATATTAACAGGGTTTCCTTTTTCATCCGTAACGATTTTTCCGGTTACCTGGTCTCCTTCCCGCTTTACACGGCCTGCTTCACGCACATCAAATGCAATAGAGTTCGCCCTGCGTGTAGAAGTTGAATTTAAGTTTACGTTATAAGCAACTAAAAAATCCCGCGCTCCGATTACGGTAGAGCCTGATTTTACAGAGTGTTCAGCCGGCCCGAAATCTGGTTTCCATTCCGGTAATTTTATTTTTTTGAAGAAGCCTTCATATTCTCCGCCACGGATAACCGATAGATTGCTGCGTTTTTTATTTTGCTGCGCATCTTCATAAAGATATACCGCTATGTTTAATTCTTTGCCGACTTTCTCTGCTAATTTTTTTGCAAACTCAGCCGTTTCTTCCATTGTTATTCCGGCAATAGGGATGAGCGGACATACATCAGTTGCACCCATGCGGGGATGCTCTCCTTTGTGTTTGCTCATGTCAATCAGTTCACTTGCTTTTTTTATTGCTGAAAAAGCAGCTTCAATAACAGCTTCCGGAGTACCGACAAAAGTAACCACAGTGCGGTTTGTAGCTTTTCCCGGATCAACATTTAATAGTTTGACGCCCTCGACTGCCTCAATTTCATTGGTAATTTGTTTGATGATGTTCATGTCGTTCCCTTCGCTGAAGTTTGGAACGCACTCTATTAGCTGTGTCATAAGTAAGCCCCTCTTGACCACCCGAAGGGGAGGAAATGTTAGTTAATTTTTGCTTTGAATTTATTTTAAAGTACTGCTTGTTTAATTTTTTCTAAAAAGTATTTTGCGCTTGTGCAATTGGGATGTTCGGCAGCTTGGCTGAGAGAAAAATCATATTGGTTAATTAAATTATGAGCTAATTTAATTTTACTGTTTCCTATTCCTCTTCCAACTTTCCGCAATTTTATTTGTTTAATTTCTTCAAAAGGTATCAAATGGGATTCTGGAAATTGTTCTTCAAATGCAGCATCTGAAAAAAAAATTCTCATAGCCGTAGTATCAGCTAAAAAACAAGCCTCGATTTGTTTAATACTGACAACTACAATATGATTTTCCAATGGTTTGATTCTTTCCTTTGTGAGGGTTATGCATGCATCTAAATCAAGATCTGTCAAAATAATTATTTTAGATGCGCCTTTATCAATTAATATTTGTGAATGTTTTTCAATATTTCGAGGAAGCAAATTTCCGTTTCCTTTTGCATCAATTATTTCGGGAATAAAATCGATTTTTAATTCGTTTAGTAAATTTTTAAAATCTGCTGATTCTAATATCATTTTTTCAACAGCTCCTTCAGCAATAAAACCCAGTTTTACCACGGTATTCCCCCTCCCAAAGCATTTGTTAAAAGTGCTTCATCCATTTTTAAGCCGTGAAGATTCATTCCCTTTACCTGCTTAACAATGGTTTCACCATTTATTTTGTCAACAAGAATAATTTCATCTGTGGTTAATTCCGAAACCAATGTTTGAGAATGTGTATTGAGCCAAATAAAATGTCCTTCCTTGCATTTCTGCCGGAAAAGATTTACCAACTCCTTAATTACTTTTGGATTTAAACCATTTTCTGGTTCTTCAATACACAAAAATTGAGGCTCATCGGATTGGTAAACGGCTGTTAGTATGGCAAGGATATTATATGTGCCGTCAGAAATTAAATTTTTATTGAAAGGTTTATTTGTGCCTTTTTCATAGATTAATAAATTATCTGATCCATTTAAATCATCTGATACGATTTCTATTTTTTCAAATTCTGGAATCAGAAGCTGAAGCCAATCGATAATTTCTTCTTTTTTGTTTTTATTTTTCAAAAGACGCTTTAAAACTTTTTCAAGATTTAAGGCATCAAGAGCAAGTTTTGAGTCATCTTGAACAATTCTTTTAACAAGCTTTTTGTTATTTACAAAAAGACGAGTAAAGTTGAAAAAAAGATTGTATTTGGCCGAGCCAACTCCTGGCTTGATAGTCGATTCAAATTCTTTGCTGGGTTCGTCTACTTCCAAGTAGTAGTTCTTATCACTATCATTTTTCACTTGAATAGATACGTATGGTCCAATGCCATTGTCCCAAAGTGGAACATGTATCATAATCCTATTAGTCGCTCCCTGTTTATTTCGCCCACCAATATTGTTTTTATTAAACAAATCATTCGCACTTCCGAATAAATTCAACGCTTGTTTGGGATTCATGAAACTGAAAAAATATAACAATTCTAATGCTTCAAATATATTAGATTTTCCTGAAGCATTTGCACCAACAAAAACAGAAAATGAGTTTGGTAATTTCAGTTCGAAATTAACAAGCGATTTGTAGTTTTCTATTTTTATACTTTCTATTTCCATAGCGCAAATTTATACAAATTCCAATTAAGACTTTTTTCTGAATTATTTATTTGTCCTTCGTATTACATCCCCCTGCATCACACAGTCTTGCGCGCCCCCCTTCTTTCGCGCACAAGCAATCACACAAGGGGGCCTTTAGTAGCGCATTATTCAATAGCTACAATCTTTCCATTAATAATAACCGTTTCAATCAGATTACTGCCGAAGGAATAAGGAATAAAAGAATATCCTGAAATTTCTCTGGTGATAAATACATTTGCCTGCTTGCCAACAGCAATGCTTCCGTGCGTTTCACTTAATCCCATCGCGTAGGCGGAATTGATTGTTGCAGCATTAATGGCTTCTTCTGGAGTCATTTTATACTGAATGCAGGCTAAAGCAATCATAGTATTCATGTTCCCGCTTGGGCAGCTGCCGGGATTAAAATCACTTGCAATTGCAAGAGGCAGGCCGGCATCAATCATTTTGCGCGCAGGCGGGAATTGCAGGTTCAAGAAGAGTGCAGCACCAGGCAGAATCGTCGGCATTGTTTTAGAATTTTGCAATGCTTCTATTTCAGCATCGGCGACAAATTCCAAATGATCAACGCTGACTGCACCCGCTTCAACACCCGCTAATACACCTCCTGAATTACTTAACTGCTCTGCATGAACTTTTGGAATCATGCCGTATTTTTTGCCGGCAGTGAGTATTTCAAAGGTTTCTTCTTTGGTGAAATAATTTTGTTCGCAGAATACATCGCAGTAATCGGCCAGCTGCTCTTCGGCAATTACAGGCATTATTTCATTGATGAGTAATTTTATGTAATCTGCTTTCCGCTCCTTGTATTCAAGTGGAACAGCATGTGCGCCCAGGAATGTAGCTTTGATAGTGAGAGGAGAAAGTGTTTTTAATTTTTTGATTACACGCAGCATTTTCAATTCAGATGCCGCCGTTAAACCATAACCACTTTTTATTTCAACCGCTCCTGTGCCCTGCACCATTATTTCATTTAAACGTTTCAGCGCGCTTGCTGTAAGTTCCTCTTCAGAAGCATCGTTTAATTTTTTTGCAGAGTTTAAAATACCTCCGCCGCGCTGAAAAATTTCTTCGTAAGTCAAGCCATTGATACGGTCAACAAATTCAGTTTCACGGCTGCCGGCATATACAATATGTGTATGGCTGTCGCACCAGCAGGGGAAAACAAGTTTATCGGAAGCGTCAATGATTGTTAAGTCTGTCCAGTCTGCAATGCCTTCCCAATCATCCATTTTTCCGAAACCGGTTATTTTATCATTTTCTATTGCAAGCCAGGCATCATCAATATGGGGAAGATTTTTCATTGCTTTCCCTGCAATTTTAATTTGGGGATTTTCTTCTGTCTGTACTAACTGTTTTATGTTTTTTATAAGAATTTTCATGTTTTGCAATATTTCATAAAAGTAGATGTTATTGCACTAATTCTGAAATTAATATCAACTAATAAAATAAAATTTATAATTTGCAAATTATTAGTAAGGAAGGGTTAATTAAACCAATTCTCTGAAATAAAATTTCACGTTGATTAATTATCAAAAATGAAACTAAATAAGCTCCCATTCAATTTTTTATGCTCTTTACTTTTTATTTCCATCCTTACCCAGGCCCAGACAAATCAAAAATTTACCATATCGGGTTATATAAGCGAACATGGCAGTAAAGAAAGTCTTCCAGGTGTAAATATTTATGTTCCAAAACTTAAGCTTGGAGCAGTTTCAAATAATTACGGCTTTTACACAATAACACTGCCCGCCGATTCTGTTGAGCTTTTGATAACATTTGTAGGCTACAAACCGCAGTTATTTAAACTTGATCTTCATAAAAATATTCAACTGGATATTCCTTTGCAGAGCAGTATTGATTTAAAGGAAGTAGAAGTATCTGCTGATAAAATTGAAAGAATAAGCGATGAGGTGCAGATGAGTATAATTGACCTTCCTATTGAACAGATAAAGAATCTGCCGGCCCTGCTTGGCGAAAAGGATGTTTTAAAAGCCATTCAACTGCTGCCGGGTGTACAAAAAGGAAGTGAAGGGAGCAGCGGTATTTATGTGCGAGGCGGGGGACCTGATCAGAATTTAATTATTTTGGATGATGCCACAGTTTACAATGCAACTCATTTATTCGGCTTTTTTTCTTTGTTTAACGGCGATGCATTAAAAAGCGTTGAACTCACCAAGGGAGGATTTCCAGCGCGTTTCGGCGGTCGTTTATCTTCCGTAATTGAAATGCAGATGAAAGACGGCGACAAACAAAAATACCATGCTGAGGTTGGTATAGGCCTAATTTCCTCACGCTTTACTCTTGACGGACCGATTATAAAAGATAAAGCATCTTTTCTTATTTCTGCCAGAAGAACTTACATTGATTTTTTAGCAGAGCCCTTAATAAAAGCTCAAACCAACGGTGTAAAAACCGGTTATTATTTCTATGACCTGAATGCAAAATTGAACTATGTACTAAATTATAAAAACAAATTGTATTTAAGCGGCTACTTCGGAAAAGATAAATTTTATATGGTAAACGATCTGAATTCGGATTATAAATCTGATGCCGGATTAAGCTGGGGAAATGCAACGGGAACACTGCGCTGGAACCATTTGATTAATGAAAAAGTATTTTCAAATGTTTCCCTTATTTTTACAGATTTTTTATTTGATATTCAGGATAAAGAAACTAACTCGGGAGGCTTTTTAAATTTGAGATATTATTCTGGTATCAGGGATTACTCCATAAAATCGGATATAGATTATTCTCCGAATCCAAAGCATTTTATTAAAACCGGAATTTTGGCAACATATCATTATTTCAGACCCAGCGCTATGGTAGCAGAGAGTTCCGATCCAACTATTGGTTTGAGCAGAAAAACAAATATTGATGCCTACGAAACTGCAGTTTATGCTGAGGATGATTTTAAAATAAATGAGAAGTGGCGCGCAAGCGGGGGTTTACGCCTGAGCAATTTTAATGTAAGAGGCAAAAGTTATATTAATCCGGAGCCCCGTCTCTCTGTACGTTATTTGATAAAACCTGATTTATCCTTTAAGGTCAGTTATTCCGGAATGAATCAGTATCTGCATTTACTGTCTAATTCAGGGTTCGGACTGCCTACTGATTTATGGGTGCCTGCCACCGACCGCATTAAACCGCAGCAATCACAGCAGGTTGCTCTTGGTTTAGCAAAGGATCTTAAAATCAAAGAAGCCGCATTTATGGTATCATTAGAAGGGTATTATAAAAAATCACGTAATATTATCGGCTATAAGGACGGTGCTTCATTTCTAAATATAGATCCAACCCAGAGTTCAACTGAATTTACCTATGAAGATATAGTTACTTCTGGCAATGCCGAAAGTTACGGAGCTGAATTTTTTTTCCAGAAAAAGTTTGGAAAGCTCACCGGATGGATAGGTTATACGCTTTCATGGACATGGCTTCAATTTGATGAATTAAATTTCGGAAATAGATTTCCAGCCCGCTATGACCGCCGGCATGACCTTTCAGTGGTCGGTATTTATAAATTAAGCGACCACATTACATTATCAGCAACTTGGGTTTATGGAACAGGCAATGCTATAACACTGCCTTTATCATCGTATCAGGCACAGGTACAAAATTCTCATCCAGCCTCCGGTTCGCAGGTTTTCGGCAATTCATATACGGTTAATGATTACGGCGATAAAAATAGTTTCCGAATGGCACCGTATCATCGGTTTGATATTGCAATTCAATTTCATAAACAAAAGAAAAAATATGAGCGCACCTTCGAATTGGGTGTTTATAATGCTTACAACCGCCATAATCCATTTTTTTATTATACCGAGTTTGATTCTGCAACAAATCAAACTAAATTAAAACAAGTATCATTATTTCCTATAATTCCTTCTGTATCCTGGACATGGAAGTTTTAATTGAAATATTTTTTAAACAATGCAAATTAAATACTATGTATAAAATAACTTATTCAATATTCATTTCTTGTCTCTGTATTTTCATGAATGGATGTACAAAAGATGCTGATGTTAAACTGCCTGCTGTAGAATCAAAATTGGTAATAAATTCATTTATTTCGCCACAGGATACCATTGTAAAAGCAGTGGTTACAATCAGTCAGCCGCTTTATAATAATTCAAATTCAGGCAATTATTCTATCATATCCAATGCTGCAGTTCAAATCAGCGACGGTGTTAACACAAAAACACTGACTTATAACTCAACAGAGAATTATTATTCTGTACATACTTCTGAATTCCCAATAACAGCAGGTGGAAGCTATCATTTAACAGTTACTACTCCAGATGGTAAAAATGTAAATGCAAGTACCACAATTCCGTCAGCTAATTCAACTTTGACTTTTACTTCTCACCTTGTAAACGATCCCAACCAGTCGGATGGATATTCTATAGAAGCCAAATGGAATGATTCACCTGGTACAGAAGATTATTATAGAATTGCCTATTATGGAAAAGAGTATTACGGAAATTCAGACACTTCCTATTCTGTTTTTTCTGATTATTTTTCTGATAAGGACGCTGATGGAAAAGTGTTTGATAAAAGCATAAAAATTTACCAATCCATTTCTGCGCCTGGAAATTCAGGTGAGCTTTATTTGATTCATGCAACAAAAGAATATTATTTATTTCATACAAAATTAGCTGCCTCGGGTAATTCGAGTGACAACCCATTTGCTGAGCCTGTTCAGATGTTTACAAACATAAACGGGGGATTTGGCGTATTCGCTGGTTTTAATCAATATAAATTACCGGTATTCTTATAATTCGCTAAATTTGTCTGTTTTGTAAAATAAAATATGGCAGGCAATACTTTCGGAAAGCTATTTACCCTTACTACTTTCGGCGAATCGCACGGTGAAGCATTAGGCGGCATCATTGACGGCTGCCCTGCTGGTCTGCAGATTGATTTAGATTTTATTCAATCTGAATTGGAAAGAAGGCGCCCAGGGCAGTCCCGCATTGTTACACAGCGAAAAGAAAATGATGCTGTTGAATTTCTTTCGGGCATATTCGAAGGCAAGACTACAGGAACTCCAATCGGATTTATCATCCGAAATGAAAATCAAAAATCAAAGGATTACGAGCATAACAAAGATGTTTACCGCCCGTCACATGCGGATTATACATACGATGCAAAATACGGCATGCGCGATTACCGCGGAGGCGGACGTTCATCGGCACGTGAAACAGTGTGCAGGGTGGCTGCAGGAGCCATTGCAAAATTAATTTTAAAACACTCCGGTATCACTATCAGCGCTTATACTTCGCAGGTGGGCGATATCAAACTTCTGAAATCATATCACGATCTGGACCTTACAAAAATTGATTCCAACATAGTCCGCTGTCCGGATGCATTACTTGCTGACACTATGATACAGCGTATTGAACAGGTCCGGAAAGCCGGAGATACAATCGGCGGAGTTGTTTCATGTGTAATACAAGGAATGCCTGCAGGGCTTGGTGAGCCGGTGTTTGATAAACTTCATGCAGATTTAGGGAAAGCAATGCTGAGCATAAATGCAGTAAAAGGTTTTGAATACGGCAGCGGATTTGATGGCATAAAAATGAACGGCAGCGCGCATAACGATTTGTTTGAAGTACAAATGGCGAAGGGGCATGAGAGAAATTCTATCAGAACCAAAACAAATAATTCAGGAGGAATACAAGGCGGTATAAGTAATGGAGAAGATATTTATTTTCGCGCTGCATTTAAGCCGGTTGCAACTATTATGCAAAAACAAAACACTGTAAATTCAAAAGGAGAAGCAGCAGAAATCACAGGAAAAGGAAGGCATGATCCCTGCGTTCTGCCTCGTGCTGTGCCAGTTGTGGAAGCAATGGCCGCATTGGTTTTGGCTGATCATTTATTGAGAGCAAAGAGTAACCGATTAACTTAAAGTTTTAATTTAACATAAATAAATGCCCAATTATTATGACAGCAGAAATCCCAAAAAAGAAAAAAAGTTTAATCCTCAGGATCCTTAAATGGACTGGTATTACTTTTCTAGTAGTATTGATTTTAATAATTGCAGCACCTTTTCTTTTCAAAAAGCAGATTATTCAGTTAGTAAAAGATAAAACAAATGAAAGTATAAATGCAAAAGTAAATTTCGGTGAGTTTGATTTGACATTAATCAGTTCCTTCCCTGATTTTACTCTTTCTGTGAATAACATAAGTGTTGCTAATATCGGCGATTTTCAAGGTGACACCTTGTTATCGGCTGAAAACCTTACGGCAGGTTTAAATTTAATGAGTGTTATCAAAGGCGACCAATATAAAATAAATACTATTACTATTAAAAAACCACGTATTCATGCCTTGGTATTGAAGAATGGAAAATCGAACTGGGATATAACCAAACCTTCTGCAGCGCCTGTTGCAGCTGCTGCACCTGCCCCTCCTTCTAAATTTAAAATGACCTTAAAAAAGTTCGAAATCAAAAACGGTTATATTGTTTATGATGATGCGTCTATGGGAGTTAAAACAGAATTAGTGAATATGAATCACACATTGAGCGGCGATTTTACTTCTGATAATTTTTTGCTGAAGACCCTTACTGAAATCGAAAAGTTTTCAATGACTTACTGCGGCGTTAAATATATGAGCAAGGTGAAAACCCGCATCAAAATTGACATGGATGCAGATATGCCGAATTTTAAATTCACATTTAAGGAAAATGAATTTTCTTTCAATGAGTTAACGCTAGGTTTGGACGGATCCTTTGCAATGCCTCAGAAGGATATGGACCTGGATCTGAAATTCAAGTCAAATCAAACTGAATTTAAAAATATTTTATCACTCGTTCCAGGCGTTTATACTGCGGATTTTGCAAGTGTGAAAACGGCTGGCTTATTATCATTGGACGGTTTTGCAAAAGGAATTTACAATGATAAAAAAATGCCCGCATTCGGCGTAAAGTTATCCATCAAGGATGCAATGTTTCAATATCCTGCACTGCCAAAATCTGTGACAAATATCCAGGTTGATTTAGCTGTTGATAATAAAACCGGTGTGCCGGATGCAACTGTTATCGATCTGAATAAATTTCACTTAGAGATGGCCGGCAACCCTGTTGATGCTAAGCTTCACCTTTCAACTCCCGTTTCGGATGCGGATATAAAAGCGGAGGTTACAGCAAAAATAAATTTAGCGGGCATTAAAGACATTATGCCTCTTGAAAAAGGAGATGATTTGAACGGGTTGATTACAGCTGATATCAAGATGAACGGACACATGTCATCAATTGAGAAAAAACAATATGAAAAATTTGATGCAAGCGGCAGCCTCTCGGTTACTGATATGAATTACCAATCGAAAACACTCAATTACCCCGCTAAAATTGCTAAGTTAAATTTAAGCTTTACGCCGAAATTTGTTGAACTGCAGGAACTGGATGCAAAACTTGGAAAGAGTGATTTTAAATTAGACGGAAAAATTGAAAACTTCCTTCAATATGCTTTAAAAGATTCTCTTTTAAAAGGTTCGTTTAATTTGAAATCCTCATTAATTGATTTGAATGAATTTATGGCAGAAGATAATACTAAACCTAAAACTACTGCACCTGCGGATACTACCCCGATGAGCGTAATTGCAGTACCTTCAAATTTAGATGTGCAGTTAAATACAGGCATTTCAAAAATGTTATACGACAATCTTGATATTACGGGCATTTCCGGCAGTATCAAAGTAAAAAACAGCAGTGCGGTTTTGGATAATTTAAAAATGGAACTGCAAGATTTGGATGGAACAATGGCTTTAACAGGTGTTTACAACACACAGAACATTAAGAAACCATCAGTTGATTTTGATATTGATATTGCAGGTTTTGATATTGCTAAAACGTATAATACATTTAAAAGTGTTCAAAAAATGGCGCCCATAGGCAAATATGCAAAAGGCCATTTTAGTACAACTTTAAAATTTAAAACCCTTTTAGATGCGCACATGATGCCCGATATGAAATCTCTTACCGGCGGCGGCAACATGAATACAAAAAGTGTTTCCGTTGAAGGCTTCGAACCAATTAATAAAATGGCTGATGCACTAAAGCAGGAGAAGTATAAAAAAATAACCTTTGAAAATTTAAACGTGAGTTATAAATTTAAAGACGGCAGGGTTGAAGTTGAAGAAACCCCTATTAAATCAGGTAACATAACAGGTAATGTAAAAGGTTCAACGGGCTTCGATCAGACAATTGATTATATATGGATGCTTGAAATACCAAGTGATGAATTTGGTTCGAAAACAAATGAGGCGGCCGGTAGTTTAGTTAATCAGTTAAATAAAAAGGCTGGTACAAATGTAAAATTAGCGGATAAAATAAAAGTAAAAGTTTTGTTTAGCGGCACAGTAACAAAACCTATTGTTAAAGTTGATTTGTTAAATATGAAAGACAAAGCCGAAGTAAAAGAAGAGGTAAAACAAGAAGTAAAAGAACTGGTAACTAAAGGCGTTGATATGGCTAAAGAAAATGCAAGGGCTGAAGCAGATAAAATCATGAAAGACGCGCAGGCACAAGCTGATAAAATTAAAGCTGATGCTCAGATACTGTCTGATAAAACAAAGACCGAAGGTTATGCCGCGGTTGATAAAACCGTGACAGATGCAAAAGACCCTATCAGCAAAGGCTTAGCAAAAGCTGCAGCGCCGGAGGCAAAAAAGCAGGTTGATAAAAAGGCTGCGAAAATTGTTGAGGAAGCAAACAGTAAAGCCAACAGCATTTTAACAAATGCAAAAGCCGAATCTGATAAGAAATTAAAATAATACTGTTGCGTAATAAGCAATAGAAGCGTACAAATTTTCCAGTATTAACCAGGCCAGTCAGGTTTAAAACCTGACTGGCCTGGTTATGATAAGGATAAAAAATCCATTTAAAATCGCTGCACACTATCCTTTGCGAAAATCATAATAATATTAGGTATAATGGAGCTATTGCCTGAACATTGGATTGCTTCTGAAATAATTCAGTCTTGAATTCTCAATTTTAATTTTGCAGATTTCTGCAAAGAATAAACTTTTATATTTATAGGTATATTTGCAGTATAGATTAGACTAATGAAATTTTTCAAAACAAAACAATAAATAATTGATACAAATATTTTAGTAATAATTGTTTCTATTGATAAGCTTTGCCTATTCACAAATAACAAATAATATGATCAAAGCCGCGTTGATAAATTTGCATCCCCGCTGCACATTTAAACATTTTATGAAAAAAATCAAAAACATATTTATCCTTTATTTAGTTCTAATTTCTTTTAACGCATCATCACAGGACGAAGCAAAATGCCAGGAAATGGATAATAAAAAAGCTGTAAAGCTCTATGAACAGGGCATTGATAAAAAAAACAAAAAGGAAGACCGTATGGTATATCTAAAGCAGGCACTAGATCTTGAACCCGATTATGTTGATGCAAATTTTGTTTATTCCGAAGAGCGCATTAAAACAATGATTTATGAAAACTCTTCGTTTAAGCCGCTTGAAGCGAATCTAAAAAAAATCATTGAAATCTGCCCCAAGTATCATTCCGACCCATATTATTATCTGGGTTTTATTTATTACGAAGCAGAAAATTGGGTTGATGCCGAAAAATATTTAAAGCTCTATTTGAATTTTAAGGATGATGATGAAAAAAAATTCAACAAAAACTACGATGCATTATTGTCGCAGGCAAAGCAGATGATGCGTTACGCTAAAGTATATAACGATATTTTTAAAAATCCTGTCCCGTTTGATCCTCACCCGGTAGCGGGCATCTGTACTGAAAGAGATGAATACCTGCCTATTATTTCAGCGGATGATGAGGAAATGCTTTTTACCCGCAAGGTGCCTCTAGTTGATAAAAATGTACTTGGAGCAACCGACAGGGAACTTGAATTATTCAGCTACAGTAAGCGTAATCCATCAACGGGAGAGTTTGAAAAAGGAACACGCATGCCCTACCCTTTTAATAAAAATGGAAGCGAAGGCGGTGCTACCATGTCAATTGATAATAAACATTTATTTTTTACTGTCTGTAAAAATGAAGGAGGCGCTCAGGTAAACTGCGATATATATTACTCTGACTATATCAGCGGTGAATGGACAGAACCGGCCAGAGTGGAAGGCATAAACGACCCTGTATATTGGGATTCACAGCCATCTTTAGCATCTGACGGCAAAACACTTTATTTTGCGAGCGACCGCAAAGGCGGTTACGGAGGTGTTGATTTATATAAGACAATTAAAAATACTGCAACCGGCCTTTGGAGCCCGCCCGAAAACTTAGGACATGTTATTAATACAAACGGCAATGAAATGTCACCTTTTGTCCATTCCGATTTTCAAACGCTTTATTTTTCATCCGACGGTCATCCGGGAATAGGCGGTTACGATATTTTTATTTCCCGCAAGGGTGCTGATGATAAATGGACAGAGCCCAAAAACATAGGCGTACCAATAAATACTACAGGCGACGATTTAGGTTTTTTTGTGAGTACCGACGGGCATTTAGGATATTTCGCCTCTAACCTTCCAGCACGCGTTAAGGGCAAATCAGTAGGCGGATATGATATTTATTCATTTGAACTTTATAAAGATGCCCGCCCGGATGATGTTACTTTCTTGAAAGGAAAAGTTGAAGACAAAGGCAGCGGGGCCAGCAAAAAATTTAAAGTGGAAATAAAAGATGCCTCCACTAAAAAAGTAACCGAAGCAGTTGTGGATACAGCCTCAGGCCAGTATGTAGCGGTTGTTAATACAAAAGTTAAAAACGATTTAATTGTTACTGTAAAAAAAGACAACAATTCCTTCAGCTCACAGCTGATTTCAAAAGATTCACTTATAAATTCGAAGCCGAAGAAAGTCAAAGATCTGGAAGCCGTTCCAATAAAAGTCGGGCAGACTTATACCCTTAATAATATTTATTACAAAACTAATTCTGCCGATTTAGATCCGCGCTCCATGATTGTTGTAGAGGAGTTTGCTGAATTCTTAAAAGCCAATCCAACTATAAAAATAGAAGTTTACGGACATACGGATTCGCAGGGAAATGAAGCAGCAAATCTTGCTCTTTCTACCGACCGTGCATTTACAGTACGTGATATTTTGCTTACAAAAGGAATTGCTGAAAAAAGACTTCAGGCTTTTAAGGGCTTCGGCGCCTCTCAGCCTATCGGCGATAATAATACAGAAGCAGGCAGGGCAATGAACAGAAGAACAGAATTTTTAATCGTATCAAAATAATTTTTACAAACTCGGGCTTCTCAAACGTCTTTATTTTTTTTCTGAAAAGATGGATTGTAGTTTACAAAAATATTGATCCAGATTGCTCTTGAGTTTCTGAATACAATGGGGAACAGCACCAAAATAACTGTAATAATAGCTATAACATTAGGCGCAATATCCCATCCGTAATATTGAAAAACAATGAGGTGAACAATTACTGCAAGCAGAGTAGTAACAGCATGGCTTACCATCATTGCCCCCCAGTAAAATCCCGATTCACGCACAAAGTCTTCCGAACAAACGGGGCATTTGTCTGGCATTTTGTCAAATAATTTAAGATTATAAGGATTACGGGAAAGAAAAAGATCACCCTCCTGGCATCGGGGACATTTCAACCTGATAACGCTGTATATCTTCGTTCCCTTTTTAAAAGGATTAACTGCATTCAAAAGTTTCTTAAACATCCGTGTTAAAATAAATAAGCTTATGCTTTAACGCGTTTGAATGGTGCATCTAATCCCAGAAGAATTTTATTCATCAGGATTTCCTTAGCAATTTCAATAATTTCGAATTGTTTTTTCGAAAGCTCATCACTTTTAAACATCAGTGAAATATCGAGCTTTTGAATAAAGCTGACTATCAGGTGGTTTTTAATTCCTTTATTTTTTAGTTGAAGAACAGCATTGTTTATAACTGTTTCCACCGCTTTTGAATTACTGCATTGAATGATTTCTTTTGTAATTGTTTCTTTAAACTGAATCATGAAATTATTTTATTAATGATAATAGAATTATTGTTTTAATAAAATTATTTCAGCCGGCATTTTGTAATTCTTCGGCATTTTTGTGAATCACACGAAGCGCTTCTTTCAGATTTTTTCGCACCGTTTCATTGTGTGGCTGCTGCTGAACAAAAATTAAATCTGATTCTAACCTCATTTCAAAACGTGCTATAATATGTTTATTGGTTCCGTTTTCAAGCATTAGATTTGCCGCATTTTTGATTATTGCTTCAACTTCAGTTTCGTCATGCGACTGCAAAATTTTTTCAATCAATTGTTTTCTAAATTCTAACATTACGTGTGATTTAATAAATTAATACTTTTTTTTAAAAACTACAATCAATAAAAACCAGCCTTACACATTCCTTTTCCTCTTCCTATTGTAATTACTTCTTTAATTATTCCATAAAACTAATTAATCTTTAGCCGATATCAAATCTATTTCTAAAGAATAAACAGCGCCGCCAAAATCATGATTATAATCACAACTAAATACTGCCAAATGTCTGTAAAATACCTTCCGTATTCCTTATAAATATTTTTTAAATAATCCAGCATTCTATCATAAATTATTAATGGGTGTAGTTTTACATTTATTCAGGCAAATTTAGAAGTTCCATTTTAAGTTTTGAAAAAATAATTTAATCATATTTTATTTCATTCCTTACTCATTATAAAATGGAGGGATTCAGAATTTCGTTGTCAGTATATTTTTTAAGTTGAGGAAAGAAGATTTCAAATTCATTTTCAAATAAATGATAATGCTCTTTCAAATCATGTATTGCATACTCCATATTTGATTCGAATGCAGTTCTCCCGGCCATTCCTGACAAAACTTTTTCAATTCCTTCTAATTTGGAGTATGCAAAAAGGATATCATGCTGCAGCATATACTTGGTAAACTGCGCTGATTTTTCCGGAAGTACAGAGTGGTTGTTTTTTATAATCGCATAAATATGCTGTGTGAATTGATTTAATTCAATATCAGAATGGGCATTCCAGTTCTTTGCTAAAAAATGATCATAAAAAATATCAACTATTACGCCCGCATATTTTCTGTATTTACTCCGCAGCCGTTCTTTGCTCTGCCCTACTATTAAATGTGTATCAGTAAACAAATCTATTTTACGGTGAAGCAGAATCCCCTTTTGTATGTCCGGGTTATAGTTTTTATAGCTGCTTCCTTTAACAGAATCTGCAATAAAATTTCCAATGATAATGCCTTCGTTACTGCCCGACAAATACAGGTGGGATAAAAAATTCATTTTATTTTGAATAGTTTAGTAAATTTAATCAATATAATCCGCCTTTAACATTAACAGTTATTTATTTTGAAATTAAACAATACTGATTAAATTGATGAAATTATTCAACCGCCTTGTTATCTCAATTATTATTTTAATTGTCACAGTCTGCTCTTCCAACATTCAGTGGGGAAAAGATAATTGGAAAAACATTATTAAAGCGGACGGAAAGGGTAATTATGCATACCTCCCGGCAGTTTTTATTTATCATGATTTGAATTTTTCTTTTTTTGATTCTATAGAAACAAAATATCCCAACCCGCCGATATATTATGATTACCGCATTCATCACAATGGAACAACAGCTGATAAATATTTTGCAGGCACTGCGGCCGCCATTCTTCCTTTTTTTTTAGCAGCTCATGCAATTACTTGTTTTATTGGTTTCCCTGCCGACGGCTATTCTAAGTTATATCTTATCGGAGTAAACATTGCAGCCATTTTCTATCTGCTTACAGCCTTAATTTTTGTTAAAAAAATATTAAAACTGTACGAAGCATCTGATGCACTTACAAGTTTTTTATTGATTGCGATGACATTTGCAACTAATGTATTTTATTATACAGTGTGCGAACCAGCTATGTCGCACATTTATTCGTTTGCATTTATTACTATGTTTATTTACTACATGCGCAATTATTTTCTGTCTTCAGAAAGCCTCTATATAATTATTTTAGGGGCATTACTGGGAATTATTACTTTTATCCGCCCTGTAAATGTTTTAATAATCTTAATCGCCCCATTTATTTCAGGCGATAAAAAAACCTTTAATAATGGAATTAAATATTTGAAAACTCACATATCCGCAGGTATTTCAGCGGGTTTTGTTTTTCTGTCAATTGTTTCAGTTCAGCTTCTGATTTACAAACTGCAGACAGGATGTTTTTGGATTGATTCGTATGGAAGCGAAAAATTTAATTGGAATAATCCCCGGCCATTCGATTTTTTATTCAGCTTTAAAAAAGGACTTTTTATTTATACGCCAATCGCTTTTTTAAGCCTATTGGGTTTTGGGGGATTATTTAAGCAGAATAAATTTCAGTTTTATTCGCTGGCAGTTTTTTTACTTTCATTGCTTTATGTGCTGTCGTCCTGGTGGAGCTGGTGGTATGGAGGCAGCTTCAGCTCAAGAGTATGTATTGATTATTATGCGGTAATGTGCCTGCTTATTTGTTTTGCATTTAACTTTCTAAAAACAAAACGGAGGAGAATCCTCTACTCATCATTAATTTTAAGCTTTTTAATACTATGCCAGATTCAAACATATCAATACAGGTATTATTTTATCCATTGGGAAAAAATGGATAAGCAGCATTACTGGAATGTTTTTATGCGTGTAGATTTATTAAAAAGCCACGAGAACCCAAATGACGATTTATTGAAGGAATTATAATTTTTTTGCTTCATTCCAATAAACATCCATTTCTTTCAAAGTCATGTCACTTAACTGTTTCCCCGCTTTTTCCGCCTGACTTTCCAGATATTGAAAACGCTTGATGAATTTTCTATTTGTTTTTTCAAGTGCGTCTTCCGGACTTATTTCCTTAAAGCGTGCATAATTAATTAACGAAAATAAAACATCACCAAACTCTTCCTCTGCTTTTTCCTTGGATGAATTTGTATCAATTTCATGTTTAAATTCAGCGATTTCTTCAACTACTTTTTCCCATACCTGTTCAGGCTTGTCCCAGTCGAAACCAACGGCACGTGCTTTTTCCTGTATCCGTTCAGCTTTTATCAGCGAAGGAAGTGAAACCGGAACACCGCTCAACACAGACTTACTGCCTTCTTTTAATTTTAACTTCTCCCAGTTTTCTTTCACCTGCTGTTCGTTTTCTACTTTAACATCACTGTAAATATGAGGGTGGCGGTGAATTAATTTTTCACAAAGCGAATTAATTACGTCGGCAATATTAAAGCCTGCTGTGAGAGGATCCCCGCCCTCTTTTGTTTCAGAAGCGATACGTGCATAAAAAACAATATGTAAAAGAACATCACCTAATTCTTTTTTTATGTTCAGCATATCTTTGTCAAGAATAGCATCTGCCAGTTCGTATGTTTCTTCAATTGTCAAATGGCGTAAACTTTCTATGGTCTGCTTTTTATCCCATGGACATTTTTCTCTCAACTCATCCATAATGGTTAATAAACGTTCGAATGCTTTTAATTTTTCCTGCATATTTCTAATTATTAAAAATCTAAAATCGGCCTTCTTTATTTAATGAAATTGAAACATGAATGTTCTCATATTTCAAATTATCTTTGTCGAATGTACTAATTATTCAGTTTCAATTTGTAAATTCATATAAAGTGGATTTTCACATCAATTCAATTTCACACTGATAATTTTAATATTTTTGTAAGAATAGATATTTTACTTTTTAAATGAATAAAATAAAAAAGCTGTGCAAGATTGTCATTGCAGCTGTTCTGATACTTCAGCCAATTATTCTGCCGGCGCAGAATTTACCTCAGCACGATTTTTTAATTTCTGCCCAGGGCCATTACGGCTTTATATTGGCGCACCGTAATGACATGGCTCATTTGATAAAAGGGCATATTTACGGCGGAGAGTTGAATTATATTTTTCGCACTAATGGCTGTAAACCATGGCAGCAGATACATAAATACCCTGAAATAGGAATCTGTTTTCTGCACATGTATTTGTCTAATCCGCAGCAGTTAGGAAATCTGGAAGCTTTATATCCTTATACAAATATCCGGCTGAATAAACAGAGCAGGAGAAACCACCTGAATCTTAGGATAGGTGTAGGACTCGCTTATGATACAAAGCCATTCGACAGAATTGAAAATCATCAAAACAATGTTATCGGGTCGCACTTTAATGGTTTTGTAAACCTTAGATTAAGTGAAGCAATTATGCTTTCTGACGCGTGGAGATTGGATGCCGGCGTTGGATTAACGCACGCATCAAATGCTGCAATGAGTACACCAAATTTGGGATTGAATATGGCTACGGTCAACTTAGGATTAGGATATGCATTCGGAAATAAGGTTTGTAAAATTATTAAAGATTCAATACCGCCTGTCCAGATGGACTGGCAGTTTTCTGTGATCGGTGTTACCGGTATAAAACAGCTGGAGGCTCCCGGCGGTCCGGAATATATTGCTTACGGTTTTCAGGCCAATATTTACAGAACATTGAATTATAAAAATAAGCTGGGCGGGGGAATTGAAGCTGCATATAACAATGCAACTAAAAAAGTTTGGGAAAATGACTCTGTTTATAATTCCCCCTTTAAAGATATTGTTCAGGCGGGGGTAAAAATCTCATATGCATTTACAATAGACAGGCTGACTCTTCCCGTTGATTTTGGCGTTTATTTATACAAGCAGCAACCCTATAACGGAATATTTTTTCACCGTATCGGCTTAAGATACATGGTTACAAAACATATTATTGCAAATGCTACATTACTTACGCACTGGGCAAAAGCCGATTATTTTGAGTGGGGAATAGGTTATCAATTTTAAATTTTTTCAGGCCGATAAAAATGATTCACAATTCAATATGAATTTTGAATTTCAATTAAATAAAATTTACAACGTTTTAAAATGAAAAAAATACAAAAAAAAGGAATCACATTATTATTATCTGCAATAATTTTACTTTCTGCATGTAAAAAAGAAAACATGTGCGACTGCATTAAACGTACCGGTGCAATTACCACTGAAACACGCGCGATAAGTGGTTTTAATATGGTGTATGTGGAAGATAATTTAAATGTTTTTATTACTCAGGATTCAACTTTTGAAGTGAAAGTAGAAGCTGGTAAAAATATTGTTCCTCTAATAGAAACCTCTGTATCAGACGGGACTTTATTTATAAAAAACAATAATCGCTGCAACTGGACGCGCAGTTACGATAAGCCTTTTAATGTTTACATTAAAATGCCAGTTATAAAATACATTACTTCAGACGGCACCGGGAACATACAAAGTATGAATACCATTACAACTGATGCTTTTGATGTGCAGACCAAAAACTCCGGAAACATTGAATTAACTATAAATAATTCAAAAATCACTTCTCACATGCATGGTTCCGGGGATTTAACTTTACATGGAAAAACAACCGAACATGCATGTGATATCGGAGGCACTGCATTTTTAAAATGTCAGGACCTGCTGACAACCACTACATGGGTCCACACTTATACAACTGGTATCTGCACAGTTACTGCTGCCCATTTAACCTGCCTGATTGATTATATTGGAGATGTAAATTGTTACGGAAACCCAGTAGTATTGCAGGATATTCAAACGGGGGCAGGACGGCTGTATCTGAAATGAAAATAAATAATTTTAAAATACATTTTTTAATACGCCTGCTGATTTTTTGGCTTTTGTTTTTTGCGTTTTTTAGAGTTGTATTTATTATTTACCATCATACCAAAATCCCCGACGGACAGCATTCAGAAACAGGAATGAGTTTTTTTTATGCTCTTCGTCTTGATTTTTCAACTGCATGCGCTGCTCTTACTTTCCCTTTTATATTTTGGGCATTCCAGCAATTTTTTAAACGCAGATTATTTCATCTTCTTAATCTCGGTTTTAATATTGGATGTATTGCAATAGTTGCAATACTTAGCGTTGCAAATTTAAAAATATACGGCGATTGGGGTACTCCGCTCAGCGCAAGGGCTTTCAGCTATTTAATGTATCCCAAAGAAGTGCTTGCTTTTATTTCGGTTTGGTCCTTGACGCTTTTATTGGCAGCATGTGCTTTTTTTATTTACATCGGAATAAAAGCTTACCGAAGGTTTATTACTAATTTTTCTTACCCTGTTGAAAATAGCAAATACAAAATTGCGCAGGTTGTTATTATACCAGTTCTGCTGGTAGTCGGTTACCGAGGCGGATTACAGCTGGCTCCTGTTAATGAAAGCTGTGCTTATTATTCTACTTTGGCAATAAACAATCACATTGCAACTAATAATATCTGGTATTTGGCGCATAGCATTGTTGAATCAAATGATGAAAAAAATCCATATGTTTTTATGGATGATAAAACAGCGAAAAAAATCACTGCCGGCTTATTTGAATCAACAGCTGATAAAACAAAAATATTTTCTAAAACCCAAAAGCCGAATATTGTAATTGTTATTCTAGAAAGCTGGACAGCAGATATCATAAAGGCGCTGGGCGGTGAAGAAAATGTAACCCCGCATTTTGATGAACTTCGTAAAGAAGGATTATTATTTACACAGATGTACGGAAGCGGTTTCAGAACGGAACAGGGGCTTGTATCGATCCTCAGCGGTTTTCCATCACAGCCTAATAATTCTATAATGACTACTCCGGATAAAGCCGAACGGCTGCCATCGCTTAATATTGAATTAGGGAAACAGGGCTACCAGTCTTCATTTTATTACGGGGGTGAAGTTGAATTTGCCAATATGAAATCATACCTGCTCAATACACATTTCGAAAAGATAATAGACAAAAATAATTTTGATAAAAATGAGCTGAACAGCAAATGGGGAGCTCATGATGAGTATGTTTTCAAGAAACAGCTCGATGGACTCAAGGATGAAAAACAGCCTTTCTTTTCGGTAGTTTTAACATTAAGTACTCACGAACCATACGAAGTAACTATGCAGACTCCTTTCACTGGCGGTGAAGAAGCAGAGCGTTTTAAAAAGGCTGCATATTATACCGACTATTGTTTATTCAATTACTTTAATGAAGCAAAAAAGCAGCCTTGGTATAATAATACTATATTCATTCTCGTTGCTGATCACGGCCATCATTTACCTAAGAATAGAAATATGGATACCCCTGAAGGGCGCAGAATTACTGCAATGATAACAGGCGGTGCTCTTTTAGACAGTTTAAGAGGAAAAGAATTTAATAAAATAACAAATCAAAATGATATTCCTGCGGTTGTTTTAGGTGCATTAAAATTGCCTCACACTAATTTTGTATGGAGCAGAGATGTGTTTAATAAAGGCATAAAAGAATTTGCATATTACTCAAATGAAAATGCCTTAGGCTGGGTTGCCCCGGAGCAGAATATTATTTATACTTTTAATTCAAAAAAAGTTGAGGGATTACAGGCGAAAACTGAAACTAAATTGAACGATACCATTTTAACTCAGGCGAAAGCATATCTGCAGACACTGTATGGTCAGTATTTATCGTATTAAATGGTCTTTCACTTTAAAAGGTTTTCTGATTTCAGAAATGTGTACAATAAATATTTTAATTTATTGTTATCAAAGTAAGACCTGTCAGGTTTTAAAAACCTGACAGGTCTAAATAAAGAAAACTTTTTGTTCATCCTGCAATCTGCCGTTTAAATTTTTACATAATATAATGCTGAACAAATCATCCGCCTGTTTTAATTTTTTGCTGTTTGTTTTTTTATTTTGCAGTGCAATAAGCTATGCACAGAAAAATAAAAAGCCCGGATTATGGAAAGCTCTCAATACCCCTGCCGGAGCTGACACCACCGCCGAAGATTATTATGGAAACGCTGCTATACGTTATGAAGATTATGTTTATAAGCCAGGCATTAAGTCCGTTCAGCTTCATGAAGAAAGTTTTGAGATGTCGCAGCCAATCCTTAAAATGGATTCGGAAGAAAAACTAAAATTAAGTTTTGATGATCTCGATGCCGGACTAAAAAATTACACATATACCTTTATTCACTGCAGTGCAGGCTGGGAACCTTCTGATTTAGCTCCTGCTGAATTCATTGATGGTTTTCCTGAAAATCAAATCAGCGATCATGCATACTCATACAATACAATCCAGCATTTTATACATTACAGCTTTGTATTTCCAAATGAAAATCTGCGTTTTACTAAAAGCGGAAATTATATTTTGAAAGTTATTCAGGATGGCAAAGCAGATAATATTGTTTTGACAAGACGGTTCATGGTTTATCAAGACAAAGTAAATATTACAGCAAAAGTCACTCCCGCAAGCATTACCGAATACAGGGCCTTTAAACAGGAATTGGATTTCACAGTCAATCACTCAGGTTATGTTATCACTAATCCTTATGAAGATCTTAAAATTGTGATGATGCAGAATAACCGCTGGGACAATGCCAAAACAAACTTAAAGCCTCTATTTGTTAAAGATGATGAACTGGTATATGATTATGATGATGCAAATGTTTTTGACGGCGGCAATGAATTCCGGTATTTTGATATGAAAAGCATCCGCTATCATTCCGAAAAAATTGCTGATGTATTCAAAGATTCACTCGGCTATCATGTTACTTTATTAACGGATGAAAAACGGACATTCAAGCGCTATTCTACTTACACAGATATTAATGGCAACTACTTGATTAAAGTGCAGGAAGGAACTAATTCTGAAGTGGAAGCTGAATACTGTTACGTCAATTTTTTTCTCGATTACAATGCCGTCTTAACGGATGGTAATTTATACTTGTATGGTTCATATAATGCCTGGAAATGCAATCAGGAAAATTTAATGCATTACAATCAAAAGCGCGGAGGATATGAATGTACCTTGTACTTAAAGCAGGGCTATTATAATTATGAATATGTATTTTTAAAAGACGGAACAACAGCTGCAGATCAAACCTTAATTGAAGGAATGCACTACGAAACCGAAAACGATTATACCATCTATGTTTACCACCATCAGCAGGGAACTTTTTACGATCAGCTTATCGGCCTAAAACGTTTAAATTCCATCAAATAAAAGCCCCTAATTTCAGCTCACAGAGCCATTTAAGAATGAATGTCTGCGAGCCTCCTGCAAATGTGAATTCTGAATTTGCAGCCAGTAGTTATCCTGCCCCTTTAAAAATCTTTGGCTTAATCCTTGCGGTTATTGAAAAAGAAATGTTTAATATTGTGCAGATTCAATCAGCTGAAGTATTACAAGAAAAAAAATGTTATGGGAACACATGCAGTGCAGGTTACACAGGGAATTAAAATAAGCGTTGAAACAAAATTCAGCGAAGAGAATTCCGATGCATCAAAAAGTCATTTTCTTTTTTTATATCAGATTACTATCGAAAACAAAAGCGATTATACTGTGCAGCTGATTGCACGGCACTGGGATATTTTTGATTCTAACAATAACCACAGCGAAGTGGATGGCGAGGGTGTAGTAGGCAAACAGCCGGTGCTTGAGCCGGGCGAAATTTTTGAATACGAATCTGCATGCGGTCTTACCACTGATATCGGTAAAATGAAGGGTACTTATTTAATGGAACGCAAAGTTGATAAAACACCTTTTTTTGTTACCATTCCCGAGTTCGAATTAATGGTTCCTCAAAGGCTGAATTAATGGGGGGGGGATTGGGATGTTTTTAAATTCACGCTCTGCAAATTGCCAATCAGTCTGCCCTTTTAGCGATTAAATTTTTCCTGCAGCATTTTTCCTGCAATTTTATCTATCGGGAGCGTAAAATCATTCTCGCTTATTTCATTTAGATTCTTCCAGCGGAAAAGCTGTGAATACTTGGTTTTGCTGATGAAATCAAACTGTTTGTCAGTTGTTTTGATTTTAAAAAGTGAAGCGGGCTTTACAAGGTAGTAAATACTGATAATCTGGTGGTCGGGACTGAATGCGGACTGCTGGAAAAAATCAGTAGTATAAAAATGCTCAATTATTTCAATTTCATTGGCCGTTTCCTCAATAAATTCGCGTTTTACACAATCAATAGCTCCTTCTCCAAACTCTAAACCGCCTCCCGGAAATTTTGTTATTTCTTTCCCTTTTATCAATTCATCACTTAATAATACCTGATTATCTGTATTGATCAATATGCCGTAAACACGTATGTTAAAATGTTTTAATGCCATAAAAAATTTGTTTTTATTTGGCTGCGCGAGAGTTTCCTGCTACTTCACCTTCTGCATAAAAATTGTCATCGCCTGCCAATATTCGCGGTAGCCCGGATTCACTTTCCATAAAGCTTTAGAACCATGCACTCCCTTTTCAGCAGGAATGAACTGCTGCTTTTTTTCTGATTTCATTGAATTAAACAATATCCCCGCTGTGCCAGCTTCATCCTGCGAAGACGAAATAAATACAGGTTTATCAAATTGCTTGATTGCATCTTTTAAATTTAACTGCGCTCCAAAATATTCAGCCGGACTAAAGGCAATTACGGCTTTAACGTTATCATTTGCCACGCCTATTTTTAAGGCTAAAGAAGCGGTGTAGGAACTCCCAACCACAATCACTTTTTTATGGCTTTTCTCAAACGCATAATCAATTGCTGCAACAATATCCTGTTCTGCATCGAGGTAAGTTGTTTTTTTGCTTTGTGTTTTCGCAGCTAATACGGTTTCATTTTTCACTTCGTTAATTTTATCACCCGAACGGGAATCAACAGCAATGCAGTTGTATCTGAATTTCGTAAATTTTGGAGCAGTTTCATTATACTCCCCCCGGCTGGAACCGCCCTGATGACAGAGAATCATATAAGGCAGGGTATCACTGATAAAATAAAGATCGGCAGTAACATTCAATCCGTCTTTCGCTGTAAAAGAAATTATTTTTTGTGCCTTTAAAAGAGCGGTATTAAAAAAAGAACAAACTGCTATTAAAAACGCAAAGGATATTTTTCTCATAATTAATTTTACCAATAAAAAAGCTATCCTAAAAAATTATCCTTAACGGATTTGAACACTTCTTCTAACGAAGTAAGGTCACAGATCCATTTAAATCAATGTATTCTCCCTTTGAATTTTTATAACGGACAATATATATATATACGCCTGGCTCGCATTTGGCGCCCCCGGCAGTGCCATCCCATCCTTGATTTACCTGGCTTGAAGTAAATATCTGAGTACCCCATCGGTCGAATACCGAAAACTCATATTCTGTGAAATTAACATAGGTTGTAACAGGCACAAAAACTTTATTAAAATCTCCTGCCGGCCTGAAAGCGTTTGGAATAAATACTTTTGGATCCTGATAAGCCTCTGCAACATTTGACAAACTGTTTTCTGTGAAATTGTAAATATCTCCCATTCCTTCAACAGCTTCAATATAATAATCAAACACTCCCTGGCCGCTCAACAGCAATGAAACATCATCAGTAAATGTGTTTGTTCCTGAACCGCTGAAAGGAATACCTGTTATAAGAGGAACAGGATTTATAACTCCGTCAATTCCTCTATAAATATTATAATGATCAACACCTCCAAGCCAAATTTCAAAATCATTCCAGGTTAACGTGTTTATCATGGTTATGCTGTTACCGATGGCAGTTAATAAAATAGTCCTGTCGGTATTGGTTTCCAGACCGTCGTAGCCGCAACTGTCAACATTTATTATTTTGTAATAATAGCTGCTCACATCAGTAAGCGCAGTATTGTCGCTGTATGCGATAGGTGTTGAAGTACTTGCGGGTACAGTGCCGATATGCACAAAATGAGCAATGTTGTTATCGGGTGACCGCATCACTTTATAATTTAATGTAGATGCAGCAGCATCAATATGACAGGTTAAATCAACCTGGTTAGGTGCAGTTACGCTTACTTTCCTCAAATAAGAAAACTGGGGAGGCAGAGGAGTAGCAGAAAAAAAAGTTATCCGGTTGGACGATGTTGTTTTTGTTCCTGATGTATCAACTGCTGTTATTTTATAATATGTATTTAAACGAGGAGCAAGTGAAGTAACGTTATAAGTAAGCGTTCCTGCAGGTACAGTGGCTATCAGCGTATACGGCCCCGACTGGCCGACTAAAGACTGGTATATATTATAAGATGCCAAACCGTTTCCTAAACCGGTATATGCTGTCCAGTTAAGCGCCACACTGCGTTTGCAAATATCTGCAGCTGAAGTTAAATACATGGTGCTGTAAATAGTTCCTAACGGGCTTATGTTGCTGCAGCTGTCGAACGCAGCAAGGCGGTATTGTTCAGAGCCTGCACCGGCAGCAGAGGCTAAATAATTTAAAGAGGTGCTGTTAATTCCGTAAACAGTATCAATAGGAATCCAGCCGGTGCCGTTAAATTTATAAATTACATAGGCTTTTACATCGGGAGAGGGGCTCACCTTCCAGCTTATTATTGCCTTATTGCTGTCGTCAACGCTTAAAGTATCCAAAACGGGAATTGCCGGAACAATTGTATTTTGAAATATTCCGCCGTCAATCGATGATACTGAAGTACAGCCACTATTATCAGCAATTTCAACTCTGTAATGGAGGGTTGCATTGCATACAAAAATAGAATCAATATAACTCAAATTTGATGTTGTATGAAGAAGTGTCCAAACTCCAGCAGGATACTCCTGGTAAATATTATAAATGCCCGCAGAAGTAGGCAGGTTGGGCGAATGAACCGGATTCCAGGATAATACAGCTGTTCCGTTTCCCGGATTTAAAACATTTAAATGTATGGAGCTTATAGTGTCTGCAGGAGAATACACCTGACCGAAGCATCCTGATCGGGTTTCGATATAATAGTAAACAGGTGCCGTATTTCCGTTTGCAGTTAAATCTATAAAAGAGGTGGTGCTGTACGTAAAGATGCTGTCAATATCAGTAAATGGGCCCGTCGGTGAATTCGACCTGAAGATATGATAACTGTTAAATGTGTTCCCGGGATCAGGAGGGGTAGTCCAGCTGAGGCTGATATTGCCGTTCGGCAGAACCGACACGCAGTTTGGATCAGGTGATTTAACAATAGGGTTAGCCAATACTGTAATTGAAACGGTAGAAATATTTTCGGCAGGTGCCGGACAAAAATCATCTTTCACTCTGAATACAAACGTGTAAGTATTGGATACTGTTGCACACCTAGTGTTGTACGAAATATGATTACAGCTTGTCTGCCAGTTGAAAGTTGTACTGATATTTGTGGCTGCCGATGAGGGCAGACTGCTGGTTAATGTTGCACATGGCGGATTTAAACAGCCTGATGCCACATTTGTAAACCCCGCGCCGAATTGGGTGCCAGATGCGTTAATGGTTAAAGATTGAGGAGTAACACCGTCCGCAAGGAAGCCCGGATCATTTGCATTTAAAGTGAAACTGACTAAAGTACCTGCAGGAACAGTGGTTTGGTATGAAGTATAAGTTACTGTCGGCATACTGTTAACAGCACAGGGAAGTAATACTACCTGAATTTCGCGGTATATTTCAGATACCAAAACGCCGCATTTCCATGATTCTACTTTCACATTTGTAACAAAATAGCCTTGTGTGAAAGAAGTAAAAGAAATTTCTCCTGTTAAAGGATTTATTGACGCAGGAATGTTTGCCGGATTCTGTGTTGTTCCCGGAAGCGGGCTGTTAAAGGTATACCCTCCTGCAAAAGGCACTGGCGCCGGGTCAGTAGGCGGATTGAAAACTGTCATGCTGATAGTTTGCTTTAAAGGCTCAGCCCATGAAAAAGAAATTGAATCTAAATCAGTATCAAAAGCATTGTGATTGTATTTAAAAGGAGAACCCAGGCAGATAACTGTACTGGGGCTCTCTAAAAACGTGGGTGATGAATCGAAGCAGGGATCGGCATTTTGGCCATGAAAAGAATACATAATTGCACGAAGAGTAAAACCGTACGAACTTGCATTTGTTAAATTCGAGAGAGAACCGTTTCTGCAGCAGTCGGAATATGCGAATACCCAGCCTTGAGGCGGAGGGATGCCTGCTAAAGTTATTGGCGCCGATTCAAAAACTGATTCTTCTACCGCACCTGCAATAGGGCTTCCGCTATTAGGCCAGCCGGTCTGCGTCTGCGCATTGGAGCAGGAAATAGCAGGCCCTGCGGCGTTGCATACCGGTGATATATCAGAAAAAGTACTGCGGGTTAAATTAATTGTTGATACCGTTGGATGATTAAATACAAGTAATGAAACTGTAGTAGGGGTGTTAATGCCGTTGCAGTCGCGGTACAATTTTAAAGTAAAAATATACTGTCCGTTGCCCTGGCAGGCCCATGTTATTTCGCCGCCCATTAAATGAGAAGCTTTTGCATTGAAAGAAAATAAAGATGAAAACAGCATTATCAGAAAAAAACACCTGCAAAGCTTTCTCCTTATAAGGGAGAGTGAGTCTGTAAGGATTATTTCAGTTGATGATTTCATCTTTTATTTTATTCTATTCTATTCTCTTTTTTAAAATTCGGTATTCGAAAAATGTCTTTTTCTATTTTTTACCAGCCACTAATTCCAGCATACTGTCCTTATCAAAATAGGCATTAGCTAAATTACGAAGTTTAGATGCCGAAATCTCTTTAATGGTTGCAATGTAATTATCAAAATAATCGTATTGTAAATTATATTCCATAATGCCTTTAAACCTTTCTGCCAAAGCAAAAGGGCCGTCAATACTTCTTAAAAAAGTTCCCAGAAGGTAATTTTTCACCAGTTGTAATTCATCTTCAGGAACAAGTTCCTGACGTAAACGATTCATTTCGAAATATATTTCATTAATTGCATTCTGACACACCTCCACTCCTACTTCGGTTGCAATAAAAAAGTATCCTGAGTTTTGGAGAGATACAATGCCGGACCCTATACCATAAGTATAGCCCTTATCTTCACGGATATTTGACATTAAACGGGAACCGAAATAGCCGCCGAAAATAGTATTTAATATCTGTAAGGATTGAAAATCGGGGTGGGTTTTATTGAACAGCACTTTGCCTATCCGGATGGCGGACTGCACAGCATCTTCTTTAAAAACTAAATGACTGTGTTCTTCTGAAGTAACAATCTTCGGGATGCTTTTGCTGCTTAAATCGGTTTCTGCATTCCAGTCATTACCTCCGAAATGATTATCCAGCAGGCCGAATACATCATCATCTACTTTTCCGGCCAAAATAATTTTGCAGTTTGAAGCACGGTAATATTTTGAATAGAAATCTTTCAAATGCGATTTATCGATTGCATCAAAATCGGATTCTTTTACATTTATTCCGTAAGGATGTTTTTCGCCGAACAGCAGTTCAGTGAACCGTTTGCGGGCTATATTAGCAACCTTTTGATTGTTCACATAAAAGGCCTGCTTTTTATTCCGGATATGGGTATCCAACTCATTCTTCGGGAAAACAGAATCTTTGATCAGCTGTTCCACAACCGGCAGGGTTGATTTTAAATGTTTGTTAAGGGTATATAAAACAATGGAGGCGCTGTCCTGTGAAACGCCAGTTTCGAGGAAAGCTCCGTAATAATCAATTTTTTCGGCAATCTGTGCTGCAGTTAATTTTGATGTGCCTTCTTCCATCATTGCATTTACGGTAGAAGCCTGCAGCGGAATCTCCTGCTGGTACATACCTGCCGAAAATAAAAATTCTATTTTAATAAGTTCCTGAGTGCCGGCATTGATGGAGTAAACAGGTATATTGTTGCGCAGACGCTGTTCGCCGGCATGTATCATTTGTATTTTTTCTACCGTTTTAAATGCCGGTGATTGTTTTCTATCGAGTGTAAGCATGGTGCAGGGTTTAAATTTCTTTATATGATTAAAGAAGAATATTTAATGAGAGTAAAGGTAAGTGTTTTGGGAAAGCGGTTTGAGGTTTTTTATTGAGTGTCTTGTGGTTTTATAAATGAAAAAAAAATTCATTTACGCACTTTTTGGGACACTCTCCGGTAAACATAAGCCCGTTTATGATAAACGTAAGTACGTTTGTGGTAAACGTAAGTACTCTTGTGATAAACGTAAGTACTCTTGTGATAAACGTAAGTGCTCTTGTGATAAACGTAAGTACTCTTGTGATAAAAGTAAACCAGTTTATGATAAACATAAGCACGTTTGTGATAAAAGTAAACCCTTTTATAATAAACGTAAGCACGTTTGTGATAAAAGTAAACCGGTTGGTGATAAACATAGATACGTTTGTGACAAAAGTAAACCGGTTTGTAATAAACGGGATTCTGTTCAAGATTTGAGAAGAGAGTATAAAGAAGCCGTCTAAATTATCCCAAACAAGGATTTCCCTTTTACTCCCATAGCATCCACACGTTTTTCAATTGCGGGATCTTTAATTAAAGGCGGAGCATGATGAGGTTTTATGCGGGCATCAATAACCAGAGAGCCTCTGCATCCCCAGTGTTTGTTTTCGATAAAGCTGGCAATGCCATGAATATCATTAGAAGGATTGCTTCGTGTAAACGTTACCCAAAGGAAATTATTTAAGCTTTGAGAAACAAAATCGCTGTTGTCGCAGATTATAATTAAGGGGAAGGGATTTAAAAGTTCAAAGTTTAAAGTTAAAAGTTGGCTGAGGTTTTGAATTTGTGATTCTGATGCGGCTTGATCGGTATATTTAAGTCCTTCGATGGCAATAACGCCGGGCATTACCAGTTTTGGATTATGGAAGCCTTCGGGGAGATTTATTTCTGGTAATTCGGTTCCAAGTTCTCTTAATTTATTTCCGGCAGCAGCAATTACCACTTTGCTTCCGCTGTTTAAACCGGAACCGCTGTAATCTAAGGTATCAATTGTAGTACGGGTATAAAAGTGCAAATCTCTTGTAAAGTCAACCCGTTCAAGCACATGTTTGAAATAAGCAGCAATGTCATGGGTTGTTAATTTCGGATTGTCTTCTCCTGCAGTGATGAAAAGATATTTAGCCAGACTTAACTGTCCGGAGCCGAGTATATGATTTGCTATGGTAAGTATTTCCTGGGGCTTGCGCTCCTTATTATAAGGGGTGTAACGCTCACTGCCGATGGTCAGCAGTAAAGGATGAACACCTGCTGCATCAACAGCATTTATTTCAATTAATCCCGGAATTTCTTTTGGGATTGCAGTGCCTGTAATTTCATGAATCAATGCGCCGAAGCTGGTATCTTCCTGCGGAGGCCGGCCCACAACGGTAAATGGCCATATTGCATTATTACGGTGAAATACTTTGTGAACCCGCATTACAGGGAAATTATGTTTTAAGCTGTAATAACCTAAATGGTCGCCGAAAGGGCCTTCGGGTTTTGTTTCATTCGGATACAGTTCTCCTGTAATCACAAAATCCGCATCAGATGCGATGCAGAAGCCCTCATCATAAGTATATCTGATTCTTCTGTTCCCCAATGCCCCGGCAAATGTCAGTTCGCTCATGCCTTCAGGCAAAGGCATCACTGCGCCTAATGTAAGCGAAGGCGGCCCGCCCACAAAAATGCTGACTTTAAGGGGCTGACCTTTTGCATCTGCTTTTGACTGGTGTACCCCGATACCGCGGTGCAACTGGTAGTGAAGTCCTATTTCTTTATCAGGAATATAGTTATTGCCGCTCAGCTGAATCCTATACATTCCTAAATTAGAATTCATAACGCCGGGTTTATCAATGTCTTCGGAATATACAATAGGAAGTGTGATAAACGCGCCCCCATCATCCGGCCAGCATTTAATCTGCGGAAGCTCGGAAATTTTAATTTGGTTTTGTAAAACAGGATTATTAAAATTCGATTTTTTTGGCAGAGCCGAAAAAGCAGTAAGCGCTGTATCGGCATATTTTAATGGATGTTTAAGTGCTTCGAGGGGATTATTTTTTAAATCGATGAGTGTTTTTATTTTTTCGATGCTGTCTCTGAAAATAAATTTGCTGCGTTCTAAAGTCCCATATAAATTGGATGCTGCTTTGAATTTACAGTCTTTAATATTTTCAAACAACAGCGCAGGCCCGCCGTTTTCAAACACCCGGAGATGTATCGCAGCCATTTCTAATTCAGAGCTCACTTCTTCTTTGATGCGGATGAGATGTCCGTGTTTTTCTAAATCAACGATACATTCCTGTGTGCTCTTATATCCCATAAAAAACTCAAAACAAATTTGTTAAACAAGGCTGGCGAAGGTGTTTCACTCTTGCCGATTATTAGACATCCTTATTCAGCTGTTTGCTTCAAGACCTGTCAGGTTTTAAAAACCTGACAGGTCTAAATAAGGGATTTTGTGATATACCCCAATTAATGCGTTACCATAAATTTAGATTTTGCAACAGCAGCATCTTTCACTTTTATAGTAATAAAATACACCCCGCTGCTGTATCCGGCAGTATTGATGTTTACAGTATTCTGCTGATTTAATTTTTCAGTATAGATATTTTTTCCTGCAGCATTGATAACTGTTAAAACTGAATTAGCTGATATCTTCAGCGATGATGCCGCCAGATCAATTGTAATCATTCCATTTGAAGGATTCGGAAACACTTTAATTTCGGGCAGTACAGAAGCTTCCATTTTATTTTGAATACCCATTGAAGGGTCTTTCATAGCAAACACATATTCACCTGCTTTTAATGAATCTATAATAACAGCGCCATGTTTATCGGTACTGTTGCCCTGATTATTTTTAGTATAGTATGGAAATATATTCCAATCGGAAGCTGCATTTCTGCGATACATCAATACAAGGCTGTCTTCTGAAGCAGTGATTAAATCATTATCAAGCCATAGGTTTCCTGAAAAGCTTGAAGTACGCCCGTCATAAAAGATAGTTGCTTTTGCTTTAAAGCTTGCCGGCATTATTCCATCCACTTTCCAATAATGATTCGGCGATAAACGATAAGGCCTGCAGCAGGTTTTGAAACCATCAGGTGCGGTATAATTATGCTCCACCCTCACAAAAGCTGAATCGGTAATACTCGAAACCGAAAGACTCATTTTTGCATTTGCAAAATTGTGAGTACCTGTTGTTTTTATTTTTTGAAATTCGGGAGCAATCGCGTGGCTGATTTTTTCACCCATGTTTACTGCCGTAAATACAGGCTTGAAAGGGACAGTAAAATTAAAAGAAGCATTCGCTCCTGACATTACAAACTTTTGTGTCTGCTCTGTCCAATCGGCTTTTTTAAAAGTTATTTCAAGAGGCACGTTAGTAAAATAATTCGGGGCACCGGTTAATTTTTGTTTTACATAAACGGTAACATTATAATTATTTCCGTTCTGAACTGCCACTGTTGAATCTATTGAAAAATGAGGCCATCCCGGGTTAAACACCCAATTGTTAAAAAAATTAGTCATGTTAATACCGCTAGCTGCTGTAAGTGCATCTCTGAAATCTGCGCTGGAAACATCTGTATAATGATGCTGCGCTAAATATGATTTAAGGGAATAAAAAAACAAACTGTCGCCCATATAACCTCTCATGGTATGAGACACATCTGCACCTTTGTTATACACATGATCGCCGTAAGTATAAGTACCTGGGATATTTGAAAGCGTTAAATAACCTCCTTCTTTTACATGCAGAAAATGTAAATTATCTTCGTGATTAGTTCTTGCTGCCGCTAAATAATTTGAATAGCCGCTCAATCCTTCTGTAAATAAAAATTCGCAGTAATGCGCCCAGCCTTCGTTAAGCCACATATCTTCCTGAGTACGGCAGGTTGCTAAATCGCCGAACCAGTGATGTGATAATTCATGGGCATATACGGTTTGATAATTTAATGTGCCGTCCGATAATGCAATGGGGTACGATATATTGGTTGCATGCTCCATAGCTCCTGAAGTGAAAGGCACCATGCTGTAGCCGACACGGTTCCATAAATAAGGGCCGAAATGATTTTCAAAAACAGAGATTGCAAGATTTAAATTGACGAATGAATTTTTTACCGCTGTTGTATCTGTCGGCAAAGCAGCAATAATAATAGGGATGCTGCCATTCATACTGCTGTAGGTTTGGTTAATCTGCGCGTAATTGGCAACAGCTACACATGCAAGATAACTCGGTATCTGTTCACGCATAATCCACCTGCGCATTCGGTTTCCATTATTGTCAGTAGTATCATGAGCAAGATAACCATTGCAGTAGGAAGTTTTTCCGTTGTTGGTTGTGATATTAAATTCATACGAAGAACGCTCAACAAAATTATCGAAACATGGAAACCATACCCGCCCGTAAGTATGCGGGTTTGCCCCGAAGCCGACTCCTAAATTATAAGCGTAACCGCTGTCGAAATAAAAACCTCCCCAGCCGGTTGCATCAATCTGCGGTGTGCCGTGATAATAAACGGCTAAGGTTAAAGTATCATTTGTATTATATGCTGCGGGCAGATTTACTTTAAGAAGGGTATCATTGTAAGAATAGGTAACAATTGATCCTCCAAGCATTATAGAATCCACCGTTAGTTTCAACAGATCTAAATTCAGTTTATTCACTCCGTTAATTTTCGGTGTAAATTTTATCTGTGTATTGCCGCTGATTATTTTCCCTGTAAAATCTGTAATATTCAAATTGATTGTATAATTCAAAATATTAACAGTATCGCTGCGCATGTTGGAAGCCTGCGCCTGAGAAACCTGAGGGTGTGATTTTTTTTGAGAAGAAGAATGAGTTTTTCCAATTGGATCCTGCGCCTGTGTTCCGCAGATTATAAATGTGAAAACAAGAATGAATATAATTTTTTTCATAATGATAAAACAGTTGTGGTTTAGGCAGACAGCTTCAGGCGGACTATTTTTAAAGACCTTTCACTTTTTTAAATTCGAATTCTTTCCTGGAAGCTTTTCCCGACTTAATCCCTTCCACGTGAGCAGAAAGGGAATCACTTGACCGTTTAATATAAATTATACGCTTTGGAAAATCATGTTCCAGGTTTTCAAAAACAACAGAATCTTTATCACTCTTAATTAATTTGAATGCAATCGGGCCTGAAATTTCCGGTACAACAGCTACGTAAAACAGGCTGCCGTTTTTAATTTCCATTTTAATTTCTTCGGCAAACATAGTATCTCTATTTGAAAGCACTCCCCCGAAACCATGCATTAAATTTTCATTTACCGGTTTCCATTCTTCAAAAGTCTGCATACCTCCATAGTCGCCTTCCCATCGGCCTTCCAGCCAATGAAACTGTTTCATATCAGTATTTACTCTGTTACAGCCGGCAGACAAAAGTACCGCCGTAAAAATTATACTGAATTTTTTCATTTAATAATTGTTAGCGCCGCTGTCAGCGGATTTTAAAAAATCGAACCCTGAAACCAATGACTTAATTATAAAAAAACAATCAGACTTTTTTCAGGACAGTATTATGATTTTGCTTCTTCAAACATTTCCTGCATAGCACCTAAATAATAGGCATCCCAGCCGTCTGAAATACTATTCAGCGACTTTTCTGGAACATCTTCATGAAGCAATTCAATAATAGTATTTTTTCCTTTTGCTTTAAGTGTGAATGTTACTTTCGACGGACTCAGCCATTGATCGTACGACCATTCCTGCACCAATTTTTTATTTTTCACAACTTCTAAATTTTTACCGAACATCTGTCCGCCCCAGAGAGAAAAATCTGCACCTACCTGGGCGCTCATTTTAGCTTCGTCACCAGACCAATGCTGGATAAGATCAGGGTTTACCAATGCTTCAAATACCTCTTCAGGAGCTGCATTCATTTCGTATGTTTTTTGAATTACCGGCATGTTTTTAAATTTAAAATTTGATTAATTTTTTTTCTGAAATTTAGCTAAAATTTCCTTAGCTGCATCTTTATGAATGGTAAAAGTTGTCATTTTTAATTTGATAAAATCTTCGTGCATATACCAATAGCCCGGAGCAGTCTGATTATTCTGTCCTCCGCTACCTGAATCTTTAATTAAATACCATGTTCCGTTTGCCCTATCAGCATAACCGACCAAATGCATAGCATGATCATCTGTTGTGGAGCCATTGGAAAAACGCATCTGGCGCGCGTATTCATCAATATAAGCAGAAGGAATATCATAACTTGGAATCATTGCTACTCCTAATTTATTATCCATACCGCTTTCCGAAACATCGCCGCCGATAGACATTGAGTAGCCGTTTTTTGAAGCAGTTTTTATTATGCTCATAAAATCGTTCAGCGGTACATTATAATATTCGGCAGAATGCCACCAGTTGTCAGGAACTTTATATTCTGCCTGCGTCCAATACGGAGCTTCCATCAGGGACATAAAATCAACATAATCATCGGGGTTAAGCTTGGCAACATTTTTTAAATATTCAAGAGGGCTTATTTTTTTGCCGGCAACAGTGACAGATACAGGAGGTTCGCCGATATAAAAATTCATAATTGCTTTAATGCCGGCCATTACTTCATCAGTATTCCAGTGGCTGGAGGCTTTTATAGAAGCTAAATAATTTCTCATTTCATCCACCATTTTTTTATGATCATGGTAAGGCTGCCCCATTTTGATACCGCTGTATGCTTCCAAAGGAACAATCCCGTATTGTTTCATGGTAATGCCTACTGCATTTGTTTCTGAACCTTCATCAAATAAGGACACTCCGCGGGTGCGGACAAACTCTTTAGCTTTTTCAACGTACTGCCAGTAAACTGTAAAAAGTTCGGACAATTGAATATCCTGGTTACTGAGGCGTTTAATTTCTGATTCATAAAATGAAGTAGTAGAAAAACACCAGCAGGTTCCTGTTTCGCCCTGTGATTCCGGCTTTTGAGCAAATACAGTTTTGAATTCTGCTGCCGATTTAGGAACATCGATACCAGTAAAATCCATTTTCATTACAAGCGGAGTAACTTGCTTGGGCTCCTCAAAAGTCTGCAGCCCCTTTTTTATCTGTTCATAAAAATCATTTGATTTTGGTTTAAACTGTGCTTTGTCTTTTCTCTCTACCTGTGCATTTAAATTAATGCAAAGCAGGCCTGACATTGCTATTGTACCAGTGGTTTTTAAAAATTTGTTCATTTTTTAAAAGTATTAAGTAATTAGTATTATGTTTTAAAATTAGGTTTTAAATTTAGTTTATCATCCTCTGGCTCACCGCTTCGTATAATATGATGCCGGCAGCAACAGAAACATTCAACGAAGCAATTTTACCCATCAAAGGGATTTTCACTTTGGCATCCGATTTTTGAAGGTATTCATTTAAAATACCATCTTCTTCCGAACCCATAATAATAGCAGTAGGTACAGTAAAATCAATCTGGAAATAATAGTCGGAAGCTTTTTCTGTGCAGGCAACAATTTGAACACCGCATTCTTTTAAAAAATCAATAACGTTTTTTAGGTTGTCTTCGCGGCACACCGAAATTTTGTGCAGCGCTCCTGCCGAAGTTTTAATTGCATCAGCATTAACCTGCGCAGCGCCGTGTGCTGGGATAATTATTGCGTCAACACCTGAACATTCTGCAGTACGGGATATTGCGCCAAAATTACGCACGTCGGTAATTCTGTCTAAAATCAAAAGTAAGGGAGCCTTTTTTGTAATAATTTCGGGCAGTATATTTTTTATTTTTTTATACGTAATGGATGAAATATATCCTGCGGCACCCTGATGATTTTTAGTTGTAAGCCGGTTCAATTTTTCAAGCGGAACGTATTGAAATGCTACATTATGCTGTTTCAACAGCCCCATCATTTCGCTGATTAATTCCCCTTTCAAACCGCTCTGCACAAATAGTTTGTCAATTTCTTTCCCTGCTTTTACCGCTTCAATAATCGGCCTGAGCCCGAATATTAAACTTTCTTCTTCTTTTTTTTGTTGTTTTGTCTGCATTCTTTTTTATAAAATTAATCCTGTAAATATGCTCTTCCCTGTCTCCAAATGTCCACGGCAGTATACCACGACTGCTTATAAACATCTGAACGCTCTAATTTAAAATCGTTGTCGGTAAAGGGATTATTTACTTTTGAAAAAGAATATGTCAACGAATTGATGTTATTTTCCTCGCCGTAAATCCATGTTTCGGAATTACCTGTGTGGTATATCACATTGGGCGAGCCGTAAATCAGGTACACCATCCCCCTGTCGGTTTTCCAGCCTTCTAAATAGGAAGTAAAATATAAATTTGCATCCTGAACACGGTTATAAAATTTACGTATCACTTCTTTTGCCCTGTCTTTATTACCAGTGCAGGTGAGCCAGAATTTTTCAATTGCAGCCTTTTTATTTGCGCTGATATTTACTTCATCGTATTCTTGTTTTGAAGTAATGAAGCGCAGCGGAGGAACCATGTCCTCTGCTTTTTTTACTTCGGGGTAAACATCCGAAAAATTAAACAGTGTGAGGCCGTCGCGTTTTGTTGTATCTAACTGAAAATGATAAAATCCTTTTTTAAAGGCGGTAAAATTTACGCTTCCTTCTGGAGACATTTGAAGTGTAAATGCGCTGTCTTGCTTGTATTGAAAAGGCCTTGGATCGGTAGTCGAAAAAGGAGGAGCAGCCAAAGGAAAATCACGGTTATAATAACGGACAAACAATGTAACACCCATTTTTGCTTTATAAGAAATAGTGAGTTCTTCGCCCGTTTTTATATAATTACGAAACAAAGGAGAATCGATGCCTTTTTGTTTCACGATAAAATTCTGACGGTTTAAATCATTCTCTTTTTCAATTGCAAAAGTAGCAGCATTGGATGTGTTTCTATTCAGATCAGTAGTAGTAACACGCAAAAAATAACCTCTAAGTTTTTTTGCTTTTATATTCATTTTTCCTACTAAATATTTATCTGTATTGTCGTTGCTTCCGTCAACAAGCCTCATAGAAGAGCTGTCGGTAATTACTTTTGTATCGTATGATGGGAGCAGATTATAAGAAAGAAGTACGTTGCAGGAAAAATTAATCCCGTCAGGCCGGGTATATAATAGCTCCCTGCTCCTGATTTTAAAATGAAGTTCTGAAACCGAATCGTTAATATGAAATATTTCAAACTGAGGATGGAGAATATTATCGTGCTTATAAGCGCTTGTCTGCGTTTTATTTGTTTTACGCGGAGTTGTGCAGGCTGCTGCTGCTATGAAAAACATGAAAAATAAAACTGTTTTTTTTATCATGATTCTATATCTTCCAATAATTGTCCGCCTTCTTTTTTTGAAGGAGGAAGCGGAATGAGAAGCGAAGGTTCATCGCTTTCAATAAATTTTGACGATAGCTGCTTGGTTGTTTTTGCACCGAGTTTTTCAATTTCCTGAGCACGTTTCACCAGGCTGCCTGTTCCCTTGTAAAGTTTGTTAACTGCAGCATCATAAACTGTTTTAGAGGCATCCAGATTTTTGCCGATTTTATCCATGTCTTCAATAAAGCCTGCAAATTTATCATATAATGCACCGCTTTGTTTTGCAATTTCAATAGCATTTTTTGTCTGCCTTTCCTGCTTCCATACAGAAGCAATGGTCCGTAATGTGGCAAGCAGCGTCGATGGGCTTACAATTACAATTTTTCTGTCCCATGCAAAATTAAACATCTCCTGATCGGCCTGAACGGCAATGCTGAAAGATGATTCAATAGGGATGAACAAGAGCACAAAATCAGGAGTATTAAATGATGCAGCGCTTTGATAATTTTTTTCGCTCAGGGATTTAATATGGGTGCGGACAGAGAGCAGATGCTCCTTAATAAATTTACTTTTGTCCGCCTCATTTGCTGCATTTACATAGGCTTCATAGGCGATCAAAGAAACTTTAGAGTCAACAATAATATGTTTATTATCCGGCAGGTCAATCACTGCATCGGGCTGTATACGCCTACCCTCATCATTATTGGTGCTGAACTGCATCCGGTATTCCTGATCCTTCACCAACCCTGAACGTTCCAATACTTTTTCCAGAATAAGTTCGCCCCAGTTCCCCTGAGTTTTATTTTCGCCTTTCAGAGCGTTCGCGAGGTTATTTGCATCTTCGCTTACCTGTTTATTTAAATCAACAAGGTTTTTTATTTCCGCCTTCAGCGTGATGCGTTCATCCGATTCGGCTTTGTATGCCTTCTCCACCTTGGCTTCAAAATCTTTGATTTTTTCTTTGAGAGGATTTAAAATACTGTCGAGGTTAGTTTTGTTTTGGTCGGTAAACTTCTGAGATTTTTCATCGAGTATTTTATTGGCTATATTCTCAAACTCGATGGAGTATTTTTTGTGAACGTTTTCAAGTTCAGATTTAAGAGTTGTGAATTTTTCTTCCTGCGATTGAAATACCTGTTCGGCCTTTGCAAGCCGGCTGTCGGCTTTACTTAACTTTTCTTTCTCAAGATTAATTTCCTTCATGTATTTTTCACGGTCAGAAATTAATTCAGCCGACAACTGTTCTTTAACATTTTTCAATTCACCTGTAAGCCGTTGGTTTTCTTTGTCAGCATTGGTCATATTGGTTTGCAGCACCAGCTTCTCCCTATCCAGTTTAATAATTGCAGCATCTAATGCCGAAGTATCAGTACCTGCATTTTGTTTCGATTTTAAAAATAAATATGCAATTACAAATCCGAAAAGGCAGCCGATTGCAATAAATAAAAAATCCATTTTTATTGATTTTAAAGAAGGGCTAATTTAGGAATTAATTTGCTTGGTAAAGCAGCGAATTTTGAGGCACATATTTGTGTGATAGAACACGGATTACACGGATAAGACGGATAACTGCAGATCTTATCCGTTCAGGGCCGGATAATCCGTGTCATCCGTGTGCCTTAGGAGGAATTTAAAAATAATTTACTATCCCGAAATGAATTTTACCGTTTCTGAATTCAATAGGATTATCGAACTGCCTGCCGAGCGCGTAATTAATAGCAAATATTCCCGCCTTGGTTTGAAAGCTGATGCCTGCGCCAAAACCGATCGGGGTATCATGTACAAACCCGCTTACATTATTGTTTTCGTAATAAGCTCCATTCCCGAACAAGTAGAGATACGAATTCTGTTCAAGGATAAAACGATATTCCAACGTTAATATGGAATAGGCAGAGGCATAGATAGATTCTTCATCAAAACCACGCAGGGATTTTAAACCGCCGATTCGGAACAGCTCATTTTGAAAAATAGTTTCGCCTGATAAAAATGCAGCCTGCATGCCCGCTTTAATAGTGCTTCTTTCACTGGTCGGAATAAATATACTCCCATCGAAATCGGCAGTGTATTCAGTTGAACTGAGCTGGATATTTTCATATACAACAGGATTAAGCTTTGCATTTTTTTTAATATTTTTTGTTCCTGCACTAGCATTTCCGAGCACAGAAAAGCCTTTCCGGGGATTCAAGCGGTAATCAAGCTTTTCGTATTTCATCCCAATACCATACATGTTATTCTGAACATCGGCATTAGGGGGCAGGGCGGTTAAATATTCCAAGCCCTTTGTTGAAAGGAGCGACGAGGATTTATTATTATAAAATATTTTGAAATAATTACCTCCGATTAAAATATACTGCAGCCCGATGTTTTGATTTACATCTAAAAAAGAAGTATCCTTTTTATAGAGCTTTAAATTATAATCAATCCCGAAAGGGGACCTCAGAAGAAAGGGATAAACCAAACGCAGTTTTAAGTCCTGAGTCTGCGCCTGCAGGCTCCGCCAATTCATATCAATTAACTCTCCCCTGCCTAAACCATTCTGCAGTTTTAAATTTACATCCCCTGTAAATAATATTTTTCCAGTTGTGTTATCAGGCAGAATTCCGATGATGCCGTCGAACTGGCTTGCCTGCTTTTTATCAAGATATAAAATCAGTTTGTTAAACTTATCGGTAAACCTCACAGAGGCTGGTTTTACAGGGCTTACAAAAGGAAGTTCGGTAATCCGTGTATTCACTTTTTTCAACTGGGCTTCGTTGTATAAACTGCCCGGCTTAATTCCTAAGTAATTATAGATGAATACAGGCTCAATTTTAGCAGTTCCGCGTATTACAACGCTGTCAATTTTTTTCTGAGCATTTTTAGCGAGATAAAGCTGTGCTGCAATACTTTCTCCTGAAATCACAATACTATCGAGCTTTACAGAAGCAAATGGATAGCCGTTATTTTCATAATATGTAATTAGTTTTTCCTGAATTCGTTTAACCTTTTTAAAATAAACAGGCTGGTTTAAGTAGAGCTTTTCGCGAAAACCTATTTCACTCAGCACCCCTTCATCAACATTTCCGTTTTTCAGAAGCGCCCATTTATACTGTGCACCGAAAGACAGATACGCTTTCATGGAAAGAGAATCAAAAATAAGGCTGTCAAAGGAGGCCGTTAAATAAGCCTTATCGAAGCAGGAAAACAAAACGTTTCTTAATTCCTTTTCACGCTCAGCTTTATTGATAAACGTTTTTTTATAGGTGGTTTTTTTCAGAAGGACATCGTCATTTATTGATTTTATCTCTAATAGATAATTCTGCTGTGCCCTTGAAACCGTGCAGATGCATCCTAAAAAAAAAAGCAGTATTACTTGTAAACGCATGAGATAAAGGTAAGCAAATACTGTAAACGGAAAAGATGCGTATTTATTTAAGGCTGTTATAAAAATCAGAAAAAACTCAGCTAAAAGGCGTCGTTTGATTATTTTATCCATGAAAAATTTTCAGAAGCCTCCCCCCCCTATTCTAATAGTCAATTAATTATCGGGCAGGAAAATATTTCGTCGTTTCATTAATATTATTATTTTTGCTGGAAACAATACTATAATAGCTACTTAAAATTATATCTGAAAATGAAAAAAACAATTAAAAAGATTTCATTATTTGCTGCCCTTATTTCTTTGGTTAGCTGCGGAGGATCAGGAAAAGCTCCAAAAGAAGCATCTGAAGATTCGGTTAATGTAACTTCCAATAATGAAAATACAAAGGATGCTGTTTTATACAATATTCCTTCACCCATTGAAACATTTACAATTCTTAAAATTTCTGGTTCGACTTTCGATAAATCAGTTTTGAATCCTGCAAATAAAATCTCAAAGTACGTTTCAAATTTTTCAAAATCCGTGAACTTGGGAACCTATTCGGCTGATTTGGCCTTCTGTTCAATGTATAATCAAAATCAGGAAGTAAATATTTATTTGAAAAATGTAAATGAACTTACTTCAACACTTGATATTGACGGCAGTTACGGGCAGTCCATTACAAAAAGGCTTCAGGCAAACGGTGAGAATTCGGATTCGTTGAAAAAAATTATAGCCGAAGCAAGTGTAAATGCAGATATGTATTTAAAAGAAAATCAAAGAAACAATACTGCGGCTTTGATTATTGCCGGCGGCTGGGTGGAAGCAATGCACATCATTACAAACATTGCTGATAAAACCAAAAAGACAGAAATTATCAGCCTCGTAGCAGATCAAAAAATTGTTTTAAAACATCTGAATAAAATACTTGAAAAGTTTGACACTGATGAGGAAATTAAGGGCCTGTTAAATGATTTGAAAGCTATCGCGGCAATATACGATACGTTAAAAACATCTCAGGGAACTGCTAGTGCAAACGAGGATAAAAGTATGGCAAGCATCGGCAACAACAAATCTCTTGATCTGCCTGAAGCAGAATTGAAATCAATTCTTGATAAAATAGAAACATTAAGAAATAAATTAACCATCTAATTAGGAGAAGTATTATGAAATCATCAATTAAGAAAACAGGCATAGCAGCTGTATTATTTATTTCTTTATTAGCACTTAATATTTCTGCATCAGCACAGTGTAATTCAGTGACCATTGCCGGCATCAAGAAATTGGCGCCATACACTCATAACGGCCAGATAAATAATGCAACCATAAAAGCCGGAAAAACAGTTGAAGTGCACCTTAGTTTTTATAAGGGCTTGTATTATAAACTGCAGATCAGCTCTGAGGATGCCGTGGGAAAGGTAAGTTTCAGGGTGCTTGACGAAAACAAAACAGAAGTATATAACAGCAGCGGTGCATCTCAGCCGGACAGCTGGAATTTTTATTCCAACTCATCTCAGGAATTAACAATTGAAGTGAAATCAGCCGAAAACTCTAAAAAAGGCTGTGTGGCAGTTGTTGTGGGCATGCAGGTTCCTAAAAATAATAATCCGATCAGAAATTTATAATTTTTATTTACTTTATCTGGCCCCGCATTTTTATTGATGCGGGGTTTTTAATTTTCATCCTTTAAGATTAAGCGAAAGCTCGAAAATATGAATGGCAGTTAACATTTTTCAAGACGAGCTGCTTTTCAAATTACTTTTATATGAAGATTATTTTTGAAACTATTTTTATTAATTAATAAATCAGCAGAACCAATTGAACTCCATTTGATTTTTATTCTAAATTTGTGCATATAATATTAAAACCCTCATCTCATGCAAATTACTCCAGCCTCAGAAACTAGTATTCTTGTTCCGATTGATTTTTCAGAGCAATCGTTAATTGCCCTGGGGCAGTCCTATAACCTTGCGAAACTCACCAAATCAAAATTGGTGCTGCTGCATGTACTCACAGAAAAATCGGATAAGGATATAAAAAACCTTTTGGAGAAAAGGGCTGAAAAAGTCAGATTAGAGGCAGGTGTGCAGGTTGAGGTAATGATTGAAAAAGGAAATATTTTCAAAAAAATTTTAGAAGTTTCAAACAAAATAAATCCATTATTTATAGTAATCGGTTTCAGTGCAAGTTTGGGGTTTGATAAAATTCTTGGATATAATCCATTCAGATTGGTTAGAGAATCAAATTTCCCTATCATAACAATCAGGGGAAAGCAGCACAATAACGGCTGTAATACTATTTTGTTACCTCTTGATTTAACAAAGGAAACCAGAGAAAAAGTAGGCAAAGCAATTGAAATTGCGAAACTTTTCGGATCAACTATTAAAGTATTATCCGTTTTTTCAAGCAAACAAAGGAGTTTAGAAAATAAATTAATTTCTTATTCTCATCAAGTACGGAATTTCATTAAAGAAAAAGGAGTTACCTGCACAATAAAAACTATTGAGGGCGATGATATCTGCGGCATTGTATTGGACTATGCTGCTAAAAACGATGCTGACTTAATAATGATTATGACTAAGGAAGAACTCAGCTTAAAAGAAATTTTTATCGGTACAACTGCCCAAAAATTATTAAATCTTTCTACTATACCAGTTTTAAGCATTAGGCCTATACAAAGGAAGGACACTACTGCTTTCGCATCTCCATATTGATATTTTGCTCTCATTTAATCAATAATGTTTCGCAATGTTTTTTCTGTAAGATTGTTTCAAGGCAAAGAGGGAAGAAATCAATTTTCAAAAATATTTTTCCTATTCAATTTTCTCGTATTCCTGCATTCCTTTTAATCTGGAGGTGATCGATTAGCCTGCTTTAAACAGTAGTGTTTTATAGAAAATTTTAAAATTTCTGATAAAAATAAAAAACAAACTAAGCGGCAAGAGAAGTGTAATTAAAAAAAGCGACTCGTAGTAGAAAGGAATAAATCCAAAGTCCATCCACAGCAGTGTTCCCTGAAAAACCAGCAGAAGCTCAATTAAAACAATTCCAATTGCAAATGTTATAACAGGAAAATCAATTTTTTTCCGGGCAGTAAGAATGTATTTTTGTTCTATTGCCCATCCAATAAAAAAAGTGCTGGCTACTCCCAAAAACATTAAATGCAGATATGCAATGGTATAATTTCGGATACTCAATGCCAAGCCGGCAATGCGCGGAAAAATAATTATTACCTGCAGTACCAGCTTAACTAAAAAGGAACAGAAAGAAAGTAAAAATAAAAATTTAGTGTATTTATTTAGTTTGGATTTTATTTCTAAAAAAACATTTTTAAAATCATGATAAATTATAAAAACCGAAACCAGCTGAAGCAGCCCGCCTGTTACGGCAATAAAGAGAAAAGGGTAATGCCCGGGATAGCCCCAGTATATGGAGAGAAAATAAGTTAAGAATGCTGAAAACACCATCAACCATTTAAAGCGCACAAATTTTTGTGTATTAAATAAAACTCCATTGTTCTCACAAAGCCTGAAAAATAAAGCAAACAGCCCGAAAGTAAACCATCCGTTATATTCAAAATGCAAAAAAAACTGGCTGCTTAAATAATAAAGAATACTTCGTTTTGCATTGTAAAATAATTCGATGGGAATCATCGAAAAAACTCCTAAAAAGGAAAGAGCCAGAAAGAATAAGGCAGCTTTAATTAATCCCTCTGAAAAGGCTGCGGGGGCGTTAGAAGAAATCTTCAAATCTTTCAAAAAAGAGCGGATAAAAAACAGTACCGGTACTAAAAAGCCGATATCGAAACCAATTGAGATTACTGAATATCCATTGATCAGAATCATTATTACCATTGCAAAAATAAAAGCCTGGTTGAACAAAAAAAGCAGTTTGTATTTTTTCTGTTCCTGCTGCGGGGGCGTTAGAAATGCTCCAATTATAAAAGAATACATTATTTGAAATATCCATCCAAAAATTGCAAGGTGCCAATGGGCATTCTCGAAGTGAATGTAATCCATAAACTTGAGCTCTTTTATAAAAGCATATCGTAAAAATGTGCCTAGAATAGCGACAAGCAAAAAATTGAAAAGAGCAATTTTAATCCATGTATTAATCTTCATCATAAATCTTTGATTTTAAAAATTCTCATCGCAATCAGCCATGGCAGAACTGCCCAAAGTAATAACAAGCCGGAAGAAAATAATAATCCTTCAGGCTGTTAGGGAATGCCTCCTAGTGTATTGGTGCTAAATTTACAGGAAAAAAAGGGCTATCGCCAAATCTGTTAATATTTTAATAGTATCCAAAATGTTTATCATTGTAATTGCTGAGCAAATTATTTGAAAGTATCGATCTGCAATGGTTTCAGGTAAACTTATTTCCAATCCTGCCTCATTAAAAGCATTGCCTTTAGGCCTTGGTTATATGCATTTTCGACATAACGTGTATTGTAAAGTCAAATCAATTTCATAGAAAGCACGAAAATGATTTATATCATTTTTATAAATGATGAAAATATGTCACTTTGAAAAATGAAATTAACACTGAAACCAAAATCACCGGAAGAGTCAAAAGTTATAATGACAGAGGTAGTTTTCCCTAATGATACCAATCCTTTGGGGATATTAAGAGGAGGTAAGATTTTAGATTGGATGGACACAGCCTCTGCTGTATGCGCGCAGACTCACGCAGATAAAATTGCGGTTACAGCTTCCATTGACCGCGTATCTTTCAAACAGCCTGTTAAATTAGGAGATATTGTTACCATAAATGCCAAAATCACACGAGCTTTCAATACTTCAATGGAAATTTTTGTACAGGTATCTGCAAGACGAATCCCCGGAAACAAGAACTTCCTCTCAAATGAGGCATTTTACACTTTTGTTGCGCTCGATGAAAACGCTAAGCCTTCTCCTATTCCAGCTTTAAAACCAATAACAACTGAAGAGAAAAAGAATTTTAAAGAAGCAGGCAGCAGATATGAAATACGCACTAAGACCGCAGTAATAAATCAGGCTTCTAAATAATTCCGGATAGAAAAATAAGAATACGTCTAATCTTAAAGTTATCTCGAAATAATATGCAGATGATTCATATCATACTTTAAGAACCAAAAAAATCCAAATTTTGCTGTATAAACTTAATGCATATTGAAAATGCAAAAAACTAAAGTTGAATTAATGGCCCCGGCAGGTTCATTTGAATCACTAATGGCGGCTATTCAAAGCGGTGCCGATTCCGTTTACTTTGGCATTGAACAGCTGAACATGCGCTCGCGCTCCAGCAATAATTTTACCATTGAGGATCTGTCTAAAATTTCTGCACTCTGCAGAGAAAATGGAATAAAGACTTATCTAACCCTTAACACTATCGTTTACGATCATGATATTTCTCTGATGAAAAATATTGTGGATGCCGCCAAAAGCAACGGCATTGATGCAGTAATTGCATCTGACCATTCGGTGTTCAATTATGCTAAAAAACAAGGTGTTAAAGTTCATGTTTCAACACAGGCCAATATTTCAAATATTGATACTGTAGAATTTTATTCTGTTTATTCCGATGTGATGGTAATGGCGCGTGAACTAAGTTTAATGCAGGTTGCATCAATTAACCGCGAAATAAAAAGGAGAAATATTACAGGACCTTCAGGTGAGTTAGTCCGTGTCGAAATTTTCGCACACGGCGCATTGTGTATGGCCGTTTCCGGAAAGTGTTACTTGAGCCTTCATTCAAATTTTGCTTCAGCAAACAGAGGAGCCTGCATACAGAATTGCCGCAAAAGTTATATAGTTACTGATAAAGAAGATGGTGTTGAGTTTGAAATCGATAACGAATATATCATGTCTGCAAAAGATTTGTGCACCATTGATTTTATCGATAAAGTTGTTGACGCCGGTGTTTCTGTCTTTAAAATTGAAGGACGCGGCCGAAGTGCTGATTATGTTAAAACTGTTGTTAAATGTTACCGCGAAGCAATTGATGCATATTACGACGGCACATATACACCGGATAAATTTGAGGACTGGAAAACGCGGCTCTCGACAGTTTTTAACCGCGGTTTTTGGGATGGATATTATCTCGGCCGCACCATGGGTGAATGGAGTAATGAATACGGCTCAAAAGCAACAAAGCGGAAAATTTATATCGGAAGAGGATTAAAATATTTTGAAAATGCGCGCGTCGGAGAATTTAAAATGGAAGCACAGTCATTAGCTGCCGGCGATGAAATTTTAATAACCGGGCCTACTACCGGCGTAATACAAGCATTCATCAATGAGCTTCGTGTAAACGGGAAATCGGCTGCTCAGGTGAAAAAAGGCGATGTTTTTTCTTTCCTGATTGAAGAGAAGATCCGGCCTTCAGATAAGCTTTACAAATTGGTTGACGCCTGATGGTTCGGATAACGCAGCAACGCTCAAAATGCATCGGCTGCAATGCCTGTGTTGAAGCAGCAAATTTCCGCTGGCGAATTTCCAGGAAAGACGGCAAATGTACATTGGTAGGCGGAATAGAGAAGAAAGGTTTTTATACTGTATTGGCAGGTGACGATGAATATCTTGATAATCTGAACGCCGCAAAACACTGTCCGGTAAGGATAATAAAAATTGAAAAAATATAAAAAGGAACATTTTTTTCAATAATAAAATTAATAAATAAAGCACATTGTATGTTTGGTTTCACGATAAATTCATTTGAAGTTAAAAACTTTTTAGTACAGCGTATCGGCAAGAGTACATTGGTATGGCGGGCTATAGAATTTTTTCAGGGAATTTCATTTACATTCAATTATTACATGTTTTATAAATTCCGGTTTATAAAAAGTAAAAGTTCTATTACAGAAATTAATATTGAATTTGTAAGTTACTGCAATCTCCGTTGCAAGCTCTGTTCACTGGATCATGAAAAAACAAAAGTTCGTATGAGTGCTGAAACGCTAAAGCATTTTTTTGAAGATTTATTAAGTGATAGACAGTTTAGAAGTGTTAAAACCCTTCATTTATATAATGCCGGCGAAATACTGCTGCACCCAAAACTGGGTGATATGCTGGACATAATAAAAAAGTACAAAGAACAGGCAAAGCAAAAAAATATTTCTTTCCCGCAGATTGCATTGCTTACAAATGCAGCAATATTGGATGAGAAGAACTCTAAACTAATAATAAACTCAGATGTTATAGACAATATACGTTTTAGTATGGACGGAGGCAGTAAAGAAAAATTTGAAGAAATGAGGGTACGGGCAAAGTGGGATGATTTTTCAAAACACATTGAAACCTTTTGCAGCTTAAATAAGAAAAGCGCTAAGCCGATACCAACAGGAATAATCACTTTGGTTGAATACCAGAATAAGCTGAATACTGAATGGATGAGCGAAGATTTTAAAAAGCTATTGAATATGGTTGACGGCTATGAATTGAGATATGCACACAATTGGGGCGGTGATGTTGAAATTGAAGAACTAAAAAACAAAAAAGTAAAAAATTATAAAATCGGATGCAGCCTTCTGATGCACCAATTAGTGCTACTTCCTAATGGAGATATTACTGTATGCTGTGCCGATTTAAATTCAAAAGGAGTGATAGGTAATATTCTTAAAGACAAATTATTTGATATTTATAAAAAACCTATGCGTCTCGAAATGCTTGATAAATTTATGAAAGGCAAAAAGAAAGAAATTGATTTGTGTAAAGACTGCGAGACATTTTAAAAATATTAAAACATTTGATGCACAAAAAAAGGCTGTTATTCATAACAGTCTTTTTTTTGCTGACCACTCTGCTATTACTATTTTGCAAGAGGTAATAACACCTGATCGATTAAATAAAATATCCCATTTGAAGCAGGTGCTGCTGCAAGAGTATTGGCACTATTTACCATTTATTCTCCGCCTTTACACCGATAGTAACATTGCCTCTATTCATCAGATCGATGATTTGGCAATCCTTTATATTTTTAGTTTTATAAACTCCCACTGAAACGTAGTATTCAAGGATATCCTGCAAAGCTTCTCTCTTCACCGTATGATATTATAAGGCAACGGATCAAAACCCTTTTATGATTCGAATCATTGTTTGTTTATCGGCGTGTAAATAGTTTCGTATTCGCAAAATCAGATCGAATGGAATCCATAGAATTAGTCTCTTTAGGTATATTATGGCTTATTGCCTGTTTTGGAATAACATTAATAATTCGTTCCAGGAAAATGCAGTCTGATTTCAGGAGAGGAATGGGCCTGATACTATTTTCTTTTTTCGCCGGCTTTATTTTGCTTTGCTTTTTGTTTTTTAAGCAGCCCTAAAAAACAAATGTCATCAAGTCATTTATTTTTTACTTGTTTCGAGCACAGCCTTTATTAATTCCAAAATTCTTTCAACTTGATTTTATTGCAGTTTCATGATAGGTTTTTACATGCGTTCCTAAAAATAACCTCGCGTAAATACGCACCAATGATATCCCTGCCATAATAAAACTAAGTGCATTAAAAAAAGCGAGAAAGAACTGATCGTCTCGTATATGGCTGTACAAAAGGTCTTCGCCCATAAATGAAAGAGTAATTGGGAAGCCCATTAAACCTAAACATGAAAGTAAAAACACGATTGAAATTTTCGGATGCTCATAGATATGGCCGTAGTATTGGTTTAAGCTGAAATAATCGGGTTCCGAATTTTTCAGTTTCTGCAAACATATAAATCCGATAAGTCCCGAAACCAATATGCCTGATAAATAAATTACAGAGTGACTGAAGCTGTACTGCTCATTAAAAGAAACAGCAAGCGCAATCCACAAATGATTAAATATTACCAGCAGCCATGCTAAACGGGGATATTTTCTCTCAGAAAAAGATTTGAGCACCATCAGCAATGCTACGAATGAATATACATACGGAAGGTAACGGTGGATTTCAAGAGGAATTTTATTCTCTTTCAGAATAAAGAAAAAGCAACTGATAAGATAGGCCGGAATTACAAAATAAAATACATTTCGATAGGTTAAAAAGTCTAATTTTTTACCTGCTTTTTTCAACGGTGTAAAAATTAATTTATTGGTAAATGAATCTAAATTCCATTCTCTTATACCTAGCAGATAAAGAGAATATTCCACACGTTTCGGAAAAGAATCCTCCAAGGTCTGCACCCTTGGCTCATAATTGTAAAATTGTTCGCGTATCATATAGGTAACAACTGAAGGCGAAACCAGGAGCTGATACGTTCTTAAAAACGCATTACCCATAAAATGAATAAGAGCAAGGGTTTCGAAACCTAAGGCAATTTCAACAAAAATTAATCCGATCTGAGCAATTGAAGCATAGGCAATCTGGGCTTTTATGGAAGACTGCACCCTGCTTATTTCTATCGCCACAAGGCTTGTAGCAATACCGAGAACGCCTATAAGAATTCTTACAAAAGGCTGATGTTCCCAAAAAGGAAAAGTCCGGAGCAGCAGGAATACGCCGAAGTTTACAGAAAGAGAGCCGTAAAAAATTGCGCTTGACGGCGTGGGGCCTTCCATAGCACGGGGCAGCCATGACGAAAAAGGCAGCTGTGCGGATTTGGCAGCAGCAGCAAGCAGAATCATTACTGAAATAAAAATACCCAGCGATGTATGTGCCTGCAGGTGCTCCTGAACTAAATCATAATTCTGAAACTTCGAAAAAATAATGTTTTCATGCCATAAATGATGGCTCGCCCACATAGCCAATAAAATGCCAACGTCGCCGATGCGGTAAATTGAAAAAACTTTTACAGCATTACGAACAGGCAGGTAACGGTCGCGGTAAAAAGAGATCAGCAGGAAAGAGGAGACGCCTAATATTTCCCATCCTATAAAAAGAGTTTCGAAATTACCGGCGAAAATTGTAATGTTGAATCCTAAATAAAAAAATAAAATGGTATTAAAAAAACGTTTGTATCCGCTTTCGCGGTGCATGTAATAACGGCTGTAAACTGTTATGAGAAAGGTAAGCAGCGCACCGGCAAAAAGATATACTGCTGTAATTTTATCAAAGAGAAAAGCAATAACAAATTCGTATTCGCTGTTTTGATAAATACTTACATCCTTAATATCAAGCGTTGGATGCCCCTGCCAAAGCCAGAATGCAATAAAAATAAAAAAGCAAAACAGGTTACCGCCTGCGGTATAAAAGGCAATGCGGGATAGAGCCAATTCCTTTTTGTGCGGTATTAGCAGGCTGATAATAAATCCTGCTAAAGGGATGAGCAGAAAAATCTGCACAAGTATTTTAAGTTCCATAATTAAATTCAATGAAGAACAAAAGGTTCAATATTCTCCTGTTCCGTTTCAATAATTCCTTCAATATCTGTATCTGTTTTCAATACACTTTGAACGGGTGTGTACAGGCTGAAAACGCCGTCTTTTAACTTGTAAAACTTTTTTGTTTCAGGATGTATCGCCGTTAAATGAATCCATTCATTATTGAACCATTCGTAGGCTGCTTCGTTTTGCTGCAATGTTTTCAGCACAACATCCGGGAAGTGTTCAACGATAACTAATAGTCGCACAGGGTCATGTATTTCAATCATCTGCTCCGGCAGACCGGGCCGTAAGTCGCCGTCAGCGCCGTTTGCAACACCTATCAGTCCCATTACATTATGCGGCAGCTTAGAACCGGCTCCCAGCTTTTGATTATCAACACGTGAAAAATAATATTCTAAATTGATGCCTCCGCAAACAGGCGCTACGGCCTTTAAAATTCCTAATAAATATTTTCCTTCCGGATCAACGCGATAATCGAATGAATTTAGAAACGAGCGTCTGTCTAAAAACAGATGACTGCTGAGTTCTCTTCTGCCGATGATACAAAGTGCATTGGTAGCGTGATTATATTCAGGACGGGGCTCAAACAATGACACAGAACGCAGCTTTACCTTTTCGTGAATTGCCTGTGCAGACAAGTTATGATCCATCAATGCAAATCTTCTGGCACGTTCTTTTGAATTGGAATCAAGTGCTTTCAAAAAAGTCTGCTTATTTTTTTCGTGATTAATTTTATTTATTTCTGTTAAAATAGTTTCATCAAAATAATCAATTTCGTCGCGGGTGGTATCCTGTAAAGCGCCGATAAACTGGGTAGTTTCAGTAATTTCAATTCCCCTTGTTTTTAAAATCTCTCTTACTTTTTTATGATTGCCCATGTGAGCTGCAACCCTTGCATTAACGGAGCCGGGGCGTCCGGAACAGGCGCCGCAATCATATCCTGCATAATAGGTATTGTTTACACTGCTTGCACCGTGTCCTACAATATAAATAAGAGGCGCAAAATCTTTTACAAGGCCGATGCTCTTTAACAGACCTTCCATCCTGTCGGCCATTTCTTCAATTGTAAATCCAATCTGAAGGCCGTCAATAATATCTTCAGGAGTTTTATTTTCAATGGTAAGAGACGCTTCTTTATCCATGTGCCTGAATGAATAGCTAGTGGCTGCACTCAGCGAGGGGCGAAAAATATTGGCGGCTAATTTTATGGCCGACCAAAAACCAAAAGTCTGTGAAATAAACCAGCCTCCTGCCAGACTGTGCGTCTGCTTGTGAAAATAAACATCTTTGCCTCTCGGACTTTTTTTGTTTTCTTCCTTAATTAAATATTTCGGGCTAACCGGAGCAGGACAAAGTTTAGTATGAAACTTGCCGCCTTCGGGCTGAAAATAAAATTCGACATTAAAAAAACCTGCTGTTGAATAGGTGCTGCAGCCTTTATCGTAATCTTCTAAATATCTTCTGAATGAACACTCCCTATCATCTATACAGAATATGCTTTGAAAAGTATCCTTTTGCAGCGGATTAATTTCTTTTGGATTAATATTCGGCATGGCTGCTAATGCATGATCGTAATAAGTCCATTCATAGGCTTCCTGCCAGATGGCTAATGCTTCAAATAATTCATTATCATTTATTTTTTCGAAGAGAGGCTCTGGCTTTTGTTCGATTCTCATGCCCAATGGGAGCCAGTTTTCATGGAACTTGCTGTCGAGCGCATCTATTTCCAGAAGAAGTTCTAAAGCAATAAAATCATGCAGCGAAATATCTTTTTTATCAGAAAGCGAAGCGGGATTATCTTCTATAACACTCACCATTCCGCTCCAGCCGGGATGTTCGAACTGCTGATCGAATAAATAATGTTCGTATAAAAGTTCATCGCCGATAAGAATCTGAAGCAATTTTTCAATTTTCAAATCGGGATTAAGCAATAATTCTTTCGGACGTTTGTTTTTAAATAATCCCTGGAAACTATTTTTTTCAAGCTCACGGATTGAATCTAAAAAACCTTTACCTGAAACAGGAAAATACCTAAGTGCAATGCCCTGATCGAGAAAGCCGCCGATTATTCGGAATAAAATAGGATGTGTTTCTTTGGAGAGATTTATATGATATTTATTTTTCCATTCGTTCCGGTATTTACCAATGCGCGAATAAATATTTGTATCATATTTTTTATTTAAAAGATTTGTACGCCATGTATCAAGGCTATTTTGACCCTTTTCGGAAGTAATTGCTCTCTCCAGATTTTCAGGATTAATTTTACCTTCCTTAAAGAGCCGGCGGTATTCCTCTAACTGCAGGTAGGTTTTATATCCGAAAATTTCGGATGCTTTGTGCAGGCCGGCATGAAATTTATCATGCTGAAAAGCATGAAGAGTATTGTGATGTATAAAATCTTTGAGCGGTGCCTGTGCTGGTAAATAATGTTTGAGGCGGTGTATTACTTTGTCCTGATTATAAAGTGATTTATCCATTACAGATTTAAATATATTATTTGTTGTTAAGTATATGTGCCATTGTATGCCTCTTTGCTAATCATTAAAACAAACAAGGACAGAAACGCAGCACCAATTATTTTCTAATAGTATTCGTAATAATATAAAAAATGTGACTGAAAAGTTCCGTCAGAATTAGAGGAATTTTTTTGCGATAAGATATTGTTTTTACCATAATAATATTTTGTGATTTCGTGATACTTTGTACTAATTCCACAATTCCATTCCATTTCAGTCAACAACTTGTTTTTATCATAAGTGTATAAATATTCTGAAATTATTTTATCATCTTCTGCATTCCTACATGTTGTTTCTTGTTGAATTTTACCGAAGGAATTATACTTGAATTTGGTAATATCAGAATTTGTCGAATCATTCTCGTTGTAAAATGTCTTTTCAACTAATTGCTTATTCTTATATTTATATTTATGTATGTGGGTGTAATTCCACTTGATACCAATTTCTTTAACCAAGTTTCCGTTTGAAAAAATTTGATGAACTTCTGGAAACTGCATGAAGGAGGATAACTTAGCAAATATTTCACTTTCTTGCCTTATATTGTTAGGAATGAATGAGTATTCGACCTTGTCATTTTCATATTTATATATAATATTGAAGTCGGCACCCATAATTCTCGCCAATTTGTTTTGGTCATCGTAAAAAAAGTCGAGGGATAAAGAGTCTAAAATTCGGGATTTATGTATAACGTACTTTTTTATGTTCCCGTTCGGATAATAAAACAATGTATATGTTTTAATAGTGCTTGAATCTAATTTTTTAAATTCGGTTTCTGATTTAATTTTATTTTTTTTAATGTATAATTTATTATAATTATAGTTGTCATTTTCTGGAAATATTTTTTGCGCTAATATATTTTCAGAAAGGAAAAAACAGAATATAACAAATAGTATTTTCATAATTGTCTTTATTATTAGACCGCACAAATAAACAAATTACGATTCTTTAATAAATTTGCGCACAACGGCAGGCTTGGCGCTGCAGCCGATTTCGTAAACGAAATTAAAAAATTACCAGTGGCAAAAACCAAATAAAAAATAAATTTCTACCGCTGCGAAAGGTTTTTGCCACGACCTATTTTCAATGCGGACTCAAATGCTCTGGCTGACTATGAGTGGCTGTAGAGCTTAGCCGATGTTGGCAGCAGGGCATTCTTTTAATTCAAATTGTCTGTCAGTCGAAACACGCTCCGGTCTTAATACACACAGGTCTTACCGAAAAACTTTAAAAACCCTTCGGTCGTTACACGCTCCGGTCTTAATACACACAGGTCTTGCCGGAAAATTTTAAAAACCATTTCGGTCATGATACGCTCCGGTCTTATTACATGCTGGTCTTGCCCTAAAACTTTAAAACCCCTGTGGTCGTGACACGTCAAAACACTTTGCTGTCCGTGAATTACCATATTACTACGGACTTTTCGGTTATTCCTAATGGTTCGTAAATTTGATTTATCTTGCTAAAAATAAATTTTCCTTTATCCATATCGAACTTTAAATATAACTGCGGGTTTGCTTTTTTAAGATTTAATTTGAAATTAAAATCATCTGATTCTGAGAACGAATTAATTTCATTATTTAATTCATTTCTTATCGAAGAATTTTCGATATCTGATATAAATTGTATTAAAAATATTTTTTTTTCTTCAAGAGATAATTTTGGTAATGTAATAATACTTTTGTCAAAATTTTCAATTTTATGTATCTTACTTACAAAGGTATCAACTATCACAATATTATTTTCGGTAATTGTATTTCTGAAGATTGGAAGGAGTCCATTATTTTGAAATTTCAACGCAAACAATTCATCAAATTCTTTATCATAAAAATATTTATTATTACTTGTTTGGGGTTGAGTAATTGCTTTCATTAACCAAAACGCCCATTCATCTAATTTGTTCATGTTTTTCTGAGTATAAAATCTCCACTGTGGTGTTTTTTATTGCCTTGCTGCCAACATACGATATGTGCAGCTCTGCGTGTTATTTAATTTTTTGATCGATAAACGCAGCTTTTGCATTTATTTCTTTAATATTTGCCAAACTCTTACATCTAATTTTATTTTTTTCGGCTTAGTAATGATAATTTATTGCGCAATATTGGAGTTTTGGACTAATAGGCGCAACTTGCTGCGCCTATTTCCTAAATATTACATCCGATTGTAATCGCTTACAAATAATTAAAATTGAATTTCTTAAAAATTGCTGTTTCAAAATAATGTAAATTTTTCTCTCCGCAAAGATACCCTTATAAAAAACAAATGCGGATTCTTTAAAAAAGAATCCGCATTTATAAATCTAATTTATACTGTTTATAATTTAAGGCACTATAATATCAATTTTATCGCTTGCCGGACTTTTGCCCAATTTATTAAATCCGAAAGTTGTTACATACATTCTAACACCGCTTGGCAGCCCGCTGTAAACAGCTTTGGTTGATGATCGGGAATCTATTATAATTTTATCACCCGTGGCTGGTGTTATTGCAATACAATCACCGCTAATATCAATAGGTAATGATCCATTATTGGTTAAAATACTTACATAATTTTTTGCGCCTTTTAAGGGAGCGCCTGATTTTTTAATACAGCCCACTGCACCATGTGTTAATATAGGCGCTGCCGGTTTTGGCAATGCGGCTGCAACAACTGTAGCTGCACTTGTAGCCGGAAAACCTGCATCAGTAATTATTGTTTCGCTGCCATCGGCAACTACATCAATAAAAAGACATTGGCGGCGGATTGCTTTATTAAAAGCCGCTAAAGCCGGTTTTATAAGCACTTGATTTTTACTTGCCTCGGCTTCTGTAAAAACCGAGATAATCTCTGTCATAGAATCACCATTTGTTCCGGTTAATGGAACAAGCGGATTGGCATATACGGGCTTATTGGTCATCTTGGGAATTGTGTTTCCCATAAATTGAATTTTTTCCGGTGCGGCCAGTGCTATTATATCACCTACGGCTACTTTGATTAGTTTCATGTTTTGCTTTTAAGGATTAATATTTTTTTACAAATCAATAAAAAATTTAATTTCGATGTTATGTTATGAATCATTTGAAATGTGATAAAAATTTTGGGTTCGTCATGCTATAATAATCGCTTAACAACTAAAACACACTACCAATCGAACATCTCTTGGAGTTTTCGGCTCAAAAGCTATAGCTTTTGGGTCAAAAGCTGAGATTTCGGCTTTAGTTTATAGTTTTTGTTTGAGAAGCTATAGGTTTTGGTTGAAAAGCTGAGGTTTTGGCGGAAAAGCTGAGGTTTTGGAGAAATAGCTGAGGTTTTGGAGAATTATACTATGCCTGGGATAAATTTCTGCATATTAATTATTCGACCCTCTCGGGGTCGGATGTTTATAGTACAATGATTATCTATAAACATTGGACTCCGAAGGAGTCCTGCTAAAATGAGGAAATTTATTCCATTTTAAATGTCGCTGCTTCCTTAATTTATTAAATCCTATCAAGGTTTTAATTTTCAGTATTTTTATGCGGATAAAATTTATCATGAAAAAAATCTGCCAGCTATTCCTTCTTTCTTTTCTACTTTATTCCTGCACCGCAAAAACTAAAAAAGAAGCTAAGCCTGCCCCTGATTTTTGTTCATCCATACATTGTGAAACTGCGGGAGGATTATCAAAAAAACTTGATTCAATTATCAGCCTTGCTCCTAATAAAACCGGAGTTTATACTTTAGAAGACGGCGACGGCTCAATGACTGCACGTGCATGGCTCTGCGAAAACGCTGAGAAAACAATAGATATTCAATATTTTATTTTTACTGCCGATAATGTAGGGTTAATTGCTGCTGATTACCTTGTCCGTGCGGCCGACAGAGGAGTAAAAGTGAGAATTCTGGTTGATGATATAATGGTTGAAGCCGATGAAAATAAACTGCTTACTTTAGATTCGCATAAAAACATATCCATCAAAATATATAACCCTTCAACCAATGTGGGCAAAAATGCATTTCAAAAATTCACTTATCTCAAAACTAATTTCGCCGGGGCAAATCAGCGGATGCACAACAAAACATTTACTGTTGACGGCCGTGTGGTAATTACCGGAGGCCGCAATATTGCGGATGAGTATTTTGATTATGATCATAAATATAATTTCCGCGACCGCGATGTGCTGCTCATCGGCGGAGAAACCGATAAAGTGCAGCAGAGTTTTAATGATTTCTGGAACAGCCCTATCAGCAAACCTGTAAGAGAGCTGGTGGATACAACAAAATTTAATTTTACTGATCCGCGGCGCTTCGAACAGCTGCATCAATATGCCTGCGATTCAACTAATTTTTGGCCGCAGGTGCGCGGGAAAATAAAAAATATCCCAGCCGCATTTAATGAAATAGAAAAATCAGGAAAACTTCAGTGGGTTGACAGCGTTGAGTTTGTCAGCGACAGTCCTGGCAAAAATGACGGTTTAAAAGGCTTGGCAGGCGGTGGCATCACAACAACAGCATTAATTAATTTAGTGAAGCAGGCAAAAAAATCAATCATGATTCAATCGCCTTATTTAATAACTACTGCATTAGGAAAAAAACTTTTTCAGGATGCTGTAAAACGAGGTGTGAATATTAAAATTATGACAAACAGCCTCGCTTCAACAGATAACCTGGAAGCCTTCAGCGGTTACCAGCGCGACAGGGAGCTGCTATTAATGACAGGGATGAAAATATATGAATACAAACCTGATGCAGCTGTCCGATATAAAATAATGACCGGAGCTTTGCAGCAGAAATTGAATTATAGGCCTGTTTTCGGACTGCATGCTAAGTCTATGGTGATAGATGGCATCACAACTGTAATAGGCACTTTCAATCTTGATCCGCGGAGCGCTAATTTAAATACTGAATGTGTTACCATTATTCATTCCGAAAAAATTTCCAGGGAAGTTTTAAATGGAATGATAGAGGAACTAAAGCCTGAAAACTGCTGGGAAACCACACTGATATTTAATCCGGATTCACAAGCCGGTTTTAAAAAGAATTTAAAATTGCCGGCAATGAAATTGATTCCAAAATCGATTTTATAAAATAATTTTTAAGGGCTTCTTATTTGTTTCAGCAATTATTCTATTCGAAAGCAATCAGTTTCCTGAGATTAATTGTTGAGTGATAAGTATCCTTTTTATATTTAAACCTCACCCCTTGCCCCTCTCCTTGAAAAAAGGAGAGGGGTTCTACACATCAAGCTTTTCAGTTTTCTTTGAGTTATGGCTCCCCTCTCCTTTCTCAATAAAAGAGGTTCGACTCCTCAAGTTTTTTTTATACTCTTCGAGTTATGGCTCCCCTCTCCTTTTTTCAAGGAGAGGGGCCGGGGGTGAGGTCTTGAAGAAAAAATTGTATAAAAGGAAATTTGCCGTAACCCCAGATTAATTTATTTTATAATTTTTCGGCCTATCTTTGCAGATACAGAATATTTATTCTCCAGCTGAAAAAATCAAATCTCACAGCTTTGAAAAAAAATTAATATGAAAAAACTATTTTATATATTTCTTTTTTTCACTCTCACAAGTAATGCCCAAGGCAGGTTTAATCTTGCCGCGACAATTAATATCGCTGCCGATTTTTTTACTACCGATAACCAGGGCAATATATATATTGTAAAAGCTGATGAGCTCAGCAAGTATAATAAATCAGGCAGACTGCTCTATAAATACAGCAATAATAATTTCGGGAAAATTGATTTTGTTGATGCTTCCAACATGATGCAGCTGCTGGTGTATTACAGAAATTTTATATCAGTGCTTTTTCTTGATAATACATTAAGCTTAATCTCAGACCCTATAAGTCTTGATAAAATAGGCTTTCAGCAGACACAGCTGACATGCGCCTCCCACAATAACGGCTTATGGTTGTACAATCAGCAGAACTCTGAACTTGTGCGGCTCTCACAAACACTTGAAACCACCCAGCAGACAGGCAACCTGAGCCTTTTATTAAATGTAGATATGAAGCCGGATTATTTATTGGAATACGATAATAAAATATATCTCAATAATCCCTCTACCGGTATTTTAATTTTTGATGTTTACGGCACCTATTATAAAACTGTTCCTGTAAAAAATGTGCAGCATTTTCAGCCCATAGGCGAATGGCTCTATTATATTATAGATAACAAGGCCAAAGCATATAATATTAAAACTACTGAAGAAATAAAATTTGAAATGCCGCCGGTTGCATTTCAAAATTTCAGATTAGAAATGGATGTTTTATTTGTGCAGACTGATAAATCAATTTCTATTTATACTGAGCAGTAATTTCACCTTTCAGATTTCATGCTGTATAATTTTTTTAAAATCAAAAAAAATAATAACAATATGATTAACAGTAAAACTCCTCTTTTTTAAAAAACTTATCCACAATTTTCATTTTTTAAATCATCCGCACACTTGTTTTTGTATTTTCGTTTGCTGATTTTTTTTAGGCAGATTATTTTTATTTCAATCTAAAAAACGCAGTAAATAGTATAGATTAAATTACTCAAAAATTATTTAATTAGATTATGCACATAGCAATAGCAGGTAACATCGGCTCGGGTAAAACTACACTCACTACACTTTTAGCAAAACATTATAAATGGCAGTCGCACTTCGAAGATGCTGATCATAATCCTTACTTAAATGATTTTTATGAGGACATGCAGCGCTGGTCGTTTAACCTGCAGGTGTACTTTTTAAACAGCCGTTTCGGGCAGGTGCAGGATATCCGCAAAAGCGGAAAAACTGTAATTCAGGACAGAACCATTTATGAGGATGCATACATTTTTGCACCCAATCTGCATGCAATGGGATTAATGACAACCCGCGATTTTGAAAACTACTTTGCTTTATTCAAATTGATGGAGTCCTTTATTACACCTCCTGATTTGTTAATCTATCTTAGAGCTTCGGTTCCAACATTGGTAAACCAAATTCAAAAACGCGGTCGTGATTATGAAAATGCAATCCGTTTAGATTATTTAAAACGTTTGAACGAGCGTTACGAAGCGTTCATTACTTCTTATGAAAAAGAAAATTCAAACGCAAAGCTTTTGATAATTGATGTTGACAATATTAATTTCCTTGAAAAGCAGGAAGACCTCGGTCTCATCATTAATAAGATTGATGCAGAGATCAACGGATTGTTTTAAAAATGGATATTGGATGTTAGGTATTGGATAAATGCTGACATCTAACATCTGCAATTCAAACTTTAAACCTACAAACTTTAAACTTATTTAACATGGCACTAGAAGAAAAAATAAATGCTGACATCAAAACAGCTATGTTAGCAAGAGATGCAGCAAAACTAGAAGCATTACGTGCTGTAAAATCAGCAATAATAATATTAAAAACTTCTCCTGAAGGATATACCGATGATTCGGAAGTAAAGTCGCTTCAGAAAATGGTTAAACAGCGTAAAGAAACTGCTGAAATATACAAAACTCAGAACCGTGCTGATTTAGCCGATGTTGAATTATTTCAGGCCGGCATCATTGAATCTTATTTACCGCAGCAAATGTCTGAAGATGAAATAAAGGCTGAAGTAGCTGCAATTATTGCATCGGTGGGCGCAACATCGCCTGCTGACATGGGAAAAGTAATGGGTGCCGCATCTAAAAAATTAGCCGGAAAAGCTGACGGTAAAATTATTTCAGGAATTGTAAAAGAACTTCTGAGTAAATAATCTGTCAAAAAAAAACAATCAAATAAAATCATCTGCTGATTTTAAAATTCATGCTGAAAGCATGCATAGATTATATTAACAAAAATAAAAACAAATATAAAAGTGGGAAAATTGAAAAAAGTATTTTTATTCGCAGGTTTAATATTAAGTTCTAACCTCATTTTTTCCCAGGCATTCGATGATGGGAAAAACATTATATCACTTGGCTTTGGTCTTCCTGCAACATCAAGGATCACAAATACTTTTGATCAATACAAATCTAATATTGATTATAACTCCAAAAATTACGGCACAGTAGTTTTAAAATATGAGCACGGGTTGCAGAAATATTTTGGCATCGGCCTTAACTTTGAATATTCAAATGGTTCGGTATCCTATAAATATGATAATTCGCCTACCCTGCGCTATGAGGTAAATATAAAAAGCAGTTTGATCGGGGGCTATGCACGTTTAAATGGTCATTTCCCAATCGGCAAATCATTGGATATATTTGCCGGTGCAGGATTAGGATATATTTACAAGATCGATAATTACAACGACACCAATCCGACAAATTCAAATATCTCTCGCAAAAATACTTCTTTGGATTTTGATTATCAGCTCACTCTTGGAGTCCGCTATATGATAAAGGAACATTTCGGTTTGTTCGCCGAAGTAGGTCAGGCTTCAACAATAGCTCAGATGGGGATTTGCCTAGGATTCTAAGGTATTAGAGGAAATATACTCTTCATTTTTTAGCAGGTCTTTTTTATAAAGTATCATTTGGAAAAACTTTTGGTTCATTTTTCTCCTGCACTATTAATTTCTCTTCTTAAAATTTTATATTATAATTTATGCCGACCCAAGGAAGCATTTTTAAGGCATTAAATTTATAACCTCCATCTCTATAAGTAAATATTATGGGAGAAAATGCAACAGTTATAGAATTTCCCTTTTTCAAATATCTCCGCCAGCCAACTGAAGGTACTATAGACATAAGGCTGTATAAAGGCCGGTAATCCTGAAGGGAATCATTGAATTCGTTTCTTTCTTTCTGGGTCTTAGGATACGGATAAAAATCAAAAGCATTTGTCTCCGCCAAACCCAGCAGTAATTTATTTTCTTTTTCTCCAATCAAAGCGCTTATTCCAATTGGTGCAACTACCCCGTCAACTCCTGCAAACGGCTCATAACTCACATTTATTCCGGCCGCAAGTAATAGTTTTTTTGATTTGTAAAATGTTCTTTCATACCCTAAAGAATAAAATCCGGCTTTTCCAAAAAGCTCAATTGAAAAATTATTGCTGCTTAATGTTTTATTATAAAATTGAGAGGTGTCTTTTTGAGAGAACAAGGGATTAATACCAGATAAGGTAATTAATGTAATGAGCAGGTTTTTCATTTTTTCAAAGATTAAAAAAAACTTTAAAGATACCGGAGAAAAAATTTTGCATTTTTTTTTATTATGCAATGCCGGCTTTTTAAATCTTTATTGAATTTCAAGTAGAATATAGAAGATAAAAATACTGCATCAAAAGTATGAAATAATTATAGAATGCAAATTTTAATTCTCTCAATTTCAACTCAGAAATCGAATTATTTCAAACTATAATTCGTTTGCATTTGATTATTCAAAATCATAAACATACAGTATTGCCTGATTTCTATCGAAAATCATCATAAATTTATCAATCCGATTAAGTATCTTCCACGCAAAAATTCTTATCTTTGATAAATAATTAAATCAAAAACTTAACCTAAAACCCCTAATAATAATGGCTTTCGAATTACCAAAATTACCGTATGCATACAATGCATTAGAACCTCATATTGATGCGCGCACAATGGAAATACACCATTCAAAGCATCATCAGGCGTATGTTACAAATTTAAACAATGCAATTGCAGGTACTGATGCCGAAAAATTAAGCATCGAAGAAATTTGTAAAAACATTTCTAAATACCCGGCTGCTGTCCGCAATAATGGCGGCGGACATTTTAATCACTCTTTATTCTGGACGCTTATGGCGCCGAATGCTGGCGGACTGCCTACTGGCGATTTAGCTGCAGCAATAAATACCGCTTTTGGTACTTTCGATGAATTTAAAAAACAATTTGCAGCTGCTGGTACAACTCGTTTTGGTTCAGGATGGGCTTGGCTGCTTTTAAAAGACGGCAAGCTGGTTATAAGCTCTACCCCTAATCAGGATAACCCTTTAATGGATATTGCAGAAGTAAAAGGAGCTCCTATTTTAGCTTTAGATGTTTGGGAGCATGCTTATTATTTAAATTATCAAAACAGACGCCCTGATTATATTACTGCTTTTTGGAATGTTGTTAACTGGAGCGAAGCTTCAAGATTATACAAAAACGAAACAGCTAAATTGATGAAAGAAACCAGATAATTTTTTTCGTTTGTTCTGAATTAAAAATCACAACAACGTAAAAACTATTTATCCGGAATTAAAAAATTAATTATAAAGGGGATGAGATAAACTCATCCTCTTTTATTTTTTAAAATGTATAAACGTATAGTATTTATAACTTTTTTGCTCCTATCAGGATTATCTTTTACTGCAATTTCTTCAAATCTGCCTGAAGCCGAAAAAAACAATTCAGTACCTGCTCCCAGCGATACATTATTGAAATCAAAAGCAGGTGATACTGCAGTTGTTCAATTAAATAATAAATGCTCATTAAGCGAAGTAGAACTGCCTGCATCAGATAATCAGAAAAAGAAAAAACGGATAGCGGCCATATCTGCTTTCCCTTTTCCATTTGGATTTGTTGGAACACACCGGGTTATGCTCGGCACCAAACCCTGGGTTCCTATTATATATGCCGCCACATTCGGCGGGTGTTTCGGCCTGCTTCCTTTAATAGACTTCTGTGTAATCGTATTCAGTAATGATATTACCCAGTATGAAAATAATCCCAATGTTTTTATGTGGATTAAATAAATTTAATTTTTCGCATTACAATTCGTAATTCGTTAATATTCGTAATTCGCAGTACAATGAAAATTGGTTTGTTTTTCGGTTCATTTAATCCCGTTCACACAGGGCACATGGTGCTTGCTAATTACATGCTTGAATTTACTGACTTAGACCGCATTTGGTTTGTAGTTTCTCCCCATAACCCATTGAAAAAAAAGAGCAGTCTGCTCGATGAAAAACAGCGCTTACACATGGTAAATCTTGCAATCGGGGACAATATAAAAATGAAAGCAAGCAATATTGAATTTAAACTTCCACAGCCGTCTTATACAATAAACACGCTGACTTATCTAAAAGAAAAATACCCTTTAAACGAATTTGCACTGATAATGGGAGAAGATAATCTTGACAGTTTTCATAAATGGAAAAACTATGAAGAAATTTTAAAACATTATCAGCTGTACGTTTACCCCCGTCAAAAACCTTTGCCAGATGGCCCTTCCGGGGATGATCTGAGAGTGAAACCGAATCAGCATCAGGTAAAATTAGTAAATGCACCATTAATGGAAATATCATCCACCGCAATCCGGCAGGCCATTAAGGAGAAAAAAGATATGCGCTATTTTACATCAGAACCTGTATGGGAATATATTAAAGCGATGCACTTTTACGAAAAATAAAAACTCCTTTCTTCCGTTATTTATTTTTGTCAGAAACAAATTGATAAAACAAAATAAAATCTTTCCTATTTATAATTCATTTTCATCAATGCTTATCAATCATTCAATCCGCTTTAAAAATTTATTAACCCGGACGTGCGGCATCCTGCTTACGATGCTTGCAATAATAAGCTGTACTCAGCAAACTCCTCAGGAAAAAAAAACTGAAATTAAAAAAGACACAGCAAAAATTTACACTAAAGAAAAAACTTCTACTCAAAAAACTTCTACTCAAAAAAAAGAATTTGTCAGGATCTACAATGATAATGCACGTTTCATTGCCGGCATGAAAAGCGATGAGGGAAGCGAGTTTTTAAAACTGGAAAAAAATCAAGATTGGAGAATATATGCTTCATGGTTTAATAACGGCTGGACGGCGCTTGAAGAAAGGCAGCTGAGCAAAATAAAATCATGGTCAGAAAAGGAATTAACATTCAACAACCCTGCTTCTGCCCACTCAGAAAGCCATTCAGATATGCAGGGATATAAAACAGTTTTTTATCCTTTCAGCGGTGCTGACTTTTTATACGCGGATACTTTTTTTCCTGCTGCTGAAAACTATATAATGATTGGCTTAGAGCCCGTCGGCAAAATTCCTGATATCCGGAAAATACCGTCTGACTTCTGGGAAAATTATTTTCTTGCTCTGCGCAAGGCTCAGAGCACTATTCTTTCCTCTTCGTTTTTTAAAACAAGGGATATGAGAACAGATTTTCAAATACAGGAACTAAAGGGCACACTGCCTTTGTTGATGGTATATCTGGCAAGAACAGGCAATAAAATTATTACCATTGAACCGGTGCAGGTAAATGACAGCGGACAAGTTATAAAAAGTACTTTCCCCCAGATTACATGGCAGGGAGCCGGAAAAATGAACGGTGTTCAAATAACCTTTGAAGTAAACCGCGGAAATGATTCACTTTCTTCAGTTACAAAAAATTCAAATGAAACGGCTTCTGTTCAAAAAACTCTTTATTATTTTTCTTTTGATTTATCAGATAAATCTTTGCAAAAAAAGAACGGACTCGAAATTTTTCTGAACAGCTTCAGTGAAGCAGCAACTTTCATTAAGTCTGCCTCTTATTTGATGCATCAACCTAATTTTGAGACCATCCACAAAATAATTTTAAATCACAGTCAGGCTGTTTTGCAGGATGATTCCGGCATTCCTGTTCATTTTTTCGCAGAGCAGGAAAATTGGCAGAAGGTGCAGTATTACGGCACTTACAACGGCCCTATACCAATGTTCAAAAAGTTTTATCAGACAGATTTAAAAAACGCTTTCAATGACACTTCAAAAGTGAAACCTCTCCCTTTCGGAATCGGTTACCAGCGGAAAGTAGATAAATCAAATTTATTAATCGCGAAAAAAACATTCCCAGTTAAATCCTAATCCTCGGATAATACAAATCATTTTGTAATACTGAAAAAACAAATAAAATTTCCTGCTGATTTTTTAATCATAAATTTTTAACGCACAAACAGAGTTTAAATAATTATTTTAATTTCAATTTTTTTTGAGGACATTTACATCTTGTAACACATACTAATCCCGATAAAAGCATGAAAAAAAACTACTTATTAATTTTGATAATTTTACTTTGCACTATAAATATTGACAAAGGCGCAGCACAAAATTGTGTTGATGCCACAATTCAGATCACAACATCCATTCAAACCTCACCTCCTTCAATTACATTCACCTGGGCTCCGATAACGGGTTCGACAAGTATTAAAATTTATAGAAAAACAAAAACAGCATACGGCTGGGGAACAGTTGCTGCCACTTTATCCGGTACAGCAACAAGCTATTCAGATAATACCGTTGCTCTTGGAGGTGATTATGAATACAAGATTTGGAGCAGCGGAACCATTAATGCATATACCTATGTTTATGCAGGCATTAAATATCCGCAGGTAGATTACAGAGGCAAAATAATACTATTAGTTGACAATACTTTTGCAGTTACATTAGCATCAGAACTAAAAACATTGATTTCAGATATGATCGGCGACGGCTGGCAGATTATAAGACACGATGTTTCCAGAACAGCTTCTCCGCCTGCCATTAAAGCATTAATCGGTACTGATTATAATGCTGATCCGGCAAATGTAAAGGGAGTATTTTTATTCGGCCATGTTCCTGTGCCCTATTCCGGCGATCAAAATCCTGATGGGCATCCCTCCCACCTCGGCGCTTGGCCTGCTGATGGTTATTATGTTGATTTTATTTCAACATGGACTGATACTGATATCAGCGATACCCTCGCCAGCCGGCCCGAAAATCAAAACAGAATCGGTGATGGTAAATTCGACCAGACTGGTTTAGATTATTCTCTTGGGTTGCAAATCGGCAGAGTTGACCTTTCCAATATGCCTTCTTTTTCAAGCAGTGAAGAACAGCTGTTACGGCAGTATTTAAACAAGGATCACAATTATAAACAGAAAGTTTTTAATGCAGCAAGGCGTGCATTGATTGATGATAATTTTGGTTATTTCAGCGGAGAAGCCTTTGCTTCCAGCGGATGGAGAAATTTTACCGCGATGTTCCGGCCAGATAGTATTAAAACCGGAGATTATTTTGGAGATATGTCAGCTCAAAGTTATCTGTGGTCGTATGGATGCGGCAGCGGCTCCTTCACCAGCTGCAACGGTATAGGCAGCACCTCAGATTTTTCAATCAATTCTCCTAAATCTGTTTTTACAATGATGTTTGGAAGTTATTTCGGCGACTGGGACAGCCAGGATAATATCCTCAGAGCTCCATTAGCATCAAGCGGCTGGGGCCTTACATCATCCTGGTCAGGCAGACCGTATTCTATTTATCACCATATGGCTTTAGGCGAAACTGTTGGTTTTGCAGGACTTAAAACAATGCAGAATTCATTTACCTACACCTCTGGCTATTTCCCAAGCGAAGTAACAATAGGCCTTATGGGCGATCCTACATTAAGAATGCACACAATTGCTCCGCCGGTAAATGTTGCAGCACTGCCAGCTCTTTCTCATGTAAATTTGAGCTGGACAGCGTCTTCCGACAGTGTTTTAGGGTACTGCGTTTACCGCGAAGATACAGTTAGCGGAAAGTACAACAAGATAAACAGCGGCATTATTACCGGAACAAATTATATAGATTCATTCCCTTTAAATCATGTAAATTACTATATGGTAAGAGCTGTTAAACTCGAAATTTCAAACAGCGGTTCATATTATAACCTCAGCCAGGGCGCGTTTGACACGGCTTCAATAAACTTAACCGGCATTACGGATTCTCATCTGTTTGATAATCGTTTCCGGGTATACCCCAACCCTGCAAAGGATTATGCTGATTTCGAATTCCGCACATCTGATAATTCCCAGGTCCGCATAACCCTGTTCGATATGATGGGTAAGGAAATAAAAACAATTGTAAACACAGCCCTTTCGCCAGGGTTTTATAAATATAATTTGAACACCAAGGAGCTGTCAAATGGTATTTATATCTGCAGTTTTAAAGTGAACGATAAAATAGAATACAAAAAATTAATTGTTTCGGAATAATAACTGCATCAGGATTAATAAGCACAAAAATGAAAACTCAAATAAAAAAATCATCAGAAAAAATCAGTTCAATTTTCTTTTCATCCGATAATTCTGTCACAAAAAAAACTTCTTTTCCCGCTGGCAGCATAAGAATCTTGGGCTTCTTAGTTTCAATACTTTTATTATTTGCAGTATCAGTAAAGGCGCAGGATACAGCCTCGGTATTAAAAGTTAAAACTTCAGCAGTCTGCAAAATGTGTAAAAAAACTATTGAAACAGCGCTAGCTTCTGAAAAAGGAATAAAAAAATCTGAACTGGATGTTAAATCTAAAATTGTAACAGTTAATTACAATTCAAAAGAAACAACACCTGAAAAAATCCGCAAAGCCATTGCTGAAGCAGGTTATGATGCTGATGATGTTTCCGCAGATCCGAAAGCATATAAAAAACTAGAAAAGTGCTGCCAAAAAGGAAAAGAAGTACATAAATAAAAACAAAAAATGGCTTTAATAAAACCTGTAAAAGGTATTTATCCGAAATTCGGGAACGACTGTTATCTGGCAGAAAATTCAACCATTGTCGGCGATGTAGATATGGGTAACCAGTGCAGTATTTGGTTTAATGCAGTGGTCCGCGGTGATGTAAATTCTATTCGCATGGGAAACAAAGTAAATGTTCAGGACGGCGCCGTAATACACTGCACGTACGAAAAAACAAAAGTATCCATCGGCAATAATGTTTCTATCGGACACAATGCTTTGGTGCATGGATGCACCATACATGATAATGTATTAATCGGCATGGGTGCAATTGTGATGGACAATGCCGAAATAGGCAGCAATACAATTATTGCCGCAGGTGCTGTAGTGCTTGAAAACACTAAGGTACCCTCAGGTGTTATTTATGCAGGTGTTCCGGCAAAAAAAGTAAAAGATATTAATCCTGAATTAATCAGCGGTGAAATAAACCGCATTGCGGATAATTATATAATGTACAGCAGCTGGTTTAAAGAATAATTTTTCTTAGCCTCTAAAAAACATTTCAATTTACTTCAACAGTTCATCAGCCAGTTTGGGCAATCCAATCCCTGCATTTTCTTTTATCACAGTAAGATTATTTATCCCGCTCACATTTACAGCACCCGGGTCAATTAAATATTTAGGAATATTTCTTGGCAGATAATTAATCAGTCCGGCCGCAGGATATACTTCCAAAGAAGTGCCGGTAACAATAAATATTTCCGATTGATCAGCGCATAAATAAGCATTTTCCATTTCTGGAACATTTTCTCCAAACCACACTATATGCGGGCGAAGCTGGGAACCTCGCTCACATTTATCGCCAATATTTAATTCGCTTCCCTTAATTTTATAAATCAAAGAAGGGTCAGTTGTGCTTCTGCTCTTTAATATTTCGCCATGCAAATGAAGCACATTTTCAGAACCGGCTCTTTCATGCAGATCATCAATGTTTTGAGTAATGATAAGTACATCATATTTTTTTTCCAATGCAGCCAAAGCATAATGAGCTTTGTTGGGTTCGGCCTCCAAAATCTGCCTGCGTCTTTTATTATAAAAATCCAAGACCAATGCGTTGTTTTTTTCCCAGCCCTGAGGTGTGGCAACATCATTAATATTATACTCTTCCCATAAGCCGTCGCTTCCGCGGAAAGTTTTGATGCCGCTTTCTGCACTTATTCCTGCTCCGGTAAATACAACTAATTTTGTTTTCATAGCTGACTAAATTAGTGAACAATTTGAAAATGTGCAAATTTGAAAATGGACTTATTCAGTATAAATCTAGGTTGCCAGATTCGGCTGCATATTCCCATATTAATAAATTATATTTTTAAATCCAAAAACCGGGACTGGCATATTACAGCAGGACATTATTTAATTTTCAAATTAACAAAATATCAAATTATCAAATTCGAATTTGAATTTCGTAATCCGCTCTAAATTCTTATATTCGCAACTCACAAAATTTTAGGAAAGATGTCAAAGTTCAGAAAACAGGAAGCGTTAGATTATCACTCGCAGGGAAGACCTGGGAAGATTGAAGTAATACCAACAAAACCGCACAGTTCACAGCGCGATTTATCATTAGCATATTCACCCGGCGTTGCAGAGCCTTGTTTAGAAATTGAAAAAAATCCGGATGACGTTTATAAATATACCGCAAAAGGCAATTTAGTAGCAGTAATATCCAACGGCACTGCCGTACTTGGGCTTGGTAACATAGGTGCTTTAGCATCTAAACCTGTTATGGAAGGCAAAGGGCTCCTTTTTAAAATATTTGCAGATATTGATGTGTTTGATATTGAAGTGGACGCAACGGATATTGATTTGTTTGTAAATACAGTGAAAGCAATTGCTCCTACATTCGGAGGAATAAATTTAGAAGACATTAAAGCCCCTGAATGTTTTGAAATCGAACGCAGATTAAAAGAAGAATTGAATATCCCATTGATGCATGATGATCAGCATGGCACTGCCATCATTTCATCAGCAGCTTTATTGAATGCCTGCGAAATTGCGAAGAAAAAAATTGATAAAATAAAAATAGTAGTCAATGGCGCCGGGGCAGCTGCCATATCATGCGCTAAACTTTATATTGCAGTAGGCGCAAAAAAAGAAAATATTTTAATGCTCGACAGCAAAGGTGTAATAAGCATTTACCGCGACGATATTGATGACCAGAAAAAGTATTTTGCCACTACTGATAAAAAAGCAAAAACCCTTGAAGATGCTATGAAAGGCGCCGACGTATTTATCGGGTTATCAAAAGGAAATATTGTAAATCAAGAAATGATACAATCAATGGCAAAACGCCCGATTGTTTTTGCGTTGGCAAACCCTAACCCTGAAATTCCTTATGCGGATGCGATAGCTGCACGTCCTGATATTATCATGGCTACAGGCCGAAGCGACCATCCTAACCAGGTAAACAATGTACTTGGATTCCCTTTTATTTTCCGCGGAGCATTAGATGTTCGTGCAACTCAGATTAATGAAGAAATGAAACTGGCTGCTGTATATGCCATTGCACAGCTTGCAAAAGAGCCGGTGCCGGACGCTGTGAACTTAGCGTATGATTCTAAAAACATAACATTCGGTCCTGAGTATATCATTCCAAAACCGATTGACTCCCGCCTAATCTATACTGTTGCGCCCGCTGTCGCGAAAGCAGCAATAGAATCAGGTGTTGCACAGCACAAAATAACTGATTGGGATGCTTACAAGCAGGAATTAATAAACCGCCTCGGCCTCGACAGCAAGCTTATCAGAAGCCTTACCAACAAAGCAAAACAGAATCCAAAACGTGTTGTGTTTGCTGAAGCCGATCATTATAAAATTTTAAAAGCCGCACAGCAGGTGGCTGACGAAGGCATTGCAAAACCAATACTATTGGGCGATGCAGTTAAAATCAGAAAATTAATTGCTGAAAACAATTTGGATTTAAGCGGCATTCCTATCATTGACCCAAGAAGCCCTGAGGAAGAAGACCGCAGAATTTCATTCGGTGATATTTTCTTTCAAAAACGCCAGCGGAGAGGTTTTACGCTTTATGAAGCCCGAAAAATTATGCGTGAGCGTAATCACTTTGGTGCAATGATGGTAGAAACCGGAACAGCTGATGCAATGATTTCAGGGCTTACCCGCAAGTACGGCGACCCTATCAGTACTGCTCTGCAGATTATCGGTGTGCAGGAAGGCGCAAGACGTGTAGCAGGAATGTATATTCTCAACACCAAGCAGGGACCCTTCTTTTTTGCAGACACTACTATGAATGTAAATCCTTCAGTTCAGGATTTAGTAGATATTACAGTGCTTACAGCAAACAGCGTAAAGCAGTATAATATCATACCTCGCATCGCATTATTATCTTATTCAAATTTTGGTTCAACAGAAGGCGAACTGCCGAATAAAATGCGCGATGCAGTAGAAATTCTTCATAAAAATTATCCCGGAATGATTGTGGATGGCGACATGCAGGCCAATTTTGCTTTGAACAATGAATTATTGAAAGAACAGTTTCCTTTTTCAAGCTTAGTTGACAAAAAAGTAAATACTCTAATTTTTCCAAATTTAGCGTCCGGTAATATTGCTTACAAACTGATGCAGGAGCTTGGCAGTGCCGAAGCTATCGGCCCGGTTTTAATCGGCATGAAAAAACCTGTTCATATTCTTCAGTTAGGTAGCTCCGTTCGGGAAATTGTAAACATGGTAACAATTGCGGTGATAGATGCACAGGCAAGAAATCAAAACACACCGCCTGTCTCAGCTGCTCAGGAAAAAAAAGATCTGCTGGAAGTTAAACAGGAAAAGGCTTTTTAAAATTTGCTGATTATTTGGTGCGGTCAAATGTTGTTAGATTAATTTTCAAATCAGCACATTTTAAAATTACAAATTGAATAAATGATTTATCACATACAAGGAAAATTAGTAGAAAAAACGCCCACTTATGCAGTAATTGATGCATCGGGAGTAGGTTATATTATGCAGATTTCACTGAACACCTTTACAAAACTTGGGAACAGCGAAAACTGTAAATTATTTACCGAACAAATGTATGTGCGCGATGATATGCCTAAGTTCTTTGGTTTTTATGATACGCCTGAACGCGATCTCTTCCGTCAGCTGGTTTCAGTATCAGGCGTCGGCGGTACCAGTGCATTATTAATGCTTTCTTCATTGAGTGCAGCAGAAATTCAAAATGCAATAGTGACAGGAAATGTAGCGCTTTTGAAAAGCGTAAAAGGAATCGGCGAAAAAACAGCACAGCGAATTATTGTTGATTTAAAAGATAAAATGGGCAAAGGAGGCCTGGCTGCAGAATTTTTTGTGCCGTCAAACAATATATTAAAAGAGGAGGCGTTATCTGCGCTGGTTATGTTAGGTTTCAATAAAGCAGGGGCCGACAAAGTACTTGATAAAATTATCAGAACAGAAGGAACAGGACAAACGGTTGAACAACTTATTAAAGCGGCGCTTAAAAGCCTTTAGAAAAAGGAATAGTATGTGCAGCTTATTTTGATAATTTATTAAATACAAAAAATCAGATTTTTAATTGCATTTGTATATTTAAAGAATTGTCTTAAATTTTAATTTTTATTGAATGTATTAAATCTGGGCCGATCTGCCTTTGTTTTATTTTTAGCATAGGCTGGAAACAGACTTTTTTTATGCACTCAATAATTTAATAATAGTTAAACCGTTAAAATCCTTGTTTGCTTATGGAATGAAAAATTACTAAAATAGTTTTTTATAAATTTTGGCTATAGCAGTTACTAAATATATTGGTGTAGGTGTCCTTTCTGTGGGATTGCTGTCGCTTATCGTGAGCTCTGACGCAAAGGTCAGCTCTTACCGCCATGCCGCACAAATTGATGCTGAACTGCCCTTCGCTGAAGCCGATACACCTGTTGTTAAACTTCCTTTTAATTTCCAGGACCAGTCCACCGGAGATCCTCTGAATTACCCAAATGCAGGAGGATTGAGACTGAATAATCCATCCAATGTTAAAACCGATGTAGAGTATAATCCGGTCACGGGGAATTACGATATTAATCAAACCATGGGTGGCAGCAATTTTCGCCCGCCTACATACATGGATAATGAAGAGTATCAGAATTACATGTTTAAAAAGCAGGTAAAAAAATACTGGAACTCCCGCACTGATGCGGAATCACAGAACAATAAGAATAAACCTATAATTCCTAAACTTAACGTCGGCGGCGAAATTTTCGATCGTATTTTCGGCGGCAACACTGTTGATATCCGTCCAAACGGTTCGGCTGAGCTGATATTTGCTTACAACGGGACAAAAACAGACAACCCTGCTATACCGGTTTTAAACCGTAAAGTAAACACCTTCGATTTCAATGAAAAAATTCAATTAAACGTAATAGGGAAAATCGGGGATAAATTAAAATTAACAACCAGCTATAATACCGAAGCTACCTTCGATTTCGAAAATCAAATGAAACTGGAATATACCGGTTACGAAGATGAGATTATTAAAAAAATTGAAGCTGGTAACGTGACGATGCCCTTAACAGGAACCTTAATTACCGGAAGCCAGACGCTGTTTGGGGTTAAAACACAATTGCAGTTCGGGCGCTTGTCGGTGACAGCTTTGCTGGCCCAGGAAAAAGGCAAAAAGTCGGAAGTTAATGTTACAGGCGGTGCTCAGATAAGCAAGTTTGAGGTTGCCGGTGATGCTTATGAAGCAAACAAGCACTTTTTTCTCGGCCAGTATTTCCGCGATAATTTTGATCTCGCTTTACATGGCCTGCCTTTTATAAATTCAGGAATTAATATTAACCGCATTGAGGTCTGGATTTCCAATACAAATGCATCAACCACTGATATCCGCAGTTTAGTGGCCCTATCTGAATTGGCTGAAGACGCTGCCAATGGGCACATTCCGAATAACCAAACCTATGTGACTGATATTTCCCCAACAAAACTTCCTTTTAATGCGCAAAATAATTTATACGGAAATTTTTCAACCGACCAGCAGGTTCGGGCTGTAAATACAACGGTTTCCAGGATTGATCAGCTTTCCAGCCATACCATGCAGCAAACGGTTAATTATGAGTTAATTGCTTCTGCCAGAAAATTACAGCCTTCAGAATTTACTCTTAATCCAAGACTCGGATATATTTCTTTAAATCAGACTTTAAATCCAGATCAGATACTTTCTGTTTCTTATCAATATACACTTGACGGGCGTGTTTATCAGGTCGGTGAATTTTCCGACGGAGGTATTGCTGCTCCATCTGCTTTATTAACAAAAATGCTGAAAAGCTCTGCCACCAATACAAAGCAGCCGATGTGGGATTTGATGATGAAAAATATATATTCAATCGGCTCTTATCAAATCAGTCCGAAAGATTTTAAATTAGATGTGTTCTACAATAATATACAAACTGGTACTGATATCAATTATCTCCCAATCGGCGCTTCCGAACCAGGTGTTCACGGGAAACCGCTTCTCCAGGTTTTAAGTTTAGACCGGCTGAATCAGCAAGGCGATCAGACACCTGATGGTGTGTTTGATTTTATTGATGGTGTAACTATTAATGCAAATAACGGCCGCGTTATATTTCCCGTTGTTGAGCCTTTTGGAGATTACCTGCGCTCTAAATTCGTTAGCGGCAGTACATTGGCAAACACTTATGTATTTGACCAACTCTACGATTCAACCAAAACAACAGCGCAGCAGTTCCCGCAGTTAAACCGTTTCAAATTAAAAGGTTCCTACTCTTCCTCTTCCAGTTCAGATATTTCATTAGGGGCGCCTAATGTGCCTCAGGGTTCGGTAACCGTTACTGCAGGCGGTATTAAGCTTGTGGAAAATGTTGATTATACAGTTGATTACACATTAGGAAGAGTTAAAATTATTAATGCCGGAATTTTAAGTTCGGGCACTCCAATAAAAATATCTTTAGAGAGCAATGCTTTGTTTGCCATCCAGCAGAAAACATTAATGGCTACCCATCTTGATTATAGAATCAATAAAGATTTTAATATCGGCGCTACAGCAATGAATTTAACAGAGCGCCCTTTAACTCACAAAGTAAATATCGGCGAAGAGCCTATTTCAAATACCATTGTGGGCTTAGATGGTAATTACAAAACAGAAGCTCCTATGCTTACAAGGCTTGTTGATAAAATTCCGTTTATCGACACCAAAGAAATGAGCACAATTACTGCAGCTGCCGAAGCTGCTTATCTTATCCCCGGCCACAGCCAGGCCATCGGTAAAGCCGGTAATTCATATATCGATGATTTTGAAGGAAGCATGTCAACCATTGATTTAAGATCTCAGAGTTCATGGTCGCTCGCCAGTACTCCGCAGGGACAGGCTGGACCAGGAACATCAAATTTATTCCCGGAAGGAAATTTACCTGACAGTCTTCCATACGGGTTTAACCGCGCAAAGCTTGCCTGGTATGTGATTGATCCATTATTTCTGAGACAGACCGCCAACCTCACACCCCCGAGTATTACAGATGCCGACATGTCAAATAATTTAGTCCGTGAAGTTCCGGAAACTGAAGTTTTCCCTAACAAACCCGTGCCAAACGGTTTACCGCCAAACATTGCTACGCTGGATATGGCCTATTACCCGAATGAACGCGGGCCTTACAATTATGATGCTGCCGGCACTAGCATTTCTCATGGATTAGATGTAACCGGAAAATTAAAAAACCCGGAAACACGCTGGGGAGGCGTAATGCGGGCAATACAAACCAACGATTTTGAGGCTGCCAATATTGAATACATCCAGTTCTGGGTGATGGATCCTTTTAATCCTGATAATGCCACCCTCAACCCCACTGGGCCAAGTACGAGAGGAGATTTATATTTTAATCTCGGGGATGTATCAGAAGATGTTTTGCGCGACGGTTACAAAAGTGCTGAAAATGGATTACCTACTCCCATCCACCCTGCCACATTGGTTAACTCAGCATGGGGTTTTGCGCCAGCAGTATCTCCCTTATTAAACACATTTAATAACGATCCAACTGAACGCCCTTATCAGGATGTGGGGTTAGACGGTTTAGCAAATACGCTGTCGCTGAGCGGTTCTAATGAACAGTCTTTTTTCAGCAGTTATTTGAATGCTGTACAGGCTATAGCTCCTACTGCTTATGCTGCAATCAGCGCTGACCCTTCCGGGGACGATTTTCATTACTTCCGCGGAAGCGATTTTGATGCGCAGAATATTAAAACCCTTGAACGTTACAAAAATTTCAACGGTATGGAAAACAATTCGCGCACTACAGAGCAGTCGCCTGAAACCTATCCTACTTCCGCAACTTTAACACCTAATGTTGAAGACATAAACCGTGATAATAATTTGAGTACTGTTGAAAGTTATTATCAATACCACATCAGTTTAAAACCATCTGATTTTGCATCAGGTGTGGGAACTAATTATATTACAAATGTATTTACTACAACCGGGCAGAACATTAAAGACGGGACTTCCAAGCCGATAACATGGTATCAATTTAAAATTCCGATTAGAACTCCTGAAGCAAAAGTTGGTTCAATTGAAAACTTTCAGTCCATTCGTTTTATGCGGATGTTTTTCAAAAATGTTGACAAGCCTATTGTTATGCGTTTCGCAAGGCTGGAACTTGTGAGAGACGAATGGCGTAAATACGGATTTGATTTATTGCAGCCAGGCATTTATATTCCGAATGATGATGCAACAACACTCTTTGATATTTCTGCCGTAAGCATTGAAGTTGACGGAAGCAGGCTCCCCGTAAATTATGTGCTGCCTCCGAATATTAACCGTGAAATAAATGTTGCAACAGCCCAGCTGCTTGCATTAAACGAGCAGTCACTGTCGCTTACTGTCTGCAACCTGAAGGACGGAGAATCAAGAGCAGCTTTTAAAAACACGAATCTGGATGTACGTTCGTACAAAAAATTGCAAATGTATATTCATTGTGAAGGTTCGCCGAACCCCGGCAACATTTTAAATACAGGCGATTTACATGCATTTATTCGTTTGGGTACTGATTACTCTGATAATTTCTACGAGTACGAAATTCCTTTAATAGTAACTCCTGCAGGTAATTATAACGGCACCAATTCTGATGATCAGTACAAGGTTTGGCCGGACGATAATAACATGATTTTAGAATTTGCAAAACTGCAGGCAGCAAAGGTGCAGCGCAATGCTGTAATCGGCAACAGCACAACTTCTGAATATGTGGTTATGGACGGCACCAGAAAAATTACTGTAAAAGGAAATCCCAATTTAAGCGCACTTAAAACATTGATGATCGGGATAAGAAATCCTAAGAAAAAGAATATCGGAGATGGGGACGACGGCTTAGCTAAATGCGGACAGGTATGGGTTGATGAACTGCGCTTGACCGACTTTGACGAAACAGGCGGAGGAGCTGCAACAGCACGTGTTACAGCAAAATTAGCCGATTTCGGAACCATGTCTCTTTCTGGAAATTATTACGGACCAGGATGGGGAAGCCTTGAAAACACCATCAGTCAGCGTAAGCGAGAAACATTAAAGCAGTATGATTTCACATCCAGTTTTGAACTTGGTAAGTTTTTACCGGAAGCGGCTAACATACATATCCCAATGTTTCTGGGTCAGTCTGAAACATTTATCACACCCCAGTATAATCCTCTTGATCCTGATATTCTTTTAGCACAGGAGTTAACTAATCCAAGCCTTTCAAAAGCCTACCGAGACTCATTAAAACAGGAAACTGTAGATTACACAAGACTCAGAAGCATCAACTTCACCAATGTAAAAAAAGGCAAAGGTAAAAACGCCAAAAAGAGCCATATCTACGATATTGAAAACTTTGCAGCGTCATACTCCTATAATGAAATTTACAAACGCAACGTAAACAATGAATATGATTCAACGAGGCATTACAAAGGAGGCTTGATTTACAGTTATTCTCCGACACCTAAAAACATCAAGCCTTTTGCAAAAACAAAAATATTCCAGTCAAAATATCTGCTGTTGGTGAAGGATGTCAATTTTTACCTTTTCCCAAATAAATTAGGCTTCTCCACGGATATTGCAAGAAGTTATAACACAGTAAAAACCAGAGATGTAACAGGCGGCGAAATGTTGATTATACCAACCTTCAATAAACAGTTTACAATGAATCGGAATTACGATTTTAAATACGATATAACAAAAGGGCTTAAACTTGATTTTACAGCAGTTAACGATGCCCGAATTTTAGAACCTGCCGGAGCCATTGATACCAAAGAAAAGAAAGACACACTGAGAGCGAATATCCTCGGGGGAGGGAAAACAACAACATACAATCATCAGTTAAATGTAAATTATGCTGTGCCGATTAATAAACTGCCTCTACTTGACTTTACAACAGCCTCGGTGAAATATACAGGTACATATAATTGGACGCGTGCTCCTTTCAATGCTGACAGCCTTGGAAATACTATTCAAAACTCAAGAGTTATATCTTATACGGGGCAGTTGAATATGGTTACTCTATATAATAAGCTTCCTTATTTCAAAAAAATAAATCAAAATGCCAATAAAAAAACGGAAACCAAGAAGCCGACACCATTTAAATCTAAAGTAGATCCTATGGCAAGTGATTCTGTGAAAAAATTCTTTGCCAAAATCGACAAAAGAAAAAATGATTCTATTAAAAAAGCTAACGAAAAACCATCGGTAGTATTAGAATATATTGCCAGAGTAGTAATGAGTTTAAAAAATGTTAATGTAACTTATTCAACCAATAACGGCATACTCCTTCCCGGCTATAGCCACTTCACAAATATGATGGGAATGGATCCTACATTTTCCGGCCCTACCCCGGGTTTTATTTTCGGCAGCCAGCAGGATATCCGGGAGGAAGCAATTCGAAAAAACTGGCTGGTTAAAACGCAGTCAATAAATACTCCTTATGTTACAACGAGCAGTCAAAATCTGAATATAAGAGCTAATATTGAGCCTATCCCTGATTTAAAAATTGAAGTAACAGGCGTACGCACTAAGTCATTAAGCCACAGCGAATTTTTTAAATGGAAAGTAAATGACACCCTTCGTGATGGTTCAATAGTCGATCATTTTGCACATGAATCACCTGTTGAAACAGGCAATTTCAGCATGTCATTTTTAGCTTACAGCACTTCATTTAAAAATGGCGATTTAAATTTTCAAACTTTTTTAGATGCCAGAAGAATTATATCTATTAGAACGGCAGCACAGAACCCTAATTGGAATCATACTGTAGCTCCAAGCGGCAGCGGCTTTGCTGACGGCTATAACCAGACATCACAGGATGTTTTGATTCCCGCATTTATAGCCGCTTACTCCGGTAAAAATCCTGACAAAGCCAATATAGGAGATGCAGGGACTTTCCCGGCAATACCAATGCCCAATTGGCGGATTACATACGATGGGTTGTCAAAAATGGAAATCGTTAAAAAATATTTCAAATCGGTTACATTCAGCTCTGCCTATCGTTCAACGTACGGCGTCAGCGGTTACACAACAAACCTATTGTTTTACGATCCAAGTAACGACGGGTATACTGCTGTGAAGGAAGCTGTTTCAAGCATTGCCGACAATCCAAATTTTTTATCTAAATATCTGATCAATACGGTTACAATTTCCGAAAATTGGAGTCCGCTTATTAAAGCTGAAGTTACACTCAAGAACAGTCTTTTAATAAATTTTGAATTCAAAAAAGACAGAAATTTATCTCTCGGTATAACCAGCAATACCATTACCGAAGTGGCCGGCCGCGAAATTATTGTCGGTACAGGCTATAGAATTAAGGATATCAGCTTAGGCAAAAAACTAAAAATTAAAGGTAAACCGATAAAGAGCGATTTGAATTTAAAAGTGGATTTATCATTTCGTAAAAATCAAACCGACATCAGGCGGATAGTTGAGGAGGTAAGCCAGACAACCGGCGGGACAAACATTATTTCTATTAAAACATCGGCTGATTATGTTATCAATGAACGGATCAGCTGCCGCCTATTTTACGACCGTATTATTAACACTCCTGTAATATCAAACTCCTTCCCTACAACCAATACCAATGCTGGTCTCAGCCTGCGTTTAACACTTACTAATTAATTTTTTATTATAAACTAATTTTTTTGCTGCCAAATTAAATATAAATTTGTGCTTTAATACAACTTAAAACTATTGTAATATGAATTTCCCAGAAAATTTAATGTACACCAAAGACCACGAATGGGTGCGTACAGAAGGTAATGATGCTTATATCGGAATAACCGATTTCGCGCAGAGCGAATTAGGCGATATTGTTTATGTAGAAATAGAAACTCTCGGCGAATCAATTTCTCATGAAGAAATATTCGGTACAGTTGAAGCAGTTAAAACAGTTTCTGATTTATTTATGCCTGTTTCAGGAAAAATATTGGAAGTTAATCCTGAATTGCTTGCCAATCCGGAAGCAGTAAATAAAGATCCTTATGGTAAAGGATGGATGATTAAAGTTGCAATGAAAGACACTTCGGAATTAAGCAAGCTTTTGAACACTGCAGATTATAAAACTTTAATAGGTCATTAAAAAATGTTAATTGCCAGATTGTTTAATTGCTGAATTGTTATAATCACTATCAGTATTACCGTTTAACATTGCTGGATAGCACTTTGATGAATTTTACAATATAACAGTTTAACAATTTAACATTATAACAGTTTAGCAATACAGCCTTTGAAATAATGTTTTTAAAACACTGTAAATGGGCATTGCTATGGGCATTGGTCATTCTTATTTTATGCGGAATTCCCGGAAGGGATATTCCGCATATTTCGTTTTTAGAAGAGCTCAGCTTCGATAAATTTGTACATGCAGGCATTTTCTTTGTTCAGTTTCTATTAACCGCCAGAGGATTTTTGCTGCAGACTAATTTTATAAAATTAAAGCAGTCTGCAAAATTAATTTCTTTTATAATAGGCTCTGTTTACGGCGGCTTACTCGAAATAATGCAGGCTACGGTAATTGAAGGACGATGCGGTGATGTGTATGATTTTATTGCTGATTCGCTTGGAGCAGCATTAGGTTTTGCAATGTATAACTGGGTAGAGAAAATATTCCTTGAAAAATTAATTAAGTAAAGACCCGTTTTTAAAAATTAATTTTTTACTTCTGAAACGCAATGAAGCCGGCAAAAACAAACATGGACATTACATGGAAAATAAAATCTTTCAATGAACTCTCTGTTGAAGAGTTATACCAGATTCTTCATCTGCGGACGGCTGTATTCATTGTTGAGCAAAACTGCCCCTACCAGGATGTTGACGGAAAAGATTCTGAATCATTCCATTTAATGGGAATAGATGAAACAGGAGGATTGGCGGCCTATGCAAGAATACTGCCTGCAGGCGCTGCTTTCAGCGAAGTTTCAATCGGACGTGTTCTGACTTCTAAAAAAGAAAGAAAAACAGGCTTAGGAAAGGAACTGATGGAAAATGCAATTCAATTTATTTCCAGCCATTTTGGTGCAGTGCCTGTCCGCATTGGAGCCCAATATTATTTAATGAAATTTTATTCAGGTTTTGGTTTTAAAATTTCAGGCGAAGAATACTTAGAAGACGATATCAGGCATATAGAAATGGTTCTTGAAACAGAAGAATCCAGAAGCGTTTGAAGCGCATTCATTAAATTACTTTTTTTGATCGAGCTTCAAATAATCCCGCTGATTTTATCTATCAAAACTCTTCGAAACGCAGCTGTTTTTTTATCGCCGACGAGTTTTTTGAATATCTTTGTTCACATACCGAAAAAAACAAACAATGAGTACAAAAATTATATTGCCTGATTTTAAAAACACTGCTGTAATCGATCAAGTCGGAGTAGAAGAACGTGTTGCAAGATTTACGACAAGAAGCATTAAAAAATCATCGAAACTTCAGGGGCTTAAATTAACCTTGAGTATGATTGATCTCACAACACTTGAAGGAAAAGATACTGAAGGTAAAGTAAAACAGATGTGTTATAAAGCAGTACATCTTCATGATATTATTCCCGGCCTGCCTACAGTAGCAGCAGTATGTGTTTATCCAACAATGGTAAAAACCGCTAAAGATGCTTTAAAAGGTTCCTCTGTAAAAGTTGCTTCCGTCTCTACAGCTTTTCCAAGCGGGCAGTCAACCCGCGAAATAAAAATTTCTGATACAAAATACGCTTTGGAGAATGGTGCTGATGAAATTGATATGGTTATTTCGCGCGGTGAGTTTTTGAAAGGAAATTACAATTTCGTGTTTGATGAAATTGCTGCTATTAAAGAAGCTTGCGGCACAGCCCGCTTAAAAGTAATTTTTGAAACAGGAGAACTTTCCACATTAGATAATGTCCGTAAAGCAAGTGATATTGCTATGTATGCCGGCGCAGATTTTATTAAAACATCAACTGGTAAAATTTCACCAGCGGCTACCATGCCTGTAACTTTAGTGATGCTTGAGGCAATCCGCGATTATTATTATTCAACGGGGAGAATGGTTGGAATGAAGCCTGCAGGAGGCATCTCCACTTCTAAAGCTGCGCTGCATTATTTAGTAATGGTAAGAGAAACATTAGGCGGAGCCTGGTTAAGCAATGAATGGTTCCGCTTCGGTGCAAGCAGTTTAGCAAATGATGTATTGATGCAGATTGCAAAAGAAGCAACAGGTGTTTATCAAAGTTTAGATTATTTTTCAAAAGATTAAAACTAGCAGAGTATATATACTAAAAGACCTGACAGGTTTTAAAAACCTGTCAGGTCTAAAACACAAAATATTATTACTTTTCTGATGTCAAAGACAATTCCATTAGAACCAGATCATTTTTATCACATTTACAACCATTCGAATGGAAAGGATACTATTTTTATCTCAGAAAACAATTACAAATATTTTTTAGAAAAATTCAAAGAATATATTTCGCCGATTTCTGAAACATACGCCTACTGCCTGATGCCGAATCATTTTCACTTTTTAATTAAATTAAATAGTGAAGCCGATGTATTTAAGTGGCTTAGAGAGAATGAAAAAATTGCTGATGATTCTTTAAATCTGACAGGTTTTAAAAACCTTTCAGGTTCGTCCATTGCAGGCTTTAATCCTTTTTCAGCGCATATCAACAGACGGTTTGCTGACTTTTTTAACTCTTATTCTAAATCATTAAATAAACAAGAGAGCAGAATGGGAAGTTTGTTTGTCAGGACTTTCAAGAGAAAGCAAATATCTTCTGAGGAGGAATTACGAAATACAATATTTTATATTCATACAAATCCTATACATCATGGATTTGCAGAACGCATTACTGATTGGAAATATTCATCCTACCAATCATTGATCTCTGAAAAGCCGACACAGCTAAAACGATCGGAAGTAATGGCGCTGTTTGATGATATTGAAAATTTCAAATTCAGCCATCAGAAGATAAATAAGGATTTATTACAAAAATTAGAATTAGAAATGCAGAACTTATAGGTTTATAGACTTGACAGGTTTTAAAAACCTGTCAGGTCCGCATCCCTCAAATAATAATAACATGAGCAAAAAACAAGAAAACAAAATCGGATTAGATTTCAAAACAGACTGGGCTTATGCGCCTGCCCCCGAAGATACTAAGCATATTAACCTTCAGAAGCAGTACGATCTTTTTATCGACGGAAAATTTGTAAAACCGAACAGCAAAAAATATTTCGACACTACTAATCCTGCAACCGAACAAAAAATTGCGGAATTAGCTGAAGCTGATGAAAAAGATGTGGACAAAGCAGTGAAAGCTGCCCGCAAGGCATTTGATAAATGGAGTAAAATTTCAGCAAAAGAACGCGGTAAATATATTTACCGCATTGCAAGGCTGATGCAGGAGCGTGCCCGCGAATTTTCTGTGATTGAATCGTTGGACGGCGGTAAACCCATCCGCGAAAGCCGTGATATTGATGTGCCTTTGGCCGCCAATCACTTTTTTTATAATGCTGGCTGGGCTGATAAATTAGAATATGCTTTTCCAAATAGAACTCCCAAACCATTGGGAGTAGCCGGACAGATTATTCCTTGGAATTTCCCTTTGCTGATGGCCGCCTGGAAAATTGCTCCAGCGCTTGCAGCCGGCAATACTGTTGTTTTAAAACCCGCAGAAACAACTTCGCTTACTGCATTAAAATTAGCTGAATTAATCCGCGACAGCGGACTGCCCGATGGTGTTGTAAATATTATTACCGGTGCTGGCAGAACAGGAGCTGCAATGGTGAATCATCCCGACATAAATAAAATTGCATTTACCGGCTCTACTGATGTCGGCAAAATGATTCAAAAAGCAATTGCCGGAACAGATAAAAAACTAACACTTGAGTTAGGCGGAAAAGCTGCCAATATTATTTTTGAAGATGCACCGCTTGATCAGGCTGTTGAAGGAATTGTAAACGGAATTTTCTTTAACCAAGGCCACGTATGCTGTGCAGGCTCCCGTTTGTTTGTGCAGGAAAGCGTTGCTGATATTGTTATCCGTAAATTAAAAGACAGGATGGAAACGCTGATTGTAGGCGACCCGATGGATAAGAATACCGATATTGGAGCCATCAATTCAAAAGAACAGCTTCTTAAAATTCAGGAGTATATTAAGATCGGAAAAAATGAAGGGGCTGATTTTTACCAGAGTTCATGCGCTGTTCCGGGTAAAGGATTTTTCTGCCGGCCTACTTTATTTTTAAATGCTTCGCAGTCGCACCGCATTGTGCAGGAAGAAATTTTCGGTCCGGTATTAACAGTGCAGACTTTCCGCACCATTGAAGAAGTAATTGAAAAGGCGAACAATATTGCTTACGGCCTATCTGCCGGCATCTGGACAGATAAAGGTTCAAAAATATTTAACCTGTCGAGCAAGATGCGAGCAGGTGTTGTTTGGGCGAACACGTATAATAAATTTGACCCTGCATCTCCTTTCGGCGGATACAAAGAAAGCGGTTTCGGCCGTGAAGGCGGACTGCATGGACTGATGCCGTATTTAAAATTTTAATTTAAACATACCTATACACCTGACAGGTTTTAAAAACCTGTCAGGTGTTATAAATAAACTAAAAAAATGGAACGATTGGAAATTCAAAAAACATACAAAATATTTATCGGCGGGCAGTTCCCAAGAACAGAATCAGGAAGATTTTATTCGCTTCAAAATAAAAAAGGAGATATCCTTGCAAACATCTGCCTTTCATCACGCAAAGATTTTCGTAATGCAGTAACAGCAGCACGCGGTGCATTCGGCGGATGGAGCGGACGTGCTGCATTTAACCGCAGCCAGATTTTATACCGAATTGCTGAAATGCTTGAGGGGCGCAAGGAGCAGTTTATTTCTGAACTTATACTGCAAGGGGCTTCTTCAAAAACAGCTTTGGAAGAAGTTACCTTGTCCATCGACCGCTTTGTTTATTATGCAGGCTGGTGCGATAAATACCAGGCATTATTCAGTTCTGTCAATCCTGTAGCATCATCGCATTTTAATTTTTCAATACCTGAACCCACTGGTGTTGTTTCGGTTATTGCTTCTGAGGAAAGTTCTCTGATTGGTTTGGTAACTGCCATAGCACCTATTATTGCAGGCGGAAATACCTGTGTAGTTCTTGCATCTGAAAGCAAACCTTTATGTGCCGTTACATTTGCGGAAGTGTTGAATACATCTGATTTACCAGGTGGAGTAGTTAATATTCTTACCGGAAAAAGCGATGAACTGCATTCTCATTTTTCTTCTCACATGGATGTAAATGCACTCAGCTATTACCGTAAAAATAAAAGTGAAATAAAAACAATCAAGGAAAACGCTTCGCTGAATGTGAAACGAATTTTTATTTATGATACTCTTGATATTACTTCTGACAAAGCGCAGAGCCCGTATTTAATTTTTGATACTCAGGAAATAAAAACAACATGGCACCCGATTGAAAATGTAGGTTCTGCAAAGGCGGGTTATTAAAAACGAAAGCGTTTTTGATTTTTTGAGATGTTTTGAAAAAGAGACTTTCCATGTCGGGAAGTCTTTTTTATTTCAAATCAGCTGCAAAATTTTTTTGCAGTTGGCGGTATTCGAGAAGTTTTCTGAAAGAATAAGTCTGCGATTTTGTTTTTCTTTCATATCAAATTTCGTTTCAAACAATCTGGCAATTTCTTCAGCCATTTCTTCCGGCGAATTTTTCACAGAGCATAAATGCTCTAAACCTGTATTAGCCACCATTGGAGAGTTAACAACACAATGCCTTCCATTAAACAATGCGGCAAGAAGTTTTAATTTTATTCCTGTAGCCTGAAAAGTTGGAAGAACATTTATCTGTGCCCCGCTGATTAATTTATCAATTTCTACTGTGCTCAGATTTCCTTTTATTTGTATGTTGGGATATTTCGCGGCATCCGCAATCAATTCAGCTGACGGTTTGTAACCTGCAATAATTAAAGGTGTTTTAATTTTCGAGAACACTTTATTTACAAGGTAAAGAGCTGCTTCGTTGTTTTCTCCTACTTCCAATTTACCGTGATACAAGCAGAATTTACCCATCCCTTCTTTTATTTTTATTTTTTCATTCGGATGAAAAGCCGTTATGTGATGCACATTTTTGTAACGTGTAGATAAGTCCGCAGCATCAGCAGCTGAAATAGCAGCAATATAATTGGCTTTATTTAAAATAGTTTCAAAGCTTTTTAATTTCTCTGCTTCTCTCCTGAAATAATTTTTTTTAAAGAAAGACTTTTCAACTTTTTCGAGGTTTTTATAATAATCGTGTTCAATATTATGCATGCGCACAATCTTTGTACGATTGCTCAAACGCCCATCATTCAGGTGATAACAGCAATGCAGTCCCTCAAATAAAATAGGGTATTCGTCCTTCAGTAAATTTTCCATTAAAATTTCCGAAGAACGTGTAACTGCAACAAACGGCAGTGAATGAAATAACTGCGTCTTATTCATTTTACGTTTGTAGTAATATACTTTTTCGCAGAAAGTTTCAAGAATCGGGGTTTCTACTCTTCCATATTCAAAACAGTGCAGTTGAATTTTCACGCCGGAAGCATGCAGCGCTTTCAATTTGTAAAAAACATCAATCACCCCGCCGTAATCAGCAGGATAAGGAATATCAAACGAAATAATATGTAAATGTTTTGAATTCATCAATCAACCCATCCTCCCAAATAGAACGACGCGAACCGGGATTTATAAAAATTGTTTGTAAACCAAGGTTAACTGTTTCTCTTCGTTTTCCCAGTTTAAATTTCGACCTGCAATTTTAGTATTTTTTTTCCACATTTGCAGCAATGCTTCATCGCTCAGTATTCGATTGATTTTATCAGCAATATGCTGCGGGTTGTGATTATCGATGCAATCCCCGATCGAATATTCCGAAATTATTTTTTTTATCTCCGGCAGATTGGATGAAAGCACCGGTACACCGGCATGTATGTAGTCAAACAATTTATTCGGCAGACTAAAATGATAATTGATATTTGTATCCTTATCTAGGGTTAAACCCAAATCTGCATGACGTGTGTACTGCATCAATTTTTCAAAAGGCACTTTGCCGATAAATTTCACTTTATCATCCAGCTTAAAATCAATTACCATTTGTTTTAAAATAGCAATTACATCGCCGCTGCCGATAATCAGCAGTACTGCATCATTAACATACTGCATTGCCGCAACAGCCTCCTCCCCTCCCCTGTCTATGTTGATTCCAGATCCTTGCAGCACAATAATTTTTTTATTTCCCGGGAGCCCTAAATCAGATTTACTCAGCAGTTTCACATTTGTTTGATCAATAGTTTTTGGAATGTTCCTTACAACTTTCACCTCCACATTATATTCATTGCCGTAAATTTCTGCAATAGAATCATTAACAGTAAAAACAAATTTCAATTTCGGAAATATCCATCGTTCCAATCTTTTCCAGATATTTTTTTTCCTTGGATTGCCTTGCAGTTCCGGCACTTCACAAAACAGTTCGTGGCTGTCGTAAACCAGATTTGCTGATTTTAATTTTGAAATTAAATAGTTCGGTAAGAGCGTATCCAAATCGTTTGAAACCAATACATCGGCTTTATGAAACATCAAATAAAAAAACAAACGGATTTGGTATTCAGAATAAAAAAAAACACCTTTTTCAAATAGGAGAAACATTCGTTTGGCTTTATAATCACGGCCAGCCAAGGGAAGGCTGCTGCGTTGTTTTCTTCCAACTAAGGTAACATCATAACCAAGATTATGAAGAGTGCTGCATACTTTGTGTACACGCTGATCGGTGCTTAAATCGTTAATTACAGATACTATTGCTTTTTTCATTTCGCAGGCTGAATCTTCTCCCCAGGGCAAAGTTTTTTACTTTATACGAAGGTAATTCAAATAATTAAAATCATAGCATTTATACTCCGATTGGATTTCAAACCCTAAGGTCTTTTTTCGTTCCTTTGCAAAAAAAATTAATGATGAATATTTTAATACTTGGTTCTGGCGGCCGTGAGCACGCATTTGCATGGAAATTGTCGCAGAGTAAAAAGCTGAATAAATTATTTATAGCTCCCGGAAATGCGGGTACTGCAGGTTTCGGAACTAATGTAAATATTTCCGCTGTCGATTTTGAAGCAGTGAAAAAGCTGGTTTTGGAAAACAGCATCAATATGGTTATTGTCGGCCCTGAAGACCCCTTAGTAAAAGGAATTCATGATTTCTTTTTGGCTGACGGGCTGTTAAAAAATATTCCTGTTATCGGCCCTCAAAAGGACGGTGCTCAGTTAGAAGGAAGTAAAGATTTTTCGAAACGTTTTATGATGCGCCACAACATACCAACAGCCCGCTACGAAACATTTACAAAAGATACCCTGCTTGAAGGTTTAGAATTTCTGAAAACACTGCAGCCGCCTTATGTGCTAAAAGCTGATGGTTTAGCCGGAGGTAAAGGGGTTGTAATTCCGGATACATTAGAAGAAGCTGAAAAGGAACTTTCTGAAATGCTTGCCAATGCTAAGTTTGGCAGCGCTTCCGCAAAAGTAGTAATTGAAGAATTTTTAAAAGGAATCGAACTTTCAGTATTTGTTTTAACAGACGGCAATTCTTATAAAATATTACCATCCGCAAAAGATTACAAACGAATCGGCGAAGGCGACACCGGTTTAAACACAGGTGGGATGGGTGCTGTATCACCTGTTCCGTTTGCAGATGAAGCATTTATAAAAAAAGTGGAAGAGCGTGTAATCATACCAACCATCAATGGATTGAAGAAGGAAGGCATTGTTTACAAAGGTTTTATTTTCATCGGATTAATGAACATCAGCGGTGAACCCTATGTAATTGAATACAATGTGAGAATGGGCGACCCCGAAACGGAAGTGGTAATTCCAAGAATTAAATCTGACTTGATCGATTTATTTGAAGGCGTTGCAGCTGGTAACTTAAATGAAAAAACCTTTGAGCTCGACAACCTCTTTGCTGCCACGGTAATGCTTGTTGCAGGCGGTTATCCTGAAGAATATAAAAAAGGTGACCTGATAACAGGGCTAGAATTAGTGGAAGACAGCATTGCATTTCAGGCAGGAACCACTTCTAATTCCGAACGCCAAACTATTACTAATGGCGGCCGAGTGATTGCTCTTACGTCCTTTGGAAATACCATGGATGAAGCATTAAAAAAATCATTTATGAATGCTGAGCGAATCCAATATAAAAACAAGTATTACAGAAAAGATATCGGCAATGATTTGAAATCATATTTTATACCCCAGCCCTAAATAATGACAAGGCTTTTGCCATCTTGTCAGGAAGAAACAGCTGGCACATCATTTGAATGAATCAGGCATCAAAAATAAAAAGCTATGAACCCAACAAATACCAATACCATGCAAACCGGAAAAATCAATGTTCAGACAGAAAACATTTTCCCAATCATTAAAAAATTCTTATACAGCGATCACGAAATATTTTTACGCGAGCTTGTATCCAATGCAGTTGACGCAACACAAAAATTAAAAACTCTTTCTGCAATCGGCGAAGCCAAAGGTGATTTAGGGAATTTAAAGGTGGAAGTGATAATTGATAAAGAGTCCAAAACCCTTACTATTAAGGATCACGGCATCGGCATGACCGGCAAAGACATAGAAAAATATATTACACAGATTGCATTCAGCGGCGCTGAAGAGTTTGTTGAAAAATATAAGGATAAAACATCAGAAGTTAATGCCATTATCGGGCATTTTGGTTTAGGCTTTTATTCGGCTTTTATGGTGGCAAAAAAAGTGGAAATATTTTCACTTTCCTTTAAAGAAGACTCCAAAGCGGTGCGCTGGGAATGCGACGGCAGCCCTGATTATAATTTAGAAGAAATTACTAAAACAGACAGGGGTACCACTATCGTATTGCATATTGCAGATGATTCTGAAGAATTTTTAGAACAATACCGCATCCAGGAACTGCTTACCAAATATTGCAAATTTTTACCTGTTGAAATTAAATTCGGCACTAAAAAAGAAACTAAAAAAGATGGCGATAAAGAAACAGAAGTTGAAATTGACAACATCGTTAACAATCCAAATCCTGCATGGACAAAGAAACCTGCCGATTTAACAGATGAAGACTATACTAAATTCTATCATGAGTTATATCCGATAAGTTTTGAAGATCCTTTGTTCCATATCCATTTGAATGTTGATTATCCGTTTAACCTTACCGGAATTTTATATTTCCCCAGAATAAAAAAATCGTTCGAAACTCAGAAGGATAAAATACAATTATACAGCAACCAGGTATTCGTTACCGATTCGGTAGAAAACATTGTACCGGATTTTTTAATGTTGCTTCGCGGCGTCATCGATTCTCCGGATATCCCTTTAAACGTTAGCCGGAGCTATTTACAAAGCGATGCAAGCGTTAAAAAAATATCGGGACATATCACTAAAAAAGTTGCTGATAAATTGGAAGAACTTTTCAAAAAAGACCGCACTGATTTTGAAAGTAAATGGGAAGACATCAAAATATTTGTGCAGTACGGTATGCTTTCCGATGATAAATTTTATGAGAAAGCTCAGAAGTTTGCATTACTGAAAAGCGCTGACGGCAAGTATTCTACCTTAGAAGAATATGCTGAAAAAGTAAAACCGACACAGACCAGCACAGATAAACGTGTAATTTATTTATACACTACCAATGTTGATGAGCAGCACAGTTTTATTGAAACAGCAAAAGACCGCGGCTATGATGTTTTAGTGTTCGACAGCCCTATTGATCCTCATTTTATTAATCAGTTAGAATCTAAATTAACCGACACTTCCTTTGTACGTGTTGATGCTGATACCATCGACAAACTAATTAAGAAGGAAGAAGCACAGCCTTCAAAGCTTTCTGAAAAAGAACAAAAGCAGTTACAGCCGATTGTTGAAGGAATGGTTCCTAAAGAAAAATTTACTGTTGTATTTGAAAGTCTGAGTGAAAAAGACGCACCAATGCTTATTACCAAACCCGAATTTATGCGCCGCATGAAAGATATGAGCGCTATGGGCGGAGGCGGAATGAGCTTTTACGGAACAATGCCCGACATGCATAATTTAATAGTAAACAGCAATCATCCCTTGATTTCAAAAATTTTAAAAGAAAAAGACAGCACAAAACAAAAACAATTAACAAAACAGGCTGCTGATTTAGCAATGCTTTCTCAGGGTTTATTGAAAGGCGAAGAGCTTACTAAATTTATTAAGCGCAGCGTAGAGCTAATTGACTAATGTTTTTAACCTTTTAATATTAAACTAAAAAATAAAAAAATGACAAAAAACACTATTATTTTATTGGTAATTGCCGGTTTGGTTTTACTGTTAGGTTTCAACGGATGCGGCTCATACAACTCCATGGTAACAATGGATGAAGGAGTTACTGCGCAATGGAAGCAGGTTGAAGTTGCCTACCAGGCGCGTATGGATAAAACTAAAAATTTATTTGAAATCGTACAAAGCGCTGCTGATTTTGAAAAAACCACTCTAACACAGGTAATGGAAGCCCGCAGTAAAGCAACAAGTATACGGATTGACCCTTCCAATATAACACCTGAAAAGTTAGCTGAATTTGAAAAGGCCCAAGGTGCATTCGGCTCTTCCCTTGGCCGCTTAATGGCTGTTGCCGAAAACTATCCTCAATTACAGAGTGTTCAGGCTTTCCGCGATTTTCAAGCGCAGTACGAAGGTATGGAAAATCGCATTTCTACAGAGCGGATGCGGTTTAACGAAGCTGCACAAGGGCTCAATACCTATATCCGCAGGTTTCCAAAAAATATCTGGGCAGGAATATTCGGTATTCAAAAACGTGCATATTTTGAAGCGCAAGCTGGAGCTGATACAGCCCCAGATATTAAAGGTATGAGAGAGAAAAAATAAAATAATTAAAATTAGGGATTAAGGTTTTTTAAATTGACAATCCTTAATCCTTAATTTTTTTAATGCCGAATAAAAATGAGCGCAAAAAACTTTTTCACTGAAGATCAAAAACAGGCGATTGTGAAGGCAATTGCTGACGCGGAACTTAATACTTCCGGTGAAATCCGCGTGCATATTGATGATTATTGTAAAGGAGATGTGCTTGACTCAGCAACGGGTGTATTTCATAAATTAAAAATGACTGCAACCAAGCAGCGAAATGGTGTTTTGTTTTATGTAGCTGTGAAAGATCAAAAATTTGCCATACTGGGCGATAAAGGAATCAATGAAAAAGTACCTGCCGATTTCTGGGACCACATAAAAAATACAATGCTTGCCCATTTCAAAAAGCAAGAGTTTACTGAAGGCCTGCGAAAAGGAATAGATATGGCCGGTGAAAAATTAAAAGTCCATTTTCCATTGCTGGATGATGATACCAATGAATTAATTAATGACATGAGTTTTGGAAAATAAAAAAATATAAATTGAAAAAACATATCCTTCTATTCTTATTATTCATTTCTTCCTTTGCCTTTGCGCAAAGCGATAAGTACATACCTGAACGCCCAAATCCTCCCCGCTTAGTAAATAATTTATCAAAAGAATTTCCGAATTTTCTTTCCAGCCAGGAAGAGTCACAGCTTGAAAGCAAATTAAAAAACTTTGCAAGGGAAACTTCTAATCAAATTGTAGTTATAATTGTTGATGATTTAGGCGGTTTAGAAGCTTATGATTATGCAACCCGACTCGGGCAAAAATGGGGGGTAGGGCAGAAAAAAGAAGATAACGGTATTGTTATATTATTAAAGCCGACCCAGCCTCATGAATTATTTATAGCCCCCGGCTATGGCTTACAGGGCGCTATCCCAGACCTTACCACAAAGCAAATTCGTGAAAACGAAATGAACCCGTATTTAAAAGCGGGGCAAAATTATACGGCTCTTGATAAAGGTACCGATGTTTTAATGTCGCTGTCTAAAGGCGAATACAACTCTGATGCTTACGGCAAAAAACATTCTAACAAAATGCCCGGCGCAGAATTTATCATTATAATAATTATCATCATCATATTTATTATAATGCGAGCAAGCAAAGGAGGCAATGGCGGCGACAGAGGCGGCTTAAGTATGGGAACCGGTTTTTTCTTAGGTTCAATGTTCGGCTCTGGGTTTGGCGGAGGCGGAGGAAGCAGCAGCAGCAGCGGAGATTCCGGAGGCTTCGGAGGTTTTGGAGGTGGCAGCTTTGGCGGCGGAGGTTCTGGCGGAAGCTGGTAAGTAAATAGTTAAAAGTTTAAAGTTTGAAAGTAAAAAAAAGAGTTCAGCCAGGGGTGAACTTTATACCATCCAACTTTTCAACTTTAAACTTTCTAACTTTAAACTTAAAAAACTATTCTTTCAGCCACTTTTCCAATTCACCCTGATCTAAATCCATATAATTAACATTATGCTCTACTGTGCTGTTATTTAACAGGTAAATAGCCGGCATATTTAATCCGGCCAGATAAATAAAACTCCTTCCTAATAATATGCAATGCTGAATATCTTCTGTATGCGTATTTTCAAAAAAAGGTTTTAAATTTTCATCATCGCCATTAAGGACAAAATAGAAGGGAATCTTAGGATTTCTTTCGCGAATGATCCTGATTTTATTCGCCGCAATACGGCAATGCGGACAAGTTAAGCTCATAAATGCAATTACATGCTTTCCCTGCGAAAGCGTTTTGGGCGGAACGTTCAGTTTTGCATTATTGTAAAGAGAATCTAATTCAATTTTAAATTTATTTTCAGGTTTAGTAAGATATGCTTCTGAATAATCGAGCTCAACAGGATTAAGTATAAAAGGCATTGCAAACGATCCTGCTAAAAGCAGCGCATTAATAATTCTCAATTTCCCATTTAACTCCCAGCCCTTATGATTTTTGTATAAAATAAAAAATACAGCAAGCATGATGACATTTTTTATTAATGCCTCCAATGGCGTCATGCGAATATATGAGCCAAAACACCCGCAATTGCCTTTATTACCAGTAAAGAACATTAACAAAATGAGGTAGACGCAAAATACCAGTAATACTGCTATCCCTAATTTATATGCAATTTTTCGAAGACTGATATTGAATAGAAGAAAAAATCCTATCAAAAATTCAAGGCCGATTAAAATACGTGCAATGAAGGGGGCTGCCTGCCAGTTAATAATACCAATATCTACAAAAGTATATTCGAAAGGCTCAATGGGATATAACTTGGTATATCCCGAAACAATAAAAACGGCACCTAAAAGGGAGCACAAAAAACCGAAAAATATTTTTTTTGACATTCGTTAAGATGTGTATAAAATAAAAAAGCGCCTCTCCAAAGAAAGGCGCTTTTTAATAAATAATCAAATGATTATTTTAATGAGCATGTTCTTGTTGTGGTATAAGTAACAGCCACACCCAATATAGTTGTAGTGCCCGTCACTGTAGCATTTAAACACTTTGATTCTGCTTGACTTGCTGTTGCTTTGTTATAAGTTATAATCTGTGGATCACTTGTTTGTGTCTGTCCATTAGAAACAGTCACATCCGTACAGGTACAAACGCGGTCCTTTTTGCATGAAGCAAAAGAAAAAGCTGTAGTTACTGCAACAAATAAAATTACTTTTTTCATTTTTTTAAAATTTTTAATTAATTAAAATAATTTATTTTAAAGTGCAGGTTGTTGTTGATGTTACTCCGTTAGAAGTTTCAGTAGAACTCAAACATGCTGCATTAGCAGGTCCGCTTTTAGATGCAGTGTAAGTTACTACAGTTGTTCCGCCGCCTGGACTAGTAACACAAGTGCAAACACGGTCTTTTTTGCAAGAAGCAAGAGAAAATGCAGAAACTACTGCAGCAAATAAAATAACTTTTTTCATTTTTTTATAGTTTTAGGGGTTAATTATTTTTGGTAATTACGGGTGCAAACTTAATACTAAAATTCAAATGACAAAAAATAATTTTATAGTTTGATGATTTTCGGATTATACGATAGGCTGATTCAATGAGGAATTAATCTGATAACCAATTTATTAGTTCTCAAATTATTAAGTAAGTATATTCGCTTACTAAGCTGATGATTATGAAATAATGTCACTCATCTGTCTTTTTTGCTATGATTTTTCTATTCAGCAGGCTCAATAAACGTTTTTTTTGCAAATCGGCAATGAATTTGTTAATTTTTAAACTCATTACCTTTTGTATCATTATTAATTGCCCTCCGCTAAAATAGATTTGCCACACACACAATAATAAATTAAGCCTTTGCCGAAATAAATTAAGGCTTCGCTAAAATAAATTAAGCCTTGGCTAAAATAAATCTAGCCTTCACCGAAATAGATTAAGCCTTCGCTGGAATAAATCAAGCCTTTGCTGAAATAGATTAAGCCTTTGCTAAAATAAATCAAGCCTTCAAAGAAATAAATCAAGCCTAATCAAAAATAATTAAGCCTTATTTTTTTGACTGTTATAATTTTATCAGGTAATTTCCAATAAAAAGGCTTTTAATGGCTCTAAAAACAATAAATGTCTATTAAATTTTAAATATTAATCGGTCGACAATAAAAAAAATCCTTCAGCCGAATAATCAGCTGAAGGATTTTCAATTTTTTTTAACCTACTTTTAATTTGCAGGCTCTTTCTTTTGAGGCTCTTCCCACATCCATGATTTGTTGCCGCATCTGTTTTTAAACTTTTCCTTTTCTTCAGGTGTCATATTTGCAATGCGTTCCTGCATACGTTGTTTCCAATGCTCACGGCGGCTACCGCAGTGTCCGCCCCTGCCGAATCTGCCGCGGAAACCTCCGAACAGAATTTTAGACAACACCAAAAGCCCAATGGTCTGGCAGAAGCTGATAACCGGGCCGTGAAAGAGCTCCGGCACCAGCATGTTCCATAAATGCATTGTTAAAAAGCCAAACAAAAAGCCGAAGAATATAACTGCAGCTGCGATTTTAATCGCCTTAAAAATTCTAAATTTCTTATTCATGATTTCTTTTTTTTAATAGGTTAATAATTCGTTATACAGGCTTTTCAAGCGCTCCTTCAGATACATTACTGCATACCGCTTTCGCGAGATAACAGTTTTTATTCCGGTGCCGGTAATCTCCGCAATTTCTTTCAGGCTTCTGCCCTCTAGTTCGTGAAGTACAAACACTTCTCTTTGGTTATCGGGCAGTTCTTCCAGCGCTTCTGTTAACTCCTGAGAAATGAGTTTCAAAAAAAGCTGTTTGTCTGCCGTCGTTTCCATCGATGGAAGTATATCAGCAAGCAATAATGCTTCGTCATCATCCTGACGGTTTACAGAAATATCATCTAATCTAACTGGTTTCATTTTGCGGTACCAATCTGTTATTTTATTTCGTGCAACCCTGTACAGCCATGATGCAGTATTTTCAACAGCATTGCTCTGCACCAGTTCATAAAAGACATCCTGCAGAATGTCTTCCGCATCCTCTAATGCAGGGATGCGGTTATTGATGAAAGCTAAAAGACTCCTTCTTTCCTTTTTTATGGTACTGGTCAGAGATTCGTCTTTTTGAATGCTGCCGGCATTATATTGCGCTTGTGCTGCCATGTGTATTTATAAAGACGAATGAAAAGGCTAAATACTTTAAAAAAAATGAATTTTATTTTGATGCCTGAATTTTATCAGCAGGAAAGAGTTGGATCTGCGACCTTTCCAATTCATTGCAGAAGCCTCCAGTATTGTCATCCAGAGCTTTTCGCGAAGGATCTTTTCTTTCACCCTGACATTGCTGATGATTAAGAAAGTCCCAACTCCTGAGCAAAATGAACGGGACAAATATCTCCATTTATCTTAATCATAACAAAACCTGTGAGGTTATTTAACCTGACAGGCTTTGTTTGAATATTTCAAAAATAAAAAACGCCCTGCAATAACCTAAATTATCAGCAGGGCGTTAAACCATGGGTGGCGGTTTTTATATTCAGATGCGTATTTTTAATAAAGGTTGCATTTGATTAAAAGAAGGAAAAATATCAGGAAATTTTATTTTGAGGAACAAACTTTATTTTCCGGAAGGAATATTTATTAAGCATTACAGGACAATGATGACGGCCGTTTTATAATAAAAATTAATTATCTTTTACTAACTGCAGGAATCCTTGCTTTTTAATTGCTTCCCCATTCACAGCAGTCACTTTCACAATATAAAAATAAACGCCGTCCTGAGCCATTTTACCGCTTTTTGTCCGTCCGTCCCAGCCGCCGTTAAGAGTGTTCCATTCAGTCATTTTTATTCCCCATCGGTCGTAAATTGTGCAGTCTAAGTCTTTAACGGCAGTGGTTGTAATAAAAAACAAATCGTTTTTTCCATCGCCGTTAGGCGTAAATATATTCGGGATAATAATTGAAACATCATTTGTAACAGTAATGCAGTTATCAACGGAATCAATACATCCAACCATATTTTGAACAAATAATTTAATACAGTAAGTACCGGCATCGGTATAGGTGTGAGATGGCGCCGGGTTTGATGAAATATTATTCCCGCCAGACGATTGATCTCCGAAATTCCATAAGGACGAATTGCTGTTTACTGATGCATTCGTAAAAGATACATCAGTGTTAGCTATAACAATATCAGAAGGAGCAACAGAGAAATTTGCAATCGGTTTTGGAACTATTGTAATCATATTATTGTTTACAGCAGTTCCAGTGCAATTATTCACATCCGTACAGGAAATGCTTACTGAATAGGTCCCTGCCTGATTATAACAATGCAGCGGTGATGATGTTATGGCAGAATCGCCGTCGCCGAAATGATACTTCACCGAGCTGCAATTTGTTCCATTGCTTTCGGCAAATTGGATACACAGCGGGAAACAGCCGCTGTTTGTGTTGGATGTAAAGGCTGGAGAAGGCCGCGGATTTACTGTTTCTATTATAGCATTAGATGCTGCCGGAGATCCCAATACACATGGGGCATTTGAAGTAAGAATGCAAGTAATTGCATCACCATTATTTAGTGCCGAACTGCTGTAAACAGAGGAATTACCGCCGGTATTTATTCCATTTAACTGCCATTGATATACAGGTGTGTTCCCCCCATTTACAGGCACTGCAGTAAAAGTAACTGATGTGCCGGCGCATATTGGACCTAATGGAACAGATGTAATTGTTACAGATGCCGAGGTGCTTGGCGTAACTGATACAACAATAGGGTTTGATATTACAGATGTTCCCGCTGCACAGCCTGAATTAGGGGTAAGCATACAGGTTATAGTATCGCTGTTAATTAATGAAGCACTTGTAAACACAGCAGCATTTGTGCCGACTGTATTTCCATTCAAGAGCCAATGATAAAGAGGCGCTGTTCCTCCATTAGTCTGAGCTGCAGCAAATGTTACTGAGGTTCCGGGACATACCGCCCCTGCAGGATTTGATGTAATATTTATTGATGCGGTGCTTGGCAGCACCGTAACAACTACCGGAATTCTATATGTTCCGGGACACAAACCGGCATAGTAAGTTGTTGTTGAAGTCAAACCAGGTATTCTCAACGTATCCGTTCCAATTACAGTGCCTCCTGTCTGTGCGCTGTACCAAGTGAGAACAGCTGGAATAGCTCCGTTTATGGAGGCAGTAAGCACAGCAGAATCCCCAGAACAAATAGTAACGCTGGCTGCAGAAATAGTATCTATCCGTACAATAGTCTGGTTAACTAAGCCTGCACCACCTTTGGTAGCGCCGTTTGGAATAAATTCGGTTAATCCATCTGAGTTTGTTGTTCCGCAGCTTCCGCCGGAAGCAGTCTGCACAGCTGAACCTGAGCTAAGTGCTATATACCCTCCTCCTCCTCCGCCGCCAGGGCCTTCGGCTTCATTCATAGCTCCAAAATATAATGAACCGCGCGTCAGCATTTGATTACCGCCATGTCCGCCTTTAGCGCTTAATACAATTCCATTCTGTCCAGAAGTATTAAGCAGTATTGTTCCGCCTCCCCCTCCGCCTCCGGATCCATCTCTGCCGCTGTAGCTGCTGATTGGAGGCGAAGAATATGAATTCCCTCCGTGAAGCCCATCTGAAATAATAGAATCAGTGCCGCTTCCGGTAACAGATCCATAAGAAGTAAAGTAAATGATTCCGCCGCCTGCACCGCCTGCACCGCCTTCGTTGTTATCCTGCTCTCCGCCGCCGCCGCCGCCGCCCATAAAAATCCTGCCGCTGGTATAATCCAGCGGACGCCCGCCTAAACCGCCGATATTAAGCCTTGCATAACCGCCCCAGGCTAGATCATAAGGACCTACAACTAACGCATTTTGATTTGAACCCGAAAAAGTATATCCGCCTCTGCCTCCTCCTGATGAAGAAGAATAAGCAAATCCGGGAGATTCAATGTTCCATGCTGTAATCCAGCCAGGAACAGTGGTATCAGGATTTCCCTGCCCTGTCCATGACGGAATTGAACCGGCATTTGCTCCCCCGCCGCCACCTGCGTTCCAGATATTACCGCCGCCGCCGGCATTGGCTGCTGCACCCCGGCAGAATTTTCCTCCGTAAATTGTGTAATCATTGTCGAACCCTGCAATACCCTCACCTTTATTAGCAGCAACTTCAATGCTGGTGCAGGAATACCATACAATTTGAGACCTTGGAGCTGAAGGCGTAAATAATGCAGCCCCCCTAAAGCCTTTGCCGGATGCGCTTATCTTACCGCCGCTATTTATTACCGTATTTCCTTTTACCTCAACTGCCAAAACACCTCCGGTAGTTCCATTCCAGACCTGACAGGTTAATACGCCAGGAAAAGCAATTGTTAATGCGTTGTATCTCGGCACACGCACAATCTGTACTTTCCCGGAAACGGTATAATCATTTATTAATCCGCAGTCTATTGTAATAGAAGAACCATTAGGAACAGCTGACACCTGACACAATTCATATTTTCCGCAGTTATTATAATTGGTTACGCTGCCCCAAGTAGCATCGTTTGGATTGCTGATTGTCGGCGTTGCTGTATCTGAATGCCCGAGTATCACAGCTCCCTGCATCTGAATAACCATAATTAAATCGCCGGGGGAAAGACTGCCCGAAAAACGCCCGTTTGCATTTAGGCCGCTGGCTGAAACACTCAGGGAAGTATTGCCGATTGATGCATCAGCAGTTAAAGAAGTATATTCATTTATAATCCGGTTTGCAGTATTAATATTCCCGTTGCCGTCTTTCCCGCGCTGAGCGGAGGAAACAAAGGCACAGAAAACAAAAACGATAAACAGATAGTTTTGAATCTTTTTCATGCGTACTTTAAAAATAAACCTCACCTTCAATAAAACCGGTCGCCAATGTAGAGTTTAATATTGATTTTTACAATTGATGCCGACAGATATATGAAGTATGATTCAGCAGATGTTAATTTTGATGGAAGAGTTGCGCATGGCTGCTTATCGATCGCTTATTAGCTAATCGAATAGGTTTATTGGCTAATCCAATGACCTAATAAGCTAATCCCATTGGTTTATTAGCTAATCGAATGAGGTTATTAGTTAATCTTGTCGGTTCATTAGCTAATCCAATGGCCTTATTGGTTAATCGAATAGGTTTATAGGCTAATCTTATTGCTTTATTAGCTAATCCTCTTGCCTTATTAGCTAATCGAATGGATTTATTAGCCAATCCAATTACTTTATTAGCTAATCCGATGAGTTTATTGGCTAATCTATCATGCTTAATAGCTAATCGAATGAGCTTATTAGCTAATCCTTTTGGTTTATTAGCTGATCGAATGACTTTATTAGCTAATCAAATAGCTTTATTAGCTGATCCAATGAGTTTATTGGCTAATCTATCATGTTTATTAAACTTATAGGTAGCAACTTGAATTAATTAAATCGCTGAAAAATTTGTTTTTTGTTTTAAAAGAAAATACCCTGTATATTTGGACACTTTAAAAATTTTAATAATCAATAAAATAAAACAATTATGGCCATTAATGTATTTGTCCCAACTTTTAGAATAGATGAAATATTACAAGAAATTAGGATTTGCCTAGAGAAAGGCTGGACAGGCCTTGGTTTTAAAACAGTTGAATTTGAAAATAAATGGAAAGAATATACTGGCTTGCCAAATGCTCACTTTCTTACTTCAAATACAGTTGGGTTGCACTTAGCTGTTCATATATTAAAAAAGAAATTCGGATGGAATGATGGTGACGAAATTATTACCACTCCACTGACTTTTGTTTCAACAAATCATGCAATCATGTATGAAAATTTAAAACCAATTTTTGCTGATGTCGATGATACGCTTTGTTTAAGCCCTGAATCAGTAGAGGCAAGAATTACATCGAAGACTCGCGCTGTAATGTATGTTGGTATTGGCGGAAATACCGGTCAATATGAAAAAATAATTGCAATTTGCAAAAAAAGAAACATTAAACTGATTCTTGATGCTGCACATATGTCAGGTACTTTTTTTAAAGGAAAGCATATAGGGCAGGAATCCGATGTTTCAATTTTTAGTTATCAGGCAGTTAAAAACTTGCCTACTTCGGATTCTGGAATGATTTGTTTTGCAGACGCAGAACTGGATAAACTTGCCCGTCAATTGAGCTGGCTGGGTATAAATAAAGATACATTTCAAAGATTTCAGGGCAAAGAGGGAGGTTACAGATGGAAATATGATGTGGAGAATGTGGGCTTTAAGTATCATGGAAATTCTATCCAAGCGGCAATGGCTTTGGTTCAGATAAAATATCTGGATGAAGATAATAACTATAGAAATCAATTGGCTTCCATTTATGACGATCTGTTAAAAGATACGCCAGAAGTGGAGGTGGTTAAAGTGGCAGAAAATTGCCAAAGTTCACGCCATTTATACCAGGTATTTGTAAAAAAACGTGATGAAATTATTCAGCATTTTTATGATAATGATATTTTTCCGGGCGTTCATTACATTGATAATACGGAGTATTCAATGTATGCTTATGGCAGTGGCACCTGTCCCAATGCTGCACGTAGATCAAATGAAATAATATCACTACCACTTCATTTGAAATTGAAAAAAGAAGATTGCATACTAATTGTTGGTGTTTTAAAATCCGGTATTGCAAAATTTTTGAAAAATAAAAGCCTTGTTTAAAAAAGCCCAAATTAAATAAAGTGAGTAGCTTAGTTAAATCGACTATTATTGTTACTATATTAAATGGAGTTGGCTTGTGCTTGGGATTTCTGAGTAATTTGGTAATTGCGGCCAAGTTTGGTGCCGGTCGCGAAATGGATATTTATCTTGCAGCTACCGCCTTACCGCTTTTTGTTACCTCTATTCTTTCTGGTTCGCTAAGTATGACTTTTATTCCAGTATTTGCAGAATATAGGAATAAAGACATTTCTGAAACGTGGAAAATTGTAAGTACGTTTATAAATATAAGTGTTATTACAACTTCAATTTTAACTTTCATTGGGATTTTTTTTGCCAATTCAATAATGAAATTATTGGCTCCTGGTTTCACGGGAGAAAAAATTGCAGTTTCAGCTAATTTACTTTGCTGGTTAATGCCTACAATAATTTTGGCTGTAATTAACGAGTTAATGTCAAGTGTTTATTATTCTAACAATAGTTTTGTTATTCCTTTATTCAATAAAATTATTAATCCATTAATCACAATGATTTATGTTTTAATATTTTCCTTCTCTTTAAGCACCAAAAGTTTGGTGTTTGCTTCATTAACAGCTATGTTTATACAAACATTATTATTGGGAATTGGTTTTGTGCGTAATAAAGAATTTTTTTATTCGTTCATTTTAAAATACAAACATCCCGCAGTTTTAAAAATTATCAAGTTGATGTTGCCATTAATTGTCGGCATGATTATTTATAGAGCTATTCCATTGTTTGACAGATTTATAGCCTCTAGTCTGCCCGATGGCAGTATTTCTTATCTCGGTTATTCTTCTAAAATTTATTTTTTGCTTACAGGAATAATTACTTCAGGGATTTCACTTTCTTTGTTCCCATTAATGTCAAAATTGGCTGCTGAAAACAATATAGTTTTACTTAAACAAAATATGTCGAAGGGAATTCGCTTTTTGTTTTTTTTAAGTATCCCAATAACTTGTATATTCGGAATTTACAGTAAAGAGATTGTTCAATTATTATTTGAACGAGGAGCATTTCATAACCAGGATACAACATTTACGTCTATTGCTTTATCAATATACTTAATGGCTTTACCAGTTGCTTCCATTGGTACAATTGTCGCACAGGGGTATTATGTATTGCAAGATACAAGGACTCCTGCAATTATTGGCGTTCTTGAAGTTTTTATCTATATCGGATTGGCATTTTTGTTATTGCCATTATTTGGTTTTTTATCGATACCGCTGACCTTCGTGTGCTATTTTTATATTTCTATGATAAATGGTTTAATCGTTCGCAAAAAATTAGGAGGAACTGGAGGACAAAAAATTTTACACTCATTTTTGCAGCACACACTTATAGCAGTTATAGCAACAATTATAATTTTTTACCCTATATGCCTTTTTTCAAATCTGATAATAAAAAATATATTTATAGCTTTAGGATTTATTTTGTATCTGATTTTAAGCAAATATATTTTAAAATCCAAAGAGTCATTATTGATATGGGAAAAATTAGTTGTCAATGGGCTTCGTAAAATAATTGCTTCTAAAAATACTTGATTTATGAAAAAATTTACAAGAGAGGAATTACAAAAATTAACAAAAAATAATTCGGGGAAAGTTAATGTTGATTTAGGTTGCGGTGCTCGTAAGCGAGAAGGGTATATTGGTTTAGACTCAGCATCTTTAGAAGGGGTGGATATTGTATGTAATATCGAAGAGGGTTTACCTTTTGAAGATAATTCAATTGATGAAATCTGGTCAAGTTTTATGTTTGAACACGTTTCAAATCCAATTTTTTTATTTCAGGAATTATTTCGAATATGTAAAAACGATGCAATAATTGAATTTAGAGTTCCATATTATCAGTCGATTTCTCAATATAAAGATCCCACACATAAAACGATAATCACTCCCGAAACAATGCAATATTTTACCAATGATAAATGGTATGGGTCAGATTATGGAATCAATACAAATTTCAAAATGCTTAATGTTGAGTATGAGTATTTTCCGCCTTTTGTTAGGGTGAACCGGATTTTCATTACAAAAATTTTAATATATCCTTTTATGGTTTTTGCCAGAAGGTTTTTATGGAATGTAGTGCATAATATTACAATTAAAATGCAGGTGATTAAATGAAAATTCTTTTTTTTACATTAGGCAATGAACTTGTTGCAAGTAGCCGTACCCGTGTTTTTCAATACCTTCCCCATTTAAGAAACAAAGGGGTTGTTTGTAAAATTATTCAATACCAAAGTGGATTTGATTATTGGTTGCTCAGCAATTTCAAAAAAGAAACAATATTTCAAAAAATTATTTTTGCAGTTTTGTTTAAAGGGCTAGGCATTTTCCATTTTTTCTATTCTTTTTTTGCGGCTATGCGGTTAATTGTGCTTGCAAAAAAGTATGATATATTATTTATCCAAAAGGCATTGCCACCTGTTTGGGTGCAAAAAATAGTATTTAGGAGAAACTCTAGAATAGTTTTTGATTTCGATGATGCTATATATGCAAATGAAGCTGCATATGATGTAGAACGATTTAATTTTATGTGTTCATGTATAAAACTTGCTGTTATTGAAAATGAAAGCACAGAAACTTACATGAATTCAAAAGGCATAAAAACGCTTAAAATTACAGGTCCTATTGATTGTGGGAGATATAAACCAAAAACAAATTTAACAAACTCTCCGGCTATTACTATTGGCTGGATTGGCAGTGGCTCAACCACAGGATTTCTTCAATTGATTGAAAAGGCATTGAAGCAGATTTCCAAAAAATATCCAAATGTGGTAATAAATTTTATTGGCTCTTCAGGTTTTAAGATAGATGAATGCCGTATTGTTTCAGAAAAATGGTCGCTTGAAACAGAAGTGCAATTGCTCGAGAAATTTGATATTGGAATAATGCCTCTGCCAGATAACGAATGGACACGTGGTAAGGGCGGATATAAAATTTTGCAGTATATGGCAATGGGTATTCCCAGTATTGCATCTCCTGTTGGTGTTAATAAAGAAATCATTATTCAAAATGAAACAGGCATTCTTGCCGAATCAGAAGAGGAATGGTTGACTGCTTTTGAAAAATTGATTACAGAACATGATTTAAGTATTCAACTAGGAAATAATGCAAGAATTCGTGCGAAAAATAACTATTCTTTTGCAGCCAGTACTCCGGTTTTATTAGATGCAATCAGGAAGTTGATATTGGCTTAATTCTCTGATCAAACAAAAAATTGTTGAGGCAAAAAAATTCATGAAAATAAATTTCGGAAAATGATTGATAATAGAAATATATTAATAACAGGAGTCGCAGGTTTTATAGGGAGTCATTTAGCAGAATATTTTTTGCATGAAAAATATAATGTAATTGGAATTGATAATTTTGATGATTTTTATGATAAATCTGTCAAAGAAGCTAATCTGTTAAAAGCCCTAGGTAATCCGAATTTTTCTTTTAAAAAAATTGATATTACAAATAAGTCAGAACTAAAAACTATTACTGAACAAATTGATACCGTAATTCATATTGCTGCTAAAGCTGGTGTAAGACCGTCCATAAATAACCCCAATGAGTATATTCAAACAAATATTGTAGGTACTGAAAATATATTGGAATGGATGAAAGAAAGAGATGTAAAGAAACTTGTTTTTGCTTCATCCTCTTCTGTATATGGAAACAATACCAAAGTGCCCTTTAATGAAAATGATAATGTAGATTATCCGATATCTCCTTATGCTTTCACAAAAAAAGCCTGTGAACTCATTAATTACACCTACCATCATTTATACAATTTTAATATTATCAACTTACGTTTTTTTACAGTCTATGGCGAGCGCCAACGACCTGATTTAGCCATCCACAAATTTACTAACCTGATTCTGAATAATGAGCCGATTATTATGTATGGCGATGGAGAAACAGCAAGAGATTATACTTATATAAAAGATACGATTAGTGGAATAGCAGGTGCACATAATTATTTGCAAAAGAATGATCAGGTATTTGAAACCGTAAATTTAGGAAATAGTAATCCCATAAAGTTGAAAATACTGATACATACGTTGTATCAATTATTGGGCAAGGAACCTAATATTATCAGGAAACCGATGCAGGAAGGAGATGTAGAATGTACGTATGCAGATATTAAAAAAGCCCAAGAATTGTTTGATTATACTCCTAAAACTTCTTTAAATGAAGGGTTACAGAATTTTATTAGCTGGATAAAATCAAATAGGATTACTATTTCTCAGTTAAAGTAAAATACAATAAAAGTAGAATCAGAATTTTTTATAGAACAGCATCTTCCAAAATAAATACTAAAATTATGAAGTCTACAGATAATTTCTACTACATCATTTATACTTTGTAAAATGGGGACGATAAAAAAAAAAATTATTTTTATTATTCCCGGTATGCATGGTGGTGGTGCTGAAAGGGTGTTTTCTTTATTAGTAAGGCATATTAATAGGGATAAATATATTCCTGTTTTGGCCTTGATTAAAAAGGAAGGAAAATTTCTTAAAGATATTCCAAGTGATGTTGAAATCATTGACTTAAACTCAAATAGAGCGAGATACGCATGGTGTAAAATTATTAAACTATTGTGGAATCAAAAACCGGATATTGTTTTCTCTACATTGGGTCAAGTGAATCTTATGCTGGCATCTCTTAAATTTTTATTGCCTCGAAAAACCAAATACATTGCCAGGGAAGCTAACATAGTTAGTTTCAATATTCCAAATGAAGGTTCTCCAATGTTATTTTATATTTTTTATAAAACGTTTTTGAGGAAAATGGACTTAATTATTTGCCAATCACAAGAGATGAAATTGGATCTGCAAAAAAATTTTAGAGTTCCAATAGAAAAAATGAAGGTAATTAATAACCCAGTAGATATTAATGAAATCAATATAAAAAGGGTTGAAGAAACAGAACGTATTAATGAAAAAAATTATTTTTTAGCAGTTGGCAGATTGGAACCTCAGAAGGGATATGATAGACTTATCCAGGCATTTTCATTGAGTCCTTTATTAAATGCACATTTATATATTATTGGTAAAGGAGGTGAAGGTTCTTTAGAAGAAAAATTAAAAAAACAAGTATCAGATCTTAATTTAAATAATCGAGTTATCTTCCTTGGATTTCAGGATAATCCATACAAGTATATGAATTCGTGTAAAGCATTGATAATGACATCGCATTATGAAGGGTTTCCGAATGTTGCCATTGAAGCAAATGCTTGTGGTGTTCCGGTAATTGCTTTTGATTGCCCTGGAGTGAGGGAAGCAATTGTTGATGGAGTGAATGGTTGGCTAGTGGAACAGGATAATATTAATAGTTTGGCTCAAAAGATTGAACAGGTATCAGCAATGGAATTTGATAAAAATAAAATCCTGGAATATGTTATAAATAAGTACAAAGTAAATTTGATAGTAAATAAATACGAACATGTATTTGAAGAAATAAAACAAGTAACTAGTTGATGTCGGGTAAACAGAATCCAAATTATAAAATATTTCAGGACTGGAAAGTAAATAAAAATAATATAAAAGGCAGAGTGGTTCTGCTTTTATATAGAATTGCTAGGTTATTTCGTCATGCTCCTGTACCCATTATGTTGATTGGCTTACCTTATTTAGTTTTTTACCGGATAGTAGTGGAATGGTTCTTATGTATAGAATTACCATGGAATCTTGAAATAGGGAAAAACACACAGTTGTTTCATGGACAGGCATTGGTAATTAATGATCAATCTAAAATCGGAGCTAATTGTATTCTCCGCCAAAGTACAACCATTGGCTCTAAAATGCTTGCAAATGGTAAAACGTATGCACCTATAATAGGAAACAATGTAGATATAGGTAGTAATGTAGTGATTCTAGGAAATGTTACTATTGGTGATAATGTTATTATAGGTGCAGGCTCAGTAGTTGTAAAAAATATTCCTGATAACGCTACTGTGATTGGAAACCCTGCGAAACTACTATCTCTTTTTTTGTTACTGCAAAGTCTATTTTATTAATGAGCGGAAAAATAAATATTAAGGCGAATAATTCAATTTTAATTCAATTTTATTTAATTATAATTGGTGTATTGGCGTTGTCATTTCTTAGACCTTTTCTTTTTATATCTCTTCCGTTATTAGCAATTAGCTTTATTATTTTATTCAAAACACGGTATTCTATAAACGTTTTATTTTTGGGCGCATGCATTTTCGTTACCAGTCTTATTAGCTCGTTATATGTTCATGAATTTAATGTAAGCAATGCTATTTTATCTTTTTACTTTATTTGTCCGGTTTTTCTGATTTTTTTTTCCGGAATAAAAATGGTGGATAAAATGCGAGATTCTTACTTCGAATATTTTATGAAAATTTTGATGGTAATATTAATTGCAAATGATTGCATAGGATTTATTCAATTTGCGATCAACCCAAGGTCGGATGACTCTTTTGTTGGATTTTATGGGATTAATGGTTTGGGATTGCACACATTGTCATTGATAAATTTTATAGTAGGTGCCTATTATTTTTTCATTTTCCAATACCATAAAACTAAATTTAATTTAGGATTATTTATTTTTTTTTTTACATCGGCCTTCTGTTGCTTTTATGGACTTGGTTTAATTGTTTTCGTATTATCTATTTTTGCATATAAATTTTCCTTTAGAACATTTTTAAAATCAATTGCTATTCTTATTTTAATTGTTAGTCTTGTTGTAACATTGTTTTATTTGTTCAGAGCAAGAACCCTTAGCTACAATTATGGTAATATAGAAAAAGTGGCGCTGTTTTTTAATTCTAAAATTTCTAAAGAGGATGAAGCGCAAATTCCCAGGAAAATAATTTTATACAAAAATTACATAAATGTATATCCAAAAGATTTTGGACTTTTTATGTTTGGAAGTGGTCCGGGAACATTTAATAGCCGTACGTCTTTTGTATTAAATGGTGATTATTCTCGAACCGGACTCTTTGAAAGTATTTTAGGCACCCATACCCCTGCCTATGCTCTAAAATATGTTTATCCGTTATGGAACTCAAAAGTAGTTTCGCATAAATTTTATACGGATGGTACACGTAATGAGCCCTTCTCTTCAGTCATTGCAATGTTGGCAGAATATGGCTTTTTCATTTCGGTTCTCTTATCTATCTTAATTTTTCATAATTACAAAACATTAATTCGCAGAATTGATCATACAAACCTCTCTCCAGATAATATTGCTAAATCTCATATTTATAGAAACTATATTAAATTCATTTCATTATTTATTTTGTTAAATTTATTTACAGACAATTTTTTGGAATACCCGGAAATTATAATCGTATATGTCGTTATTTTCAAATTGATTGATATGGCCATTGTTAAATTGGTGCCGGAAGTAATTTTGGTTAAAGGGAATAATTAATATTTGCACAATCAGTTGAGTATAAGAAATTAACAGAATGAAAATACTTTTGGTTCATAATACTTACCAACAAAGAGGAGGAGAGGATTCTGTATTTGAAGCAGAAATTAAATTGCTTTCGGAAAAAGGTCATACCATTGAAAAAATGGTTTTTGATAATCATTCGATCGAATCAGTTTGTGACAAATTTTTAACCGGAATAGGAACAATTTATAATTCTCGGTCTGGGAAAAAAATAGTTGAATTGATTCAGCATTTTTCTCCTGATGTTATTCATGTACATAATTTTTTTCCATTAGTTTCTCCCGCTGTTTTTTATGTTGCAAAAAGAAAACAAATTCCAATTGTTATCACCCTTCATAATTACCGGTTAATATGTGCAAATGGACTTCTTTTAAGAAAAGAACAAGTATGCGAAGATTGCACAAATAAAATCTTGCCTTTAGATGGAATTTTACATAAATGTTATCGTGATTCCTTTTTTCAATCAGCTGCTGTTACCTTAATGTCGTCCGTTCATAAACTTTCTGGAACATGGAAAAACTATATTGATTGTTACATTGCACTTACTAAGTTCGCCAAAGAAAAATTTATAGATTCGGCATTAAAACTAGTTCCTGAAAAAGTAGTTGTTAAACCCAATTTTGTTTCTGACCCTGGAGAATACAAAGGAGAAAGAGAAGACTATTTTTTATTTGTTGGTCGTTTATCAGAAGAAAAAGGGATTCGTATTTTATTAGATGCCTTTAAAGAGGGCAAATTGAAATTGAAAATTATAGGTGATGGGCCTTTAAAAAAAATGGTAAAAGATTTTTCACTTCAGCATCCTAATATTGAATTTCTTGGCTTTCGTGAAAAATCATACGTTATAAATACAATGGAAAAATCGATGGCGTTAATTTTTCCATCCTTATGGTATGAAGGATTTCCTGTGACCATTGCTGAAGCCATGGCCACAGGAACACCTGTTATTTCCTCTAACATCGGAAGCCAGGGAGAAATAATAGCTGATAATTTTAATGGATTGTTGTTTCAATGTGGAAATTTAAAGGATTTAAATGAAAAAATTTCTTTTTTTTATTCCAATGTTGCTCATCTCAAACATCTTTATTTGAATGCAAGAAATTCATATCTTGAAAATTATAATCCAGACAAGAATTATGAAACACTAATGAATATTTACAAACATGTTATTGCTAATTATGGAACGAAAAGAAATAATTAGTTTGAATATTAATACAGGCAGTTATAATAGTGCCATCTCTGAAATAATCGATTTAGCAAAGAAAAGAATTTCTTCTTATGTCTGTTTTTCCAATGTTCATATGATTATTGAAGGACATAAGAATCCTGAATTTAAAAAGTTAGTAAATAATTCTACTTTTTCATTTCCAGATGGTATGCCATTAGTTTTTGCATTCAAAGCATTGTATGGAATGAAGCAGGATAGGATTGCTGGTATTGATTTTATGATGGACGCATTAAAAGAGTGTAAAAAAAAACAATTGTCGATTTTTCTCTTCGGTTCTACTACCCTCGTATTGGAAGCCTTATCGAAAAACATTTCAAAAACTTTTCCTAACCTAATTATTGCGGGAAAACTATCACCTCCGTTTAAAGAATTTTCTTCATCTGAAAACGAATTGTTTATTCAAACAATAAATAATTCTGGAGCAAATATGGTATTCGTTTCCTTAGGTTGTCCCAAGCAAGAAATGTGGATGGCAAAACATTACGATAAAATAAAAGCTCCGTTGTTGGGGGTTGGTGCGGCTTTTGAAATTCATGCTAAACTTATAAAACGGGCACCAGTATGGATGCAGAAAACTGGATTAGAGTGGTTGTATCGATTTATTCAGGAGCCTGGTAGATTATGGAAACGATACATGGTTACAAATTCACTATTCGTTTTTTTATTAATCAAAGAAATTATTGCAGTGAAATTTAAATTTAAAAAATAATTAGTGACATGAATGTTCCAACATTTTTTAGTCGAAGCAGTTCAGAAAAACGAAATTATTTTTTGTTATTGCTTATCGTTGTTACATTCCCGTATACTTTTAAAGCGCAAATAAATAGTATTCTAATTATACTTCTCATTGCCAACTGGCTATTGCAAGGCAATTTCATTTCTAAAAATAAATTCACTTATGTTTTTATTTTTTTTTATATACTTCATATTGTCGGACTTTTTTTTTCCGACAATAGAAATGAAGGGCTTTTTGAACTTGAAAAAAAATTAAGCCTTTTCATTTTTCCATTAATTTTTTCTAACATCCCTGTGCTTAGCCCAAAGCAAATAAAAAATATTTTTTTAGGATTTGTTATATCATGTTTTACTGCTTCTGTAATATGCCTTTGTTACGCGCTGTTTCAGTATGTAGCTTATAACGACAATCAATATTTTTCGTACCATCCCTTGGTTCAAATTATTGGTATGCATGCTATTTATATGGCAATGTATATTTGTTTATGCATTTTTATCATTGTTTATTATTATGGAAATATTGTGTTTGAAGAAACAGGTTTACTGAAAAAGCTAATTTTCTTTTTCAGTATAATTTATTTCGTGGTGTTTCTGTTTTTACTGTCAGCACGAGCTGAAATTGTTGCTTTTTTTATTATTGCATTTGCTGGTATTTTTATTTATGCTTTCAAAAGAAGAAAAGTGATTCAAGCATTTGGATTAGCGGGCATTTTACTGCTATTTTTTGCAATTTTAATTTATTTCAATCCACAAAATAAAGAACGCTTTAAAGAAGCCATTAATTATAAATCACAATATTCAATTGATAAACAATGGGGAGGGAGGGCAGAACGTTTATTGATGTGGGATTGTAGCATGGATTTAGTGAAAGATAATTTATTAACTGGTGTAGGTACTGGAGATGCTCAAGGAGAATTAAATACTTGTTATAAAACAAAAAATTATGGAGCACTTCTTTATTATCCAGATACACAATACAATTCACATAATCAGTATTTGCAAACAACCATAGATATTGGCATTTTGGGTTTAGCAGTGCTCCTAATTTGTTTTTTTATGGTTGCGAAAGGTGCAATTGATGTTAAAAATTATTTGGGCTTATCTTTTATAATTTTATTCGCTATCTGTTCCTTTACAGAATCAATGCTGGAGTCTAATAAAGGAATTGTTTTTTATTCTTTTTTTAGCTCACTTTTTTTATTTCATCAGTATAAGGAGAGTCAATAAAAATTATGTTGTTTACTACTTATCAATACGCTATTTTTTTAGTTACACTATTTGTGTTGTATTGGTCTATTGGGAATAGAAAAGTACAAAACGTGCTATTGCTTTTGGCGAGTTATTTATTCTACGGTTGGTTCACTCCTTGGTTTTGTATCCTATTATTATCGTCCTCTATTATGGACTATTGCATAGGCTTATGGATGCAGCGTTATCAAGCTCATAAAAAACAATTATTGATTTTAAGTTTAACTACCAATCTTGGGATTCTTGGTGTTTTTAAATATTTCAATTTTTTTGCTGAAAATGTTTCAATTGCCTTAACTTCTATAGGCTTTCATCCAGGTAACTTGACTTTAAATATTATATTGCCAGTAGGTATTTCATTTTATACATTTCAATCACTCAGTTATACGATAGATGTTTATCGAGGAAAGTTGGAAGCAAGAAAAAATATAATTGATTTTATGTTGTTCGTTTCTTTCTTCCCTCAATTGGTGGCCGGTCCTATTGAACGAGCGACGCATTTACTTCCCCAGATAGAATCTAATCGTATTTTTAGTTGGTCAATATTTGGTTATGTTATTCCTTTTTTTGTTCGTGGCTATTTGAAAAAATTAGTAATTGCAGATAATGTTTCAATTTATGCAGATAAAGTTTTTATGCTCGATCATCCTTCAATGCTCCTCATAGTGGCTGGTGGGCTTGCATTTACTGTTCAAATTTATGCAGACTTTTCTGCTTATACAGATATCGCGAGAGGCTCAGCTAAGCTATTTGGTTTTGATTTAATGAAAAATTTCGATTTTCCTTACTTGGCAATATCGCCATCTGATTTTTGGAGAAGATGGCACATTTCATTTTCCTCTTGGATACGCGACTATTTATATATTCCACTTGGTGGTTCAAAAAATAAAACAGTTTTTGGTTTTGCACTCGTATTAATTGTAAGTATGGGGCTTAGCGGCTTTTGGCACGGTGCCTCTTGGCATTTTGTAATGTGGGGTTTGTATTATGCACTATTAATTTTTATTTATCGTCAATTAGGAATGGGAGGAAAGTGGCAACCCAAGGGCATTTTTAAAACTTCAATTGCGCGGCTTGTTATGTTTTGTTTCACTGTATTTGGTTGGATATTGTTTAGAACGCCTGACATAGATTGGCTGGCAAATGTATTGTTGAACGCAACTACAGGATTAGGTGGAAATGAATTCATCGTTTCATTACAAATTATAGTATTTGTGATTTTTTATTCCATTCCATTGCTTGTGTTTGCTTTTCTCGATTTAGTTTTACCTAGTAACAAATGGATTCAAGCCACTGTTTATGCACTTTGTGTAGTTACTATTTGTATTTTACTTAGGGATAAGGGACAAGATTTTATCTACTTTCAATTTTGAAATTAATTTTAATGAGTAATAATAAATCATACAAGAACCAATCAAACACTAACGCTGATGCTAAAGAGGAACCAATTTCATCTTTGAAATTTAGACATTTCCTTTGGATACTTTTTTTGATTGTACTTTGTAATTTATTTTTTTTTCCAATAAATAAAACAATTATTAGCCATAAAGTTGATTCAAAAGGTGATTCCTATTCTTACGATTCGTTAGTACAGAAAATGAACATTTCACATCCAAAAGTTATTTTGTTAGGAAACTCTATGGTTGGAAATGGTATAAACATTGAGTATTTCACTAATTTAACAAAAACAGCAACTTATATACTTTATGTTGGTGGCAGTGAATCGGCATGGTGGTATTTAGCATTTAAAAATATCATATGTAAATCAAAAAATCATATTCCAACAGTGGCTCTTTTTTTTAGAGACAATGAATTAACAGACCCTACATACAGAGTCACTGGTTCATTCAAACCTAGAATTGATATGTTATGCGATAGTAATGAGCCTGTTTTGGATCATTTGGCATACTTTAATAGGATGGCAGATTTTGATTTTATGCTCAATTCGTATTGGCCATTGTATCAAAAAAAAGATTCAATAAAGAGAAAAATAGATGTTTTTATTAAAGAAAAAACTGCAGCATATTTTTTAAATATGTCTTGTAATGATCTGGATGGTGCGATAAAAACAGTATTTGCAGATACAAATATGAACAAGGAAATATTTACCAAATATCAATTTAAAATAGATCAAAATGCAAGTTCGGAATTTGATTTTAAAAGAAATGTGAATTCATCCTTTTTACCACAAATTATTTCTTTGGCTAAACAAAACAATATTAAACTTCTTTTTGTTCGTGTAAAAAAACGACGAGATTTACTTCCTAATAGTCAGCCACCGGAAATATTAGCATACATCCATGACTTAAGTGAATATTTTAAGAAACTAAATATTACTTTTATTGATTTTACAAATAATAAAAATATTAAAGAAAAGGACTACACCGAAGGAGATCATTTAGATAATCGTAATCCTCCAATGACTTTTACAAAATTGGTTGCTGATACACTGCCGCAATTCTATTTAAAAACAAATTATTAATCGAGTTCTTAAATTATTATTATTCATTTATCTGATTTTTTAAAACATAATTTTTTCTTAATAACCACATCAAACCTAAAATGAAACTTGAAATAAATCCTAACCCAATATTAAATAATAAACTTGCTGAAGAAATAGCAGGAGAAAACCCAATTATTACTTCAAAACTATTATTAAGTTCCCTTTGTTCTTCAATATTTAATTGAGATTTGTACAGATTCATACCTTCCTGATAAACTTTAACAGGGTCGATAGACTCCCCTAAAATTATTCCATTCCCCATGCTTCGCGGTAAAATACTTTTATTGACAATGCGTTTTAAACTATCAACTGAAATTATTTCAGTTTTTATTTTTTCTTCATATAGATCCAAATATTCTTTACTAATTTGTTTTCTTTTGGTTGCATATTCATTAGATTCTAAGAAATTCAAAATTCGTTTTTGAAGGCTGTCTAAAATCCTTCTATCAAATACTTTTACTTCTATTTTAAAATTGGAAACTTTTAAAAGTGAATCATTATCAGATTCCTTAACTATTGATTTGTATGAAATGCCCTTTACCTGTTTTGCCATTTTCAGATCAATTCCCAACTTATTGGCAAGAATGGTGTCATTATGAGGTATTACGGTAAGACCGTTAATCAAATCAGAACATTGACCATTATTTAAACGGCTGTGAGACATCATAAGCTCACTAATATAAACTGGTTTTTTCAAGTAAAATACTCCTATACTTATACCAACCCCAACGATGATAAAAGCTATAAGCGTTTTTATGTTTTTAATGAAAAAAAGTCTTAACTCTCTAACAAATCGAAATAAATTCAAAAACCCTTTTTTAATGCTTTTAAAAACAGAAGTCAAGTCTATTTCTTCAGAATGATTATTTTCCATTTTGATTGTATTGTGATGTATGGTATTTATTATTTATAAAAAAATAAACGTTGTTGATATTAATATTTTTTTTATAGAAAAGCCAAAAGTAGTTTAAAAAGCATTATCATCTTTTTTAAATAAAGACGTTAGTGTAAAATAAACTACTTTTAGATCTAAATAAAATGTCCAGTTTTCAATATAAAATCTATCCACCCTTGCCCGCATCTTCATCTGGTATAACTCTTTTGTTTCTCCCCGATAACCCATTACTTGCGATAGTCCTGTAATCCCAGGTTTTACAGAATGGCGAACCATATACTTATCAACCGTTTGAGAATACATTTCGGTATGTTTCAGCATGTGCGGACGAGGACCCACTATAGACATGGTGCCCAATAAAACATTGAAAAATTGCGGAAATTCGTCTAAATTTGTTTTCCTTAAGAAAGCCCCTAACTTCGTAAACCTAGGATCATTTTTTGTTGCCTGAAGAATATGAGCTTCATCATTTACTCTCATGGTTCTGAATTTAAAACAATCAAATGGTGCATTGTTTAAACCGCTCCTTTTTTGAACAAAAAATACCGGGCCTTTAGAATCGATTAATATTAGGCATGCTATGATTGGCATAAGCCAGGACAAAATAAAAATTATAACCAGTAAAGAAAAACAAAAATCAAAACACCTTTTCAAATATTGATTTGGTATTTCATCAAATGGATTTTTACGAATGAGAAGGAGTGGAATTAATTCGAGATAACTTAAAACAAAATTATACCCTAAAACACCTGAAGAATCAGGAATAAATTTAATTGTAATCAGGTTGTTTTCTGCAAACTTAATTATCGAATCCAATCTGTCTTTGTCAACTTTTTCCAAGGAACATATTATTTCACTTACATTATTGTTTAAAACAAAATGTTCAACTTCAGAAAATGTTCCTAAAATTTTTTCATTAGCCGCAGCCTTACTATTATTTGAGAAAAAACCTAATACGACAAAACCATATTCAGGACGTTTTTTAATAAATTCTTTTAAATAGATGCTATTTGTACTTAGTCCAACTATTACAATATTTTTCTTGTTTTTATCAGTTCGTATTAACCATTTTGATAGAATAAAAAAAACTATAATCCGCCATGCTATAAGCGATATAAAGAGCCAAAGCGAATAGTACAAAAATTGGCTGTCCGAAAATTGATTCTTATGAAAAAAACTCATAAAAGCATAAAAGACAAGGAAATAAAAGACAAATAAAGTGCTTAAATTTAAAATGCCGGTTAGAATTCCGCCAGAGCGGTTAGTGTAATAATATTTTGTAAAAAAAGTGCTTAGGAACCAGGCAATATTGGAGAAGATTATAATATTAGAGGCATCAGATTCCTGTGGACGAAAAAACAAAATTAATAATATAACATTTATTATTATTAACTCACCTATAAGATTTAAACGAATTAAATATCTCATACAAAAAATTTTCTGATGGTCTTACTTCTGCAATAATTTTGTGAGCAAAATTCAATACCAATTTTTTTTTTGGAATAGACGCACAATATACAATAAATCAGTTTACCCATCTAATTTGCAAAAATAAATCTATTCTTTAAATTTCCAAACTATGCATACAAAATTCGTTGACAAATATAAAAACGAGAAATTATTCAATTATATTTTAAAAATATTCTTTTGAACGCGATGGTGTTTGATCGACTCAAAAAGAAACTACCTTTGATACTTTACAATTGGCGGTATTAAAAAGAGCTCTAAAATTATTAATTTTGCAAGTAAGATATTTCAAGTAAAATTTAAAACAGAACTCGATTATAGAAACAATTTCATTTTTAATTTTATTTATGCATTCAAATTTAAATCTCGATACATTTATTCAAGCGCATGTTATAAAGCGCTCCAAAAGCCTATTGGAGGTAGATTTACTACGTCTAGATGCTGAATTAAAAAAACGTATCAACGGCAAGAAAGTATTGGTTATTGGAGGTGCTGGCACAATCGGCTCCTCTTATATCAAAGCTATTTTGAAATTTAATATCCGGAGTTTGACAGTGGTGGATATCAACGAAAATGGGTTGACTGAATTAGTCCGGGATTTAAGAAGCTCCACAGAATATAATATTCCTGAAGATTTTATTACCTATCCGATTAATTTCGGCGACCGTGTTTTTGAGAAATTATTTCGAAAAACGGCACCATTTGATATTGTTGCCAATTTCGCTGCTCATAAACATGTGCGAAGCGAGAAAGATATTTTTTCAATTGAAGCAATGATTGAAAACAATGTATTGCGTGCCCGAAAATTATTAGACTTATTGTTAGAGTTTCCTCCTGAGCATTTTTTCTGCGTTTCAACCGACAAAGCGACTAACCCCGTGAATATTATGGGGGCAAGCAAAAAATTAATGGAAGAATTAATTATGTCTTACTCTTCTAAAATCCCTATTAAAACAGCGCGTTTCGCTAATGTTGCTTTTTCAAATGGCAGCCTGCCTCTTGGTTTTCTTGAACGTCTCAATAAAAAGCAGCCCTGGTCTTGTCCGCTAGGGATCAAACGTTTTTTTGTTTCGCCGCGGGAATCGGGAGAGCTATGCCTTATTGCCTGTATTATGGGAGCTTCTGGTGATATTTTCTTCCCAAAACTGGATGTAGAGAAAGATATGATTCCTTTTGATCAGATAGCATTAGATTTATTAAAGAGTTTTGGTTTAGAAGCTGACATTTGTAAAACAGAAGATGAAGCTAAAAATAAAGCAAAACTTTTAACTGGCAATGAAACAAGTTACCCTATCTATTTTTTTGATTCGAATACATCGGGAGAGAAATCCTTTGAAGAATTTTATACAGGCGATGAACAGGTTGATTTAACAAGTTTTATTAATCTGGGAGTCATAACTAATTCTAAAAAAAGAAACCCTAAAGAAATTGACGAAATCTTTAATCAGTTAAATAAACTCTTTGAATCCGATGAATTCTCGAAAAGTAATGTGGTCGAAATTTTAAGTGAATATCTGCCCGATTTCCATCATATCGAAAAAGGAAAAGGACTCGATCAAAATATGTGATCAATCAGGCGCAAAGTTTATACAGCCCCACAACCAACAATCTTTTCCAAATTAATTTCAATTCTAAATTTTGTTAAAAAAATAAAATGAGTGCATTACCAGAAATAAAAACAGATGTAGTAATACTATTTGCAGGGGATTCGGGCGATGGTATTCAATTAACAGGGTCTCAATTTACAGCAACTGCTGCCTTGTATGGAAACGACATTAGCACATTCCCTAATTTCCCGGCAGAGATAAGGGCACCGCAGGGGACAACTGCCGGCGTTTCCGGCTTTCAGCTTCATTTTGGGAGTATTGAAATTTTTACCGCGGGTGATGCCTGTGATGTATTGGTAGTGATGAACGCCGCGGCTCTGAAAGCAGATTTGAAACAGCTTAAACCCGGCGGAATCATTATAGTAAATACAGACGGCTTTGATGCAAAAAATTTAAAACTGGCTAAATATCCTGTGGGCGTTAATCCATTACGTGACGGTTCACTTGGCAAATATGAAGTGTATGAAATTGATGTCACAAAAATTACACGCACTGCTTTAGCCGATTCCGGATTAGGGACAAAAGAAATGGACCGCTCAAAAAACATGTTTGTGCTGGGCTATATTTACTGGATGTACAATCGCTCTTTAGATAATACGATTGAATTTTTAAAACTGAAATTCAAAAAACAGCTTGAGCTGCGCGATGCAAACATAAAAGTATTGAGAGCAGGTTTCAATTATGGCGATACAGTTGAAGCACCTATGAACCGCTTTGAAGTAAAACCCGCACCGGTTTCAAAGGGCACGTATAGAAGCATTATGGGAAATCAGGCTGCTGCACTTGGTTTAATTGCCGCTTCTCAAAAATCAGGATTAACTTTATTTTACGGCACATACCCCATCACGCCGGCATCTGATATTTTACATGAATTATCGAAGCATAAAAATTTCGGCGTAAAAACATTTCAAGCTGAGGATGAAATAGCTGCTGTAACTTCTGCTATCGGCGCATCATTCGGAGGTTCATTAGGAGTTACGGCATCATCAGGGCCGGGCATTGCCTTAAAGGGAGAGGCAATTGGTTTAGCTTTAATGTTAGAATTACCTCTTGTGATTTTGAATGTGCAGCGCGGAGGGCCGAGTACCGGCCTGCCTACTAAAACTGAGCAGGCAGATTTACTTCAAGCCTTATACGGACGTAACGGTGAAGCACCCGTGCCTGTCATTGCAGCATATTCTCCATCCGATTGTTTTGATGCAGCTTTCGAAGCATGCCGCTTAGCTTTGGAATTTATGACTCCCGTTTTCTTTTTAAGCGACGGCTACATTGCAAACGGCTCAGAACCATGGAAATTCCCGTCAGCAAGGGAATTACCGGATTTGACAGTTTCCTTTGCAAAAAATAATTTAAAAGAAGGAGAAAAATTTCTGTCTTACAAACGTAATGAAAAATTAGCACGTGAGTGGGCAACACCCGGAACTAAAGGATTAGAGCACCGTTTAGGAGGCATCGAAAAAGAAAATGAAACAGGTAATATTTCATACGATCCCGAAAATCACGAATTCATGGTAAAGATCCGTCAGGCTAAGGTTGACAAAATTGCAGATTATATTCCCCTGCAGAAAATTGATAATGGAAATGTGAAAGGAAAATTATTAATTCTCGGATGGGGTTCTACTTATGGTTCAATTAAAACTGCAGTAAAGGAAGCTATTGCTGAGGGGTTTGATGTTTCGCATGCTCATATAAAATATTTGAATCCGCTCCCAAAAAACTTAGGTGACCTGCTAAGAAATTTTGACAAAGTATTAATTCCAGAAATGAATAACGGGCAGTTAATTAAAGTAATTCGAGAGAAATATTTGATAGATGCAAAAGGCCTTAATAAAATACAAGGCATGCCTTTTACTTCTGCAGAAATAAAAGAAAAGATAAAAGAAATAATTGCATAATAATTAGGCAGTTCAGCCTTTACAGGAAAGTGATGATAGAAAAAACAGAAATAAAATTAACCTCAAAAGATTTTGTAACCGACCAGGAAATACGCTGGTGTCCGGGCTGTGGTGATTACTCTATATTAAAGCAAGTACAGACTGTAATGCCCGAGCTTGGCTTAAAGCGCGAAGAAATAGTATTTATTTCCGGCATCGGCTGTTCGTCTCGTTTCCCGTATTATATGGAAACTTTCGGAATGCACAGTATCCATGGCCGTGCAGCAGCAATTGCAAGCGGTTTAAAAGCAACACGACCTGAGTTAAGTGTATGGATTGTTACCGGCGATGGCGATTCTTTGTCAATCGGAGGCAATCATTTGATACACTTGCTGCGCAGAAATTTTGATGTGAACATATTGCTCTTTAACAACGAAATTTACGGTTTAACAAAGGGACAGTATTCTCCTGCATCTCCCTTAGGGAAAGTAACAAAATCAACGCCTATGGGCTCTGTTGCTCATCCTTTCAATCCATTGGCTTTGTGCCTTGGTGCAGACGCTTCTTTTATTGCACGTACCATGGACCGCGATCCTGTTCACTTGCGTGAAATGCTGAAGCGCTCGCATCAGCACAAGGGCACATCTATGCTGGAGATTTATCAAAATTGCAATGTATTTAATGACGGCGCCTTTGAAGTATTTACCGAAAAAGGAACTAAAAAATCTCACACACTTTTTGTTGAACAGGGTAGACCGCTTGTATTTGGCGAGAACGGAACAAAAGGAATTAAATTGGATGGATTAAAACCTGTTGTTGTAAATATTGCTGATGTTTCATTAAATGATTTATGGATACATGATGAAACAGATCAGACGAAAGCCTCCATTCTTATTCGTTTTTTTAATGATCAGGAAGATAAAAATGCCTTGCCCCGCCCATTCGGAGTGTTTTATACTGAAGACCGGTTCTGCTACGAGGATGCGATGAATGCACAAATATCTGAGGCCATAACAAGTATGGGGAAAGGTGATTTGGATACGCTCATAAGGGGTAAAAACACTTGGACAGTTTAAATCCTTCTCTCCCTTTTTACATATTTTTTAATACATGCCCGTCGAATGTTCAGATATATTTGATTTTTCTAAAACATCTCTCAATTAAAAACCCCTTTAAAACTCTATCGTCACAGAGCTTTAAAGGGATTAATCATTAAGCAGTTTCTTTTTGCTTCTATTTAGTTAAAATAATTTTTTTAGTGATTTTCTCTTTAGTTTTATTATCTGTTACTTCCGCAGTGTACATGCCCGCCGGGAGTTTTTTTACATCTATAGTTGTCTCCGAACCTGAAGTTTCAGACCGAAAAACATTCTGCCCGTTAATGTTGAAAATACAAACTTTGTATTCCGCTTTTGCAGACAGGTGAATAGTTACTTTGTCTGATGCCGGATTAGGATACACGTAAGCTTTAAGACCTGTCTCCAAAGGAATTTCCTTTACACTCGCGCTTAACGGAGCAAGAAGAGGGTCATTAGCCAAGATGCTTGAAACATTAATTGTATCATCCCCTGGCTGGTAATAAAACCATAGGAATGCATCAAAAAGCATTTCATTGCTGGTACTTGTACCTGCAATTACAAGTGCCGGCGGGCTATTCGGGTTATTAGGGTTATTAACAGTATTGTCAAATACATGGGTGGACATTAATTTATACCCTGCAGGAACCTTTACCAGATTAGAGAAAGTATAATATCCCTGCCAGTTAAAATCCCATTTTTTTATACGTATCAGCGGAATAGTATCAGTACCGCTGAATGCATAATTGACTATGCTGGTACATACTTTATGCGAATGAGGAAATGCTGCAAACATTGATAGCGGTGCAAGTATTGTTCCGCTTGAAGGATAATGAGCACTAAACGAAGTTGTTGTATTTGGCGGAAAATACAAACTCCAATTCTGTAACGGCACTGAATTATAAATAGGCCGCACACCTGTTGTATTCAATGGATAATAGTACAAACGTATCTGCGTACTGTCTATCTGGCCTGCGGTACCAGTAGGGTAATGTATCTGCAAAACCATCTTAGAACCGGCTTTGATCCTTATTCCTGCTTTCAACGGCGCCTCTCCCGGGAATACTGTCGGCGGGGCACCCGGTGCATAACCACCGATTCCAAAATCTCCGGAAATAGTGAAACAGCCTCCGGATAAATCACTGGTTGTGGTAGCAGAAGTGTCAACATTAACAAGAACATGGTGCACAATAGCCGGGTTGCCAGGTACAATTTCGTATGCCCGAAGAATTCTATCTTGAGTCAATCCGGAGGGAATGGAAAAACAAACGTAACTGTCGACAGAAGATGCATTGCTGGTAAAAACCGGAATTTTCAAAATTGCGTCAGGCGTTCCGTTCAGTTTATAAACAGCATAAATCGGCGCAATCGGCGCTAAAGAAGTGTCGCCTTTTAAAGCACCACCGTCAATCCAGATGATGATATCATTTTTTTCCGATTGTGTTATAATCCGTTCATGATCAAAACGGCTGTAAGATGTATCTGGCGACCAGGGAGGCATTTTGCCGATAAGTAAATCATGTTTTATGGAAGCCGCCCATGGAAAAGTTTCGCTGTAGTTCATCATTGACTGACCATGCTGTCCCTCATGATGGCAAGATGTGCAGCGGCTGTAGAATATATGTGCAACATCTTTATATTCTAGCTGCGCATTAACTGAAGAACTAAAAGTAATTCCGCATAATACAGTAAGCAGGGGGTAGATTTTTTTCATGATTGAAATTTTTATTAGTTTAATATAAATATCAGTATTGATTTTCGGCAAGCTAAATATCCCATTCATCAAGCGGAAGAAATAAATAACTTTTGCTAATTTAGAATAATAATAAAGAAAAAGAAAGTTTTTTTCGACAATTCACAGAAATTTCACCTTATATCATTTTTTATTTAGGTTAAATTACAGTATGGGACATTAGAGGAGCATCGGATTATTTCGATATCGACAAAAGAAAAAATGATCAGTACATACTGCTATCAAATAATTGAGGCAATGTATAACATTAGCCCAATGGGCAATGCACAAAATAGATAAGAATAGTTTATTTATTTTAAATTATGGAAACGGGGACTATAGCAGGCTTTTTGCAGTCACGTTTGAATCGGCATAGAGCCGTCCGATATATTTACCAAGAATGTCAAACTCAATATTCACAATTGTACCGGCCTTAACAGCATTGAAATTGGTATGCTCAAATGTAAATGGTATGATACAAACAGAAAAAGAATTTTTCAGGGAATTCACAACTGTTAAACTCACACCATTAACGCATACAGAGCCTTTTTCAACAGTTATATTATTTTTTGAAGCATCGTATTCGAAAGTAAATATCCAGCTGCCGGGGGCTTTCTCTGCCTTAATGCACGTCCCGGTTTGATCTACATGACCTTGTACAATATGCCCGTCAAGCCGGTCTCCAAGTTTCATACAGCGTTCCAGATTTATACTGCCGCCGATTTTAAGAAAAGACAAATTTGTTTTTTGAAGAGTTTCTGCAATAGCAGTTACAGTGTAGGAATCATTTTTGATATCCACAACAGTGAGACAAACTCCGTTATGAGCAATGCTTTGATCAACTTTAAGTTCGTTTGTAAATGCGGATTTTACAGTGATATGAAGGTTGCCTTTATCTGAATTTAATGCGGCAATCTCTCCAACAGATTCTACAATTCCTGAAAACATAAATTTATAATTTGCAGCTGTAAAAAAAGAAAGTCTGGCTTTAGACTTCCTATTGACAGCTTTCTTTTAATGATTGGGTGCAGACTTATCGAGTATGAGCTGAATAAATCCTTTTATAACACGGGGTTTGATGCCTTCAACCCGTATTTCATTTACAATGCAAGTATAGAAGTAAACTCCGTCGGAGCAGACTTGTTTAGTACTCTTACTTCTGCCGTCCCATAAAATAGCGGGGTTTGAAGTTTCAAACATTAATAAACCCCAACGATCATATATTTTAATATCAATGTCCTTTACATAGCGGTATGGCAGCGGAATAAAATAGTCATTCATCCCGTCTCCGTTGGGAGTAAACACATTCGGCAAATCATACACGGGACAATTATCAACGCAGGTTTTAGTAACTACAGGACTTTCATTACCAGCTGAATCCGTTGCTGTAACTGCATAACAGCCTGCAACCGACGGGACACCTTCAAATAAATACTGGTGAATAAAAGTAGTAGTGTTCATATTGGTTGAGCTGTAAATCACCTGTAATGCCCCATCTGCAGTAGGAGAAAAATAGATATTATATTGCACTGCATCATGGCAGCAGTAGGTATTCGGATTTATCCAGGAAATTGTATTCTGGAAAAGATTACAATCATTCGCAACTGTAAATGTCGGCTGGCAGGGAGGTACCAAGTCAACAGGTTTATCGCATTTTTTTTCAGAACTGTTGTACAATGGCCGTGGCAGCGCTGTATCGGAATACCGGCCGACACTTAAAATTTTGTAGCAGTAGTTCACGCCGTTTACTAATCCGGTATCAATGTATGACTGAGTAATAGAAGTATCAATTTTCAAAAAGGCTGATGTGCCTGAAGGAGATGCCCGGTAAATATCATAGCGGTAATTAGTCCAGGGTACGAACTCCTGCCAAGATAAATTAATTTTTTTATCAAGAGGAACTGTTTTTAAATATACTGATGAAGCAGTACTTGTAGAGCCTTTTAATAAGCCGTGAGAATAAAAATCTACACGATAGGTATATGCCGAATCCTGTGTATCTATTCCAGTATCAATAAAACTGGTATCTGTTAACAGATAAAAAGCCGGCTGCGTATAGCTTGCAACCTGCGAATAGGCTGCTGCAGCAGGGTTAAATCCTGCGGCCTGCATTAACCGGTATTCATAAGGAGGAGGATTTGCAACCGTATCGAGGTTTGTAATTGTTCCGATAGGCCTCACCCAATGAATGAAAATACTATCGTGCAAACCGGTGCTGAGAACACTTACATTGGTAATAATGGGAACATCCCTGACCAGCTGTGCACAAGCTTTTGCGGATGCATAACTCTGCGAGCCATCGGCATAATGCGCTACAATAATATATGAATAATCAATACCGTTTGTTAAGCCCTGCCCGTTATTATTATCAGTAAATGAAGCTGCATACTGCGGTACAGAACCTATCTGCGTATAGCCCGAATAGCCTGGAACCCCGACTTCGCAGGGCCCCGGCACCCAAGGCGTGCAATTATTTTTCCGGTAAATTAAATAACCTAAAAATGGATTATTTCCGGCAGTATCATGGCAAGGTGCAATGTTCCAATGAAGCACCATGCTTGTCCCGCTTGGGCTGGCTGTTAATCCAGTTGGTGCAGGAGCAATAACCCTTATGAATACAGATTTAAAATCAACCAGCGGATTAGGATTACTGTTTGTGGCTTTAAAAGTAACTAAATATGGCAATAACTGAACCTGCGTACAGATGGGATTCCAATTGAATTGGCCTGTGACTGGACTTAGCGAGGGTGTAGATATAAAAGTAGCGGCAGGATTCATCTGGAAGGGCCCCCCTGTGGCATTTAAAGTAACAATGTACGTACCTGCATCGTCGGCCTTTACAGGGAAATGCAGATTAGTACCGGCAGCAATACATGTGTCATTAATATTTCGAATTTTGGGAGGATTATTATTGCAGGGTGCTACGTCAATCTGCATATCCCGCAAAATTGAACCAATATAATATCGGTGACCGTCAGTAGGAGACCTTCGGTACTCTTTAATTAAAATAGCAATGTTGTACTGGCAGATCACGGGAGGAGTGCACCATACCAAATCTCCTCTCAGCGGATCTATATCACTTGCAGCCATATTAGGAGGAAGTGAATAACCGAATATTGCCTGGCCATTGGCATAGCAAGTAGTAAGGCTGTAACTTAAGCTGTCGCCGTCGGCATCAAAAGCTCCGGGGTTATGAAAAAAACATTCCCCGACACAAGCATTATCTATCGGCGGATTAAGCAATGTAGGTGAGCTGTTTGGACCAAGCCAGAGATTAATTACTAACTCTGTGCGAAGAAAAAAGGATTGATCTACAGAACTGGGAATATTACATATCCCCGCGTTACGATTAGGGTCTTCCATGCGGATGACATAATTTCCATCTCCGGGATAAGTGTGAGTAGTTTCATAAATATTTTTTTTAGTCCAGGTGGCAATTGTCACCCCGTCAGCAGTGGCACATTGATTAGAAGGCCCATTAACCCTCGGAGCAGTGGCACTATCGCCATCGCCGAAATAAACAACCAGCTCACAGCGGTCGGCCTGAGTTGTAAGCGGATTGGTGTTGGTATAAGTGGTTACAATTATTTTATAAGTTCTTCCCGAGATATACTGATAGGTGATTTCTCCTGCCCTGTTATGAGTACCAAAAACCTTAGTAAAGCTTAGTAAAATAATTATTAAAAGAATTAATCTTTTCATGATAAAGTAGTATGAAGAAAGAGAACTCTAAATTACTGATTTTATTTTATATTTCACATAGAATACTTTTATCATTAACATTGCGAAAGGTTTTACCTGAGTTTTTATGCGAGTAATACTTTTTTTATGAAAGAGTAGTATAAATCATTGACTTTTCATTTCTCAGAATAAGAATTAAAAAACATTGGATGAAATTTAAACTAGCTTTTCTCCCTGAATTTAAACATTTTTTTTTCGATTAAACAAAGCAGCTTTGACTGCACTTGGCTGTATTTCTCTTTATTCATATGGGTTTAGCAATTGTATTATTCCTGCAAACGGCGAAAAAAAAGATTCATCGCAAGTCATTGAAAAATTTCGAAAAATCAAAATATGTTTAGATTATTCTAGTCTTAATACTTTTAACGGCAGAAAAGATACCAGCAAGATCCCGATTTTATCTCCCCATTTTAAATATACCGGAAAAAGAGGTTTTTCACAGAGGTAAGTCTAGTAAATGTTCCGAAAGGAAAAAAAAATTTTGATTAGCTTGATGCAAACATTGGATGGAATTTCGACTTATCCGAAAACTGGGATGCTGGTGCAAGTTTTGCTCATTATTTTTATGATGCAAAAGTTGCGAGGATTAAAGCAGCCGTTTCTAATCATATAAATCTTAACGCAGGCTATGATTGGGATATTTTATATTCAACACTGGATTTGAATTGGGATAGAGGCAATAACAAATTCCCTTCTAAGGAGAAAATTCTTACCCAGAAATCAAATGATTATTCTTTGATTTTTTCTAACTCACACGTATTTTCTATTGATGATTTACTGAAAAAAGGTGATGATTTTTTTATTACCCCTGAAGCCGATGTTTTATGCGGTACACAAATTTTTTTAGTAAAGCATAAAGGCAAAACAAATCCAACAGATAAGATTTATCAGAAACAAGCTGCAAAATTTAACTTAACAGGTTATTTGCTGAGTTTAGAATTAAAATACAAAATAAAAAAATTCACATTGGAGTTAACTCCGACTTATATTATTCCAGAAAATGTTCCTGCAGGAGAATCTTCAACACCTTATTTTGTAATGAATGCTTCCGTTTATTTTACTTTTAAAAAGAAGAAGTAGATTTATAATCTGATATCCACTTCTATTGCCTTTTGCTTAAAACAATAGATTTGGAGACTATTTCAGAGGAAGTGCTTAATTTACACAGATAAATTCCTTCTGCTAAATCTGTTGCATTAAATGGTATTTGATAAGTTCCTTTTTCTTTTACTTCATCAAGCAGTATCCGCACAATTCTTCCTGTATTATCATATACAACCAGATTTATATTTTCTTTTTTTTCAATGCTGAAGTTTATTATAGTTGTATTATTAAACGGGTTAGGTGAAATTACTGTGCTGATATTTGGCAAAGCAGCATCCTGAATACCCGATGCAGGCGGGCATACAGCATTATTCAGAGTAGTCCAATGCTGATTTGTATAAGGAACGCAGTCGTGCCTGTAGTACCACCAAAAATATCCCCCGATATATTTTGGAGTTGTAATATTCATAGAATAATATCTTGAGATGAATGAATCTTTAGCTGTTTCTAATTCAGTTCCGCATTCACCCATCCCTAATTTCGAATTAGGAAAAATAGTGTGAAGGCTGTCGAAAATATGCTGCCAATTGGGCTGGTAATTATTGCAGGAGTCTTCATAGTAACTCACCAAAACATAGTCAAGCCCTGATTTCATTGCAGCAGGGACATAATTATATACCCAAGAAAACATTTCATTTTGAGCAATAGAAAAACAAGGCTTGTTATAAAAAAGAGTTAAGGCTGTTTTTTTACCTCTGCTTTTTACCATATTATATACCGAAAATATTTTAGCTTTCACCGAATCTGAATCGCCAAGCCACTCTCCGTTTACTTCATTTCCAATCTCCCATATATCAATTTTGTTTGCAAAAGCATTCACATACTGAGTGGCTTTGTTTAAATTATCCGCAACCGTAAAGGAATCAGTGTACCAGCTGTCGAAAATTTCTCCCATTGTAAAAGCTGCATTATGAATACTGTCAACTGCATCTGCATAGTAAGATGGGGCGGTTGGTTCATCAAAAGCAATTCTCACTGTCATTTTTTTGCAGTGCCTCCTGAGCGAAGTGCAGATACTATCTACTCCAGAAACATCATCTATAGTGAGGCCGTATATTTTTGATGTGTCAACAATCTGCTGAGAATAGCTTTTATCAATCAAAACAGCCTGTCCGAAGAAAACCAAAACCAGAACTTTAAAAATAATCTGCCTTTTCATAAGCATGTTTGTTAAACTTTTAATTATTGATCAAGAAAATATTTATAATGATGTCTTAATTATTTTCACAAATATAAATTTAATTATTTATTTGCTGCTCACAGCAAAATCAATGCATGGCAGCAAATTTTTTCTTCAGCTCCTTTGTAAGCCCTGAAACCACGAGGTTATATGAATCTGTAATCCATTCATGAAGCAGCTTTGTGCCTGCGGAGCCGTCCAAAACAACTGTATTCCAGTGTTTTTTGTTCATGTGAAACCCCGGCTTTACGCATGAATAATGCTCCCTGAGTTCAATTGCTTTTTCCGGATCGCATTTAACATTAAATTCTAAAGGTTTTTCATTTAGGCCGGTCAGCAGAAAAGCTTTGCCCATTACTTTAAACACCAGTGTTTCTGCATCAAACGGAAAACTTTCTTCAACGCCTTTTTTAGAAATGCAGTATTCTCTCAGCTCTTCTATATTCATATCTAATTAATTTTTTGACGGCAAAAAAATTCCTCTGTCTTCTTTTTTTTAATTTTATATTTATCAAACTCAAGGCAGATCAGCCATCAGCACAAATAATTTTTCGAATTTATCCTTCAGTTGTTTCTCCTCCCATTGCGTATTGTTAGCAATCATGGCAAAGCAGAGCATTTTACCGCTTTTGGTTTTTACATATCCGGCATAAGATTTCACACGCGACATTGTTCCGCTTTTCGCATGAAGATTGCCTTCTGCAGCAGTACCGCCTGCTAATTTCCTTATTGTCCCTGATTCGCCGGCAACAGGAAGTGAATTATAAAATGCCGGAAATACAGCACTGTCTTTCGCATATACGCGAAGCATTTCAACAAGCTGGTGCGTGGTAACTGTATTCATCCGGGAAAGACCGCATCCATCTGACATGCAAAATCCGCGAAGATCAATGTTACGGCTCTTCCAATAGTCGCAGAAAATATTTACACTGCTGCCGGCATTTCCAAAACCTTTCTGCTGAAGCGAAACAGCGCGAAGAATACTTTCGGCATAAAAATTCTGGCTCACCTGGTTAGTATGATAAACAATTTCAGAAAGTTTTGGAGAGAAAAAAGACGTAATTAAAATTTTTGTTTTTTCGGAAGATGGTTTTACATTATTCAATCGGCGCAAACGCATTGTAGAAACAGAATCCCGCAATCCAATACCATCATCCCACAATGCAGATTTTAATGCCTGCGCACATAACAAGGCCGGGTCGGGAATAGAGGCACGCTCCTTCAGCAATTTAGAAACTTCTCCAAGAACTGTTCTGTCAAACTGAAACGGTGCACCTAAAACATAGGCATACGATTTTTCAACAGCAGGATTAAGCAGCACTTGATTATATAATTTCATTCCCGGAATTATTGGCGACGTAGAGATACGCAGCTGCCCGTTGTGGTTTACAACAAAAAAATCAAATACATTTTCATGGATATTTAATCCGCATGAACCTGCCCCGTAATTACTCTGCACATCGCTCCAGGTCCATCCGCTCGGAATCGGATCGCGGTCAAACGATTCAGCGTCGCCAATAATAGATCCGGCAATACTGTCAATTCCCATTTTTTTAATTGCAAACGCCCACTGCTCTGCTGTTTTGCTAAGGTTTCCTCCGAAAGTTTCAGAGCCCAGAGTAGGATCTCCGCTTCCATGAATATAAATATTTCCATATAATATTTTTCTTTTCGGATCAATACTGCCATCATATTGCAGCGAAGTTGAAAAGCGGTAATCCGGGCCAAGTATAGAAAGTGCGGTTCCTGTGGTAATTATTTTCATTACAGAAGCCGGCATCAGCGCATGATCAATATCTACTTCGCAAACCGCTTGCCCGCTGTCTGCATCAGCGAGATAAAAACTCCAGCCTCCGCCAAAAAGCATTTTCGAGTTATTTATAGAATCAACATAAGCATAAAGTTTTCCGAATGCAGATGTATCAATCACAACCGGCTCCGGTGCAATGTTTATGACTTTTGCGGTTAAGGTATCTTTGGTTACGGCTTCCGCCGAATGTATTGAATAAGTACCGATTGTAAAAACAAAAATAGTTCCCAGAAGCACCAGGGGAAGAAAGATGAGTGCAACAATTTGCTTAATTGTGAGTGTTTTGTTGAGGAAGCTTTTCACGAAGCTAAAGTAGCATTATTTTATTTATCGGGAATATGGGTCAATGCCACCTCTAATATCTCTTTATGAAGGTTACGAAAATGTTAATTGTATTAATTGGACTAAAAAAACAATGCCTCAATTACACTTTCACCTTCTTTATATTTTCTGGAATAGCAATAATGGCAGTGTGGCTTCCATTAAAACAAATCGAGGGGTATGAAAGCAATTAAAAATACCGTTTTGAGATTTTTATTTTTTTAAGCAAGGAAATATCAAGTAACGATATTGAAAAGAGAAAATGCGCACGAAAACATAAATGAATATGGCAAAACAACTACAACCTGAAAATGAACTAAAGTATTATCTCTAATCCATGAAGGTATTGTTTCATTTCATAAAACTCATCACGTCTTTAATGAAAATTAATTTTTCATTTTCACGTAAAACAAAGGCTTGTCATTACCTGTTTCCTCCCCGGCTTCATCAATTACTTTTATCAGTAAATCTATTCGAGTAACTTTTTTCGCTAACGAGAATTTTTGTTTATCAAAAATCCATTTTTCATTCATTCTGACTTTTGAAATATCATTTTTAGTTATCAATTTAGGAGTATCCCCCAGTCTTACTAAAGAACTTTTTACTTTTTCAACTGACATTGGCACATTCGTTAGGATATCGTAAGCCTGCACTTTACCGCTGATAACAGCGTCAACAACATTATTAAATATTTTTTGTTTATCTACATTTTTATTAAGCGAATTCCAATATTCATCATCATAATCTACAGGCTGAATAAAAGCTGTTGATGATTGAATTTGTTCTGCCCAAAGTTCTCCCTTTGAAGTATCGGCAGTAACAGTATTTTTTTTAGTAAAAACATAACCTAATAAAAATTCAGTTGAAGAGCCGGTATATGTTTTTATATTACTAATTCCGATATCATACGCATAGCCTAAACATAAATTTTTGAACCTTACACCTCCGCTCACAGCAAGAGCATAGCTGCTGTGGTAGGTAAACCCTATCCAGCCTATTTTTTTCCAATCAAGAACAGTATTAAAATCGTATTGAAGCGGGGCACCGCTCACGCTGCGCACATAAACCAAGGGAAATAATGTTATGCCCTTGTCTTTTACAACATCAACTACATACTTTATAGATCCTTGGTAATGGCGAGCTAAATCAAAAAGACGAGGGTCGCCGTTAATGGAACTGTAATTCATTTTGTTTGCAAGTATCTGAGGTACAGAAAAACCTATTTCTAATTTTTTTATTGAATATAATAAACCGAAATCAGTATTAAAAACGGCTTTGCTCTGTTGTTGCTGCAATAAATAAGGGTCATCTTTATCACGCATAATCGCTTTTGCATAATCAATTTTGTTATCAAGAATCCCCATAGCCAGACCAAAAACCACTTTTTGGTCCTCGCTGATTTTTATTCTATAAGAATAAGTTAAAGCTGCACCGGTCTGACTGATAATATCAGTTGAATAGGTATAAAATTTCATTCCCAATCCTATATTTTTATCTTCAACAGGTCCGTCTATCGTTAAAAAGCTTGTCTGTGGCGCGCCTTTTATACTGGTCCATTGAGACCTGTGAGTCAAATATGCACTCGTTCTTTGATTATTTCCGGTATATGCCGGATTCAGCACAAGAGGATCGGAATAATACTGGCTGCTGAAAGGAACCTGCTGTGCAACAATCCATGAATCTTTCCTTAACAAAGGAGAGAAAAAGAGCAGGACAGAAATTATGACTGCCCCCTTGATTTGTAGATGTTTTGTTTTCATTTTCATTTTTTTTATCCTTCACCTCACCTCCTGCATAAAAGTTTTATGCAAGAGGCGAAACGAAAATTAGTTTATTTTTCATGGAAAATCGTGATTCCGCCTGTATAGAACTTAGTTGAATTTTCAAACTTGAGGAAATAATAGTATGTACCATCTGGTAAAGGCTTACCGCTCATATTTGAACCATCCCAAGTATTTTGATAATTCGTTGATATATAAACCTGCTGACCTTCAACATTAACAACTGTTACCTGAGTATTTGGATAATTTTCAATATTTAAAATAATCCAAGTATCATTGTTTCCATCACCATTAGGCGTCATCACGTTAGAAATTACAACTTTGTAATCCACATCAATCGTAACAATTACTGTATCTGAACTCACACAGCTATTGGCATCCGTTACTGTAAGGAAATAAGTTGTAGTTTCCGTTGGTGTTGCAGTTGGGTCAGCAATAGAAGGATAATCAAGTCCTGCAATAACTGCAGAAGTAGAAGAAGTCCAAAGGTAGTTACCTCCTCCCGATCCATTGAGTACTACAGAACTGCCTAAAGCAATGGTTGTATCTCTGCCAGCATTTGCAATAGGGAGAGGAAAAACAACAACAGAAACAGAGTCGGAATTACTGCATGAACTGGAATTTGTTACATGAACCGAGTATGTACCGCCCGAATTTACTACAATCCTTGAAGCAGTTGAACCATTACTCCACAAATAACTCAAACCTGCCCCAGTCGCAACACTCAGTGTATCCTTTCCGCCAAAACAGAATTTCATGGATCCGGTGGAAGAAATGTGCGGATCAGGTAAAGCATTTACTGTATAATTCTGAGTTAAAGTACTTATACAGCCTTGATCTGAAGTAACTGTAAGTTTCACGCTGTAAGTTCCTGCATTATTATAAGTAATAAGAACGGGCTGGCTGGTAGTGGTGGAAGTGTAGGTTGTATCACCAAAATTCCAGTTATTTTGAACTATTGTTCCGCTGCTTACGGTTGATCCATTTGTAAATACCGATGTTTGTCCAAAGCAGACAGCAGGAGCCGTAAAGGCTGCAATTGGATTTGGATTAACAGTAATAACCGCAATTAAGGATGTATCTGCTGAACAAACACCACTTTTCACCCATGCTCTGTACCATGTAGTAATTGTAAGATTGTTATAAGTGAAGGTTGGTGTTGGAGTTCCTGTGCTGGTCCATGTTAATCCGTTATTTGTAGAAGACAGCCAGCCTTGTATTACACCCGTATAACCATTCAAATTCAGTGTTCCATTATTCAAACCGCTGCATACTGAAGCATTACTTGTAACAGTACCGCCGACTGAAACAGGATCCACAGTAATTGTTACAGAGGATGAGTTTACCTCTTGGCATACCCCTCTTTGAACCACCGCATGGTAAACTGTTGTCACAGGAACGTTGCTGTAAGTCTGTGTTAAAGATGTATTAGTAATATTATTCCATGTATTGCTGCCGTCTGTCGAATATTCCCATCTTACAACACTGCCAGTTTGGCCGCTCAGGGTAAGCACCCCTCCATTTGAACCGCTGCAAACAGTTGCATTGCTTGTTATTGTACCGCCCACAGAAGGAGGATCTACAACAACTGCAACATCAAATGTCAGCGGGTTTGAACAGACACCAGCTGAAATTGTGTAAGTGTATGTAACACTCACTGCCCCTGCTGTAGTATTCGTAAGCACTTCGTTAGGCGAGTTTGTCCCAACGCCTGCTGCATTGCTGATACCAGCTACGGCAGCTCTTGTCCAGGAAAATAGCGCACCTGTTGTCGAACTTGTCGGCGTATAATTGAAAACAGAACCGCTGCAGATTAGCGGAGCAGATGGATTGCTGCTTAAAACTGGCTCTGGATTCACAGTTACAACTACATTATAATTAACAGGACTAGAGCATCCATTTGCAATTAATTTATACATGTAAGTGACATGAAGCGGGGATGCTGTTGTGTTAGTTAGTATCTCATTAATAGTGAAATTGCCGCCAGCCGCAGGATTACTTATTCCAATTACTGCTGCCCTGGACCAAGAGAATGACACACCTGTTGTTGCACTTGTTGGTGTATAATTGAAAGCCGTACCGCTGCATATTGCAGGAGGATTTAATGTACTGCTTAATGTCGGAAGAGGATTAACAGTAACCACTACACTGAAGGTAGAAGCATTAGTACAGCTGTTGCCGCTTACTGTATAAATGTAGGTAACATTTACCGGATTTGCAGTTGTGTCGGTAAGTATTTCGCTCGGATCACCTGTACCTGTTCTTGATAAGTTACCAATACCTAGAACCGCAGCCCTTGTCCAGGCGAACGATGCTCCAGGAGTTGTGCTCGCGGGCGTATAATAGAATGTGCTTCCGCTGCATATAGCCGCAGGAACCAGCGAACTCGTCAATTTTGGAGTTGGGTTAACTCTTACAACAACACTATATGTCAATGGATTTATACAGCTGCTTGCTGTTACACTATAAACATAAGTAACATTTACAGCAATTGAAGTTGTATCTGTTAAAATCTCACCTGGATCGCCCGAACCGCTAGATGCGGTATTACTGATGCCCGCAATAGCTGCTCTTGTCCAGTTAAATACAGCTCCTGCAGTAGCACTAGTTGATGTGTAATGGAAAGCTGTACCGCTGCAAATAGCGGATGGAGTTAAGGTACTAGACAAATTCGGAGTTGGATTTACAGCAACGACAACATCCTCGTTATACTGGCAGTTGTTAGCGGCAATTCTATAAGTGTAGGTAACAAAATTAGGATAAGACGCAAGGTTAGTAAGCACTTCGCTTGGGTCGCCTGCACCGCTGCCGGCCGGATTGCTGATACCCGCAACAGCAGGCCTTGTCCACGTAAACACAGAACCTGCAGTTGCGCTTGTCGGTGTATAACTGAAAGTTGTACCGCTGCAAATAGCAGGAGGCGTCAAACTGCTGCTTAATGTCGGCGTTGGATTAACAGTGGCAACAACACTGAAAGGAAGAGCATTTGTACAGCCTGCAACAGATACAGTGTAAACATAAGTGGTATTTTTCGGAACGGCAGTTGTATTTGTAAGTGTCTCGCTTGGGTTGCCGATACCTGAACCTGCTAAATTACTGATGCCTGCAACTGCAGCCCTTGTCCATGTAAATGTACCGCCAGGCGTAGCGCTTGTCGGTATATAAATAAAATCTGTACCGCTGCATATTGCAGGAGGAGCTAAACTGCTGCTTAATGCAGGTGTAGGGCTTACCGTAACAACTACACTAAATGTTGATGGATTTGTACAGCCGTTTGCAGTTACTGTATAAACATAAGTAACATTTACCGAACCAGCCGTAGTATTGGTGAGGGTTTCATTTGGATTGCCATTGCCCGCTGCCGGTGCATTACTTATACCGGTAACTGTTGCTCTTGTCCAATCAAATGATCCGCCTGCTGTAGCGCTGGTTGGTGTGTAACTGAAAACCGTACCGCTGCATATAGCCGGAGGAGTTAAAGTACTGCTTAAAGTAGGAGCAGGAGCAACAATAACTGCAACATTATATGTTACAGGATTTGTACAGCTGTTAGCAGTAGCTGAATACACGTAATTAACGCTAATTGGACCTGCAGTTGTGTTTGTAAGCAATTCATTCGGATTACCTGACCCGAATGACGCTCCCTGAGCAATACCGATCACTGAACTTCTTGTCCAGCCAAATGATGAGCTTGCCACTGGGCCTGCAGGAGAGTAATTAAAGAACGAACCACTGCAAATTGCAGGCGGAAGTAATGTAGTGCTTAATGTAGCAGTTGGATTAACAACAACTACTACATCAAAAGTGTTTGGATTTGTACAGCTGTTAGCAGAAACAGAATATGTATATGTAACATTAATAGGCGCAATCGTTGTATTTGTAAGCGGTTCATTCGGGTTGCCTGTTCCGTTTGCAGCTACCTGGCTGATACCCACAACTGCGGCTCTTGTCCAGGTAAATGAAGCTCCTGGAGAAGTACTTGTTGGAATATAACTGAAAGTAGAGGCGCTGCATATCGCAGGAGGAGCAAGAGTACTGCTTAATGAATGATTACAGATACAAGCTTTGTTCACTCTGATAACAACATCGTAAGTGGTTCCATTAGTACAAAGGCCGGTGGATAAGGTAAAAATGTAATGAACATTTTCAGGATGTGATGTATCCGAAAGAGTAAGTGTTTCGTTCGGAACTCCAGCACCAGCTGTTCCTGACTGAACTATCCATGGGTCAGTAGCTCTGGTCCAATTAAATGTTACACCTGACATTGCGCTTGTTGGAATATAATTGAAAGTTGTACCGCTGCAAAGCGCAGGAGGAGTCAAGGAACTTGTTAATGCAGGGGAAGGATTTACAGTAACCACCACATTGTAAGGAGTTGAATTTGTACAGCCGTTCGCAGATAAAGTATAAACATAGGTAACCGTTACAGCACTTGTTGTTGTATTGTTAAGTACTTCGTTCGGGTTGCCATTACCATTTCCAGAAACATTACTGATACCCACCACAGCTGCTCTTGTCCATGCAAAAATGGTACCTGGCGTCGGGCTTGTAGGAACATAATTGAAAGTATGAGGCGCTCCGCTGCAAAATGCCGGTGGTGTAAAGCTGCTGCTTAAAGTTGGTATTGGATACACTGTTACAACTACATTATAAGTTGAAGCATTTGTACAGCTGTTTGCAGCCAAAGTATACACATAAGTAACATTTACAGGCGTTGCTATAGTATTATTAAGCACCTCATTTGGATTGTTTATTCCGCTTGCTGCAGAATTACTGATTCCTATTACGCTGGCTCTTGTCCATGAGAATGATGTGCCTGCTGTTGCACTTGTAGGTACATAACTGAAAGATGTACCGCTGCATAATGGTGCTGGAGTCACTGTACTGCTCAATAAAGGGGTTGGGTTGACTGTTACAACAACGTTGTATGTTGATGCATTTGTACATCCATTGGCAGAAACTGTATAAACATAAATGACATTTATCGGAGAGGCCGTTGTATTAATAAGAAGTTCATTTGGATTGTTGATACCTCCGCCGGCTATATTACTTATACCTGCTATTAGTGCCCTTGTCCAAGCAAACGCTGCACCCGCTGTAGAGCTGGTTGGAGTATAACTGAAAACGGCACCGCTGCAAATAGCCGAAGGGGTCAGGATACTTGTTAAAATAGGTGTTGGGTTTACAGCAACAACAACAGGATAGGTGGTAATATTTGTACAGCCATTTGCTGCAAGTGTATAAATGTAAGTTACATTTATTGGAGCAGCGGTTGTGTTATTTAATACTTCGTTTGGATTATCAGTGCCTGTTGCTCCTATATTGCTTATACCAACCACAGCAGCCCGAGACCAAGCAAATGTTGCACCTGGTGTACCACTTGTCGGAGTGTAAGCAAAAGTTGTTCCGCTGCATATTCCCGGAGGTGTTAGACTGCTGCTGAACCCTGGTGTTGGATTTACAATAACAGCTACCGTATATGTTGTTGGATTTGTACATCCGTTAGCTACAACTGAATAAATATAATTTACAGTTACGGGCGGTAATATAGTATTATTAAGTATTTCATTTGGATTTCCTGTACCGGTTCCAGCTAAATTACTTATACCAGGAACAGCTGCTCTCGTCCAAGGAAATGTTGATCCTGCAGTCGGACTCGTCGGCAGATAGAAGAATGCTGTTCCGCTGCAAATTGCTGGCGGAGCTAATGTACTGCTGAGTGTTGGTGTAGGATTAACAACCACAACAACATTAAATACAGAAGTACATCCGTTTGCTGAAACAGTATAAATATAAGTAACATTTACCTGAGAAGTAGTAGTATTGATAAGTACTTCTGAAACACTTCCAACTCCGCTTCCTGCTGAATTGCTGATACCAGACACAGATGCCCTGGTCCATGCAAATGAAGCACCGGATGTAGGACTAATAGGAGCATAATTGAAAGGAGAACCGCTGCATACTGGAGGCGGTGTTAAGCTGCTGCTCAATGCCGGCGTTGGATTCACGATAACAATTACATTAGATGTTGACGCATTTGTGCAGCTATTTGCAGTTAATGTATAAACATAAGTAACATTTATCGGCGCCGCTGTTATGTTAGTAAGGGCTTCCAGCGGATTACCGGTTCCTGTGCCGGCAATATTACTAATACCAGCTATTGCAGCTCTCGTCCATGCAAATGAAGTACCTGCTGTTAAACTAGTTGGCAAGTAACTGAATGTGGTACCGCTGCATATTGCTGGAGGCGCTAAACCACTTGTCAATAAAGGAACAGGATACACCGTAACAACAACACTTGAAGTTGAAGGATTTGTGCAGCTGTTGGCAGTTATTGTATAAATGTAAGTAACATTCACCGGCGCTGTTGATGTGTTGGTCAGCGTTTCATTTGGATTGCCTGCTCCACCGCCTGCTATGTTACTGATTCCAATGACAGCAGCTCTAGTCCACGCGAACGTCGCACCTATAGTTGAACTTGCAGGAGGATAATTGAAAGAGGTTCCACTGCATATTGCTGAAGGAGTAAGCGTGCTGGTTAATGCCGGAGTTGGATTTACAGCAACAACTACACCGTATGTCGCAGCATTTGTACAGCCGTTTGATGATACAGTATAATCATAAGTAACGTTTATCGGAGCTGGTGTTGTATTGGTCAGCACTTCGTTCGGATTAGCAGTACCGCTTGCAAGAATATTGCTGATACCTGGTACTACAGCTCTTGTCCATGAGAAAACAGTACTTCCTATTGTGCTTGTTGGTGTGTAACTGAAAGCTGAACCGCTACAGATTGCAGGAGGCGACAAACTGCTTGTTAATGCTGGGGTAAGATTTACTGTAACAACTACTTGATAAGTGGATGGATTAGTACATCCATTCGCTGCAACAGTATAAACATAAGTTACATTAATTGGAGCAAGTGTTGTATTATTAAGTACTTCGTTTGGATTACCGGAACCGCTTCCTGCAATATTGCTGATACCCGCAACTGTTGCTCTAGTCCATGTTAACACCGCACCTAAAGTTGAACTAGTAGGTGAATAGCTGAATGCTGAACCGCTGCATATTGCAGGAGGGGCAAGACTGCTTGTTAATAATGGTGTCGGATTCACCGTTACAAGTACATTAAATGTTGCGGGATTGGTGCAAGTATTGGCAGAAACTGTATAAACGTAAGTAACAGTTATAGGCGCAGTAGTCGTATTAATAAGTGTTTCGTTAGGATTGGCAGAACCGCTTCCGGCAAGATTGCTTATTCCAGCAACCACAGCTCTTGTATAAGTAAACACAGCACCAGCTGTTGCACTTAGAGGAGTGTAATTGAATGCAGTATTATTACAGATTGCAGGAGGCGAAAGAGTACTGCTTAATGCAGGTGTAGGATTTACTAAAACAACTACTGGATATGTTGTCGCACTATTACAGCCGTTGGCAGAAACCGAATAAATATAAGTTACACTTATAGGAGCAGATGTTGTATTTATAAGTGTTTCGCTTGGATTCCCAGCGCCGGATCCGCCAATATTGCTTATACCAGGAACAGCAGCTCGTGTCCATGCAAATGCTGCACCCGGAGTAGGACTTGTAGGTGAATAATTAAAAACACCATTACTGCAAATTGCCGGAGGAGATAAACTGCTGTTTAAGGTTGGTGTTTGATTTACAGAAACTACTACGTTATACGTTGAAGCATTCACACATCCATTTGCTGTTACCGTATATACATAAGTAACATTCACTGGAAGAGAAGTGGTATTGTTTAGTACTTCGTTTGGATTTCCAGGTCCGCTGCCAGCTAAATTACTGATACCTGCAACTACAGCTCGTGTCCATCCAAAAGTTGCTCCAATTGTTGCACTTGCCGGGGTATAACTGAATGCTGTTCCGCTGCAGATTGCCGGGGGTGCTAAAGTACTTGTTAATCCAGGAGTCGGGTTGACAACAACAACAACATTGTAAGGAATTGCGTTTGCACATGAATTAGCCGTAAGAGAGTAAACGTAAGTAACACTTATTGGGTCAGTTGTTGTATTGGTAAGTATTTCAGACGGATTTCCAGTACCTCCGCTGCCGATATTGGTGATTCCTGCAACTGCAGCTCTGGTCCAAGAAAAAACTGTGCCTCCTGTGCCGCTTGAAGGTGTATAATTGAATGCCGTTCCGCTGCAGATTGCCGGAGGAAGAAGACTGCTTGTTAATAATGGTTTCGGGAATACAGTAACTATAACATTATAGTTGCTCACATTAGTACAGCCATTTGCAGCTACAACATATACGTAAGTAACATTCACAGAAGATGCCACTGTGTTAACCAGAACTTCATTAGGATCTCCTGTACCGCTTCCGGCAGTATTACTAATGCCTAGAATCGCAGCTCTGCTCCAAGTCAATGTAGCGCCAAGTGTTGCACTAGTAGGAGTATAATTGAATGTACTTCCGCTGCATATTGCGGGCGGAGTCAAGCTGCTGCTTAAGGTTGGTGTTGTATTTATGGAAAGAATTACATTATAGGTTAACGGGTTTATACAGCCATTTGCTGCAACAGTATAAACATACGTAACATTAACTGCAGATGTTGTAGTATTTATAAGCGTTTCATTCGGATTGCCAGAACCGCTTCCCACTCCATTACTAATACCAGCTACAACGCCCCTTGTCCATGTCATAGTTGCACCAGAAGTTGGGCTGGTAGGTGTATAATTGAAAGGTGAGCCACTGCAAACTGCAGACGGCGACAAAGTGCTGCTTAATGTCGGTGTTGGATTTACGACCAGACTGACATTTTGATTATTACTGCAGCCATTTGAAGTGGTAGAGAAAATGTATGTAACATTTACCGGAGCTGCAGTTGTATTAATAAGTGTTTCATTCGGGTTATTTGTACCGCTTGCAGCGATATTAGTTATACCGGCCACTGCGGCGCGAGACCAGGCAAATAATGCTCCTGCTGTTGCACTTGTCGGCGCATAGCTGAATACTGTGTTGCTGCATACTGCAGGAGGAGACAAGCTGCTGCTTAAAGTAGGCGAGAATTTCACAGTTAACACAACGTTTGATACTGCAGGGTTTGTACAGCCGTTTGCTGTCACTGAATAAACGTAAGTAACATTTATATCAGCAGCAGTTGTATTGATAAGTGTTTCATTCGGATTGCCCGCTCCGCTGCCGGCAATGTTGCTGATTCCAGCAACCGCTGCTCTTGACCATGCAAATGTCGCACCGCCGGTTGTACTTGTCGGCGCATAGCTGAAAAGAGTTCCGCTGCAAATCGAAGGAGGAGCTAAACTGCTGGAGAATACAGGGTTTGGATTTACAGAAACAACAACACTCTGTCCAGGTGAATTACTGCAGCTATTTGCTGTAGTGATATATGTATAGGTCACATTTACAGTTGCGGTTGTTGTATTGGTAAGAACTTCATTCGGATTGTTTGTACCGCTGCCGGCTAAATTGCTTACCCCCGCAACAGACGCTCTAGTCCATGCAAAAGCAGAACCAATTGTTGCGCTGGTAGGCGAATAAGAGAATGCAGTACCGCTGCAGATTGAAGGCGGAGCTAAACTGCTATTCAGCACCGGGGTTGGATTAACTGTAACCACAACACTATAAGGTGTCCCATTAGTACAGCCATTTGCAGATAAGGTAAATACATAAGTTACATTTATCGGTGCTATGGTTGTATTAGTTAGTGATTCTGAAACATTAGCTACACCGCTTCCGCCAGGGTTGCTAATACCTACAACTGCCGCTCTGACCCATGTGTATGAAACACCTGCTGTCGCACTTGTCGGATTGTAGTTAAATGTTGTTCCGCTGCAAATAGCTGGAGGAGTTAAACTGCTTGTTAATAAAGGTGTAGGAAGCACTGTTACTACTACATTGAAGAATGCAGGGTTTGAACAGCCATTTGCAGACACTGTATATTGATAAGTAACATTTACAGGCGAAGCTGTTGTATTAGTGAGCGTTTCATTTGGGTTGCCAGAACCGCTGCCAGCAATACTATTGATACCTACCACAGCCGCTCTGGTCCAGGCGAATGCAGCACCTACTGTTGCACTTGTTGGTGCATAACTGAAAGGAGTTCCACTGCAGAATGAAGGCGGTGTTAAACTGCTGCTTAACACAGGTGTTGGTTTTACAGATACCGTTACATTTTGGATATTGCTGCAGCCGTTTGCGGTTACCGAATAAGCATAAACAACATTAAGCGGATTAACTGTAGTATTAGTTAACACTTCATTGGGGTCGTTAGTACCGCTGCCGGCCCCGTTGCTGATGCCAACAACTGTCGCCCTTGTCCAAGGGAATGTAGCGCCGATAGTTGCACTTGTCGGTGAATAATTAAAAGTAGTACCGCTGCAAATTGCCAAAGGAGTCAAGGTGCTTGTTAATATCGGATTTGGATTTACTCTGACAACTACATTGTAAGTTGTTGGGTTTGTACAGCCATTAAAAGATATTGTATAAACATAAACAACATTTATAGGAGCAGTAGTTGTATTATCAAGTGTCTCATTTGGATTATTGAAACCGCTGGCACTAATCTCACTGATGCCAACAACTCCCGCTCTAGACCATGCGAAAGCTGCACCCCCTGTAGGACTGGTTGGAGAATAACTAAAAGCCGTGCCGCTGCAAATTGCAGGCGGCGTTAAACTGCTGCTTAAAGCAGGAGCAAGATTAACAGGTACAACCACATTGTACGTTGCCGGATTAACACAGCCGTTTGCAGTAACAGTATAAACATAAGTAACATTTATGTTGCTCGTGGTTGTATTTACAAGAGTTTCATTAGGATTAGCAGAACCACTGCCTCCAATATTACTAATACCAACAACAGTTGCCCTTGTCCAGGTGAATGAAGCTCCTGAGGTTGCACTGGTAGGGGCATAACTGAATACAGAACCGCTGCAAACTGCCGGAGGAGTAAGGCTGCTGTTTAATAAAGGATTTGGATTTACTGCAACTACCACATTTTGACCAGGAGAATTGCTGCAGCTATTTGCTGTAGAGATATAAACATAAGTAACATTTATAATTGCTGTAGTCGTATTAGTAAGGGTTTCATTTGGATTATCAGTTCCGCTGGCGGCAATATTGCTGATACCTGCAACAGCAGCCCTGGTCCAGGCAAATGTAGTGCCTGGAGTTGCACTGGTAGGAGAATATGCGAATACAGTTGTATTACAAATTGCTGCAGGGGTTAATGTACTCGTTAATATCGGTGTTGGTTTAACTGTAACAACCACATTATAAGTTGTTGGGTTTATACAGCCGTTAGAGGTTAAAGTATATACATACGTAACATTCACAGGAGAAACGGTGGTGTTAATAAGCGTTTCATTCGGGTTACCGTTACCTGTTCCGGCAGCATTACTGATACCAGCAACAGCTCCTCTTGTCCACGCAAATGTTACACCTGCTGTTGCACTTGTCGGCGAATAAGAGAATGCCGTACTGCTGCAAATTGAAGGAGGAGCAATACTGCTTGTTAATGTCGGGGTTGGATAAACTGTTACTGTAACATCATACGTTACAGGATTAATACATGTGTTTGCTGTTACGGTATAAATATAGTCAACATTTAAATTTGCAGCTGTAGTATTAATTAGTATTTCATTCGGATTTCCTCCTCCGCTTCCTGCTGTATTGCTTATCCCAATTACCGTGGCCCTTGTCCATGCAAATGTTGCACCGGCAGTTGCACTGGTTGGTGCATAACTAAAAGTAGTGTTGCTGCAAATTGCAGGAGGTGTAAGAGTACTGTTTAATACAGGTATTGGATTTACCGTTAAAATTACATTTTGATTAATTGTACAGGCATTTGCTGAGGTTGTATAAACATAAGTAACATTAACTGCTGCAGTTGTAGTATTCGTAAGCTGCTCGCTTGGGTCATTTGTACCGCTTGCGGCAATATTACTAATGCCAGTTGTGGTGGCTCTAGACCAAGCAAAGGTAGTACCCAAAACAGCACTCGTCGGCGTATAGTGGAATATAGTACCGCTGCATATTGCCGGAGGCGCTAAACTGCTGCTTAAGGCAGGTGTCGGATTTACTCTTACAACAACATTATAAAGAGTTGCATTTGTACAGCCGTTAGCTGACACAGTATAAACATAAGTAACGTTTATATTGGATGCAGTTGTATTAATCAGAATTTCATTCGGGTTATCTGAACCGCTGCCTGCAACATTACTGATACCGGCTACCGCAGCCCTTGCCCATGTGAATGAAGTACCAGGTGTTGCACTTGTAGGAGTGTAACTAAAAGAAGCACCGCTGCAAATGGCAGGAGGAGCCAATGTACTTGTTAAAGTAGGGATGATATTAACTGCAACTACAACGTTGTACAAAGTTGGGTTTGTGCAGCCGTTGGCTGCTACTTGATAAACATAAGTAACATTTATTGGAGATGTTGTTGTGTTAGTAAGCACTTCATTTGGGTTACCGGTGCTTGAAGCAGCTGCATTGCTTATTCCAACAATCAGTGCTCTGGACCATGTGAATGATGAACCAACAGTTGCGCTGGTCGGCAGATAGCTGAACGCCGAGCCGCTGCAGATTGCAGGAGGAGTCAAGCTGCTGTTTAATGTCGGCGTTGGATTTACTAAAACAACAACATTCTCTCCGGGAGCGTCACTACAGCTATTAGCAGTGGTAGTATAAGTGTAAGTGACATTTAAAGGATTTGCTGTTGTATTAGTAAGTGTTTCATTTGCAGTTCCAACACCGGATGCCGCCGAATTGCTGATACCTCCAACAGCTGCTCTTGACCACCCGTATGTGGCTCCCGCCGTAGCACTTGATGGGGTATAACTAAAAGGATTACCGCTGCAGATTGCTGAAGGCGTTAATGTTCCGCTCAATCTTGGAGTTGGATTTACAACAACTGTTACATTGTAAGTAGATCCGTTTACACATCCGTTTGCTGTTACTCCATAAACATAGGTAACAGTAACCGGCGAAGCGGTTACATTAGTAAGTGATTCAAACACATTTCCAACACCGCTAGCCGCTGTATTGCTGATACCTGCAACTGCTGCCCTGGCCCATGTAAATGTCGCACCAGGAGTAGCGCTTGCTGCCGTGTAGCTGAAAGTTGCACCGCTGCATATTGCTGGCGGCGCAATACTGCTGCTCAATGTCGGCACTGGATTAACTACCACAACTACATTATAAGCCGACAGGTTTGAACATCCATTTGCTGCCAATGTATAAACATAAGTAACATTTATAGGTGATGTTGTTGTATTGTTAAGTATTTCATTGGGGTTATTTGTACCGCTGTTTCCAGGATTACTGATACCAATTATAGCTGCTCTTGCCCAGTTAAATGTTGCACCAGCAGTAGAACTTGTCGGCGCATAAGTGAAAGTGTTACCGCTGCAAATGCCAGGCGGCGTTAAACTGCTGCTAAGTGTCGGTTTTGGAAGCACATTTACCACAACAGGGAAAGTAACAGGATTTGTGCAATCCCCAAGCATTGTAACCTGGTAAATATAAGTAACAGCAACTGTTGTGGCACCTGTGTTATTCAGTACTTCATTAGGATTGCCGTTACCGCTTCCTCCTGTATTACCGATACCTGGTACCACAGCTCTTGTCCAATCAAATGAATTACCTCCGTTAGTACTTGCAGGAGTGTAACTGAAGGCCGTTCCGCTGCACATATCAGGCGGTGTTAATGTACTGCTTAATGTATGATTACATGCACAGGTAGTTACAACAACAACTACACTGAAAGTTGTTGGATTGGTACAGCCGTTGGCTGTTAAAGTATAGATGTACGTAACATTAACATCACCTATTGCCGTTTTGGTAAGCGTTTCATTTGGATTATTGGAACCAAAACTGGCGGGATTAGAAATACCAGGTACGGTTGCTCTTGTCCAAGAAAATGTAGTGCCTGCAGTTAAACTTGTTGGTGTATAGCTGAAAGGAGATCCTCCGCAAATTGAGGGGGGAGTAACAGAACTGCTTAATGCCGGAGAAGGTTTTACGGAAACTGCGACATCATAGGTTGCACCGCCGGGACAGCCAAACGCTGCTACCGAATAAATGTAATGAACAGTTATCGGATTTGCCGTTGTATTTATTAGTATTTCCTGTGGATCGTCAACCCCGAAACTTGCAGTATTGGTTATACCTGCTACTGTAGCTCTTGTCCAAGTAAATGACACACCTGCCGTAGCGCTTGTTGGTGAGTAATAGAAAATAGTACCCGTGCAGGTTGCAGGAGGTGTTAATGAACTGGTTAATGTAGGCACCAAATTTACTGCAACAATTACTGTATCATGCCTTGAACAGCCACTGGCAGTTGTTGTATAAATGTAACTAACATTTATAGGGTTAGATGTTGTATTGTTAAGAATTTCATTCGGATTGTCAGTACCGCTGGCAGCAGGATTACTAATACCAGCAACAGCAGCTCTTGTCCATGCAAATGTTGCTAAGGCAGTACCGCTTTGAGGTACATAATAGAAAGCTGATCCGCTGCAGATTGGAGGCGGTCTTAAACTGCTGCTGAAAACAGGGGTAGGATTGACGGTCACATATATGTCTTGACGGAATAAGCAATTCCCAATATTTGAATAGTCCCAAAACTGATAAGTAACAACAATAGGGAAAGTAGCTAAGTTGGTAATTACCTCGCTCACATTACCGACACCGCTGCTTGCTGGCTGCAAAATACCGGATACAGCAGGGCGATACCAATTGTAGGTGCTTGGAACATTACTTGTTGGGTGGTATGTAAAAGTACCACCGCTGCAAAATGCCGGATTAAAAATAGGACTGGTTAAAAGAGTCCTCGGCAGTAAAGAAACAACTACAGTGTCTTTATGAGAATTTACACAGCCGTTAACTGCTGTGGTAAAAATATAGGAAACATTAATTGCTGCATTAGTTACATTATCAAGTCCTTCATAAACATTACTGTTACCGCTGCCTGCTCCATTTGATACACCAGCAACAACTGCTCTGGTCCAGGTAAAGTTTGCACCGGGTGTGGCACTTGTTGGTACGTATTGAAAAATATAGCCCTGCTGATCGTATGAACAGGTGTTTCCAGCATTTAATGGGCTGTTCAATTTTGCGACTGGGTAAATTGTTTCAACCACATTGTCAAAATTTGTACACCCGCTTGCAGTAAGAGAATAAGAATAAGTAACATTGATTGGAATTGCAGCCGTGTTGATAAGTGCTTCAGCTGGATCACCTAGACCGGTTGCTGCAGCATTACTGATGCCAGGTACGGAAGCTCTAATCCATGAGAAGGTAACACCAGCAGTTACGCTGGTAGGTGTATAATGGAATACAACCCCGCTGCAAATTGGATTCGGCGTTGTAGGGCTGCTTAATACCGGCCTTGGGTAAACAGTAACAACCACAGGAAAATGAGTTGGGTTTGTACAGCCATTGGCAGTTACTACATAATCATAAGTAGTGGTTGCAGGAGCTGTTGTTGTATTAACAAGCGTTTCGAAAGGATTATCAGTACCGCTTGATGCTGAATTTATTATCCCTGCAGCTATACCTCTGGTCCATGTAAATGACGCACCGGGAGTTGCACTTGCCGGCTGGTAACTAAAAGACGAACCGCTGCACACGGTCGGTGTAGGACTGCTGCTTAAAGTAGGTGTCGGATATACTGTAACAATTACATTTTGATTAAAACTGCAGCCATTTGCAGTTATCGTATAAATATAAGGAACATTGATAAGAGCCGTGGTTGTATTATTGAGTGCTTCTCCAGGACTGTTTGTACCGCTGTTTGCTGCATTGCTTATTCCAGGCTGTACTTCCCTTATCCAGGAAAATGTGGCACCGGTTGTTGCACTTGCAGGAGTATAGTTAAAAACAATACCGCTGCAAATAGGAGGAGGAGTAACAGAACTGCTTAATACAGGTTTTGGATATACGGTTACAACAACTAAAAAATGTGCCGGGTTAGTACAGCCATTTGCTGCGGCCTGATAATCGTAAGTTACAGTTACATCACCGGTGGTAGTATTAATAAGCGTTTCAAAAGGGGTTCCGGTGCCAGCGCCGGCAGAGTTGCTGATACCTGCAACCACAGCTCTGGTCCATGTAAATGTTGCCCCTGGTGTTGCACTGCTTGGTGAATAATTGAATGGAGACCCGCTGCACACAGTTGGTGTTAAACTGCTGTTCAAGGTCGGTGACGGATAAACAGTTACAATTACGTTTTCATTATTACTGCAGCCATTAGCAGTTGTAGTATAAACATAAGTGACATTTATCGGGCTGGGTGAGGTATTTATTAATGTTTCACCAGGATTGCCTGTACCGGTGGCCGCTGCATTGCTAATGCCCGGTATTGTTGCTCTGGACCAGGCAAATGTAGCGCCGGTGACGGCACTTGAAGCAGCATAATTAAATACTATACCGCTGCAAATAGCAGGCGGTGTTGTAGAACTGCTTAATGTTGGTTTCGGAAAAACTGTTACTACAACATTTTCAGGTACCGGGTTAGTACAGCCATTTGCTGCTATGGTAAATACATAAGTAACATTAATGGATGAAGAAGTTGTATTGTCCAGAATTTCAAATAGAATTCCAGCACCGCTTCCTGCACTATTGCTAATTCCGGCAACCACCGCTCTTGTCCATGTAAATGTAGCACCTGGAGTAGCACTCGTTGGCGAATAATTAGATGGTACTCCGCTGCAAGATGAAGGGGTAAGATTACTGTTAAGCGTAGGAACAGGATAAACAGTTACAAATACATTTTGGCTGAAACTGCAGCCATTTGCAGTGATTGTGTAAACGTAAGTAACATTAATCGGAGTAGTTGATGTATTAATAAGTGATTCACCCGGACTGTTAGTACCGCTGTTGGAAAGATTGCTTATACCTGGGACAGCAGACCGCTGCCAAGCAAAGGCAGCACCTGCAACAGAACTTGAAGGAGCATAATTAAAAGCGACCCCGCTGCAAATTGCAGGCGGAGTAGTACTGCTGCTTAAACTTGGCACGGGGTATACTGTTACCACAACGTTTATTGGAGTAGGATTGGTACAGCCGTTTGCGGAAGTTGTGAAAGCATAAGTGGCATTAACAGCAACGGATGTTGTATTATTAAGAACTTCAAATGGCACTCCAAAACCGCTTGATGCTCCGTTGCTGATTCCGGCAGTTACCGCTCTTGTCCATGTAAAGGTAGCACCTACTGTTGCACTTGTAGGATTGTAGTTGAAAGATGAACCGCTGCAGACAGTCGGCGTAAGACTGCTGTTAAGAAAGGGAACCGGATACACTTGAACAGTAACATTTTCTGAATTACTGCATCCATTAGCAGTTGTAGAAAATACGTAAACAACATTAACAGTCTGCGGGGAAGTATTGACAAGAATTTCTGCGGGATCACCAGTACCTACAGCAGCTACATTGCTGATTCCGGCAACTGCCGCCCTTGACCATGGGAAGGTTGCACCAGAAGTTGCACTTGAAGGAGTATAATGAAAAGTTGCTCCGCTGCAAATTGCACCCGGGAACAAACCACTGGATAATGTAGGAAGAGGATTTACAACAACGTTTACTGTAGCTGTAGAAGCGCTTACGCATCCATTGGCAGTTACAGTATAGATATAGGCAACACTTACTGGAGAAGTAGTTGTATTATTAAGTACTTCGAAAGGATTTGCCAAGCCAGCTCCTGCCCCATTACTTATACCAACAACAACCGCTCTTGTCCAAGAAAATACAGCACCGGCGGTTGCACTTGTAGGTGAATAATTGAAAGCTGTTCCGCTGCAGGCTGCAGGCGGTGCTAATGAACTGCTCAATGTTGGAGTTGCGTTAACTTTTACCGTAACATCCTGATTAAAGCTGCAACCGTTTGCAGTAATAGTATAAGTATAAATAACATTTACAAATGAAGTAGTAGTATTGGTAAGTATTTCATTAGGACTGTTTGTACCGGTATTAGCCGCCTGGCTTATACCTGGAACAACGGCTCTTGACCATGCAAACGCCGCACCTCCTGTTGAGCTTGTCGGTGAATAACTAAATGAAGCACCGCTGCAAATATCCGGAGGAGTTAAAGAAGAACTTAAAAGCGCAATTGGATTAACAGAAACTATAACAGCATAAGTTGAAGCGCTGGTACAACCATTTGCATGAACAGTGAATAAATAGGTGACGCTTTTAGCGGTAAGCGTATTATTGTATAAAATTTCATTCGGGTTTCCATTACCGCTTCCCGCTGCGTTGGTTATCCCTGCAACGACCGCTCTTGTCCAGGTAAATGTGGCACCAATCTGCGGGCTTGAAGGTGTATAGTTAAAGGCCGAATTACTGCACATTGCAGGCGGAGTAAGCGAACTGTTTAAGGTAGGCAGCGGTGCTATAATTATTGTACCAACTGCAGTGGTCTGAACGCAGGTTCCTGTTGTAGTTATAGTATATGTATAATTACCAACCACCACTGAAGAATCCTTTATTGTAAATGTACTTCCGCTGAAACCACCAGTGATACCTGCAGGAAGTCCGGAAACAATTGCACCCGTTCCGCCTCCGCTTACATTATAAGTGATAGGAATAATAGGAGTATTAAGGCAGACTGTCTGAGCATTGGTACCAGCAGCAGATGTTAATGCGATGGCTGCATCCGGACTGATTGCCACAGCAAAATTTGGAGAAGCTGTTCCACTGCCGCAACTATTGTTTCCAACAACGGTAAGATTTCCAGCAGTTGCTGTATTTGAATACGCTACTGAAATACTTGATGAAGTACCAATAATTGTTCCTCCAGTGCCTGAATAACTCCAGGTATAGCTTGTTGCGTTTCCGATACCCGGTACTGAATAGCCATACGTTTGTGCATGGCATATTGGGCTTGTTCCACTGATAGTGCCTGCAGCAGCCGGTGATTTTTGAATAGATACAACTACATTCTGGCCGAGGGTTGCTGAATTATTACAGCCAGTTGAAGGATCTGTTGTTATAAAATTATAGGTAACATTTATATTATTACCGCTGGCATTGGTTAATGTTTCATTAATAATATTTGTAGCCCCGGAATTAGTGAGAGGAGAAATGTCTGTAACTAAAGGCCTTGTCCATGTAAATGTAGCGCCCGGAAATGAACTAGCTGCTGCAGCGTAAGAAAAAGGACTTCCGCTGCAAACAGCTGCCGGAGTTAAAGTACTGCTGATTGATGGGCTGGGATTTACAACAACGGTTGCTGTTGTTGGTGTACCGCCTGCGCAGGAAGGCGTTATAGTAAAAATAACAGTTTGGGGAGAAGTAGTTGTATTGGTCATAATCCCCGAAATATTTCCGGAACCGCTTGACAAACCGGTTACGTTACTGTTGCTTCTGGTCCAAGTAAAAGTTGTACCCGGAACACTAGGGCTGGTACCTAAAACAATTGTGGAACCAAGGGCTACTCCTGAACATACAGTCTGCACTGGCGTACCTCCGGAAACTACAACAGCAGTAGCAGGCACATTAACTGCAACAACTACATTCTCACCAGTATTAGAGCAGGAATTTGCAGTAGTTGTGAAAACATAAGTAACATTAATTGGAGAGCCGGATGTATTGGTTAATACTTCGCTTACGTTACCAGCAATTGGTCCTACACCTGGCTGAGTGATATTAGCAACAGTAGCTCGTGTCCAGCTGAATGATGCCCCGCCTGTTGCACTTGTTGGGTTATAATTAAAAGTAGTACCGTTACAGAGGTAAAAAGTTCCCAAACCGCTGCTTAACATTGGCGTTGGATTTACTGTTACTGACACTGGCTGACCAGTTCCAACACAATTACCTACAGTTGAAGTAGGGGTAACTGTATAGCTCACCACCTGAATAGAAGTTGCAGTACTAGTAATTGTATTGTTTAAGGGATTTGCCGACTGAGGTGTAAGACTCTCACCGGTAGTGTTTAAATTGTCGGCAGCAATCCATGAATAGGAAGCAGAAATATCACTTGTTAAGGGAATGCTGACTGGTGCTCCGCTGCAAATTGTTGCAGCATTTGAACTGGTCATAGTAGGATGCGGATTTACCGTAACGTTTACCGTTTGGGAGGATCCTGCCACACAATTAGTCGGCGTAACAGTATAAACAACAACCTGAGCAGAAGTTGTATTGTTTGTTATTGTATTATTTAAAGGGCTCGTTGACTGCGTAGTCAAACTTTCGCCGGTTGTGTTTACGTTGTCAGCAGCAATCCATGTAAATGTAGAACCGGCTATACTGCTTGTAAGAGGAATATTAACTGTTCCTCCGGTACATATTGTTGCAGAACTTGCACTGGTCATTACTGGTGCTGCTACAGTAACTGTAACAGCATTACTTATAACAGCCGGTGAGCAGGTACCGAAAACCACAACATCTATACTGGCTCCATTTTCACCTATTGCAGGACTTGTAATAGTTAAAGTAGAACCTGTAACACCGCTGTAAGGTGCAGAATTGGTGAGATTTACCCCGCCTTTTCTCCACTGATAGGTTAATCCAGGGCCTGTTGCAGTAACACTTATAGTATGTGTTCCGGCACCGGGACAGAATATTGCGGGTGCAACAGGCTGAACAGTAATAGCCGGCAATGCATTTACAGTAAGTGAGACAACACTGCTGGTTACAGAAGGTGCACAGCCGCTTACAACTACATCAATATTGGCGGCATTTTCGCCGATTGCAGGACTTGTTATAGTTAAAGTGGCAGTAGTAACACCGCTGTATGGAGCAGTATTGGTAAGATTTACTCCGCCTTTTCTCCATTGATAGGTAAGAGCACCGCCAGTTGCAGTTACACTGATTGTGCCTGTTCCTGAACCCGCACAAAAAGCTGCAGGAGCTGCAGGCTGCACAGTAATTGCAGGCAGTGCGTTTACAGTAAGAGTAACAGCACTGCTTGTAACAGCCGGGGTACAGGTACCGCTTACAACACAAGTTATGCTGGCTCCATTTTCAGTATTTCCGGGACTTGTAATTGTTAAAGTAGAGGTGGTAACGCCGCTGTAAGTAGCATCGTTAGAAAGACTCACGCCGCCTTTTTTCCATTGATATGTCAATCCTGCACCAGTTGCAGTCACGCTGATAGTTCCTGTCCCTGAGCCTGCACAAAACGCCGCAGGGGCAACAGGCTGCACAGTAATTGCAGGCAGCGCATTTACGATAAGTGAAACAGCACTGCTTGTTACGGAAGGAGTACAGGTACCGCTGATAACAACATCAATACTTGCAGCATTTTCTCCGATTGCGGGACTTGTAATTGTTAAGACTGCGCCGGTAACACCGCTATAGGGAGCAGTATTTGTAAGATTTACCCCGCCTTTTCTCCATTGATAAGTTAATCCGGCTCCAGTTGCAGTAACACTAATAGTACTGGACCCAGAACCAGCGCAGAATGCAGCTGGTGCCACAGGCTGAACCGTAATGGCAGGAGTAGTATTTACCACTGAAAGTGACACAGCACTGCTTGTTACCGTTGGAGCACATGTGCCCGTAACAACAACATCAATACTTGCAGCATTTTCACCGATTGCGGGACTTGTTATAGTTAAAGTAGAGCCGGTAACACCGCTGTAAGGAGCAGAATTAGTGAGATTTACTCCCCCTTTTCTCCATTGATAAGTTAAGCCTGCCCCGGTAGCAGTTACACTGATAGTTCCTGTTCCTGAACCAGCACAGAAAGATGCAGGAGCAACAGGCTGAACTGTAATTGCAGGAAGCGCATTAACAGTAACTGTTACGGCACTGCTTGTTACGGCTGGTGCACAAGTTCCGCTGACCACACAAGTTATGCTGGCTCCATTTTCTCCGGTTCCAGGGCTTGTAATAGTTAAAGTTGAGGTTGTAACACCGCTGTATGGAGCAGTATTGGTTAGAGCCACCCCGCCTTTTTTCCATTGGTAGGTAAGTCCTGCCCCAGTGGCTGTAACACTAATAGTACCACTTCCTGAGCCTGCACAGAATGCAGCAGGGGCCGAGGGCTGAACGCTGATTGCGGGAAGTGCAACAACTGTAAGCGAAACAGCACTGCTTGTAACCGGAGGAGCGCATGTACCGCTGACAACAACATCGATACTGGCAGCGTTTTCACCTATTGCCGGATTAGTAATTGTTAAAGTGGATGTGGTAACACCGCTGTAAGGTGCAGAATTGGTAAGATTTACTCCGCCTTTTCTCCATTGATAGGTTAATCCGGCTCCTGTTGCAGTTACACTAATAGTACCTGATGTGGAACCTGCACAAAGCGTAGCAGGAGCAACCGGCTGAACGGTGATTGCCGGGAGTTGATTTACTGTTACAACTGCACTGCCTGTTTTATTAGCAGCAACCGCTGTACAAAATGTTCCATCATCAACTAAACTCGTTACTGTATATGTAGTGGTACTTGATGGAGAGGCAGAAAACGTATAAGGATTAGTGGTTGTTCCGATAACTGAAACAGGAGTTGTTCCATCAGTATAAGTAAGATCCCAGGTACCCGATCCGGTTAATGCAATACTTATAGTAGTACTTGCACCATTACAAATTGTGGCTGTACCGCTTATTACGGAAGTTACTTTGTTAATTGTCTGTGTTCCGCCGTCAAAGGCCGATCCAGCTTTGGTACTTCCTGCACCGGTAGTAAAATCTGAGGTAGTAGTTGCGGAAACAGTAATGTTATGTCCATTAACCGCAGCTGCTGCCACGTCCATGGTTACAAAGAAATAATATGTTGCATTAAATGAAGGAAAAGTTTGAGACACAGATGCGAATGTCTGGGTTCCAGGTCCTGCAGGGGCTAAAGTAGAACCTACTTGTGTAGCACCTGATAATGTATTAGAAGTATTATACCATAATTTAAAGTTACTTATATCAGAAGCAACATAGGTACCTGTTGTTACAAAATCAAAAGCCGTAAGGTTTTTAGTTCCGGAACCAGTGCTGAGTGCTATTGAGAAATTATATATCTGAACATTTACATCGCCTGCACAGCTGCTTGCCGCAGCAACAGCAGGATTAGATGATGCGAGTGTTGCAGTGTACTGCCCAAACGCATTGTTTAATGAAGCTGATACCATCAAAACAATCACCGCAAGAAGGACTTTAAAAACCCCGGCTGTTTTTTTGAGATGAGTATTACTTTTGGAGGAGTAGTTTATTTTCATAATAGTGTGGTAAATATATTTTCAATACTATAAATTATTCTTTTTTAAAAATTACCGATGACTTTTATATTAAAATTAAAAAAATTTCAACGGCTAAATAATGATGCTGAGACTAAAGTTTTTCGCAAAGATATATTTTTTCATATAATTTACTACTCTAAATTAAAATGTTCTTTTAAGCTATTGAACGTTTATAATTATTCGATTTAATTTGAACTATTCAAGAGAATATATTACAAGTTAGTCTTCCTGAGCAAATGTAAACCTTAAAATATATTAAAAAAAGACCGGTTTTGTGTGATGCGCTTTTGGTTTTGTAAATTGCGCATTTGATTTTTGGCAAAATTTATTGAAAAAATCCCAAATATTTACATTATCTACACTTTATATCAAGTGTTGAAAATTATACATTAAGCACAGAAGACTTTACATTAAGCATCGACGATGTGATGTATCAGTGCTCCCCCCTATCCTGCGAAAAGGCCAGGCTATTGATTGGGGTGCCTGGATTGAATTCAAGGTTCAATAAAATGAAACGGCCACAGATTACCTTAATGGAAACATTTTTTTAATGAATGGAAGCATTGATTGAAAAAATGCTTCCATTCATTAAAAGTTACGAAGCACTGATTAAAAAAATGCTTCCATCCATTAAAAGTTACGAAGCATTCATTAAAAAAATGCTTCCATTCATTAAAAGTTACGCAGCATTCATTAAAAAAATGCTTCCATTCATTAAAAGTTACGCAGCATTCATTAAAAAAACGCTTTCATTCATTAAAAGTTACGAAGCATTCATTGAAAAAATGCTTTCATCCATTAAAAGTTACGAAGCATTCATTGAAAAAATGGCATACACAGAGGAGTCCAAATAGAATAAGAGCAGTTTCTATTGGAATTGGGGTGATTACATAAGAATTCGGGTGAACCCAAATCCCTTTGATATATCTGCCAAATTATTTACTTTCGTCGCAGCATATATTTAGTGTTATCATTCTCTTAATATGATCTAATTATGAAATTGAAACATTACCTATTTTTTCAACTCAGTTTACTAGACCTATTATTCATCAAAAATAAAAATCACGTGAAGAAATTTACTTTTTTACTTGCAGTATTCTTTTTAAGCACAGCATTTTGTTCAGCCGGGGGATTTCAGGTAAACCTTCAAGGTCAGAAACAGACAGGAATGGGGCATACAGGAACAGGATTAACTCTGGACAATGCAAGTATCCTATTTAATCCGGGAGGTGTTTCATTTTTGGATTCACTTCAGGGGATTTCTTTCGGAGCGAGCTTTATTTTTCCGCGTACAACTTATTTAGAACCCTTCCCTGGCACATATACAGCAACCCCAATAAATCATGTTGGAACGCCAATTACTTTATATGCCGTATTTAAATTAAAAAAAACCGCTAAATTAACTTTCGGACTGGGTGTTTATACCCCTTTTGGAAGTACACTTCAATGGGCAGACGATTGGAAGGGACAATTTTTAATCCGACAAATTGATTTGAAAGTGTTTTTTATTCAGCCGACAATCTCATATAAGGTAAATAAAAAATTGGGTATAGGACTTGGTTTAATTTATGCCACTGGTGATTTCAGCATCCGCAAAGGCATACCGCTGCAAGACGGCTCCGGCAATTACGGCGAAGGCAGCCTGTCAGGAAAAGCCAGCGGATACGGATATAATGCCGGGGTTTATTTTAAGGCAACGGATAAATTTTCGATAGGGCTTGATTACCGGTCTCAGGTTAATGTTAAAGTAGCCAGCGGTACTGCAAATTTTACAGTACCGGCATCTACAGCAGAGTTTTTTCCGGCAACAACATTTTCTACACAATTAAGACTTCCTCAGGTTGCAACATTGGGTTTTGGATATGTACTTAACAATAAAATAAAATTGGCTCTTGATATAAATTATGTTGGCTGGAAATCATATGATTCATTGATTATTGATTTCGCACAAAATACAGATCAGCTAAAGGATATACATTCTGCCCGCATGTACCAGAATGTTTTTATTTTCAGGATCGGAGGCCAGTATCAATTGAATAATAAATGGACTGTGCGCTTAGGAACATATTATGATATGTCCCCCGTTAAGGATGGCTATTTTACACCTGAAACACCAGATGAAAATAAAATAGGCATCACTGCTGGTGCCTCTTACAGCGTAACCAAAAGAATTCATCTGGATGTTTCCATGCTTTATATTGAGGGCATGAAACGCACTGATACCAATATTGAAACTCAATTTGGAGGCACCTTTAAAAGTAAAGCTGTTGTACCCGGACTCAGCCTTGAGTACGTTTTTTAATTGTGAGCAACAGCTCTTAAGCTGGCTGAAACATATTAAAAAACCAGCTGCTTTCCATCTTTTGCCCAGTGAAATATTGTTTTGTCTAATAATATAGTTCTCTATTACTACAAAATTATCCCAAAAGCTTTGCTGAGGAATGTCTTTCATTTAGAAAAACTTTATCTCTGTTTTTTATAAAAAGAAAATATCTGTAAAATGAAAAATTCAATATTTAAAACCGATAGAAAAGAAAATTTTAAATCTAAAGCGACACGTATTGGAATTAATTTTTTTCCGGCTTACAGAAGAACGGGAGGGCGGATTTATTTTTTATCTGATGACTGGCGTGATATCCATCTTACACTGGGTCTTACTTGGAAAACAAAAAATTATGTAGGTACCGTTTTCGGCGGAAGCATTTACGGCGCCATTGACCCCATATACATGATACAGCTTTTAAAAATACTTGGGAGCGAATATGTAGTGTGGGATAAATCGGCAGTAATAAATTTTTTAAAACCAATAAAGAAATCTGTATTTGCGAGGTTCTTAATTACCGATGAAATTTTATCGGAAATAATTTCAAAAGTAAAATCACATCAAAAATATTCTATCGAATTGAAAACAAACTTTCAAGATGGAAATGGAATAATATATGCAGAGGTGATTAAAACGATATACATTGCGGACAAGGATTATTACAAACAAAAGAACGAAAAAAACGCTGTAACAAAAGGCTGAAGCAGCATCTTATTGAAAACAAAAACATTCAAGTCTAAACTATTGCTTGAAATATTTCTCATCTTAACTCACGCATTTCCTTTGTTATTCTTTATTTAAAAAAACTGCTTCTATTTACTTTCATAGCGTACAGTTAAAATACTATTTGCAGTCAGCTGTATATCCATTTTAGATTGTGAACAAAGCAATCTTAATAAACAAATAAGTCTGATATTAAATGCGTATTCCTAATCCTTAAATTTGCTCCCGAATAATTTAAGCCGTTTTGAAAAAATATTTAACCCTCTCGATTTTCCTTTTAATAGTCTGGAACTGCAGCGCTCAGATTATAAATAATAAACCTACTGATATATCAGCGGGGCCGATCAGTTTTAATACTGATGTTATTAGAAAAAATAAAATAAAAAGAATTGCATATTCATTGGTTGACAAACCCGATGGCACTGCAATTATTGACAAAGGCGACTGTCAGGGTTATGATTTTGATGAGAAGGGAAATGTTACACGTTATTTTTATACTGTATTAAATAAAACAGTTTCAGAAGAAATAGATATTCCTGCCTTTAAAAAGCATGGACGTGTAATCCGTCCTGAATCTTCGCGGAACATCACAAAATATCTTAATGATACTATTTTCGTAAACATATTTTACGACAGCAAAAACCGCATCATTGCCAAGCGTGTAAAATCAGGCGATTATTACGATGCTTATTATTATGAATATAACGAACATGATCAGATAAAAAAAGAACTGCATTGCAAAGAAACTAATGTCAGTGAAAATAAAAATGAATTTAAATTGGGCGTTCAAAATATTTTATCCTCTGAAACATTTGAATACATGCCGCTTACATTAACACAGACAAAAAAAAGATGTTTGAATGATGAAGGCCGGGAGTATAAAAAAGCAATTATTAATTATGATACAAAAGGCAATAAATTATCGGAAAACTATGAATTTATTGTAAGCTGGATGCGGCAGGAAAACAATTTCCAGTACGACTTAAGCGGCAAACTTCTGAAACGCTCCCGCTACAGCAATGAAAACGGAGAAGTAAAAGAATATTCAATTTTTGAATATGGTAAAAACTCTGTTTTACTTACTGAATCAAAATTTATAAATGAAGAACTGATTGAAGAAATTAATTATCTATACGATGAAACAAATACCCTGCTAAAGTCAGAAGTAAACCGTGATCACAAAAATGCGTCAATTGATATCATTAAATTTTCTTATACATTTTATTGAAAATTAATTACTATTTTTTTTTAAGTTCTCTGTATCCCAGCTGAAATTTTATTTACTCCTTTTTCTGAAAACCTCTCTTTAAACATTTTGTGATTATTAAAACAATAGACTTCCGTGCGAAATCATTTTAAACTGCTATTTTGATTGTGAATAGCAGCAATCAAATTAAATCGAAGACCGATGCTTTGCCACATTTTTTCGATTCATTATTACGAATAAATTGTTGACAAAGTAAATCCAATAATTCCGATTATCATTATAAACCACAGGAATCTTCCTGCCCGGATATAATCTATTCTCTTATCGGATTTTTTTAATTTTAAAAGATAATAAATTAATAAAATATCAACTAATGAAAACGCTGAAAGTAAGTAGGTGTATTTATTAATCAAAAATAGTGATGAAATAATTATTAAGAGAATAAATAAAACCACCGTTAATTTGGCTTTTCTAACACCTATTATTATTGGAAGTGTTTTGCAGCCACAGGCTTTATCGCCTTCCATGTCTGAAATATCAAGACTTAATTCTCTTGGAATAATTATTAAAAAAGGAAATATGGAATACAGATAAATCAACAAATTAATTTTTTCATTATTTAAAACTTCTATGCAATCCTTTGCAAAAAATAATATTACCAACGGAATAAATGAAGAGAGAAGTGCGATAAGAATATTTCCAAAAAGCGGTGATTTTTTTAAATATAAATTATAGAGAATAGAAAGCAGATAAACACCTGCACAAATAAAAGTCCATTCTTTAAACATGTAACAGCTGATATAAACCGAAAAAACAATGATGAATATGGTGGCTGCCGCAAATAACCTTTTTGCATTTGTTAAAGAAATTGTTCTCCCGATGATATGAGTACTGGGCTTGTTAATTTTATCAATATGTCTATCCATAATATCATTATGAATGCAGCCCGCTGCTATCAACAATTGGACACAAATACATAAAATAAAAAAATTGACTCCTGATAAATCGCAAGTATGTCCGCTCTTTTGAGCATAATAGTCAATTATAAGATATAGCCCGGCAAATGGCAATATTGCTAACAACTCATGAAACCACCGGACTAATTTGAAGAAGCTTTTCAGGGTTTCTATGAACATTTTAATTTTTATTTTTATTTTTATTTATATTTATAAAGTAAAAACTTTGACATAAGAATAATGTTGAAAATGGTAGTCATTTTCAACTGAGAATAACTTTTTTTCAAATCTCCCAATAATATCCAATGCTCTTTTCCTTTGTGTTTTGCAGAGCCGATGACTCTAAGACCTAAACGGAGATATTTTGTCAATAGCTTTTCATACTTTTCTTTTCTGGCCATGGCCATAAACTTACAATTTTTATTATGCTTCAAAAGTTCAAGGTAAAATAGCAGATGTATGTAGTTTCGATTTTTACGATATACAGAACAATAATTATTGGATGACATTCTATCAATTAAAAATATTTCGCCTTCTTTATATTTATCTATGTTCAACGTGTAATTTAAATCTGCTTGCCGGGGTTCAGAATAATCATCTCCTTTTAAATATTTTTTTATTACAGATTTGTCAAAATAATATCTTGCAGAGAGCAGCGATGTGTTGGATTTTTTATCGTAAATAATAATTAGATAATAGTCCGACTTCATATCTGAATCATCAAAAAAGGATTCATCGGTTTTTATTGTGGTGTTTTTATATGCTGATCTTCTCAAATAACTCTCTTTGGAAATGAGGTTTTTAGATATTTCATTTTTAATTACTGGTTCTCTTTCAGTCGGAATATCAGATAATGCTATTGGATTTTTTATGTGTATGGTTTTTCCAGTGATGCTGCAAGCAGATTTGAATTTAAAGTATATCAGCAAACAAACGGTGATTCCTATTGCCAATGCTGAAATTAAGATTATTCCTAATGTTTTTAAAATAATAAGAATAAAGATGATCATTTTAGCATTTATTTGGGCTTGTGCTTATGTTATAAAACTGTTTAGTTTTTTTGTATTATTTGGTAATACTTTTTTACCACGGTACAGTGTAATTTGCCGTTGCGCCCATACCTAAATAAATACTGTCATAAACTATGCTATGTACACCCCCTTTTGTTTTATCAAGTGTTATATGCCATAATCCCATAGGGTAATTGCCCCAGGCAGGGGAATATTGAGAGCCGGGCATATAGTTGCGCGGGAAAGTGGTGGTTTCCCATATTCTATTAGGTTCATATGAATGCAAAATAGGCTGTTGAAATTTTAAAGTAAATGTATCTGGCGGGGTTATTATTGTTCCTGCTGCTAAGTTAACAACACACAATTTAAAATTACCCGAAACTCCAAATTGATTAAAAGTTGTTATCTGACTTTTATCAATTTCAATCGGCCCTATTCCATTAAAATCATAATCGTAATAATAATGGCTTTCTATATTTAATGCATACGAATATTTGCTGCTGCTGTGTATATCTATTCCGGAAAAAGAAAAATTGCCATTGGCATCTGTTGTTGTAAGCATAGTGCTTACACCTCCCTGCTTGATTAAAAACTGAACCTGGACATTAGCAAAGCCCAAACCGGTACAGGTATTAAGAACATTCCCTTTTACAGTAACATTTGTTGTGATGTCGTCCTTCTTCTGGCAGGCGTTAAGCAATAACAAAACTGCTATTATTAGCAAACTATTTAGGTTTTTGCGTATCATTTGGCAATTTTATTTACCATGGCACATTGTAATTTGCCGTTGCGCCCATATCTAAATAAATACTATCATAAACTATACTGTGCACACCTCCTTTTGTTTTATCAAGTGTTATATGCCATAATCCCATGGGGTAATTGCCAAAATTAGGGTTTCCCGTTAAAAAACTACCTGGAGTAACATTACCAGCCCATATTCTATTGGGTTCATAACTATGTAATATTCGCTGTTCAAGTTTTACTGTAAACGTATCCGGGGGAGTTATTAGAGTACCCGTTGGTAAATAAAATGTACATAATTTGAATGAAGCCGAAACTCCAAATTGATTAAAATTTGTTATCTGATTTTTATCAATTTCAATTGGTCCTATTCCATAAAAATTATAATCATAATAGGAATGAGTTTCTATATTTAATGCATACGAATATTTACTGCTGCTATGTATATCTATACCCGAAAAAGAAAAATTGCCATTGGCATCTGTCGTAGTAAGAATAGTATTTACACCTCCCTGCTTGATTAAAAACTGAACTTCAACATTAGCAAAGCCTTTGCCTGTACAGTTATTACGGACATTGCCTTTTACAGTAACATTTGTTGTAATGTCGTCTTTCTGGCAGGCGTTAAGTAATAACAGCACTGCAATTATTAATAAACTATTTAGTTTTTTATGTGTCATTTGGTAATAGATATTTTTGAATGTTCGGAACTGGAAGCATTAATTACCTGTACCAAATATATGCCCTCCTCTAAACTTTGAAGGTTTAGTTGATTCGGCTGTTTGTTGGTAATTATTTCTGAAAAAACAAGTTTACCGGTTATATCGCTGATAAAAATTTTTGAGTTTATGTCTTCCGAATTATTTTCAATAATCAGCAGGCCCTTATTGGGGTTGGGGTAAATTTTTAGTTTCGAAGGATTTGAAATTATTTCTTTTTTGTTTTCAGCAAAACTGTTATTTGCAGGTTTATTATCATTGTTTCCGCTGCCATTATGTGAATTAGCTGTTGCCCTGCGCAACAAATTGGGGCAGTTATAATCCTGGATATAGGCATCTAATTCGGCACCCTGATCCACATTAGTACCGGGCATAAAAATAATTTCATTACCTGCATGAATAATAGCTTTGTTGCTTGTGCCGTCGATATTAAAATCGCCGTCGGGGGTTAAATAGTTTTGATTTCCAAATAGTGAATAAATGCCATTACCTGTAATTATTGTATCCCTTGCTTCAAATTCGGCCCAGTAATTATTTTGAATGGTGCCGGATGGGGTTGTACCTAAACTGCGGTTAGATAAAAATAAAACTTCGGGGGCTACTTCAAATCTTGCAAGGTAATTGCCAATGGAAATCAATGGATCTTCCACATGAAATTGATTAGCAGGCTTAGGCGTGCCATTCGAATAAGTGCCTTTGTCATCGCCGATAGCATACACTGCATCATAAGGGGTAATCTGGTAATGGTCGGCAGGATGCTGAATATAAGGATATCCGAAACTTCTATTCGGCTCTTGAGGAAAAGGCTGATTCAAAGGTTTTATATACATCAGCCCCAAATCAACCGGCGAAATATAATTATCAGCTGGCTGGTAACCGGTATTAGGGTCATGCAAATCGAGAGAAGAAGCTGTAGGGGCGAAACTGTGAAGGTCGGGGTCGGGGTAAGCATAAGAACTGCCGGCAAACCAATTGTTATAAAAATGATAAGCGCTTTTATCATTTAATTCAAGATGTGTGGCCTGTGTGCTGGCAGGTACATCATCATAGTTGTAAAGACCGGTTTGATTATACGTTGGTTTAGGAACATTTTTTTCAAATGAAATAGGCCAGCCCGCCGTGAGCGGCCCGGTGCATATACAATCGCCAAACCAATCAATACATACCATGGGAAGGAGAGTGGTTCTGGAATCATATTCAATACTTCCCTCAAATATATCCTCATTAATATTATGATTGATACTGCCCCAATGAAATGCTGCTGTTTTTTTTTCTGAAGAAGGTAAGTACCAAGTATAATTTCTGCTGCAGGCACCAGAGCCCCAGCTTGTAGTATTAAACGAAGCATCTAATAATTTTAATCTTGTTTCAAATAGTGCAGGTTTAGTATGGGGTATCTGAGTACCGATGCTGCTGCCATTTGATACTCCTATTCTTCTGCAAAACTCGGGATAGCCGTTGAGATGATTGCCGCTGATGTTAGCAAAAGTGCTTAATAAATTTGTCCTGGCAGGATCCATCCCATTATTGGCCGATGCCATACATCTTAAAACTTCCCTGGACAACTGGCTGTTATTATAGCCTAATGCCATATTTGCAGCAACACAATTTAGTATATCAGCATCTGAGAGAAGCGGGTCAAAAAAGCTTGGAAACAAATGGTAACCGCTGCTTTGATAATCGAGAAAATACTGCAGCCCTAAAGGAAGGTTTGCCCCCTGACTTTCTGTTTCAATACTTACCCACATTTTGGTATGAGGATTAGGGTAATGTGCAGGCGCGGATCTGTATCGCTGCTCCATAAGCGCAAGTGCAAGCCTTGTTGCTGTGCCGCCTGCGCTGTAACCGCTTACAACATTTTCGAAATAATAGCCATTGGCGAATTTTTCAGTATTTATATTTTCGATAAGCTGCATAAACAAGGCGGCATTGTTTAGGGTATAATCGGTTCCGTTAGCGTACATAAGTATTATAATGTCATAGCCTTCGTCCCTCAGCCTGTCGAGATAACCGTTTCCATTACCCGAACCTTCGCAGCAAGTTTCATTAACCGTAGGTTGACAAGAACCTTCACAGCCGCTTTCGTAAGGCGACATTCTTGCATTATATGCGCCATTATAAGTTTCGTAATAGGTGCCCCGCCAATCACCATTAAAATCGCCGTCGGGCCAGGACACTGTTGCGCCGTTTAAGAGCATGTTGAAGAACACTCCATGCCCGTTAGAAACAAGCTGTTTGCCCTGCCCAGGATTAAAGCCTGCTGAAATAATATACGGCTTGCGGATTGCGGTGTGGGTGGGATTACATGTAGAATACCAAACTGCATAACTGCCGGTAACAGGTGTTCCAAGGATGGATGTAGTAATAGTGAAAGGTCCGCCTTGAGGAAGCTGCGGTGCTGCGTGGTACACTGGGCTCCTGTGACTACTCAAAATAGTAATTTTAGAGGACGAGTAAAATAAGCCTCCTGCGTATAATCTGAAATTTGCCCTGATTTGTATTGTTTTTACGCCGGTACTTGAATAGGTAACCGATAAGGGGCTGCCGGCAGGAAGATTAACAAAGCCGTTACCGTCATCAAAATCAACTGCTAAATTTGAAAGATCGCTTAATTGCATATTTGAAAGAAACAAACTGTCGTTAAACAAAAAATTAACGGTTGAACCCTCGATACCCTGATTTAATGCCGATGATGCAAAAAGATATTTTTGCTGGAATGGATAAAAACCGCTCGGGGCATTATCGACAAACTGTGTATTTGCCCATTCTACCATACGGCCGCCCCATGCCGAATCTTTAAAATCGCTGTATTTAACAAATGCAATAGAAAGCGGTACGTAATTTTGGCGGGCGCCGTCAAACATCCGCTGCATTGCATAATTCATATTTATTTTCGGGTGAAATTTACAATTAGAAATATCGAGGTTGTTGATAAGCGATAAGTAGGTAATTGCATTGAGTACAGAGTCTGTTGATACGCCTCTGTGGGCATCATAATCGCTGTAAGGCTGCCCCAGCAGCTTGAATTTAAAAAATTCTAAATCGGGGTATTTGTTCATGTAAACTGAAACTACATAGTTAGAGAAATCTTTTGAGCCATCGAACCTGAGCGTATCCTGAGCATAAGTATTAATGTAAATTAATACTGCCAGTATTGATAAAACGGGTTTTCTTAAAATAAGTTGCATGCCCCTTGTTATTATTGTTTCGAGAAAATTATTTAATGTTTTTCATACTGCCAGGCACTAACGTTTTTCTATGACAGCTTTAAGATTTTGGATGTCGGAATTATTCTGTTCAATCTGCTTTTGCTGTTCAACGATAAATAAAGTAAGTTCCTCAATTTTTTTGAGCAGTGCAGCATCCATTTCTCCTAAATCAAGCCCGTTTTTTGCAACTTCACTTTCAGACGGAATTTCAGGCAGGTGTTTATACTTCTTGAAATAAATTTCTAATTCTTTTAAAGAAAGCGCTTTATAATTGCCGGTAAATACATAATCAGGCCAGTTAGCACGCAGTTTAACATGCATTTCCACGGCCATTATTTTTCCGTTTACTCCTAATTTATAACCTGGAGGCACATGAGTATCTCCAATGCCGACAGTGCCTCCGCCGGTACACATAGTAATATTTTTACCGCAGGTGTTATTGATTGACAAATCGCTTCCGGCGGTTTCTATGATGGCATTATTTCCATTAAAGCCCATTGACATTGAATACATGCTGTTAACTCCCCAGCTTTGAATTAAATAACTGAATTGATTTGTTGTTGTTGCACCAAATGGCGGGTGTAATCCATCGCATCCGCCGTGCAGCCTATCGGGAGACCTTCCAAAACCAAGAACTTCAGGGAGGGTGTCCGTCGCCGGAAGGTATGATATCGTTTTACTTCCCCCAAAAGTAATATTGCCCCCAATTGTTAAATCATTCGGGATGCTCAGATAACCGCTTGTACTTGTGAGGCTGTCAGCGGTAAGCCTTTGTGTGTGAACAGAAGCAGCGGTTAATGAACCGGAGGTGCTGATGTTGCCGGCAACACTTAATTTTTCTCCCGGGTTATTCACGCCTATTCCCACGTTGCCCGTATTAAAATAAATGTCGCTTGCGGTGCTATTCCAAAGTGCGGCAGGTGCCACAGGCAGGTTTCCCCAGGTTAAGTTACCGTATAAGACCTGAGAAGCGGTTCCTGCATTTAATGATGTCATAAGACCGTTTGAGCTGGCTGCTAACATTCGGTTTCCTGTACCGCTTAAAGCGATTACTCTTATATCCCCCGCCACTTCTAATTTTGCTGTAGGTACAGCTGTTGTTCCGATGCCGACATTGCCATTAGAAAAAAACTTCATTATTGTATGCGGTCCGTAAATGAAATCTAAGGTGCCGAATAAGCTATTATTGGCAGCCTTAATCTGAGCTGTTAGGCCGTTGGTTGAAGGCTTTAAATAGAGAATTGCAGGGTTAGTTCCTGCGGCACCTTCTATCTGAACAGCTCCGGCTACATCAAGCGGATAAAGAGGGGAAGTTTTACAAATCCCCACTCTTCCGGTATGGTTTTGCATTGTCATAAAAGTGTGGTTATTAACTTTAAAAAATAAGTCACCGCTTTGTCCTGCATTATCAGCAAAACCAAGAAATTTCCCTGTCATAAAAAGATTATTAGATGTTGATTGTGCATTCAGCATATTTATGCCGGCAAATAAAAAACTTACAGCGATTAATAGAAAAAAGTCGATTTTTTTCATATAAATTTAGATTTGTGATTTAAGAAGAATATTTGTTTTGATTTTTTTTCAGGAATAACTTTCGCCTATGCAATAGGCTTCTGGGTTATGCCGCATCATTTGTCGATAATTAATATGAGATAAATCTGATTAGTTTATTAATTCTCTGAACATGTTCAATACTTGACACCTTCAATCCTGCTGTATGTATGTATTTTTTTTACTTTTTTAGTCGTTAAATGATCATAAGCTATTATCGGACTGATTTGTAATTATCGCAAACGTATTTAGAATATTTGGATATTCCTATGCTGGTTTCATGTTTTTAACCATTTACCGTGAAAACACCTGCTATTTTAGGTGTTTTCACGGTGGCTTCAAACTAACGAGTAATTAATTGAGCAACGCCTATAGGCTTTGTAACGTTACCTATAATTAATTGAGATTATCTACAGGCTTTATAACGTTACCTGTAATTAATTGAGATTACCTGCAGGCGTTATAACGTTACCTGTAATTAATTGAGATTATCTACAGGCTTTGTAACGCTACCTGTAATTAATTGAGATTACCTGCAGGCGTTATAACGTTACCAGTAATTAATTGAGATTATCTGCAGGCTTTGTAACGCTACCTGTAATTAATTGAGATTATCTACAGGCGTTATAACGTTACCAGTAATTAATTGAGATTATCTGCAGGCTTTGTAACGTTACCAGTAATTAATTGAGATTATCTACAGGCTTTGTAACGTTACCTGTAATTAATTGAGATTATCTATAGGCGTTGTAACGTTACCTGTAATTAATTGAGATTATCTATAGGCGTTGTAACGTTACCAGTAATTAATTGAGATTATCTCCAGGCTTTTTAACGTTACCTGTAATTAATTGAGATTATCTACAGGCGTTATAACGTTACCAGTAATTAATTGAGATTAACTACAGGCTTTGTAACGTTACCAGTAATTAATTGAGATTATCTACAGGCTTTGTAACGTTACTTGTAATTAATTGAGGATGCCTGCAGGCTTTGTTACATTACAAGCAATTAAATTAAAATTTAATGAGATTAAATAAACTCCATATTGAATGTCTTAAATGTGGCGTTTTCAGTGTGTTGCGTAGGCGTAACGATCCGAAACTCCTTTAAATAAAGAGGTTCGACTGAATTAAAAACACAAAAACTGTAACAAAGCCCGCCGTTATTGCGTTACAGTAGGCAATAGCAGGCTGTTTATAAAATAAATGCTAACCGTTTTCCTTCAGATTCATTGCAATGTTTCAGCAGGCAGACACAAAACTAGAAAAAATGAAAACGAGAGTAAATTCGGGATTGCGATATTTAACAATACCTGAAAAAATTCAGACACTGCGTCTTTACGCAAACAACATCGATGCATTTCCAAATGATTTTCCAGGCGCTCATCCAACATCAGCAATATTAAACCAAATAGCTGACAGTTTGGAATCAGCCTATGCTGCGGCACAGAACGGAGGGGTTAATGAAACTGCATTGCTGCATGATAAGGAGCGTATCGCTGATGCCTACCTTACCGAGTTAGCGCACTATGTAGAAGACCTGCCTACCTGCACACCTGACCTGGTGCATAAAATGGGCATGGTGGTTCGTATCCCCGGCGGTAATCAAGCAGTTATTTTTGATGTAACGCAGGGAACCAATGCCGGTGATACAAAGCTGCGTATGAAAAGCGTATCCGGTGCAGCCTATGTTTTCCAGGTTTTTAAAGGCCTTAATCCTCCTTTGCCGGGTGCTGTCGGCGATCAAACCTGGGTTGATTTAGGAATCAGCAGCCGTAAAGCCCTTTTTATGGCAAGCGGCCTGCTGATGGAAACTAAATATTGGTTCAGAGCAGCTTCTGTTGTTGGTCAGACACAAAGCGCCTGGGAAACACCAATAAGCATCATTTTAGTTTAAAAATGTTTTTTAAATTTGGTTTTTCATTGAACGTCCCGCTTCTAAGGGTTTATGGAGGCGGGGCGTTTTTTAATTAAAAGGGGCTTCTAATAAAATAATTAAATCTTCCTATAGGAAAGAGTGCCGAAAATAATCCCTACTTAATAATTATCCTTGATTTTAAATAAAATGCAACCTTTAATCATAAATTTCGTCTGAGTATTCACTGAATAAATTACTAACCTAAAACAAAAAATCATGAGACTAAAACTTACTTTCATTTTAATGATTGCTGTAATTTCTTCCTTTGCATCAAATTTTGTAAGGGTTTCAGGGCATGTTACTAATTCAGCAAACGGAGGGCCTATTCCTAACCAGTATGTGCAGATTTACGCTGACAGTACAAACAGCGTTAGTGTTCCTTTTGGATTTTATTGTTATAACCAGGTTTATACTGATGCGAATGGTTTTTATACGGATTCAATCCCGTTAACGGATAGTACTGGAACATACACGCAGGGTTCTCTTTTTATATATGTACTTGATTGTAACAACAATTATGTAGTTGATTCAGTCTATTTTACTTCCGGCAGTTATAATTTAACTGCAAACTTCAGCATCTGTCGTGCTTGCAGCAGTAATATATCAATAAATGCTTTGCCTGACTCAAGTAATTTATTCTTATACAATTTTACTGCAACTTCTCAAGATACACTTACTGCTTGGTCTTGGAACTTCGGCGACAGCTCGAGCATTTCAACAAGTTCAAATCCATCCCATACGTTTTCTTACTCGGGAATGCGCACTGTCTGCCTTCATTATACAACATCTTTCGGATGTGTTGACAGTCTTTGCCAAAGTATTAACGTTGCTCCTCCTGTTGTAATTGATGATCCGGGATGCGATGCCAATTTTAATATCAATCAAACCGCCGGCACGTTTACATTTGGAGATTGGTCTTTTGCAAACACAGACAATGTAGATGTAATTGTAAACTGGAAATGGAATTTTGGTGATGGCTCAACTTCGAATGTTCAAAATCCAGCTCACACTTATAGTGTTCCCGGAGGTTATCATGTAGTTCTTACAATTTTCACCGCTGAAGGCTGCTCTTCATCATTGGATATGCCCGTTAATACTGACAATACAATTGCCCCTGGGTTACAATCCGATTTTGAATTAAGTTTAGACCCTCACCAGCCTTTTACTTATAATTTTCAAGATCAATCAACAGCCTCAAACGGCATAATTACAAATTTCTTTTATAATTTCGGCGACGGAAACACTTCCACATTTCCGAATCCCTCACATACATACAGCCTCCCGGGAGTTTATCAAATATCACATATAGTAACAAATTCTTCAGGAATTACTTCAATGTACACTGAAAACTTAGTTGTTGATTCAGCCTGCGCAATGTATCTTATTGCAACATCTATTGTTAATGAATCTACAGCTGGAGCTGGTAATGGCTCTATATCTCTTAATGCTGTAGGAACAGCGCCATTCAGTTATAACTGGAGTAACGGAGCTGCAACTCAGAGTATATCAGGATTACATCCCGGATATTATAATGTTTGGGTTACCGATCACAACGGCTGTCAATCTTGGGCTACATTTGATATCATGACTCAGTCAGATTCATCCAACTGGCATTATACTGATACCATGTCAACGGTGCCTTTTGATACTTGTTTTAATTTTATTCCTGCCAGCGCAGACATATACAGCTATGCTATTCACGGAAATGACAGCATTTCAATCACCTGGGCTGTTTTTGATTCAACAGGTACGCTTCATGGATATGTTACAACTTCCTATGTATTTGACAGCACATCGGCAGGGTACTATACTGTTCTTTTAGAAATTAACTGCGACAGTACCAGGAGCATACACAGCAGTGTTGATTTTAAAGGCCATATTTATATCATGGGGCTAAAAGCAACTGGAATCAAGGCTCTCAGTGTAGCAGCAAAAAACCTGATGCTGTATCCGAATCCTGTGTCAGATGAGTTGAACGTATCTTTCTCACTGCCAAAATCTGGTCAAATAACTATTGATATTATCAATTCAATGGGCCAGCTAATTCAAACTGAAAATACAAATTATGTTTCAGGACAAAAAATAATTTCAATAAATACATCATCACTTGCAAAAGGCTTGTATTTTGTAAAGCTTAATTCTAATGGGCAAAACAGCAGCTGCAGGTTCGTAAAATAATATTGATTATGATTAAAAAAAAGCATCCCGTATAACGCGGGATGCTTTTTTGTTTTTAAAACCGTGATTAGTATTCGGCTTGGTGCAGGCATTTACAAGAGACCGACTTACTTTGCCGCTTTCTTTTTACCTGCAACAAAATCTTTCAAATAAAAAGGTTCAAAATAAGCGGCATTCTCAAATTGCTTATTTACAAAGGCCTTTTCAGAAAGTGTAATCATATTTTTTGCCGACAAAAAAATGTTATCAATAAAAAAAGCATTTTTATTTGCTGCTAAAACTCTTTTACATTTTTCTGCTCCGTTACCGAAAAAATAAACTGCACCTGCATTTAAAAAATCTGCAAAAGAATGTTCATCAATTATTTCAGCAGCCGTTGATTTTATTTCTTTGTTTGCTGCATCATAGATAGCGCAGTAAACTTCCATTCTGCGCGCATCAATCATGGGGCAAAACAATGCATCACTATATCCTTCTTGTTCGGAGACAGAAAGGGAAAGATGCTGAAGGGTACTAACTGCAATCAATGGTTTATTCAGTGAATAACACAAACCTTTTGCAGTGCTCACTCCAATTCGAAGCCCTGTATATGAGCCGGGGCCCTGGCTTACAGCAAATGCTTCAACATCAGAAAGTGCAATACCAGCCTGCTGCAAAACATCAGTAATAAAAAGTGTAAGATTTTCGGAGTGAGTGTAGTCTCCGTCCTGTTCTTTAATTGCAAGCAGATGCCCGTCTTTCGCCAATGAAACACTGCAAACAGTTGTTGCTGTTTCTAAATTTAAAATCAGGGCCATTAATTTTAATTTAAAAATTCAGTAATCTGTTAATTTGAAATTGGAATAAATTAATCAGAGCATTTCTAATCAAAGTACTGAAAAATTATTTTTTTTGTCCGTTAAACAATTCTGTTTTGTCTACTTTTTTCACAGCCATGCCGTCTTTCAAAAGCTTTGCAATGGCACTGTAGGGGCCGGAAATTATTTCATCGCCGGCCTTTATTCCTTCTTTAATTTCAATATAGTTATTATCCTGTATGCCGCTTTTTACATTCACCTTTTTTGCCTTGCCCTCGCTGTAAATAAAAACGCATTCTTCTACTTTTATGCCGTCCTTGTTATCTTTTTTATCATTGTTTTCATTTGCGTTTTTAACAACAACTCCCTGCTCGCCTTCTTCATTTTTCACCTCTTTAGCTTTAAATGCAGTGCTGTCGCTGCGTGTGGTAACTGATTGAATCGGTACAGTAATAATATTTTTTGCTTCTTTAGTTTGTATGTCAACAGTGGCGCTCATTCCCGGGCGGAACGGTGCCGTTCCTTTTCCGGAATTTACTAAATCCTGATATGAATCCTGGAGTATCCTGATTTTTACAACAAAGTTTGTAACCTGTTCAGCAGTTACCCCTGTTGTGTTTGCGGAGTTTGCGACTTCAGTTACTACGCCTTTAAATTTCCTGTCGATGTAAGCATCTACTTCGATTAGTGCTGTATCGTTGTTATGAACACGGACAATATCATTTTCATTCACATCCACTCTTACTTCCATTTCATTCAAATTAGCAAGACGCATGATTTCGGTGCCTTCCATCTGCGCTGTGCCTACAACACGTTCACCTTTTTCCCTGTTTAATTTTGAAACCGTTCCATTAACGGGCGAAAAAATAGTTGTTTTTGCAAGATTATCATTCGCTTCTTTCAAGGATGCTTCAGCACTTTTTACATTAAAATCAGCAGCGTTAATATTTTCTTCCGCACCTTTTACATCAGCTGCGGAACCATCGTAAGCAGCTTTGGCAGCATCAAAATCAGATTGCGAAACAGCTCCCTGATCAAATAATTTTTTAGTACGGATAAAGGAGGCTTCAAGATTTACAAACGATGCTTTCACCTGCTCCAGACGCGCCTTTGAATTGGATAAATTAGCTTTTGCACCGTTCAATGTTGCTACCATTCTGCTGGAATTCGATTCATAAATCAAGGGATTTATTTTGCAAAGCAAATCGCCTTTCTTCACATGATCACCTTCTTTCACAAGCAGTTCAACAATTTCACCTGATACATCAGAACTTATTTTTACTTCTACCTCAGGCTGAATTTTTCCATTGGCAGAAACGCTTTCAACAATATTTCTTTTTTGAGCAATTTCCGTTGTAATAACAGAGGCTTTGGTATTAGAACAATTTTTCAGCGCTATGACAACCGCTAAAAGCAAGGCCCCTGAGATTATTATCCAAATTATTTTTTTCATTTCTATTTTTTTAAGTCTTATCCTTCTTCCAAAAAGGCCGTATAATCAGCACTGCCGGAAGCTTTATAAAATCAGCTGCTTTATCAGTATTTAAAATTTCAATGGTTTTCCCTGATAAAAATCAAGCACCTTTATTTTAAAAACATACTCGTATTTGGCCTGAAGCAAATCATTCTGTGCTTTTGTCAGTTTATTTTTTGCATCGTTGTAGCTGATGGTATTAACCAAACCTACATTAAATTTTTGTTCGGTATATTTGAACGATTCCGCAGTTGCATCTACAGCTTTTAGCGAGGCATTATATTTTTTAAGTCCTCCGTTTGCATCGGCATAAGCCTGCTGAATACTTTTCTGCACCTGCAGCTTAGCGGACTCAACCGACAGATCTGCATTTATTTTTTGAATTTTCGCTTTATCAATAGCGGTTTTAGTCTGCAAACGGTTGAAGATTGGAACAGTTAAAATGAATCCAAAAGATTTATTTACATTGTCCTTATACTGTTCTGAAAAAGGAATTTTTTCGGTGGCGAAAGTTGGAATATATACCAATTGGCCGGTAGATAGCAGACTGCCGTTAGGAACCAATCCCTGAAATACATAAGGTGTGACAATACGCTGGCTTAATCCGGAATAGCCGGTACCATAGGCTGCGCTGAATACGAGGCGGGGACTTAATCCGCCCCAGGCAATATCAATTGCTTTCTCAGAACTTTTTACATTATTTTCCGCACTTTTTATTTCTGGCAGATTGGATATCGCTGTAATATAAATTTGGTTTGCCGTTGCTGTCAGCAATGATTCATTGGCGATTGCTAAATCAGGTTTTACTATTCTGAAATCATCTGGTTTTTCGAGGTTCAAAAGCTGCGCAAGTGACAAATAGGAAATATCCAATTGATTCTGCGAAGTTGTTAAATTGAGTTCTTCAGAAGCGAGCTGTGCCTGAATATCAAGCAATGTGCCCTTTGCAGCGGCCCCGGCATCAACTAATAATTTTGTGCGCTGCACCTGGCCGTCAGTAATCCCCATTTGATTGCGGGCATTTTCAACAGTTTCAAGAGCGAACAATATCTGCAGATAGGCAGAGGCAATGTTTAAGGAAATATCATTTTTAATTTTATCTACGTTGTATTTATTTGCTAAATAATTATATCTGTTCTGCTTAATGGCATTTACATTCTGCCATCCGCTGAACAATGTAATATCGCTGTTCAATGAGAAATTCTGAGATAGTACTTCCTGGGTTGCAAACTCATTTGTAAAGCGGTCAATAGTGCGGCCAAAGTTATAGGCGTGCGATCCGTTTGCATTCAGCTCCGGCAACAGGTTAGCCTCACTTTGAGTTAAACTCAGCTGCGATAATTCAGTGTTTAATATTGATTGTTTTATTTGGATATTATTTTTCAATGCATAATCAATACATTGCTCCAATGTCATAGGTGACACTATTTTTGAAGCTTCCTGCGCACCAGCAGTGAGTGCTGCCAATAAAAATAAAATGAAGATGTTCTTTAGGCTTTTTATTTTCATGGATGCAAATTTAAAAATAGAATCGGATAAACCGTGTATTTAAAAGAATTTAGATGCTGCGAATTTTTATCAGGATATATTCCTTCTGCCCTTTGATATTACTTTTAGAATTCTCATAACTAAATCGGTTTTTATAACTTTTATTGCGTAGATAAGCTGCTGTTTTTTCGCCTTTTTCTTTGGAATTGCTGCTTAGATTAATTTTAATTTTTGGATTCAGTTTCAAAAAAAATTCTAACGCAGTCCTGTTAAGAGATTCGTATTTCAGGCTTCCCTGCTTCTCATAGTAAAAGAGCTTAAGAGCATCACCCTTATTACATTTTTTCATTTTCACGATGCAGACAGTATCTTCGCTCTCGGCATTCCTACTAATCAGCACGGACTGTATCATATACCCCGGGCTATTGACAAGCACGATTATATTTTTATTTCTGTTAACGTTAAAAGACAGAGAAGTGCCTCCTTCATTGACTTTTACAAGAGTGTCGCTGGAAACATAATAATCAAATCTTGAATCTACAGGAGAATTTGTAATAGAATCAACTGTTTGAACTGTGAGATTAATCTGAGGTTTGAAATCTTCTTTTTTTATTGCAAAGGGTGCTGCGTCAATCAAACCCGAGGGAGTATGTCTTTTTGGGGCGGAATCTGTCTGCGCCGATAAAATTGACTGCCCCAGGATTAAAAGCGTGAGCAGAAATCGTAAATGATTCATTTCAGGTTTATTTTTTACAAATTTAATGAAATGTAAATACATTCTGGTTTTATACTGTTAGAGCTGAATTTACTTAACTTTGCCCCCAAATTAAAATCATGCTAAATTTAACCACAACTGTAGGATTGCTGGCGGCAGCAGGGACTACCGCAGCATTTATTCCACAGGTTATTCAAATTATTAAAACGCGGGATACAAAAGGGATTTCTCTTATCATGTATATTATTTTCACTGCCGGCATTACCCTTTGGCTTGCTTACGGCATTTTACTTAACGATACCCCAATCATCATTGCTAATTCAGTAACATTAGCCTTAGCCGTTACCATTTTATTTTTAAAAATTAAGAACGGATAATTTTTTAAATTTTCTTTAACTTAGATAGAAACGGCTCTGCTTTTAGGTATATGTCTTATCTTTGTGAGGTTAATCAAGGATTCCGAAGCAATTATATATATTCTGACAAATTTAAAAACAATTTAAAACTACAAGAATGCAAGAATTTTTCGTGGATATTCACTGCCATCCCAGCATGAGAGCCTTTCATACCACACCGTCTAAAGGTCTAAAAAAAAACATCTGGGAGTGCACGCAAAATGATTTCATTGATACTGTTTTAGGGCGCTGGGCGTGGAAGCAGTCGGAGGAAGTGTCCAAATTTTCACAGGCTAATTTTTACAATTGCATTGAGGGTAAAGCAAGAGTAGTTTTTGATTCTCTTTATCCAATTGAAAGAGGTTTTGTTAATTTCAAAAAACTCCCGACTCTTCTTTTTGGAGAGAAAGCTGTTGAAACACTTGCTGTAACAGCTTCAGGCGTCTCTGTAAAACAATTCAAGAATTACAAAAGCGGAGAAGATTATTTCAGCGAATTAAATGAACAGTACAATTTTTTGGTTGAAAGCCAGGGAAATTCTCCCTGCGGTAAATACAATTCAAAAATTGTTTCTGATTACAATGAACTGGAAACCTCACTAAAATCAAGCCCCGAAACGGTTAATATAGTTGTTACAATAGAAGGCGCACACGTTTTCGGATGCGGAACAACAGCTTCTGAAAACATACCTGCTGAAGAGCTGAAACAAATTCTTAAAAAAAACATTGCAGTTATTAAGAAATGGAAATACCCGCCGTTTTTTGTGACATTTGCTCACCATTTCTGGAATCAATTATGCGGACATGCTGCAACGCTGCCTGCAGCAACAAAATTTGCATGCACACAGGAAAAAGGCCTGAATACGGGATTTACAGAGGTAGGCATGTTTGTTTTAGAAGAGCTGCTCTCCACTAAAAACGGAAAAAGAATTTTAATTGACACAAGGCACATGAGTGTGGAGTCGAGAAAAAATTATATCACTTATGTTTCAAATCACAACAAACTTCACCCTGATGACCTTATCCCTTTAATTTCAAGCCATTCGGCTGTTAATGGGTTTAAAACAATGAATCATTCAAAGGAAATTAAAGACTCGAAATCAAAGAAAAAACATACAGCTTTCTGCGCATGGAGTTTAAATATTTCGGAAGAAGAAGCAATAGCAATTCATGAATCAGGGGGCATTGCCGGCATTATACTTGACAAAGGCAGACACAGCGGTATTAATCTTTTGAAATCAATAAATAAATTAAAAAATCCCGAGGAGAAAAAAGAGCAGTTTATTAAATTAATCTGCGACAATATTTTTTTCTACATCGCCGCCGTAAATAAAAAATCAGGGTGGGATGTCCTTACTCTGGGCAGCGATTTCGACGGTGTTATTACTCATTTCGATATGTATGAAGATATGTCGAAACTTCCTGAACTGAAAAAAGATCTGATTAATTATCTTGCCAAAAACAAGTACAAATCAGAACTTTGGTTCGGCTATACTCCAGAAGAAATGATGCATAAATTATTCACTCTGAATGCGATGAATTTTTTAAAGAAAAATTTTAAATAGTCAACAATAAAATTAATTGAAATGAGCAGACCAAAAATACTTTTCCCTTTAAAAGCTGCGAGCAGAGAGGAAATGCTTAAGTATATCACAGAAAAAAAACTAAAAGATGTTGACTGGAAAAAAGGGAAAGCCTTTTGTCTGGTATATCATCCCGGAGATGAACGGGCTAAATTAATAAAAGAAATTTATGATCTATATTTTTCCGACAATGCATTAAACCCCACAGCTACACCAAGTCTGGCAGAACTGGAAGCGGAGACAGTGAGCATGTGCGCCGATTTATTTAACGGCGATGAAAATGTCAGAGGAAATATTACAACCGGCGGAACTGAAAGTATTTTATTAGCCGTAAAAACCGCACGCGACTGGGCAAAGAAGCACAAACCTCATATTACCAAACCTAATATGGTAATTCCTGTTTCAGCTCATCCCGCATTCATGAAGGCCTTCCATTATTTTAATGTTGATTTTATTCCCGTTGCACTTGGAAACGATTACCGCGCTAATCCTGCAGCAATGCGCGAAGCTGTTAACAAGGATACGATAATGATTATCGGGTCGGCTCCCTCTTACCCTCACGGTTTAATGGATCCAATTGCAGAAATTGCTGCTATTGCAAAAGAAAAAAATATTTTCTGCCATGTGGATGCCTGTATCGGCGGGTTTATGCTGCCTTTCATAAAAAAACTGGGATACAAAATCCCTGATTTTGATTTTACTGTTGACGGAGTTACTTCTATCTCTGCTGACATTCACAAATACGGCTACTCTTCAAAAGGCTCATCAGTGATACTTTACAAGAATGCAGCTATCCGTAAATTTCAATTTTCGTTATATACAAAATGGAACGGCGGCGTTTACGGTTCTCCTACTATGACCGGAACACGGCCTGGAGGAAGCATTGCAGGCGCATGGGCAGCTTTGAAAGGTATCGGCATGGACGGTTATCTCGAAATGGCTGAAACTACTATGAATGTGACTAATAAAATTAAAGCTGCTATTGAATCAATAAATGATTTGGAAATAATCGGACATCCGGATATGAGCATTCTTGCTTTTAAATCTGATAAACTTGATGTATTTAAACTTGCTGATGAACTCAATAAAAAAGGCTGGCATTTCGAGCGCCAGCAGCTTCCGCCTACATTGCATTTCACCATCAATTACATTCACAGGCTTGCAGCGGATGAATTTATTGCTGATTTAAAAGAATGCGTTATCACTGCAAAAAAATTTAATTTAGAATCGCTTGCCTCAAGCCTGCAGGTGAAAGCAGTAAAAGGCTTGAGTAAAATATTACCTTCCGGAACTATCGCTAAATTTCAAAAAGGAAGTTCAGGCGTTAAAAAAGAAAATACCGCAGCAATGTACGGAATGATGGGCGTGCTCAGCGGGACAGATGATTTAGAAGAAATTGTTCTCGACTTTCTGGACAAAATAAATTCTGTTCAATAATTTTTTTTCGATGACGGAAGCAGTTATACAAGGCATCATAATGGGATTAATTTTAAGCACTTTCTGCGGTCCTATTTTTTTTATGCTTATTAATCTCGGAATAACAAGCTCTCTCAAATCCGTATTTTACCTGGCATTCGGAGTTTTTGTAAGCGACATGCTTACAATTTTTCTGCTGCTTTACGCTGCACTCGGTTCTATTACCGATTTAAAAAGTTTAGAAATACTTTATTACTTCGGAGGGGCAGTTTTAATTTATTTCGGAATACGGAATTTACTTAAAGAGCCTGTAATAGTTGAGTACAGTGAAGTTTCACAAAAAGCGCTGAATAAAATTTTCATAAGAGGTTTTATGATCAACAGTCTTAATCCAACTATTTTATTTTTTTGGTTCGGTGCAATGATGCTTGCTTTCAGCACTTATCACAATAACAAAAATCTTGTTCTAGCCCAGTTTATAAGCGGTCTGGCCGTTACACTTTTTACCGACTGCCTCAAAGGCTATTCCGCTTTCCATCTTAAAAAATATGTAAAGCCTTCGTTTTTAAAAGTCCTTAATAAAATTTCAGGGCTTATTATCATCGGATTCGGATTGAAACTGATTTTTTTTCATTGATTAAAATTACGCAAACAGCAGGAACATCAAAGGTTTAAAGGTTTGTCAACTTCACACTTGCTTCCCACATTTTTTCTTTTAAACCGGGTGTCTGCGAATAACGCGAATGCCATTTTTGCTTACTGTCATCAAAATATTTCCCCGAAACATTTTTTACATCTTCGGAAGATGCCAAAAATACAGATGTTTCTGCACCTTTTGCAACGGGCACTGCTGAAAACATTTTGAATAAACCCCAGCCGAATTTATAAAGCAGTCCAGAATTTTTACTGCCAATATCTGTCTTTACTCTTCCCGGATGGAGTGCATTTACAGTTACTCCGCTTCCTTTGAGTCTTTCATCAAGTTCAAGTGTAAAAAGTACATTGCCGAGTTTTGAACGTTCATAAGCTTTTAAGCCGTTGAAATTGGTTTTCATATTCAGATCATCAAAATCCATTGTACCGCGGTAATGCGAGCCGGAAGCTACGTTTACAATACGCGACGGTGCAGATTTTTTGAGAAGGTCAAGCAGCAGATTGGTTAATAAAAAATAGCAGAGATGATTGGTTGCAAAAGTCATTTCAATATTATCTTCTGATAATTTAAAATGCTGAAAAGTGGCTCCGGCATTGTTAATTAGCACATCCAGCCTATATAGTTTCGCTTTTACTTCTTCAGCCAGTTTACGAACTTCTTTCTGCGAAGAAAGATCGGCAGTAAAAAAATATACGTTATCATTTCCGCTGTGCTTTTTTATTTCATCAACAGCGATATTTGCTTTATCGATATTGCGTGCAACGATATAAATATTCGCACCTTTTTTTGCAAGTGACTTGGCTGTTTCAAGGCCGATGCCTGCTGTTGCACCGGTTATAAGTATATTTTTATTTTGCATTTTTTAATTCTTTTAAATTGCCACTAATTTCACGAATTATTACTTAAAATTAGTTTAATTCGTGGCCAAATTTTGACTAAAAAGATTGACACAGCTTAATTAATAAACTCCCATGCTGATTTATAAGCATTGATAGACTCTATATAATCGAGAAAACTTTTATAAAAAGGATGATTGGCAAGTGTAGCGCTGTCGCCTATTACCACTAGTTTTTTCTTTGCCCTTGTCAGTGCAACATTCATTCTGCGGATGTCACTTAAAAATCCAATCTCTTTTAAATCATTGCTTCTAACCAGGCTGATATAAATGATATCGCGCTCCTGCCCTTGAAAGCCGTCAATAGTTTTAACTGCAATCTGTTTTCGATAATTATTAAAATCTTCGTCTTCTGCAATCTTTGCAGTGAGGTACTGCACCTGCTCTTTATAAGGCGAAATAATCCCGATAGTGATGCGGCTGTCCGATTTATTGCTTCGAGTATATTGTTCGTGCAGCAGCTTTAAGTGTTTAATCAGCAGCAGCGCTTCTTCCGGATTAGCAATACTTAAACTTTCCGGATTTATAATTTCATTGTAGCCGCAGCCTGCAGTATCAATAAAATCAACCGGTGTATGGAGCATAAATTCATTTTCATCAAAACTCAAAACAGAATCTTTTACAGAATCATCCGCTATTAAATTATTTTGATAGAACTTTTTATTTGAAAAATTCATGATGTGTTCATGCATCCGGTACTGCGTATTCAGCATTACCGAAACTCCTTTCACATGCATGCACTGTTCAAACAATGTTTCCTTCAATCCTTCTGTTTCAGCTTTTTTTGATTTCACTGTAGGAGGTAATTGAAAGTGATCTCCTGCAAATATTACGCGGTCGCTTCGTGTGATAGGTATCCAGCACATAGGCTCCAATGCCTGGGCTGCTTCATCAATAAAAACAGTTGAAAAATGTTTACCACGCATCATTTTCCCGGCAGATCCAACAGGTGTACAGGCAATCACCTGTGCCTTCTCAAACTGTTCTTCAAAAATATAATCTTCTAAAACACGCGCTTCCTGCAGTATTTTTCGAGCTTCCATATAAAATAGCTGCCGCTGTTCCCTTTCTTCTCTTCCGAAAGTCCGTTTGTATTTTCCTGCCATCCGAAAATATTCTTCAGCAGTTTTACGGTATTTTTTTAATTCTTTGTATGATTCATGCGCAGCCATTTTTACGTCCAATGTATTCATCAGCACTTCTTCCGAGATACGCGCAGGATTGCCTAAGCGCAGTATATTGATCCCCTCTCGGTGTAATTTTTCAGTCAGCAGATCAACCGCAGTATTGCTTGAACTGCACACCAGCACCTGCTTTTCGGTCATCAATGTCTGCCGTATGGCCTGAACTAATGTTGTAGTTTTTCCTGTACCGGGCGGGCCATGAATGATAGCAATATCTTTAGCTGCAATTATTTTCTGCACTGCAGTATTCTGCGATTGGTTTAATCCTGTTATATGAATTGATTCATTAATTTTATCAAATGCAGGAGGCTTTAATCCATACATTACATCGCGAAGTACAGCTAAACGGTTATGTGAAGCACTCATCACTTTTTCCATTGCAATATTCATTTCCCGGTAGCTGCTCTCATCAAACAACAAATTTATTCCAAGCTTCCCGTCATCGCACCAATCGGGCAGTTCATCAATAGTAAGGGATAAGCGGATTTTGTTAGGATTTATTATTTTTATGATGCCGTTAATCGGCTGCGCATCCTCATGAGTATTTGAAAACAGTGCTGCATTTTTCCCGCCTGAAAACTGGTGAGGTTCATTGTGATTAGTTGTCCGCTCTATCTCTATTGAAAGATATTCGCCGTGACCAATCTCAACGTTGGTAATAACCACAGGATACCAGGTTACACCGTTTTCTCTTCGGTGATTAATGTTGTTACGTGAAAAATGCTGTTTGTACTGAGCGAAATCCTCGTCATGCTCTATTTTTAAAAGCTTCTGCAAAAGCAGTAATCGTTCAATCGGCTGTTCCATTTTTTGATTCCTGCTTTAAGCTTTTATATTTTTAGGATTAAATAAACTGAGGTATGCTTTAAAAGCTGCAATTTATGGGTTTTTCTGCTGGCTGCCTTTGAAAAACGAAGCAGCCTCTTTTAATGCATGAATTTTAAAAGAAGATTTAATATAAAACATTTCTGTTGGCTGCAATAATATTTTTCGCAATGCCTTTCAGTGACTGCCCTGCCTGCAGCAACATATCAAACCCAGAAGGAAAAGTTTTTTGCCTTCTTCCTAGTTTTTCTTTTGTTTCCTCTTTTAAAGCTGACAGATCACCGTTGGCTGCAAAAGTTCTATATTCAAAAAAGTTTTCACCTGCTATTGGATCGGTCTTTAACAATTGCCCGGAAGCGTTATTTATATAATCGAGAGTGCCTGATATAACTGCTTTTTTGCTTTGACAGGTTTCAGTAACATTACATGAAATAGTTTTTGTCTTGGCCGTTTTCAGATCATTTCCAAGCGAATCTTTTTTCACATTACCGCGTGCATCCAACACATATTGAAAGCCGTCAGGTACAACTTTTGTTTCCGTAAAGTTATTCTCTTTCACTGACTCCGGCGACACATCAATATTTTTCATATTGACAAGAATTGTATAATCATAATTCAAATTTTTGATTTCATGAGTATGGTATTTAACCCATAAAGTTTCAAGATCAGTAAGGCTTATTTTTGTAAGCTCAGCTTCAAATGCGGGCGGAAGAGTTATTCCCGAAGTATTCCGCATTTTAAAAAGGGCATAGCTTGTACCCAGATCTTTCGCGCGAAGCAAACCTTTATCTGTTTCTTTATAATTGCTGTACAGTTCTTTCACACGCATTAACTCAGCATAGGCAGTTCTTGCTTCGCTTTTGCTGTTCTTATCTAGAAGAGAAAAAGCATGAACATAAAAATATTCGGCAGCGTTTTTTTTTGCCTGTATTATTTCATCATCATAATTTACAATTGTAAATTGAGCATCCCTGTGCTGCTTTTTAATTTGCAGCGGGAGCAATGGTTTTACAAGCTCCTGCCGGTTTTTCAATAAGGAATAAACTGCAAATATTTCATCCCAGTTATCAGGGTTTCCTTCTTTTTTCAAAAAAAGAATTCTATCTCTGTTCCTGTCATTGGCCTTTTGAAAGGATTCTTCCAAAACAGCAGCCTCTACACTATTTTGCTTTTTACTTTTCAGTTTATGAACCGACTTTTGAATTGCAGCCTCATAATTACCGCTCTTCATAAACTTGGATGAACTTGTGCAGGAACTGATTAGTGCGGAGAGAAATAAATAGAGGTGTACATTTTTTAGAAAATTTGTCCTTAGATTTTTCATACACTTTAGATAACGAAAGGCAAAAATAATATATTTTTTATTGCTGCGCTGTTATAATTCATTGCATCTATTATTACTTCGACAATCATAAAAAGCTCTTTTCACAAACTGTTTGAACCGCTGCAAAAATAGTTAACACATCACTCTATAATCGAAAAATTAGAATCCATTTCTTTTTCAGCAGATTAGCTTCCTCACAATAATGAAGGTTGTTTGAAGCATTTTTTAAACCAGCATCGCAATTCATAAATATATTCATATTACTTCAACAGCGAAGCTTTTGGAAACTAAAATGAAAATTTATTTTATGGAATTAACGCAAAATATTTTTTCGCATGTTTAAGTATTCGAAAAGTAAAAAATCATACAGCGGGCTGTAATGAAAACAAAAAAGCAGGAAAATATTTATACATCCAGATGCCTACACTTACGCAAAAATTGGTTTGCAATACAGTTGTCTATGAATTAGCTTTGATGCAGTATATAAAATTTTATTATTCATTATTACTAATAAATAATATAATGAAAAAAATTTACTCAGCCTCCATAAAGCGTTTGTTCAAGGAATAAACCTTAATTAATACAATACCTTCACGTTTACTACCGCTCAAATTCAAAGATTTTTTTACAAAAAAACGTACAACAGCCTTTTCAATAGTCTTAAAAAGATTCGTATCCCGGTTCATTAAGTTTTTAAGTTTTTATTCATTAACCTTAAATCCTAAAAAAATGAAAAAAATCTTACAATTAGCAGCTTTTTCAGCAATCATTTTTGATGCCGCACAAAGCAAAGGGCAGGTTGTTGCAGGGAGTACTGCTTCAGACTGGACATTAACCGATATTAACGGGGTGAGCCGCAATTTATACAGCTACCTGAATGCAGGAAAAACTGTGTTTATCGATTGTTCGGAAACGTCCTGCTATAATTGCATGATATATCATCAATCAGGTGCTTTTGACAGTATCTGGGCAAATCATGGTCCATTAGGAGAGCCGGGAGTGCATAGTAACTCAACCAATGACTGCATGGTGTTTTTTATTGAAACAAATGCCACTACCACAAGCGCTGATTTGCATGGCACAGGAACGAATACTCTCTGCGATTGGGTTACGGGAGTTCATTACCCGATCTTTGATCCTACTTTTACTACTAACCCCACAGCCGACGGCATTAACTATTTTTATAATGTTACCGTTTACCCTGCTGTTATTATGATTTGCCCAAACCGGACTATGACAGAAGTGGATGGATTTACAGCTTCTCAGTTATATAACGCAAGGGCCTCCTGCCCTTCAAGCCCTCCTATTGCTGATTTTACTGCAGTATCTTCTAGCGGCTGTACAACACCTCATTCTGTTACTTTCACTGATAACAGCTATTATGCTGTTACCTCATGGGCTTGGGATATCGACAATAACGGCACGGTTGACTATACTACACAGTCGCCTACCCATACCTATACAACTCCCGGCATTTACACGGTAAAGCTTGTTGTCACCAATGCTAACGGGAGTAATACGATAATAAAAACAAATTATGTGAGTGCAGGGACTGTTATACCGGTTATATCTACGGCTATTACATCGGGTTCTAATGCCATTTGCAGCGGCACTTCAGTTACTTTTAGTGCAGCATCTGTAAATGGCGGGACCAGCCCTAATTATCAGTGGTACCTGAATGGTGCAGCAATTTCAGGAGCTGTAAATCAAACCCTGACAACCTCATCAATGGCGAATAACAATGTAGTAACCTGCAAAATTACTTCCACAGGCACATGCCCTGCATCATCTATAAGCGCCGGCATTACAATGTCTGTAACTCCCGCTGTGGTGCCGGCAGCAAATATTTCAATTACCTCCGGCACGGCAACTATTTGTTCCGGAACATCTGCTGCATTTACCGCGGCAACAAATAACAGCGGAACTAGTCCTATATTCCACTGGCAGGTAAACGGCGTAAATGCGGGAACAAATAGTATTTCGTTCAGCCCGGCAGCTCTGGCAAATGGTGATATTGTAACCTGTGTTTTAACTTCCAATGCCATTTGCGCAAGCCCTTCAACTGTCACAAGCAGTATTGTTACCATTACTGTAAACCCGATTGTGAGCCCCTCTGTTGCAATTGCTCTTACAGCAGGTACAAATCCAACCTGCGCAGGTGTTCCTAATACATTTACTGCATCCTCTGTTAATGGAGGATCAAGCCCGGTTTATCAATGGAAACAAAACGGAATTAATACAGTTATTGGAACAACATTTACAACATCGTCAGTTGCAAACGGTGATATAATAACCTGCGCACTTACTTCAAATGCCGGCTGTTTGAGTTCAAATACAGCCGTTAGTTCCGGCAGTACAATTTCTCTGATTCCATTTCCTGCACCAAATGTTTCTGTTGCAATATCTTCAGGAACAAATCCCAGCTGCCACGGCTCGTCTGTAACTTTTACAGCAGCTCCGGTAAATGCAGGAACAAACCCGGGTTACCAATGGTATTTGGATGGCAACGCAGTTGCTGGTGCTCATAGCAGCACCTTTACTCCGCCATCAGTAAGTGATGGAAATGTAATTAAATGCATGGTAACTTCCAATGCTGCATGTCCCGGCACACCTATGAGCAATGCAATAACCTTAGCAGTACCAGCCGTGGCAGCAATTAATTTTATTTCTAATATTAATGTTTGCGGCGGCACTATTCCGGCGGCTATTTTTTCAAGTAATCCTTCCGGAGCTTCCTATGCATGGACTAATTCGAATGCTGCAATCGGTTTAGCACTTAATGGAACTGGAAATATTCCTTCATTTAATGCTGTTAATACTACCAGTGCACCTATTACATCAACAATTACCGTTGCACCTTCTATGAACGGCTGCCCTGGAATACCAGCTTCATTTAACATTACTATTAACCCTACTCCTGTAATTACTCAAAATGGTTCTGTACTTACTTCAAGCCACGCTTCAACTTATCAATGGTATTTGAATGGACAGCCGCTTTCCGGCGATGTAAATCAGCAATGCACTGCATCACAAAATGGGAATTATATTGTTATTACTGATGCAGGTAACTGCCCTTCAAGCAGCTTTAATGTGAATGCTTCCGGCATTACATCATTAAGCAGCAATAGTTTCTTTACCGCTTATCCGAATCCGAATGACGGAAACTTTACTGTTTCGTTTGAGGTTCCTCAAAAAGACACATATATTTTGAATGTGGAAAATGCAATAGGAGTATTGGTTTATAAGGAAACACTCAGTGATTTTGCCGGGAAATATTCAAAACAAATGAGTCTCGGCAGTTTTGCGAAAGGTATGTACCTTGTTAGCTTAAGTAATTCAGACAATAAAATTGTGAACAAAATTATTGTGTATTAATCGTTCAAAAAAATATACAGTTAGAAGCTGCTTAAAATCTAATTAAATAATATACTCAGTATTCCTATTTTGAAGCAGCCATATTTCTCTACCCGGCTCGAAGCGACAATGCATGCCGTCATTTCGAGCCGGGTTTTAAAACTTTTATTTTATCAGTGTTAATCATAAAAATCCGCGTCATCCCTGTTCCATTGCTTTTACTGAGAAGTGCAGCAATCAATCAAGATGCAATCTCTCTTAACCTCCGCCCTAAGCGGCAGATTCATCAGCATTCATCCCTGTTCAAAAAATAAAATACCCTTTACTCCTTTTTCCTTAAATTTGTACCCTCACAAAAAAACAAAAACATCATGTCAGAAACATTAACAGCAAAACATTTTGGAATCGAAACAGTTCTAAAACAATTAGGCATCAAAGAAAATAATTACGGTGCATCCACCGGGCAGAAACACATTATTGCGAAAGGAAAAAAAATCGATTCGTTTTCACCTGTTGACGGGCTGTTGATAGGCAGTATAAATGCTGCTACTTCAGAAGACTATACCAATGTAATGAAAACCGCATCTGAAGCCTTTAAAACATGGCGTTTAATGCCTGCTCCAAAGCGCGGTGAAATTGTACGCCAGGTAGGTGACGAATTAAGAAAATATAAAGACCCATTAGGAAAACTAGTTTCTTACGAAATGGGAAAAAGCCTTCAGGAAGGCTTAGGCGAGGTGCAGGAAATGATTGACATCTGCGATTTTGCTGTAGGCTTATCACGCCAGCTGTATGGTTTAACAATGCACAGCGAACGCCCTATGCACCGCATGTATGAACAATGGCATCCATACGGAGTGGTAGGAATTATTTCTGCATTTAATTTCCCTGTTGCCGTATGGAGCTGGAATGCTGCATTAGCATGGGTTTGCGGCGATGTGTGTATTTGGAAACCGAGTTCAAAAACTCCCCTGTGTGCAATTGCATGTCAGAATATTATTGCTGAAGTATTTAAACGTAACAATGTTCCAGAAGGAGTGAGCTGTCTGGTAATCGGCAATGAATCCGGCGATTTAATCAACAACGACAAACGCATTCCATTAGTATCATTTACTGGTTCAACCCGTATCGGACGCCACGTATCAAAAACAGTTGCTGAACGTTTCGGCAATACAATTTTAGAATTAGGCGGCAACAATGCAATCATAGTTTCTGAACATGCCGATTTAAGCATGGTGCTTGTAGGTGCCGTATTTGGCGCAGTAGGCACAGCAGGACAGCGCTGCACCTCCACACGCAGATTAATTATTCACGAAAGTATTTACGACAAAACAATTGGTATTTTACAAAGAGCTTATGCACAGCTCCGCATCGGAAACCCGTTGGATGCTAACAATCACGTGGGCCCGTTGATTGACCAGAATTCAGTTAAAGATTATTTGAATGCAATTGAAAAAGCAAAACAGGAAGGTGCAAAAATTATTGCTGAAGGCGGTGTATTAAAAGGCGAAGGCTATGAGAGCGGCTGTTATGTGAAACCATGCATCATTGAAGCAAAAAATGAATTCGAAATTGTACAGACAGAAACTTTTGCTCCTATACTTTATGTGATGAAATATAAAACTATTGAAGAAGCAGTTGCTATGCAGAACGGCGTTCCTCAAGGGTTATCATCATCTATCTTCACAAACAACATGCGTGAAATGGAATTATTTCTTTCTGCAGCAGGCTCCGACTGCGGTATTGCCAATGTAAATATCGGCACATCAGGTGCTGAAATAGGCGGTGCATTCGGCGGTGAAAAAGAAACAGGAGGAGGACGCGAATCAGGCTCTGATGCATGGAAAGCATATATGAGAAGACAGACGAATACAATTAATTACGGAACAAGTCTGCCATTGGCGCAGGGGATTAATTTTAATATATAGTACAAATTATTTCATTCATCAAAAGCGCAGCAATACTAATTGCTGCGCTTTTTTTATTTCTCCCATTTGCTGATATCAATATGCGATTCTAAATAATCTTCGAGAGAATCTGGCAACGCAGGAAAAAAATCAATGCCCGTTAAATGCTCAACAGAATCAACACTTACAGCGAAATCAAAAACAGACTGTTTGCTGCCTTCATTGGGCATCACAAAAGCAATTGCTTTATATTCCGGAAGTTTATAATCTAAAATTACTTTATAATAATATCGCGGAACAGCAACTTTATCAACACCAATAACAGGCAGGCTGTCTTCCAGTACACCGGCGGCCACAACATAAATCTCTTCATTTTCTTTTGCCCAGCCGCGCACATCAGTTTCTAATCTTTTCCAGATACCGCGGTTAAAGCCCGGTTTCTGCGGACTCATATTACTCATTAAAAATGATTCGCTCATTGTCTGCTCGCTCCAGCCCATGTCGCCTGCAGGACAGAGATGCCCTCGGTCGTAACCGGACTTTTTATAATCATCCGGCGAAGCAGAACCTGTGATAACATCTTTATCTGCCCTAAAGTTATTTGTCCGCTCTTCACCATTGTTATTGCACATTTCAGCCGTTAAACGGTAAGCAACCCATTTGGCCTGTTCATAAGGTTCGCTGTAGCAGAGGATAAATGCAGTGTGTTTTACCAATTCATCTGATTCGGAATGAGCAGGCAGATAATCGAATGAGGGATTTTCCTGTGCGCTCAAATGTGCTGTTTTCACAGTACTTTTTAATGATGATTCTTTTACTGAAGGAAACAGCCCAAACCAGAAAAGAAATAAAGAAGGAAATACTATTTTTAAAAACATTTATGAATTTGTTTATGCACGCATCAATTACACAGCTTCGAGACCTCATCTCATATCATGTCATTCCGAACCTAACATTTTCTGTAAGAGAGAAATCTTATTTTAGTCAAATGAAATTTCATTTTCTAACACTCATATCATCTTATGAAAAATTGAATTCAACTGAACATCTAAATTGATAGAATCCTTTTCGCAGCAATTCTCCCCATCTTCAAATTCATTGAAAGCAATTGAGTAAAATTCGGCATAATATCTTTATAATCCCACAGTAATTGACATTAACAATGCTTTAATATCACTCAGATGCAATTTAATATCTTGCCGCATCATCTTAATTATCCGACAAATAAAATTAATGTCTCGTAAATACAATTTAATATCAGGTTAATGCTATTTAATATACCGTACTGATAAAATAATATCTCGTAAATGAATTTTAATATCTGGTAAATGCATTTTAATATCTGGTAAAAGCATTTTAATCTCTTGCAAAATAATTTAATGTCTGGTAAAAACAATTTAATATCCGGTACAAATTATTTAATGTCTTGTAAATTCATTTTAATCTCTGGTAAACTCAATTTAATATCTCGTAATCACTAAATATTATGTGGTAAACACTAGTTAATGTATCTTAAATAAATCTCCATCTTTTATGACGCATATTTATTAATAGCAGACGAAGTTTCAATCTTTAAACTTCCTGTTTCTATTAACCATAAAATGTGCGGCATATCTTTTGTTATTATTTCTATTGAAAATGAAACACCTTCATTTGAGTAATAAATAAAGGCATACTGCGTTTTTATATAAAAACAATCTGATGAAACAAATTTATTTTTGAATTCTATCTATTAAAATGTTAAACAGCATGCCTGACTATTGCAATGTTATGCAAAACCATGTATGCACAAATAAAACATTATGAAAACAAAAATAAATTTGGGATGGCGTGCAGCACGCATACCAAAAAAAATTCAGAATGCCCGCATTTATGCGAGTAATTTAGAGGATCATCCGAATGATTTTCCAGACTGTAACGTCACCCCTTTCCTACTCAGAGAGGCTGCATCAAATTTAGAGACCTGGTATGCCATTGCTAAAAAGAAACGTTCAATGGATATTGCTAAAATGCATGATGCCGAAGATGTATTAAAAGCGCTTGTTGTTAAGCTCAGTCATTATGCTGAAGATTTACCCAACAACTCACCTGAATTGGCTGCCATGCTGGGTTTTAAGGCAAAAGGCAAAGGGGGAAATAAAAAAGCCCGCTTTACTGCTAAACATGGCAAGTATCGGGGCTGTATAAGTCTGCGGTCGCCGGCAGTAAAAAAGGCATGTTATCACTGGGAAGTTTTTCAAGGTATTGAAGCACCTGGCAGCAGCACTGATAAATGGACCTGTTTAGGATTCAGCACAACTTCCTATTATAATGCTTCTGACTTAATAAGAGACAAAAGATATTGGTTCAGAGTGAGGTCGATTGTTGGACAGAAGGCTGGGGTTTGGAGTGCACCTATTTGTATTATTGTGATGTAATATGCTCCACATTTAAAATTGCAATTGCCCATATTGACAAAGGAAATAATTAACCCCGATACAAAGTCTTCATGACTTATCGATTGTCCCCAAGGGACTGCAATGGAGTAGAAATAATAAATAAATTCAGAGCCTCACAATTTATCAATTATCCCATAACTACAAAATATCAATAGAAATAAACGAAGAAATTATCTTCCAACAAAAAGGCATTGAGATTTGTTGATACTCCCGCAAAGACAGGATATCGGTAGAAATAATAAATCAATTCAAGAGCTTCACAATTTATCAATTGTCCCATAGGGACATAATACCGGTAGAAATAATAAATAAATTCAAGAGCTCCCCAATTTATAGATTGTCCCGGAGGGACGGAATACCGGTAGAAATAATATCACCAAAATTGTTAAGTCCGGTATGGGACGAAATATCAAATCAATTCTGCCATATTTCCCTATGTAGAAATTTCCAACTTTAATTTTTCCATTTTGCTGAACGTTAAAAATGCTACTAATTGTATGTAGACTTTCGTGTTTTTAAAGCTTTTCTTTGTGAAAAAATATTTTATGGATACATCCTTTGAACGTTCGGAAAATACTACTGTAGAATGGCTGACACCTCCTGAACTTGTAAAAAAACTTGGTGAATTTGATTTAGACCCATGCAGTCCGGAAAACGCTCCTTTTCTTCATGCAAAGTTCAATTTCACTATTAAAGACAACGGTTTGAAGAAAGAATGGTTCGGGAGAGTATTTTGCAATCCCCCTTATGGAGAGGGAATACATTTTTGGTTATCTAAATTAAAACAGCACGGAAACGGAGTTGCATTAATTTACGCAAGAACAGAAACGAAATATTTTTTTGAAAATGTTTGGGAAGATGCAGATGCCATTTTATTTGTAAAGAGAAGAATTCGATTTTATCGAATTAGCGGCATACAAGGAGGAGCACCAGGTGCACCAAGCGTTTTCATTGCTTATGGAAAAGAAAATGCAAAGGCATTAAAAGAAAGTGGAATAGAAGGACGCTATTTGGATTTAAAATTATAATATCTCGTATGAAATAAATTCTGCTGCATTAAATTCAGCATCTAAAATCCATAAATTTTCTTTAAGCAGTTTAATCAAGGCAGCATTTTCATTTTCTACATTTTCAACAATCCCGATTACCTGCATATTATTAACCTCGTAATTTTCATTTGGTGCTCTTGTATTCCCTTCCTTAGTTATAAAAATATATTTTTTCATAAAATCACTTTTTTATATTTCCCTCTCCCAATAAACTCAATAATATTTTTGTCTCTTAAAATTTGTAATTGCTGTCTGATTTTATCTTTTATAAAATTATTTTGCGGATGTTTCAATTTTAAATCATTTTCAAATTTGTAAACATCATCTAACGAAAATGATTCTTTTGAAATCGAATCAACACACTTCATTAAATCTAATATCCAGCCTTTAGAATCGGCACTTTTCCCTCTCAAAAAAACTGTCTTGTTAAAAGATTCTTTAACAATTTGTCTATTTACCTGCTGTGCATCTTTTACAAGAAATATTTTTCCTGCTTCGGCAATATTTGAAATATCAATATTACACCCAATCCAGCCTTTTCTTCTTGCTGTTTCTTTTAAGGGTTTTCTTTCAAAGATAATTTCAGTTGTAAAAAATTGCTTTGGGATAATTAAAAAATTATTTACTGACCATTGTTTCGAATAAGTTAAAAAGAAAAAATTTGGATTCTGGTTTGAGTTTATTCTTTGAATCATTGTTGAATAAGCACCGTCAGTTATAGTATTGGACAGTTTTCCGTTTTTGCTTTTAAGTTCAAATTCCTCGTTGCAGCTTTTACAATAGAAATCAGCAACTGGTCTGTTATTCTCAAATTCATTTAATGGAAGGTTCCCGCAGCATGGGCAATGTGAATTTTCTTTAACCCAATTTTCCGTTAAAATTCTTGCTACCTGCGAATTGCTTGAATATCCTGCTGCTAACTTTGTGTTAAACAATAAATTCATAATTAAACAGCGATTAAAGGCATTTTGCAATCATTCTAATTTTCTATTTGTCTTTCCTGTCAAATATAATACAATAAATTTTCAAGTTCATCGGAACTTCATTTTTCTTATTCACCAGCCGGCTGAACTATAGTTGGAACAAAAATAAAAAAGGTTAAAACGAGCAATGGAGAATAATTAGAATAGAAAACTAAACGGAAAAATTACAGAAGAAATTATAAATGCAGTAACGGATGAATCACAAAACACTTTACAAATCAGCAGAAACCAAAAGCCCCTTACCTCCCCGCCCTGTGAAACTTAATAGCAATCATTAATTCCTGGGTGCCTGTGCTGTATTTCCTTATATCGGAAGTAGTAAAATCATAAGCATAAGCAAAAGTAATATTCTGCTGCAATGTATAACCTATCATCACAGAAACAGCATCTTGGTAACGGAAAGCAGTTCCAAGCCACATTTTATCTTTATAGATACAGCGTAAGCCCAAATCGAACTGAACGGGTGCAGGTTTTACAAACTTAACTACAGTACTTGGTTCCAATACAAAATCACTGCTTAAATGATATCTATACCCGCCTGTTACATAAAAATGTGTTGAAAGTTTACTGAAAGAAGATGGCGTTGGGTTTACAAAAAAATCAATTTTATTCTGCATCACCTGCGGCATGCTTGCACCTGCATACCATTTTTTATCAGTTGAATAAGCATAAACACCTGCACTGAAATCGGGAGTTACAACTGACTGCAGACCATTTGCCACTGCAAAATCTCCCGGGTCGCGAAGAGATATTTTTGAACCATCCACCATAAATTGCAATACACCAGCCGACAAGCCCAGCGAAACCCTTATTTTTTCTTTCACTTTAATATGATACGCATACGATAGATAAGCACCTGTTCTGCGTGTCGGTCCCACTATATCAGTAAAAATCATTCCTCCCAAACCTACATTTAATGACTTTGTAGGCCCGTTCACAGTTAAAACATAAGTACGCGGAGCATCAGTAATTCCAATCCATTGATAACGGTTATTTGATATCCCTTCAAAATAACCATTGCTTCCGCCAACAGCAGGATTCATGGCATATTCATTAACCATGTAATTGCTGTAATGCGGCAGCTGCTGTGCAAGCATTTGCTGCGAACCCATTATACACAACCAGATAAGAAAGAAGCCCGGCAGGACTCTTCTTAAAAGCAGAAGGCCGTTCGTGCAGATTTTATCTTTTATCCTTTTCATAGTATCTTTTTATCTTTTCTTTTAAAGTTTCGCCCTCTCCCTTGAGGGGAGAGGATTAAGGAGAGGGGTGTATCTACCTCATAATTGTAACAGGCCCTGTGTAGGCATCCGGAAACGCAGGATCCTTTAAATCCACTATATAATAATATGTTCCGATAGGCAGCGGCTGGCCTTTGTAAGTACCATTCCATCTTTCTCTGTAACCGATCGACTGGAACAATAATTCACCCCATCTGTTATAAATTTCAACAACACATTTAGGAAACAAATCAATATTATCAATTACCCATTCATCATTTAAACCGTCGCCGTTAGGTGTAATACCGTCATTGAGCACAATCACTGAACTTATAGTTACCACAACTGCATCAGTGCTTACACAGCCAGCAGCAGAAGTAACAGTTACTGTATAAGTAGTTGTAACAGTTGGGTTGGCTGTAGGATTTGAATTGGTGCCGTTATCCAATCCGGTAATAGGACTCCATACATAAGTAGCTCCAGCAGGTCCCGTAGGATTACCTCCGATTACAGTGCCCGCGCCTAATAATACACTCACATCAGGTCCCGCATTAGCTATAGGTGCTGAATTTACGGCAACCACAACAGTATCATTAGCCATACATCCTAAACCGTTATCAACAACTACATAGTATGTAGATGAAGGTGCAGAAGGAGTAACTAAAACAGTTACATTGCCGCCAAGCAGTGTATTAGGCTCTTCAAACCAATGATAATTCACAACGTTGGCGCTGCTTCCTGCTGCACTTAAAAGCATTGTACCTGCACCTCCGCACACGGTTGTATCATTACCGGCTTTCGCAGTAATAGTAACCAATGATGCCAATGTAACAGAATCCCTGATGCTGCAGCCATTAGTATCGCGCACTGTAATAGTATAAGACCCTATTAAAAGATTCGATAAATCCTGCGTTGTAAGTGCAGAACCGCCGCTCCATTGGTAAGTGTAGCCGGGAGTTCCTCCGCCCGGAGTTTCATTAATTGAACCGTCAGCTGTTGTGTTGCAGCTTGGATTAACTGAAGTATGACTAATTGTTAATCCCGGTGGATTCACCAAAGTATTTGACTGAGTTGCAACGCAGCCGTTCGCATCTGTAATTGTAGCAATGTATGTTCCTCCTGCAAGATTAGCTGCTGTTCCTGTTACGCTGCCCGGAGGTGCCCATACAAATGAATAAGGCAGTGCGCCTCCAGTCGGAACAACAGTAATAGAACCATTGCTGGTGCCGTTACATAAAGGCTCTACTTTATTTGCCTGGCCCATTCCAAGCTGAGATGGTTCTGTAACTATAACTGCAGCAAATGATACGCATGCACCGCCGGTAACCTGAACAAAATAAGTTCCTGCGCAAAGAGCAGTTGCTGTATCATTAATTTGATGTGCAGGGTCGCTCCATAAATAAGAGTAAGGTGCTGTACCTCCCACTGCTGTTACATCCGCGCTTCCATTGCAGGAACCGTGGCATAAAATAGGCGTTAAAGCAGAAGTAGTAAGAACAGGTCCGCCCTGACTGCTTACAGGCACTACCACGCTTTGTGTACATGCTGCCGCATCTGTAATCTGAACAGTATAAAATCCTGCACATAAACCAACCAATGTATCTGAAGTTGAACTGTTGTTCCAAAGCAATGTATATGGCCCTGTACCTCCGCTCGGAGTAAGCCTTATGCTGCCATCGCATAAACCGCAGGAAGCGCCTGTTACAAATTGGTTAACTGCCATTTCTGAAGGGCCGGATATTGTTACCGAATCAATTAATGCACAGCCGATAGTATCTGCTATCTGAACAAAATAAACTCCCGCGCATAAGCTATTTATTGTCTGCGATGTCTGTCCGCTTTGTATCCAAAGATAAGTGTACGGCGGTGTTCCTCCCGAAGGAATAACACTTGTAACAGCCCCGTTGCAGGTACCAAAGCAGCTGATGTTAGTTGATGTTTTCACAGAACTTGTAGGACCTCCCGGGTTGCTTATAGGAACTGAGAAGTTATTTACACAGCCAATATTATCAATAATATCAACGGTATAAACCCCTGTACATAAATTAGTTTGTGTATTACTTACCTGCCCGTTACCCCATAAGAAAGTATAAGGCCCAACGCCTCCTGAAGGCGACAATACAGCCTGACCATCGCATAATCCACAGGTAGCATTTGTAATTGCGGCATTGGCTGCAACAGGCGGCGGTGCAAAAATTGTAGTTGTTAATGTACTGCTGCATCCCCCGAAATCAGTAACGTTTACAGTGTATGTTCCGGCGCAGAGCCCTGTAATAACTGAATCAATTGAACCCGTACTCCAGGAGAATGTATATGGAGCTGTTCCGCCTATCGGCACTGCCTTGGCTGTGCCGTCGCAGAGACCTGTACAGGTAACATCGGTTTTAATAATATTCGGATTAATCTGTGCCGGCTGGCTCAGAATAACAGCTCCTGTATCAGTGCAGCCATTGGCATCAGTAACTGTTACTGTATATCCCTGTGCACATAATCCTCTGATAGTATCAGTCAATAGTGCCGTTGTATCAGAGTGGCCGGTAGTCCATGCGTAAATATAAACCGGACTTCCGCCTGTTACAGTTGCTATTGCGGTTCCATTGCATACATTGAAACATGAAAGACCCGTTCCTGTAGCTGTAGCGACAGGTGATTGATTAACTATCACTGTAACAGGAGTTGTATCAGTACATCCCGCACCGGTTGTACCCACAATATAATAAGTTCCCGTTGTGGCTGCAGCCGGCGTGGCATAAACCAATGTTGCTAAAGCATCTGTAAAATAAGTAAATGTTAAACCTCCTGTAGAACCCGATGTAATTGCTGCTGCAGTAAGGTCAATTGTTGCAGGTGAGCAGACAGCAGCAGGATTAACAGTTATTACAGTCGGGTTTTGATTAAATGTAATTGTTACATCATCGGTAGAAACACATGGAACATTTGTAATTGTCCATCTTAAAACATAGGTAGTTCCTGCTGTTCCGCTGAAAACTGTTGTCGGATTTGTTGCATCAGTAAATACACCTCCCGCGCCGCTTACAATGCTCCAGTTACCTATTCCTATTATTGCAGTATTTCCTGCGAGCGTTACTGAAGTTAATCCGCAGGTAGCAGCATTGGTCTGGTCTACGCCTGCAGCAGCTGTTGTCGGAGCTTGGTTAAATGTTACAGTCACATCATCCTGAGTGCTTCCGCAGATATTTGAAATGGTCCATCTTAAAACATAAGTTGTTCCGGCAGTGCCGTTAAATACAGTTGTCGGACTTGTCGCATCCACAAAGCTTCCGCCTGCTCCGCTTACAATGGTCCAGTTTCCTATTCCGATTACTGCCGCATTTCCTGCAAGGGTTACAGCAGTTAAACCGCAGGTTGCAGCACTTGTCTGGTCGGTACCGGCATCAGCAACAGTCGGCGCTTGATTAAATGTAATTGTTACATCATCTGTAGAAGCCGTACAAGGGGCGTTCGAAATAGTCCATCTTAAAACATAGGTTACACCTGCTGTGCCGTTAAATACTGTAGTTGGACTTGTTGCATCTACAAATGTTCCCAGCCCGTCGCCGCTTACAACTGTCCATAATCCGGTGCCGACTACTGGAGTATTGGCAGCAAGCGTTACTGAAGTTAATCCGCAGGTAGCAGCATCAATCTGGTCAGGGCCGGCAGCTGCAGTTGTCGGCTGTGCAATAATCGTAACACTTGTAGTTGTAGTATTGACGCAGGTGCCGTCGGTAAAACTATATGTTACAGTGTAAGTTCCAAGGGCACTTGCAACAAGGTCAATTGCTCCTGTAGCAGCGTCAATTACTAATCCTGCAGTTGATGTATAAGCACCGCCTGCCTGTCCCGTTTGTGTTACATTCCCGGTGCCTATTGCACATAGAGGAGATGCGTAAGATATTGAAGCTGTCGGCAAAGCAAGAATTGTAACGCTTGCTGCTGCTGTATTGCTGCAGGTACCGTCAGTAAAAGTATAAGTTACTGTGTAAGTTCCGGCAGTGCTTGTAACTAAATCAATTGCCCCGGTAACAGCGTCTATTACCAATCCCGCTGTCGAACTGTATGTGCCCCCGGCCTGACCGGTTTGGGTCACACTGCCTGTGCCTGTTGCACAATAAGGAGAACCTGCATAAGCTATCGTTGCTGTCGGCAGCGCTAAAATTGTAACACTTGTTGTTGTTGTATTGGCGCAGCTTCCGGCGGTAAAACTATAAGTTACTGTATAAATTCCAGGGATGCTTGCCCCGAGATTAATTGCTCCGGTAACAGCATCAATAACCAATCCGGCAGTTGAAGTATAAATTCCTCCTGCCTGTCCTGTTTGAGTCACGTTCCCTGTACCAGTTGCGCAAAGAGGGGGAGAATAAGAGATTACAGCTGTCGGCAGTGCAGTAATAGTTACACTTGCTGTGGTGGAATTACTGCAGACACCGTCTGTAAAAGTATAAGTTACAGTATAAGTTCCGGCTGAGCTGGCAACAAGGTCAATAGCTCCTGTAACAGCATCAATTACTAATCCTGCACTTGAAGTATAAGCTCCGCCGCCCTGGCCGATTTGTACTACCGTGCCTGTTCCTGTTGCACAATACGGCGAACCAGGATAAGAAATAGAAGCTGTAGGTAAAGCAAGAATTGTAATACTTGTTGTTGCTGTATTATTGCAAGTACCGTCAGTAAAACTATAAGTTACTGTGTAAGTTCCCGCAGTGCTGGCAACTAAATCAATATCACCGGTCGAAACGTCAATTACCAATCCTGCAGTTGAGCTGTAAGTACCTCCTGCCTGACCGGTTTGTGTTACACTCGCAGTGCCTGTTGCACAATACGGTGTACCCGGATAAGATATTGTTGCAGCAGGTAAAGCAAGTATTGTCACAGAATTTGTTGCAGTTGCAGCCAGACACGCTCCTGAAGCGGCAATAAAATTAGTTACTGTGTAAACTCCAGATGCGCTTGCAGTAATATCTATCTGACCGGTATTAACGTTTACAAATACTAAACCTGCTGGAAGTGCAGAAAAGGCCCCTGCACTTGACCCTGGAGGGAATATTGGTGAAGGGTTTGGACTTCCTCCAACGCAATAAGGACCGCCATAACTAAATAGTGCAGATGGTGCCAATGTAATCGTAACATTAAATACAGCGCTGTTCGGGCATACTCCGCTGGTTGTGTAGGTAACAACATAAGTACCTAAAGCACTTCCCGCTAAATTTATCTGGCCTGTAGAAGTACTTATAAATACTAAACCAGGTGTAGAACTGAATGTGCCTCCTGGCAGCCCGGTAACAGGCGGTGTAGGGTTTGCCGGGTCTGACTGGCAATAAGTGGAAGATAAATAACCAAATGATGCATTATCTAAAGGGGTAATGGTTATTGATGCTGTTGCCGTAACAATTGGGCATCCGCCTGAGGCTGCAATTGTATTGGTTACAGTGTACGTTCCAGCCGCACTTCCCCCAAGGTCAATTTCACCTGTAGCTGTACTCACAAATATCAATCCCGCTGTAGAGCTGAATGTGCCTGCTATTCCTCCACCGCTGAATGTCGGCGATGGATTCGCTGCATTCTGGCAATAAGGTGAGCCGATATAGCTGAACGTTGCAATCGGCAATGCAGTTATTGTTATTGGCGCTGTTGCCGAAACTGCACCGCAGCCGCCTGCTGCTGCAATTGTATTGGTTACGGTATAAGTTCCTGAAGTGCTAGCCGCAAGATTTACCTGTCCTGTTGCTGTACTCACAAATACCAAACCTGCAGGAAGAGCTGAAAAGGTTCCCGCAACACCTCCGCCCCCGCCATAAGCCGGTAATGGGTTAGCAGCATCTTGGCAATACGGTGTTCCCGGATAACCGAAAGTTGCAATTGGTGAAGCTGTAATTGTAATTAAAGCTGTTGAAGTTGAGGCCGCGCAGGCGCCTGATGCAGCAATAAAATTAGTTACCGTATAGGTTCCAGCGGCACTTGCAGTAAGATCTACCTGTCCTGTTAAATTACTTACAAATACCAATCCTGCAGTGGAACTGAAAACGCCGGCACTTGATCCCGGAGGGAATGCAGGGGATGGATTTGGAATTCCTCCCTGGCAGTAAGGGCCGGCATAACTGAAAGTTGAAATTGGCGATAAAGTAATAGTAACAATGTATATAGCACTGTTCGGGCATGGCCCGCTGGTTGTATAGGTTACATTATATGTGCCTATTGCACTGCCTGCTAAATTTATCTGACCGGTAACTGCACTTACAAATACCAATCCAGCAGTGGAGCTGAATGTACCGCCGGCTAATCCGGTTATCGTAGGCGAAGGATTGCTTGGATCTGACTGGCAATAAGTTGATGCCGCATAAGTGAAAGAGGCGTCATCTATGCCATTAATAGTTATTGGTGAGGTGGCAATAACTGGAGGGCACCCGCCCGCAGCTGCAATTGTATTGGTTACAGTATAAGTTCCTGCAGCACTTGCAGTCAAATCAACTTGTCCAGTAGCCGTGCTCACAAATACCAAACCTGCTGTTGAACTGAATGTACCTGCCGCACCGCCGCCGCTGAATGTTGGTGATGGGTTCGCCGCATTCTTGCAATAAGGAGTTCCTGTATAACTGAATGTCGCAATAGGCAATGCTGTTATTGTTATCGGCGAAGCTGAAGAAATAGCTCCGCATCCGCCTGAGGCAGCAATTGTATTGGTAACAATATAGCTTCCTGCTGTACTTGCTGCAAGATTAACCTGTCCGGTGGCCGTGCTAACAAACACCAAACCTGCCGGAAGAGCAGAAAACGTTCCTGCCGTGCCGCCTCCGCTGAATGTCGGCGATGGATTAGCTGCATTCTGGCAATATGGTGTTCCGGTATAACTGAACGTTGAAATCGGAGCTGTTGTGATAGTAACGGAAGCTGTTGCTGTTGCAGATGCACATCCGCCCGATGCAGCAATAAAATTAGTTACTGTATAGGTGCCGGGTGTACTTGCTGTAAGATCTATCTGTCCGGTTAAAACACTCACAAAAACTAATCCTGCCGTAGAGCTGAATGTTCCTGCGCTTGATCCAGGAGCAAAAGAAGGCGAAGGATTCGGGCTTCCGCCTTGGCAATAAGGGCCGGAATAAGTAAAACCGGCTATCGGCGCTAAAGTAATAGTAACAGTGAAAACAGCGCTGTTCGGACATGGCCCATTAGTGGTATAGGTAATAAGATATGTACCCAATGTACTTGCAGCTAAATTAATCTGCCCTGTAGCAGTGCTCACAAATACCAGACCGGCAGTCGAGCTGAATGTTCCGCCTGGTAATCCTGTTACAGGAGGTGTAGGATTGATTGGATCTGACTGGCAGTAAGTGGATAATAAATAACTAAAAGATGCATCATCTACCGGAGTAATAGTTATTGATGAAGTTGCGATTACAGCTGGACATCCCCCTGCTGCTGCAATTGTATTTGTAACCGTATATGTTCCGGCTGTGCTTGCTGCAAGATTAACCTGGCCGGTGGCGGTACTGACAAATACCAAACCTGCTGTTGAGCTGAAGGTTCCGGCTGTACCGCCCCCGCTGAATGTCGGAGACGGATTAGCAGCATTCTTGCAATAAGGTGTTCCCGCATAGCTGAAGGTGCCGACCGGTAAAGCTGTTATTGTTATCAAAGATGTCGCAGTAACTGTCGGACATCCGCCTGCGGCTGCTATTGTATTGGTTACAGTATAAGTGCCGGGCGTGCTTGCCGACAGATTAACCTGTCCTGTTGCTGTACTCACAAATACCAAACCTGCCGTAGAACTGAATGTGCCTGCAATACCCCCGCCGCTAAATGTCGGCGATGGATTAGCTGCATTAATGCAATAAGGAGTTCCTAAGTAGCTGAATGTGCCTATTGGCAAAGGAGTTATTGTTATAGAAGATGTTGCAAAAACAGATGGACATCCGCCCGATGCTGCAATTGTGTTTGTTACAGTATAGGTTCCTGCCGTACTTGCAGCCAGATTAACCTGTCCTGTGGCAGTGCTTACAAATACCAAACCTGCTGTAGAGCTGAATGTGCCTGCAGTACCGCCTCCGCTGAATGTCGGCGATGGATTAGCAGCATTCTTGCAATAAGGTGTTCCGGTATAGCTGAATGTTGCAACAGACAGAGCTATTATTGTTATAGATGATGTTGCAGTAACTAATGGACATCCGCCCGATGCTGCTATTGTGTTGGTTACGGTATAAGTTCCAACAGAACTTGCAGCCAAATCAACCTGTCCGGTAGCTGTACTCACAAATACCAAACCTGCTGTAGAACTGAATGTGCCTGCAATGCCGCCTCCGTTGAATGTCGGCGATGGATTGGCGGCACCAAGGCAATATGGAGTTCCTGTGTAGCTGAATGTTGCTATCGGTAAAGGAGTGATGGTAATAGAAGATGTCGCAAAAACAGAAGGACATCCTCCTGATGCAGCAATTGTATTGGTTACTGTATAGGTTCCTGCAGTACTTGCAGAAAGATTAACCTGTCCGGTAGCAGTGCTCACAAATACCAAACCTGCAGCAGAGCTGAATGTGCCTGCAATACCGCCCCCGCTGAAAGTCGGCGATGGATTAGCTGCATTCTGGCAATAAGGTGTTCCGGTATAACTGAAAGTAGCAACAGGCAGAGCTATTATTGTTATCGATGATGTTGCAGTAACTATAGGACATCCGCCGGATGCTGCAATTGTATTGGTTACAGTATAGGTGCCGACTGAACTCGCAGTCAGATCGATTTGTCCGGTAATTGTGCTTACAAAAACCAAACCTGCCGTGGAACTGAATGTACCGGCAACACCTCCGCCGCTAAAGGTTGGAGATGGATTTGCTGCATTCTTGCAATAAGGCGACCCAGTATAACTGAATGTGCCTACCGCTGAAGAATTGATTGTAATAGAAGCCGTTGACGACACTGCACCGCAGCTCCCGGATGGAGCAATAGAATTGGTTACTGTATAAGTGCCGGCAGCACTGGCAGTAAGATCTACCTGCCCGGTAGCAGTACTCACAAATACAAGCCCGGCTGTAGAACTGAATGTTCCTGCAATTGATCCAATAGGGAAGTTCGGAGAAGGATTAGGACTTCCTCCCTGGCAATATGGGCCTGCATAACTGAATAAGGCTCCAGGAGCAGTTGTAATTGTCACACTGAATATTGCAGAATTCGGACATGGACCGCTCGTAGTATATGTTACACTATATGTTCCAGGCGTACTTGCCGCTAAATTTATCTCACCAGTTACAGCAGAAACAAATATCAATCCTGCAGTTGAACTAAAGGTGCCTCCCGCTAATCCTGTAACCGTTGGAATAGGATTTACGGCATTTTGACAATACGACGCTGAAGAATAACTGAACGATGCATCATCAGGAGAATTAATAATAACATTCACAGCAGCTGTGTCGGAACAGCCTGCTATTGTGTTGCCGACAATATAATAAGTGCCGGCTGTTGCGGCTGCCGATGTTGCATATACTATAGTTGCTCCTGCATTAGTATAATAAGAATATGTTAAGCCTCCGGTAGAGCCGGCGGTAATTGCAGCGAGGGTAATATTCGCCGAGGCTGGAGAGCATCTTGGAGCGGGATCAGTTATAACTAAAGTCGGTTTTGGATTAACGGTAACAGTGATTCCGGTTGTATCGGAGCAGCCGGCAGCTGTTACACCAACAATATAATAGGTTCCAGCCCCAGCCGTAGTCGGAGTTGCGAAAGGAATTGTTGCTCCTGCATTAGTAAAATAAGAAAGAATTAAGCCTGGTGTTGAACCCGCTGTTGAAGCCGGCTGTGTAATATCAAATGTTACTGCAGGCATACAAATTGACTGCGGCACAGTGTTTAATATTGGTTTTGGATTTGCACTAAAAGTTACAGCTGTTGTATCTGAACATCCTGCGCCCGTTACTCCCACTATATAATAAGTACCCGAGGTTGCCGCAGTCGGAGTGCCGTAAGGCGATGTTGCCCCGGGATCAGTAAAGTATGTAAAGGTTAAACCTGGGGTTGAACCAGCCGTAACCCCAGGTAAAGTAAGATTATCTTTTGTTGTCGGCGCGCATACACTTTGAGGGGTAGTAATTAAATTTGGTTTAGGATTAATGGTAACAACAACAGCAGTTGTATCAGAACAGCCGGCTGCTGTTCTGCCGACAATGTAATAAGTTCCTGTGCCGGCTGCTGCAGGAGTTGCATAAGGAATAGTTGCTGCGGCATTCGTAAAATAAGTGAAGATCAGGCCTCCTGTTGAACCAGATGTTACCGCAGAGTCTGTTAAATTAATTTTTCCAGGTGCGCAAATTGACTGAGGAGTTGTAACTACTGTTGGTTTTGGATTTACCGTAAAACTTACCGGAACTGTTTTAGAACAGCCGCCTGGTCCTGGTATTGTGCCGGTAATAAAATAGTTACCCGCTGTTGCTGCTGCTGGTGTAGGATACGAAACAAATAGATTATCAAAATAAGTAAAAGTTAAACCCGGATCAGAACCCAATGTAACCGCTGCAGCCATAAGGTTAGTTGTTGTAACCGGAGAACAGGCAGTCTGATTTACTGCAATTACTGTTGGCTGCGGATGAACTGTTACAAGTACTGATGCTGTATCAGAACATCCGGTTACACCATCGAGACCGACAATATAATAGGTCCCTGCACCTTCTGAAGTGTATGTTGGAAAGCTTATACCTAAAGTTGCAGCCGCATTTGCATAGTAATAATAAAACAAACCGGGAGGTGTAGTACCCGCAGTTACCGCAGCCGCTGAAAGATCAACAGTTGAAGGTGCACAAACAGTCTGAGGTGTAGTAATAATATCCGGCTTTGGATTTACTGTAAAAGTTACAGATGCAATATTAGATGGACAGCCGTCTGCCGTTGTACCAACAATATAATACGTTCCGGCTATTGCTGTCGCCGGCGTAGGATATGGTATTGTTGCCGCGGCATCAGTAAAGTAAGTAAAAATTAAATTAGGTGAAGTAAATAATACAGCAATTCCTGAAGCAAGATTAATTGTGTTATTCGGAGCACATTGTGCTAAAGGGGTTGTAACTACTGTGGGTGAGTGAGAAACTACCACAGGAGTAGTATCAGCACATCCTGTTGCTAAAACAGTACCAACAATATAATATGTTCCAGCCGGCACTGCTGTAGGTGTGGCAAGAGGTATTGTCGCCGCAGCATTCGTAAAATAGGTAAATGATAAGCCAGCTGTAGAGCCGGTTGTAACTACTGGAAGAGTGAGGTCTACAGTAGGATGAAAGCATAACGCCAAAGGAAGAGCATTTACAGTTGGCTTTGGATTGATGACAACATTTACCGGTTTAATATCAGAACAGCCTGCAGAAGTTCCGCGGATATAATAAGTTCCGGATGAAAATGCTGCTGCCGGCGTCGCGTAAGGATTTGTTCCTGCAGCATCAACAAAGTAAGTAAAAACCAAACCCGGCGGAGTTGAACCTGCTGTTATGGCTCCTGCTGTCAAATCAACTGTTGCAGGCGCGCAGACTGGGGCCGGATTTGTGATAACTAAATTTGCAGAGGGGCTGATTGTAACGGTAACAGCAGTGGTATCAGAACAGCCTCCTGCCGTCGTACCGACAATATAATAAGTTCCTGTAGTTGCAGTAGTAGGTGTAGGATATACAATTGTGGCAGCTGCATTCGTAAAATAAGTATAAGTCAATCCTCCTGTTGAACCAAATGTTACTCCCAGTGAAGTAAGATCTACTGTCGCCGGCGCACACCTTCCCTGAGGCCAAGTAGTAACAACAGGTTTCGGAGTAGTTGTTACGGTTACTGCTGTAGTATCTGTACAACCAGCTGCTGTTGCGCCTACAATATAATAGGTGCCTGCACCCGCTGCAGCAGGAGTTGCGTATGATATTGTAGCAGCAGCATTCGTAAAGTAAGTAAATGTTAAGCTGGCAGTTGAACCTGCTGTAACAGCTGGCAGAGTCAGGTTAACTGTTCCCGGTGCACAAACCGCAGCAGGATTATGTGTAACAACAGTTGGTTTGGGATTAATGGTAACAGTAACCGGCGTTGTATCAGTACAGCTGCCAATTGTGCCTACAATATAGTAAGTGCCGGCAGTTGCCACTACTGGTGTTATATAAGAAATTGTGGCTGCCGCATTTGTCCAATAAGTATAAGTTAAACCTGGTGTTGAACCTGCCGTTACTCCAGCCAAAGTAAGATTAACTTTTGATGGAAAACAGGCCGCCTGAGGCACAGTAGTAACTGTCGGAGTAGGGTTAACGCTGACAGCTACTGCTGAAGTATCACGGCATCCAAAAGGTGTTACGCCCACAATATAGTATGTCCCGCTAGTAGCAGAATTTGGTGTAGGATATGAAATTGTTGCTGCAGCATTGCTGAAATAAGAAAAAATTAAGCCTCCTGTTGATCCTACAGTTACTGCGGGGAGAGTAAGATCTGCCGTGCCTGGTGAGCATACATTTTGGGGAGTTGTTATTATATTCGGTTTAGGATTAATAGTAACAGTTACCGCCGCAGTATCTGAGCAGCCTCCTCCCAGAGTTCCTACAATATAATAAGTGCCGGCGGTGGCGGTGGCTGGAGTTGCGTAAATAGATGTTGCGGCGGCATCAGTAAAATAAGAATACACTAAGCCGGGAGTAGAACCTGCTGTTACTCCTGCCAGCATAAGATTTACAGTTGCCGGAGAGCATGTCGACTGTGGCACTGTAACTAAATTTGCATTTTGATTAAATGCAATAGTTACATCGGATACAGAAGATGCGCATGGGGGATTCGAAATAGTCCATCTTAAAATATAAGTTATTCCAGATGTTCCATTAAATACTGAAGTCGGGCTTGTTGCATCCACAAAAGAACCCAATCCGTCACCAATTCCTATAATGCTCCAGTTCCCTATTCCTATTAATGGAGTATTTGCTGCAAGAGTGGCAGCTGTTGCACATAAAGTTTGGTTTGGACCAGCGGCCGCAGTAGTTGGTCCGGCATTTATTGTTACGCTAGTTGTGGCCGTACCAATGCATGTCCCATTGCTAAAGCTATAAGTTACGGTGTAAGTTCCAAGGGTGCTCGTTACAAGATTTATTGCACCCGTTCCAGCGTTAATTACTAATCCCGCTGTTGACGAGTAACTACCGCCGCCTTGACCCGTTTGTGTTACACTGCCTGTACCGGATGCACAGAACGGAGAACCTGGATAAGAAATGGTGGCAGATGGAACTGCATTGATTGTTACACTTGTAGTTGCTGTGCCTGCACAGGTTCCATTACTAAAACTATAAGTTACGGTGTATGTTCCGGGAGTGCTTGTTACAAGATTTATTGCGCCCGTTCCGGCATTAATTACTAATCCCGCTGTTGAAGAATAACTTCCGCCTCCCTGACCGGTTTGTGTTACACTGCCTGTACCTGAAGCACA
>CAINDA010000045.1 GCA_903847205.1 uncultured Bacteroidota bacterium
AGGCAAAGGCTCAGAATGTCGAAGTGTGCCTGTCACTCTGAGCTTGTCGAAGAGTGTGCGTAAGCCAGCCCGCATGTTTCGACAGGCTCAACATGACGGCGCACAAAAACACGCTCGGATTGAGCCAGGCAAAGGCTCAGAATGTCGAAGTGTGCCTGTCACTCTGAGCTTGTCGAAGAGTGTGGGAAGCCATCGCACATGTTTCGACAAGCTCAACATGACGGCGCACAAAAACACGCTCGGATTGAGCCAGGCAAAGGCTCAGAATGTCGAAGTGCGGTTGTCACTCAGAGCTTGTCGAAGAGTGTGCGTAAGCCAGCCCGCATGTTTCGACAAGCTCAACATGACCACACACGTGTCAGTTCGCGCGGAGTCGAGAACGTGCGCTGAAATAATTTCGCATCGATTTTGTGCTGAATTATGAAAGAGGTCTAATGGTTGTTCTGCTTTCTAACAAAGCTCTTCACCATCATAGTAATGCTGTTCAGCGGAATAACAATGCTGCATCAGTTTAATACTCCTTGGATTAACATAAATTCATTGTTGTTCAACATTGCGCCAATGCTGCACAGCAAAACCCCGATGTTGATCAACAATATAACGCTGCTGTTCCGCTTTACCGCTTTGTTGAACAACATTGCCTCGCAGCTGAACAACATCAGCCCATTGTTAAACAACAAATGAGAAAACAATCAATTTCATGCTGCTGCTGTGCAGCATTATTGCGCTGCTGTTCCGCTTTATTGCAATGCTGCACAGCAAAGCCGTATTGTTAAACAACATTAGCGCGCTGCTGAACAGCATTGTTCCTCTGCTGTTCAGCTTTGCCACATTGCTGTGCAGCATTGCCCCGTTGTTGATCAACATTGCTTTATTGCTGAACAACAGGCAGAAACTGATGTAAAACATCCTGCTGCAGCTGAGCCGCAAGGCTGTTTTGCGGATGGATGCTGTAAATTATTGAATTAAAATAAAAAACATGTTTCATAAATTCACCCCGCAGACAGGGCGTTTCAAACGTTTTATTTCATAAATATTTTTATGCTGAAAGATGATTTTATATTTCTGGCACGCAATATGTTTATCGTGTAATAACAAAAAATAATTCAGCTCTAAAAAAATATAAATAACCAAACAGTCAATATAACCAGCCCCGGCAGAAGCCTTCTGCAAAAATAAAAAACCATGATTATAAACTTACGCTGTACAGAATCAATTAATAAATTACAAACCTGCAGCGGATAGTTTTTGTTCCAAACGTATCCGGAATGTTTAAGACCATTAACCTTTCGCTGCGCAAAAAACAAAAACCATGAAAAATATAATAAAACGCGATTTCAGCCGCTATAGTGTGCCTGATCTCATTGCTCTCACCATGAGAGTTATCAAAAACCAAACAAATAATCCCGATTTCGTAACTCTTCAAAACGAAATGGCTCCCATGCAGCAGGCAGAGGATGATCTGAAAGATGCAAACTCCGGCAGCGGAGGCACGCAGCAAACAGAGGTAGTCGCCAATAAGAGGGTCGCGCTCACGACGCTGCTTGACGTCAATGCCACTGATGTTGAAGCTGTATGTGCCGGCAGCCGTGCAAAAGCCCTTGGTTCGGGGCATGAAGTATCTAAGGAAACAGCCGTAAAAAAGGTAATGCCTGTTAAGGTTACAAACGTAGAGGCAAAAACCAGTCTTACAAATGGCACCATAGATGTTGACTGGTCACAGGAAGTTAACCGCGTAATTTACCGCATTGAAAAGGCTGCTGTTATTGCCGGAGTTGCCGGCCCTTTTACTACTGCTGGTTATACTACTAAGCTTAAATATTCAGTAACAGGGCTTAGTGCGGGTGTAACCTATCAGTTCAGGGTAATTTCAATTAATAACCTCGGCGAAAGTATTCCCAGCGACGTTGCAACTGCTATGAGTTTGTAATAAACTGTGATGCTCATGTAAGAGAGGCTGTCTCAAAAGTGAGGCGGCCTTTTTTTTGTTTTTATTGACAATGGTTAACAATAAACATGGATTTGTTAAAAACAAAACGGCACCAATGGTGCCGATAATATTGCAAAGCTTGACCTTTGCGGTGTGAAGCCAAATTCAAAAGTGGTATTTAAAGACTACATTAACAACCAGCCAATGCTTTTGCCACCATCGATAGATGAGTTAATAGAAGCGAACCACCCCGTACGAACCGTAAACAGGGTAATAGACAGTATAGATTTAAACCATTTAATTAAGCGCTATAAAGGCGGTGGAACCTCAAGTTATCACCCTCGTATGCTTTTGAAAGTATTGGTATACTCATACCTGTGTAATACGTATAGCAGCCGTAAAATAGAAGAAGGCTTGAAAAGCAATATTCATTTAATGTGGCTTAGTGGTATGCAGCAGCCCGACCATAATACCATCAATCGCTTTAGAGGGGAGCGATTAAAAGAAGTTTTAAAAACACTTTTTGCTCAGGTAGTAGAATTATTAGCCCAAAGCGGTCATTTAAGTTTAAAAGAAGTATATACAGATGGGACCAAAATAGAAGCCAATGCCAATCGTTACACATTTGTTTGGGGCAATAGCATTAAGTATCACAGATCGAAAATGGAATCACAGCTAAAAGAGTTGTGGGCATACACCGAACGGGTTGCAGCAGAAGAGTTGAAAGATGAAATGCCACCTGAGTTTAAAGAAATTAGTTCACAAGAGCTGGAAAAAGCGATTACTAAAATCCACAAGATATTAAAAGATAAAGAGCAGGTACCAAATAAAGTGAAGCAGAAATTAAATTATATGAAGCGTGAATGGCCTAAAAACATTGCTAAATATAAAGAACAGGAATCCATACTAAAAAACAGAAACAGTTATTCAAAAACAGATAACGAAGCAACGTTTATGCGTATGAAAGAAGATCATATGAAAAACGGGCAGCTAAAGCCGGCATATAATTTACAAGTATCTAGTAACAATCAGTTCATCCTGCATTACAGCCTACATCCCAACCCCACTGATACCAACACACTTGTTCCTCACTTACACTCGTTCAAAAAATTATATAAATCAGCGCCTGATATTGTAACTGCTGACGCAGACTATGGATCGGAAGAAAATTACGTATTCCTGAAACAACAAAATATTAAAGCTTTAATAAAATATAGCACGTTCGATAAAGAGCAAGATAAAAATTACTTAAAAGAAAATTACAGATCGGATTACTTGGCTTATGACGCAGAAACGGATACAGTAATCTGTCCATCGGGTAAACCAATGCACCAAACACATTGCTATACCAGAACAACATCAACAGGCTTTAAACAAAACTATACAAATTACACCGCAGTAAATTGCAAAGATTGTATTCTAAGGAGTAAATGTCATACAGCAAAATCAAATAGAAGTGTAGGTATTAATCACTCTCTGCGTGCTCATAAACAGCAAGTCAACGAAAATTTGAAGAGTGAAGAAGGTGTTTATCACAGAAAAAAAAGATGTCATGACGTAGAACCAGTGTTTGCTAATATCAAGCACAACAAAAAATTTAACCGATTTAGTTTAAGAGGCATTAAAAAGGTTGAAATAGAAGCTGGATTACTTGCTTTAGCACACAACTTAAAGAAAGCTGCTCAATAGAAGCATTTATTAAATCTATTCAGGAAGACTTTTTTTAACTACTATTTTTCAAAATAACAAACTCGAATTATATTTCAAAAAAAAGAGACTGCCCTTTTGAGACAGCCTCTCTTTTTTTGTGTTTATAAGCAATGTGCAATTATTTAATCAGCACTTAATTTCTATCATGCCGTTTTAAAATTAAGCCTTCCTTCTTAATTTTTATTTATTCTAAATAAGCAGCCAACCGGCTTGCCAGCTTCATTAATACAGCTTATAAAAACTCTGCGCTGGCAAATAATTGTGCAAAATTCTTCAGATTTCGGTATTCAGTTAGGATAAGCCGTTTTTTGAGGATAGGTTTGCCAACTATCATGTTTTTTAAATATTTATCAAAACCACGTTATATTTTCACCCAGTATGTATTGTTAGCTACCATTTAAAAAAAAACAAAAGCAAAACAGATGAACAATTACGACTTTCTGACATTATCACCAAATGAGTTTGAACACTTGACAAGGGACTTATTGCAAAAAAAACTCAATGTGTTTATTGAGAGTTTTACGGCTGGGAGAGACGGCGGTATTGACCTAAGATGTGCAAAGAACAAGAGCAAGACAATAATCATTCAAGCGAAGAGATATAGAGATTTAAGTTCCTTATTAAGTAATCTTAAGAAGGAGGTTAAAAAAGTAAATGACCTAAAGCCCAACAGATATATTATATCAACAACAGTTGGCTTATCGCCTGGCAATAAAACAGATATTTTAAATTTATTTTCACCATACATTCAAAATACAGACGATATATTTGGAAAAGATGACATTAATAATCTAATTGGATTAAATAAGGACATTGAATTAAAATACTACAAACTATGGCTATCAAGCACCAGCATACTTGAGAAAGTTTTACATAGTAAAATTTATAATCAGTCGGCATTTGAATTAGAAGAAATCAGAGAGCAAGTGAGACTTTATGTTCAAAATGATAGTTTTAATACCGGAATAAAAATTCTTAAAGAACATAAATATGTAATCATTTCCGGAATTCCAGGTATCGGGAAAACCACCCTAGCAAGAATCTTAACATTGTACTTATTATCAAATGATTTTGATGAATTTGTATATTTAAACGATACAATAGACGATGGCTATGAATATTTTCAAGAAGGAAAAAAACAAATATTTTTCTTTGATGATTTTTTAGGTAAGAACTTTTTTGAAAGCAAACTTCATCCGAATGAAGATAATAAAGTTGTAAAATTCATTGAGAAAATTAAGAAATCTCCAGATAAGGTATTAATTTTAGCTACCAGAGAATACATTCTTAATCAGGCTAAATTATCATTCGAGGCTTTCAAAATCAACAACATTGAAATTGCAAAATGTATCTTAGACCTTGATTCTTATACAAATGTAATCAAGGCACAAATTTTATATAACCATTTATTTTTTGCGGACGTGCCTCAAAGTCATTTAGCTGATCTAATTGAACCCAAAAAGCATTTAAAAATTGTAAAGCATCTAAATTACAATCCTCGAGTAATAGAAACACTTATTAATAGAAAAATCTGGGAATCATGTGAAGCTACACAATTTTCAAATGCAATTAAATCTTACTTTGATAACCCAGAAAGTGTATGGCTATATGCTTTTGAAAACTCTTTAAACAAATTTTCGCAGTATACTTTACTTGTTCTTTTGACAATGGGGACACCCGTTAAAATTGACGATCTTGAAGAGGCATTAATAGCATTTCTTAAAATCAATCAATATAAATTTCAAATACCTTTTGACTCTATTCTATTTACTCGTTCTCTAAAAGAATTAGAAAATACATTTATTAAAACACAAAAAGACTCTTATAATATTGTAGCTGTTCAATATCAAAACCCTTCAATTCAAGACTTTCTAGTAAATTATTTAAGAGGTAAAAATGACTTAATTATTAGTTTAATTGAAGGCTCCATTTTTAAAGAACAATTTTTCAATGTTTTCACAACAGTAAAAGATGATGAAAATACACTAAAGAAAAAGATTTTAGTAAATGAAGTTTTATGTAATGTTGCTTTTGAGACAATAGAAGAAAGATACTCAATACTTAAAAATTGCAGAGCATTTAAATTCAAATATTCTGATAATGAAACCTCCTATTGGAATGTAAATTCTGACACCAAATATCAATTTCTTGATCGAATTTTGACAGAGTTAGAGATTCATAGTACAAAAGCAGTAGCTTTTGTTAAAGAGAAGTTTAAAGCCATTATTTACATTGATGACTTATCCTATTCTGAACAAAGTGCGTACTTAAAACTTTTGACAAACCTAAATATTCAAGGTATCGAATTTAATGAAGAAAAAATAATTGACTCTTTTCTGACTAAAATTATATGGCTTGACAATTTAGAATTGTTTTCTAAGTTAAAAGATCTTTTCCCAACAACATTTAAGGATACTATAAGTGAGAATTCTTTTTTTTATAAAATCGAGGAATTAGTTAAAGAAGAAATGGAAAGGGTAGAAGATTCTGATATGGATACATTGAAAAATCAAATAGAATTAATAGAAACAGAATATTGTCTTGACTTGAACTGGTATGTAACGGAATTAACAAAGAAGATTAAGGAATATGATGAATATATTGATTCACAAATTGATAGTGACATAGAAGACGGTATTGATAGAATGGAAGACAAAGAAATTGATGAAGGAGAATTAATTGAAGAAATATTTAAAAGTTTAGCAGCTGAATAAGAAAAACGGTAGCTTAAGCAAAACAATATAAATAATATGAAAATAAAATCTATTCGCCTACAAAACTTCAAGACATTTGATTCCAAACCTGGAATTAATTTTTCTTTTAACGACCTAACTGCTCTTATCGGAGAAAATAGTGTTGGTAAGTCAAATATCTTGGAAGCACTTGAATTGTTTTTCAATTTTTCACAATCAAAAATATCAATCAAAAGTTTTCATCACGACAATTATCTTCTTCCGATTTTAATTCAATTGAATTTTCATCAACTCAATGCGGAAGAATTACGTACTTTTTCATCTCATTTAGATGATTATCAAAACTTGACAATTACACAATATATTCAAGCAGTTTCAGCAGACGAAGAGCAAGAACTTACAGAAGTCGGTGAAGACCAAATTAATTTTATTGAATCTAAACACGGAACAAAACTTCAACCAATAGCAGAATATAATTGGTCACTTTTAGAAGATAAGTTACCGACTAAAGCAAACTTAAAAGCTTGGTGGAAAAAAGAATTAAAGGTTGGTGATTTTGATTTCAAATCTGTATTTGAAAGCGCCGATGAGCCCACTCAAGAAGTTTACCAAGAAAAACTAAAAACACTTTGGGAAAACCATTCAGCGAAAATACCACAAGAAAGAATAACCGGAGATGAAAAAATGTTAGGATGGAAAAGTAAGCTCAAAGCTAATTTGCCAAAATACTTTTACATACCTGCAATAAAAAATGTATCCGATGATTTGAAGAATACAAAATCAAGTGCACTTGGAGAATTAATTGGTTGGCTCTCTAATTCTGTTTCCAAAGAGATAAAAGATGAATTCAAAGCAAAATCAGATATCTTAGTTAAAGATTTACTTGGAAAGATTGACATTGATAATGAAGGGAAATCAAGAATTGGAAAGATTAATAAAGCATTAAATGATAATATAGGCTTTGATATTGGTTGTTCTTTGGAATTAAAATTTGGCTCTCCCGAAATTCAGGACATTGTTTTTCCTCAACCCAAAATATTTGCCAACGATGGTTATAATTCTGAATTAACAGAAAAAGGGCACGGGATACAGAGGTTGGCTTTATTTTCCCTTTTGAGAACTTATAACACATTTGATTTTGGAAAAAAATCAGTTGACCGAAATATAATAATCGGCATTGAAGAGCCAGAAATATATTTACACCCACCCTTGAAACGAGCGACTTATGCTTTACTCCGAAACATTTCTTTAAGTAAAGACCAAGTTATTTATTCAACACACGACAGTTTATTTTTATCAGTAGAATATTTTGATGAGATTAGATTGTTTAGAAAATCAGATGACAAAAGCCCTATAACAACAGTATATGAACTTTCAATAAAACCATTTATTGACTTTTATCATAGAAGCTATGGACTTACTATTAATGAGAAAAGTATTCGTCATAGATTTTACCACTTAATTGACGAAACTAAGAATGAAGGGTTCTTTGCTAAAAAAATAATTCTAATTGAAGGAGAAACAGAAAAATACTCTTTACCTAATTATTTTAAAGCAAAAGGGTTTGACATAGACACCAATAGAATTGCAATGATTAGTGCGGGTTCAGTAGATAACATTTCATATTTACTTTTAACTTTTAACGAATTCAGAATTCCTTGCTATGTAATTTTTGATGGCGACAAACCTGTAACGGATCCTAATGGATTAGTTGATCCGCAAAAAAGAGATGCTATAAACAAATCAAAACGTAACAAGGAAATATTTACTCTTTTAGGACATAAATCCCCAGACGATTTATTTTTCTTTCCGCCAACAAAAATTGACAATAACTATTCCGTTTGGGAAAAAGATTTTGAAGACGAGTTTCACAAAACACTTGGCAATTATGTTGGCTTAAAATCTGAAGCAAAAGAACTTTATGGCAATGACAGCAAACCTTTGACAGCAAGGTTCATTTCCGAAAAGGTTTCTTCTGAACCAGAAAATGTAAATGCGAAAATTGACGAACTCATAATTAAAATAAAAGCCCTAAAGTGGACAAAATCAATTATGGATGAAAAAGTAGCAATCGCAGAAAGAGCCCTGACAGCCGGCCCTAAATAAGAAAGCGATATCACCCCCTTTCAGCGCATCATATAAAAATATTAATCGAACACGTTAAGCGCTGCGTCCCGCTGCGCTTTCTTTAACCGGCATCCTGCCGAAAATGCCAAATTGAAGCAATAATTATATCTTTGAAATAAAAATGCCGACCGGTTATCACAAATAGGCCGGAGGCCTTGTTAAAAAGAGCGTAGCGAGACACTACGCTCAACGTGGAGGGTAATTCAACAATCATTTTATGGGCAATTACGAATTGAGTGATGAAGAAAAAGAAATTCTTCGAAAAATGAAAGAAGAAGAAAATATAGGAGCTGAAAAGGAACATTTATTTTGGTATAGCGAATACCCTAATTACTCTATTGATAGTAAAGTTAAATATTGGGTTGCTAATATTCATCATGGAATGAGGCAGCAAGGTGATGTTATGGGAGATATGTATACTGAGTTTTCTAAAAAATGGTATTTAGATGTCAAAGAAAAAGAACCTGACTTTGATTCTATTTTTAAAGAGGTTGTCTCTAAATTAGACTTTGATTTTAATTGGGACGAATATTACAGACGCATATCCCCCGTTCAGCGCGGCGAATAAAAATACTAATCGAACACGTTAAGCGCTGCGTCCCGCTGCACTTTCTTTAAGCGGCATCCTGCCGTGTTATTTAATATGGAACGAAATTTTGTTTGCGGCGCTGACTGAAAAACTGTTGCGTCATAAGTTCATCAAAAAGTATTTTTGTACATTTGTTTTATGCAGATAGAAAACAGCAAAATAGAAAAGATTAAAGACTATTTTAAAAACCGTCCGGTTTTGAAAGCCTACCTCTTCGGCTCTTATGTTCGCGGTGAAGCCGACAGTAAAAGTGATATAGACCTGCTGGTTGACCTTGATTATTCTCAAAAAATAGGTTTGCAATTCATTCAAATGAAAATTGATTTAGAAAAAATACTTCATCTTAAAGTTGATTTAGTTTCATCAAACGGTATTTCAAAATATATTAAACCTTTTATAGATAAGGAAAAACAATTAATATATGCGAAATAAGTTAGGCGATAAAGCAAGGCTGCAGCATATTCTGGATGCAATTCTTGAGGTAGAGAGTTATTTACTAAATACCAATACTGCAGATTTTTTGAACAATTCTATGATGAGATTTGCATGTATAAAACAATTAGAGATTATTGGAGAAGCAAGTAATCACATTACAGAAACCACAAAAAAGAATTTTCCCTCAATAGAATGGGGGCAGATAACTGGAATGAGAAATGTATTTATTCATGAATACTTTGGAATAGATTCAAGCTTAGTTTGGGAAATTATAAAAAATGATTTACCTGAGTTGAAAGAGAAAGTGATAGATATTATTACCAAACTTGAATAACACCCCATCCAGCCGGCACATCAAAACGCTGCATTATCAGAACCAAAGAGATAATGATAAAAAACCCTTATTTATCCCCCCGTTAAGCGCTGCATATAAAAATATTTATCGAACACGTTAAGCGCTGCGTCCCGCTGCGCTTTCTTTAACCGGCATCCTGCCGTACTATACTCGCCGTTCAACGAAGTTAATTTAATTAAAGAGATCTCCTTATTTAACAATACTCACCCGCCCAATATACTGGTGCTGCAGTTTTTTTACCCTGTCTTTAAATTTACATTTCCATACATACACATCCATCTGCGCAACGTCGCTTCCATAGTTAGCCCTGCCATCCCAGGCTTTCCCCCATTCGGTTGTGCTCCAGATCAAATTTCCCCAGCGGTCGAAAATCAGCATCTCGTAAGTGGTTTCATCAATGCCAACGCCTTTCGGTGTCCAGCCGTCGTTTAAGCCGTCGTCATTAAGAGTAAAAGAGTTGGGAGCGTAAAAAGTGAAATCATCTTCAATTTCTATGCAGGCAGTTGTTGAGTCAACGCAGTTAAACTGGCTGCTTACTTTTAGTTTAGCGCAGTAGTAGCCTGTATCAAGATAAGTAAATTCAGGATTCTGAAGTATTGATGTAGAGCGAAGCAGGTCGCCGAAAGTCCAGTTCCACGTAACAGCACCGACAGATAAATCAGTAAATGAAATTTCAGGGGCAAGTATTGTTGCCGGCTGCGGGCTCATGCTGAAACTGGCTGCCGGCTTAGGATATACCGTAACATAAGCTGCGCTTGAATAGCTGCTTATACAGCCGTTGGTATCAGTCACGCTGAGTGTTACCGTGTGGCTGCCGGGGACTTCGTAACAATGCTGCAGATTACAGCCGTTAGATGATGACCCGTCGCCGAATGACCATGAACAGAACACGCTGCTTGCGGAAGTATTTGCGAACGTAATACATAAAACAGGACAGCCTATTGCAGTTCCCGAAGTAAAAGAAACCGGCTGCAATGGGTTCACAGCAATGGTATACGTATTTGAAATACCCGGACAGCCGTTAAAAACAGGCAGTACCGTTATTGAAGCCGAAACACGGGCAGTGCCGGAGTTTACAGCAGTAAATGCCGGCACATCACCGGTTCCGCCAGCACCGATGCCGATAGATGTATTTGAGTTTACCCAATTAAATACACTGCCCGGCGGGGTGCTTATAAAATTTGATGCAGGAACTGTAACACCGCTGCATACCGTAAAGTCTGCCGGAACAGCAACATTAACATTGGATACAGGCTGCGCAGCAATTGTAAAAACAGCAGAAGCGCTGCAGCCGTTTGCTGATGCTGATGCTGTGATTACAGCGGTAAGCACGCCTGCTGTTGAATTTATGGGCGTGAAGGATGCAATATTGCCGGTTCCGCTTGCGGCGAGGCCGATTGCAGGATTGCTGTTAACCCATGTGAAAGAAGCTCCCGGAAGCGCACTGCTCAATGTAACAGATGCCGTTGTATCGCCGTGGCAGATGGTTTGATTAGCGACAGCAGTGATAGTCGGCGCCGGATTAACTGTAATAGTAAATTTTATTCCTGCCCCGCTGCAGCCATTGGCTGTAGGTATTACAGCAACAGTATCAATAAGGGGAACTATGCCGTTATTCACTGCCGTGAAAGATGCAATGTCCCCGGATCCGCTTGCAGGAAGTCCGATGCCGGAATTTGTATTTGTCCAGCTGAATGTTGCACCTGCTGACCCGCTGCTGAAATTTACCGCGGCCACAGCATCTCCGCTGCACACAGCCTGATTAGCAACTGCATTTACATTAGGAGTTGTAATTGTAATGGTGAAAGAAATACTGCTGCCCGAACATCCGTTTGCCGTCGGAACTACCGTGATAACAGCATTTATTGTTGTGTTCCCTGAATTCACTGCCGAAAAAGAGGCAATATTCCCGGTTCCATGCGATGCAAGACCGATGGTGGAATCGCTGTTAGTCCACTTGAAAACGGTGCCCGGCAAGGTGCCGCTGAAAGTTATAGGCAGTACTGCATTGCCGTTGCAGACTGACTGCGAAGCTATAGCAGCAGCATCCGGAATCGGGAAAACGTTGATACTGAATGTGTCGCTGGAGCTGCACGCTATTCTGTTTGAAGTTAAAAAGTAATTAAATGACTGCTGCCCGTTTGTTAAAATCGGCGCTGTAAATACAGGGTTTGCAATCGCAGTATCATTTAAACCCGCAGCGGGCGTCCAGCTGTAAGTATATCCATTCACAGGAGGGCTGTTAAGCGTCAGCGTTCCTCCTGAACATACTGTAGTATCGCGCCAAGCGCCGGTTAACCTTGAATGTATCAAAAGCTGTGAAGGATTGCATACGCAGGGGTTCACGGCAGTATCAACAACTGCTATTATAGAGCAGGTCTGCCCTGCGGGTGCATTAAACGTATGTGAATAAGAAATTGATCCGTTGCTTGTTACCAATAGTGTATCCTGTGCTAAAAACACATCGCCACTGTTGTAAACCCCATTGCCATTGGCATCATAATAAAACTGTATAATGGAAGCCCCCGACTGTATTGCTTCTCCGGTATTGGTGATATCAAGATTTACTGTTACAGTTTCTCCCCCCGGCGGATTAGGTATTGATGCAGCACTGCCATTGCTCAATGCAAGAAATGCTTTATAGGTATAAACCGAAAGAGTTGTATCGCCTGTTACAACATCTATTGCACAGCTGCTGCCTGAAGTGGTGCAAGTAACAGGGCCGGAGCTGATGGTGCTTCCTTCAAACAGAGATATATCGCAGGAAAGCAGAGATGGGTTTCCCTGGTAATTAAAAGTGAATACAGTGCTGTCGCCGAAAGCAACACCCGGTGGCAGTTTCCATCCTAAATAAATACTGCCGCCGTATGTAACCTGCGAAGGAACAGAGACAGCAGGCGCATTGTGGATTCCTGTAAAAGAACCGGCAGTATAAGAAACTCCGGGAGGAAGCTGCACAATAACTGAATCACTGCTGCCAAAAGCCGAAGGCCCTTTATTCTGAACTACAGCCCTCATTAAAGAAGGAAGGGCGCAGGGAGAAAGGTAGGAAGTCCGTAAAGAAATTTCTGTACTGTAAGGCGGCAATGCGCCTGTTATATAAAACCTCGGCGCTGCAGTTTCCTTGATAACCGGGAATCCGCATGCTGCATTGCCTTTCAGGGTAAAGTGAATAATACTGCCGGAAGTGTAATCGCAGTTAGTAACAACTTTGAATTTAATTTTAAACTCATTCATATTTGTATCAAGTATGCCTCCCAGGCCGTTTACACGGATGAGGTTATTGATAACCGAAAGGTTCCACTGCCATGTGGTGCCGTTTACAAAAGCGGGATTTGGAATTGCAGTATATACGCTGTTCAAAGGATAACTTAACTTTGAAGAACCCGGCACAATGCTTAAGCCTGCCGGCAAATCAATTGATAACAGGACATTGTACAAGGTGCCTAATTGAAAATTGAGTCCGTCAACAATATAAGTTGTTGTATCGCACAAAGGCACAGAGCCTGCCGGCGAGGTTATATTTAAATCCAGCAGGGGAAGAAGCGGTGTTTCTTTCAAAGTAATTTTCTGAGGTACGCATTGATATGCAGCAAGACTGTCGGGGTAACCCGCGCAATTCCATCCCGAATAAATAATAATGCTATCCTGATTGCAGGAAGTGAAAGAGCCGGTTATCCTGAATTTACGCACTGCAGCCTGACTCACTTCGCCCAGCTTATAAAAGGCGCCGGATGGCGGAACAACAATGCTGTTATCCAAATCATACACCTGGGTTATATTTACTCCGGTAATCTGCGGCGCGCTCAGCCAGGCGTTGAAGGCATTGGAAACGTTTGAAGAATTTGAAATATTTATGTACCATACAGCATTGCTGTCAGGGGCATTCACCGATGGCAGTATAGACTGCAGCAGCAAATCAGGAGCCTGGTAAACAACATAATCATGATCAATTATTGATGTTGAAAAACTTCCTGCACCTGTTAAAAAAACTGTCGGGGTAAAAATCCAGTCATCCGTTATCCCCTGCGAAACCAAGGGTATTGAGGCGCAGGAGGGTTCCATTGTTATCTGCAGCACTCCGGAGAATCCATCATCGCTGTAAGGAATAGCACCGCCGTGTGCCTGGAAATAACTTTGAACAGGAAACACAAGTGCGCTTGAATTCGGATTAAGCGGCGTTAAAGGAATAACGGCACTGGAAGCAGATACGCCTGTTCCGGCGGTTCTCTTTTCGCTGAACTGGGCAGAAACAAATTTGAAGCCGGGCGGAAGGGTGCTTTTCAAAGTATCAATATGCGCCCAATTGCGGTATTCGTAAGGAAATAAATTTCCGCCGTCGTAATTATTACAGCAGGGGCCTATGCTCAATCCATAATTCTGAGAGGCAGAAAAAGTATCGCAGGAGTTTTGAAAATAATAATTCTCGTCGTACGACACAAACTTGTATCCCATAATAAAACACTTGCCGGTATCGCCGCTTGTACACAAAAATTTATGCGGGCCGGCCGGAGGGTTCATAATATCGCTTACATACAGCGAATCCACAGCCTTGCAGTTAAAAATTGGCCCTGTTGTATTAACGTTAACCTTGTATCGCGGCTTAAATATCACTACATCACTATTCAAATACGTAAATCCTGCCGGAGCTGCACCTGAAGAAATCAAAGCAGCTGCGCTCAGGTTGTAATAAAAATCGCGGTCGGTACCGGAATTAGTAATTGTCGGTGGGAAGTTTGTACCATGAGCGAGCAGCGCCCCGCTTCTGTAAACAGATAAATCGGCATCCAGAAAACCCAGCAGATTGCCATTGGTCATTGTGGATGTTGCATAACAATACTGCCACGCGGGATGCGGCCCGTTTGTAATCACCAGGCCGTTATAAGATGCGGTAATAGTATCGCCGAACATGGCCCTGTTAGTTTTTATTTTTGAGAAATTCAAACTTCCTCCTGTATCAGGCAGGCCGTTTCCTCCGCCCGGTTCATTGTCCGGCAGGCCGTAGCTTGTTCTTTTGAAATCATGAGAATAGAACGACATACCTACGCAGTTAGTGTAATGGCAGGCTGTGATTGAATCCAGCGTATGACAGCTTAACTTTATAGAATCAGTACAAGGCTGAAAGTTGGCGCTGGTGAAGCATATTAAAGTAAGGGAGTCGTAGGCGGCACAGGAAAAATACCTGTCGGGGCAGGAAGGAGTTGATGAACAAAGAACAATTACCGGAGCGCTTACGCAGGAGATTGTTGCTTCGCATCCACAGGAAGTGCTGGGAACATAACTCACTTTAAGGACAACATTACCGGGGTCGCCGGCGCAGCCGTTGCAATTAACAGGAAGAGCAATTTTTACCTGTGCCTGGTCGAGATTAAAAGGCGGCTGTCCATTAAAAATGGCAGTTACTGTACTTCCCGAAACATTTACTGAAGAAGGGTTCCAGGTACCTGCACCGCTGGAGCTGACTACACTTAATGCAGCATACGTTAAACAGGGAGGTATGGTGAATACAAATTTCCAGTATGCTGTGCCGTCGCCCGGATAAGGCTGTTGATACACATAGCCGGTGAATTTAAAATTAAAATTTCCTGTCTGCCCCGAATCCAAAACAGTGGGAGAATAATTATTTGTTAACGCCCCGAATAGCTGAGAATAAACCCTCCCCCATGCTGTGGCTATCAGATAAGGGCTTTGGCAGGCATTGGTGTAAGTTCCCTTATAGGCCCAGCCGTTAAAATAACTCTGCCCTGCGCCGGTGCAGGCATTGTAGCAGCAGCTGTAAGTATTAAATCTCAGATATACTGTATCGCCGGGATTCAGGACAGGGATGGTAACAACCACTCTGCCTTTTGCGCTTGCAGGCATACAGTTGAGCTGGCTTACACTCTCAGTGCTGTCAGGAGTTATAGAAACAGGCGTTGCAGAACCCGCCTGCATTGTAAAGCTGGTTTCATCAATATTGGAGCCCATGTTATTATTGTAACCATTGCCGTTAGAAAGAAAAATATCCAACTGGATGCTGACTGCCTGGCCCAAACCGGTATTGGTTATTATTAATTTCTGGAGACTCGCATGGCCCGGGCCAAGGCAGTTGTTCATGGGAGGACTGTCGGGCGTTATTTGTATATTGGGTATAAGGTTTGGAAATACAACATTGGCCGCTGAAACCGCCGACTGGCATACCTGGCTGTTGCATCCCCAGAAGGCACTGAAATCGGAAGAAACAAGAGAGCAGCTGGCTACTGAAATTGTTTCGCATAAGGTAACAGATTCGCCCTGCTCAAATACAGCATTGTGATTACCGACAGTGTTAAAAATTGCTGCGCCGAATGTCACGGTTTCGGTACCGCCCGAATTTACCCAGGTGCCGTTATTAATGCTGTTAACATGAATGCCGCTGCCGTGAATATCTGTAAAAGTAAACTGGGTTAAAGCCCCGGACCCGCTGTTTGTAATGGTAATACAGCGTGTAAATATATCTCCTAAATTTCCCGAATACGATTGGTTTGTCACCGAGGTAAAGGAAAGGCTGGGCTGCCTTACGTTGTAAGGCAGTGTATAGGTATCGTAATTATGGCTGCTATTAGCAGTATAATCAACCAGCATCGTATTTTGAATTACACCGCCATTGCCGATGTATTGAATCACTGCGCAGCTGGCAGCTGCAGAAAAAGTAATGTTCAGTGTTGATAATGTCGGCATGCTTGATAATAAAAACACCGGCTGGTTAGGCACGGAAGTATTTATCTCAGAGGCCCCGGTTATGGAGCCTGTCTGGTAGGAGATGCCGGAGGGCATTGTCAATTTTAAAGTATCGTTTGTGACTAAAAAAGGCGAAGGGTTAAAAATTGAAACATTGAAAACCTGAGGTGTACCGCATACGGTGAATTGGGCTGGTGCAGTGCCGGAAATAGTAAGTATATTTCCCTGGCTCCAGCCCTGGTAATAAAAGAAGATAAAAATAATGGCAAGAATTTTTTTCATTTTCTGCGGTCTTTACCCTGCTTCAATAAACTGTTAGACTGTTATATAAAATGAATTAATTAATCATTCGTTTTCACTCCTAACCGGCTAAAGGGCTAAAGCCCTATTAATAACAGATGTTCCATTTGTAACCCCAGCCTTAAGGCTGGGGTTATGAAAACCATGCTGGCCAATGGCTTTAGCCATGATGATTTTTTTTAGCCAATCAGCAATGTTTCGTTTTATACTATCAAAATTCTTGACGGTTTTTTCTTAAAAAATATTTATATCCCCGTTCTTCAACTGCAAATATAGATGCAAAATGTTAGGGAATAGCTGCACCGCACTAAAACAATTCCGCATTCCCCGATGCAGTTTATCATTTGCATGAATGACAATGTTCATTTTCAAGCAGCGCCTCTGAGAATAACTTTGCATTGAAATCAATTTTTACAATTGAAAATCCGATGTTTAGTATTTTGTTTAAGGCTGCGTTTTTCCGCAGCATTTTATTATTCGGCGCGGCAGCGTTTTCCTCGTGTATCATGTTTTTTGTGAAGCCCCCGCTGCCCGATTTAGTTATGGATCTTGTCTGCCGTCAAAAGGCAGCGAGAGCAGCGGCATACAAGGTAAAATACATGGGAAAAGTTTATTATTTCGACAGGTATGCGTGCAGAACTGCTTTCAAAATGAATCCGGAAAAATTATCGACAACAAAGGTGATAGAAACCATGAAAAACTTTTGGGAATAAAACCGCTGCTGCGTTAAACAATGCAGACCTTTTCAATGCCTGCGTTTATATAATGGCAGGCCGATTGCCCGCCCTGCAGCTTCTGAAGCAAGCTCCCCTTCTTTGCTGAAAGGCCATAAAAAGAGCGACTTTATAGGATGTGTTTTACGGATTTCTTCTATTGCTTTCAGCACCAACTTTTTGGCAATTCCTTTCCGCCTGTATTCTTGTAAAACCATTGCAGAACAGAGATACAGCGCATCATACTTTACATCAAGCGGGGTGAGCCGGTATAATTCTTTTTCCGAAATTTTACCTTCCAGAAATTTGTTCATTAAATCTGTTGTTGTAGGAATCAGCAAAATCCAGGCAGCGGGGCCTTTCCCGTCATCATATTCAGATACTGAAGATGGGTGGATTTTTTTAAGGTGTTCAATTACATCCTGGTTTACATCCAGCTGATCAGGGTCGTTTTTAACCGCAAAAGCTTCTTCAGCCAGCTGTATCATTCTTTCAAAATTGCTTAAAGCCATGTGTTAAAATTAGAAATTTAAAAGAAACAAAATGTTATCCGTTTGAATTTTAAAGTTGTCAAAATTGAGTGTGCCAGTTTTTTTGAATAGTACAATTCACTTCGATATTCTGCTGCGATTTATTTTTGCTTTTCCTGAACTACCCGTGTATCGCTGATGCCATCGTGCCAGCCTTTATCTCCAAAAAAAGAAATTTGTTCAAAAGGAATAGAACGGCAGAGTGTTCTGATTAGTGATGTTTTAAAATCTATGCAGCTCCCATCACGTTTTGTAACTCTTGTCCCCGTTAAAAATTTAGCCGGACTTGCACCGAAAAGTGTTTCGTAAAACGGAAAATATATCAGGCTGAACACAAGCAGTAAAATAAAAAGAGAGGGTATGGGCCCGGTAACAAAATGAATTTTTCCAAGACCAAGCTCATTAACCAGCTTGGTGAACTGAGAGAGGAGCATCAGGCAGAAAATGTTATCGATTATGTAATGAAACAGCCGCAGGCCTTTACCAGCAGCTGCTAATTTATTTCCCTCGCTTCCTTCGGCAGTATCAAGAGTTTCTAATACCTGCGTTTTGTTCAGCTCTTTTAAAGCAGTATAAGAAATGTAAACCCATAAAAAATTAAAACAAACGTACATTGAAAAATGAAACCATGTACTGGAAAAAGCTGCGAAGTGAACCACCGTGACCAAGAAATTAGTAAACAAGCCAAGTATATGCTGCAGGACAATAAGGGCGAAAAAAAAACGCAGCAGGCGCATTTCTTTTTGTTTTGAAACATCGAATAAAACCGCACCGATAAGAGCTATTGCATAAACAAATAAATTCAAATAATTAATAACCGTATTATTTGCCTCATTATAATATTCAAATACCCTGGCATGAAAAAAATTTAATTGCAAAGGGCTGAGGCAGTTTTCTAATACAGCAGGAAATGGTGATAAAGCATAATCAATATGGAATGGCAGCAATTTAATAAGTTCAATACAGAAACCAATTATTGCTAAGATAAATGCAAGGCCGCCAATTTTTTTAAGGTTCATATTTTTATTGCTGGGTTTAAATTTTTGATGAGATTACAAAACCTTTATTATTGAGGCGGACGTGCAAATTCTGTTTGGTTTTTTTGGGTATTTAAGCCGGTGATTTATTTTAAGCCGCGCTTGAAGAGCTTGAAATTAGGACTATTTTCCATAGTGCAGAAAACTATTTTGAACAGTTTTAAACTCAACGATTTTCAATTCATAACAATCACAAATTCAACCCTCCGGTTTTTCTGCCGGCCATCTTCGGTAGTATTTGATGCAATTGGTTTTGTACTGCCAAGCCCTTTAAAAAAAAGCCGGTCGGAGTTAATATTTTTAGAGGTGAGATAATCCACAACAGCTTTGGCTCTTGCTTCCGAAAGTTCCTGATTCTGCTTTTCATCACCGCTTCCATCTGCATGGCCGATAATTTCAATTTTTATTTTACTTTTTTTTAAGCGCATAACAAGTTTGTCAAGTTCTGAAAAGGCCTCCGAAGGTAAAACAGATTTATTGTTTTCAAAAAAAACATTGTTTAAAATAATCGGCCTTCTCTTGTACCAATAATTATAGAAGTAAATGGTAAAGCCTAAAGGAACTTGATTCTTATTATGTGAAATAGACCCATTCAAACAATCAACTAAAAGATAATACGTTTCGCCTGCCTTTACAGGGATTCCGGAAACATAAGCCGGTCCGTCGCCTATTCCAATGTTTGTTTTGTCGGTGTACAGGGATAAACCAGTAACACCGCTTTTTGAGGTGCAGTAGGAATAACATGCCCTTGTAAACTTCAGTTTTACTTTATCGGATTTTGTTCCTTTTTTGTTTGATTTAACATCCTTAACAGAAGGTTGTTCCTCACATTTAAAAACAGCAAAATCATAATCATCCAGACTGTCAATAGGTACAATATCAAATGTGAGCATTGTATCATGATCTATATTCAGCTTGAACCATGCAGAGTTGTCCTCTTTAAAAAAAGTTCCTTTACAAGGATACTGGTAGTCCATCACTTCACCAAAGCCTTTTGAAACATTGACCGGGCCTATCACTGAATCTGTAATTTCAAGAGCATTTTTCATATCGGCATTAGGGAGCTTTAAAAACTGCTGCTCATCATGCTTAATAATATTTTCCGCATTTTTTGTTTTTAATTTCCGCAGATCTGACTTCAGCTTTTTAGATTCTATTTCGTTTCGTTTCAAACGTGCAAGCTGAAGTGCATCTCTATAAACCTGGTTGATTTTTGTTTCAACAGAATCACTGCCGTAAAGTTTAGAAAAAACAGTTTTGTTTGTTTCTAAATATTTAAAAGGTTTAGAGGAGTAATCAGCGTATTGATGTATAATCTTCCAATTATATTGGGATGTCCAGCTGCTGTCATTCTGAACTGAAAAATATTTCTTAATAATTGAATCGTCTAACATGCAGGCACTTTCCAGAAGTTCAAAATAATGAAATGCTATTTTGGAATTTGTCATGTCACTATTGTAGCGGCTTGCAAAGCCCTGCAATTGCTTTTGTGGATCTAATGCATCTGTTCCATTTTTAATGAATCTTTTTGCAGGTACAGAACCGCATGTTATATGGATTAAATCGCCGGCGGAATTCAAATAAAGCAGCGAAGGGTAATTCCTAATGTTGTATTTTTTTGCAATCTCAAAACCTTCATCCTTTTCCATATCCATTTTTACGCATATGAAATTGGAATTGTAAAAAGCTGCCGCAGTATCGTTTGTAAAAACTTTTTTTTCCATCCGCTTGCATGGACCGCACCAGGATGTATAGCAGTCTAGAAAAATCATTTTCTTTTCTTTTTTCGCTTTTACAAGCACCTGAGCCCAATTTGTTTTTTCAAATCGGATCTGCCTGCTCTGAGCCTGCGTAAGGCCGGCACAGATTAAGAAAAAAAATATTGCTAAAACCGTACTGATGTTTTTCGCTTTTATTTCTGCTCCCTTTAGAATCATAACATTGGAGGTGTCTGCAAAAAATGAACAACAGAAAGATACTATAATTAAATTGGGAATTCAACCGCCGAAAATTATGCCTGCTGGGGTTTCTGGAAATTTGGAGAATTAATTTGCAGTATATCTTAATTATTTTTTCATCGCCGCAGCCTTCAATTCCTTCGGCATTTTTTCTATCGCATACCTCAAAGCTGTTCGCGGCATATCGGCTTTGCGGTTAATTACATAATCAAAAATTTTCTGCTGGTGTATTTGGCTTGCTGCCTTGAGCATCCAGCCGTATCCCTTTTGAACTAAATCATCTTTGTCCAAGAAAAGCAAATCTGCAATCTCTAAAATGTCTGTCAAAAACTTTCCTTTTCCTGCGGGCACTATTAGTGATACTGCGGCACCGCGCCGCACCCATCTGTTTTTTGATTTTGCTGTTTTTTTTAATTCCGATAAATACTCCGGATACATTTCTATGAACGTGCCGATTGTGTGATTGCAAAGCGAATCGCAGGAAGCCCAATTATTTACATATTCATTTAACCATTTTTTAAATATTTTAAAGTCTGCAGGTTTATAATCTTTGTGAATATAATATGACCAACTACAGGCGATGAAAGATTCTTCGATAAAGCCCGACCGCCAAAGCTCATCGCATAAATCAAAAATTTCAGTTTTTGATTTATTCTTAATAGTTTTAAAATATTCCCTGCCGATTTTTTTTACTATGGCGGTTTTTACTCCATAGCATTTAATGGTTTCTTTAAAAAATCGAAAGCTTCCTTCCTGAATTTTTTTGTCGCTGTTCGCTTTAAGCTCTTTACGGATTTTAGTAATTATAGTATCCATGTTGATGCCGTATATCGGCTTAAGATTGTCTGATAGAATTTAAATACCTTATTTCTGTTTTATTTTCAGTTCTTTATAACCTGTCTGTTCATCCTGTTCTCGCGTAAACACAGCATCTTCCATACTGCCTATTACAATTTCGGCAGTTGTATATATTATGCATCCTTCAACCAAATGCCCGCCTGTTGTAATCCCATTTTTATCAGAAATTGAAATATGCAGATGCACCCCATCAGCTGAAATAGTTCCGGTTAATGAAACAATTTCGTATTTGCCGTCATAAGCTGCAGGCTTGTTTTGGTCTGCCAATCGTATTGAGGCTGCCTTTAAACTGCCGGCAGCAGTGATTATATAACCGGCCATAATATTATGCTCTTTGGCAAATTTTTCAATTTCATTTCTTAAATCCTGGCCGGGCTTTAATCTCAAAGCAAATGTTTTATTGTTCTGGGATGTGGCCCATTCCGGCTTATTCACGGTTTTGGTTTCACTGTTCATAGTTTGATTCTGTGCTGAAAGCTTAGGCTGGAAATCCATAAATGCTGTTATGCTGAGTGTCAGTAACGCATACCTGGCAATCACCTTGGCTTTATGTCGAGGAATACTGATATTGCAGTTTGTTTTTTTTCTTTCTAAAATTTCCATCGGCTTTAATTTCTATTATTGCTCCATTCCGTTTTATTTATCAAAGCCGTATGCCTATTATCAAAATATCATCAACCTGTTCAGTCCCAGCTTTCCATTCATCAATAAACTTGTTTAAATATTCTTCCTGTTCATCCATGGTTTTGTCTTGAATTTTCACCAGGATTTCTTTAAACTTTTTGGTCATTAATTTTTTTCCTTTGTGGCCGCTGAACTGATCGGCATAGCCGTCAGTACAGATGTAAATAGTATCGCCTTCAAGTAATTTTAATTCATGACTCTCAAAGTGCTGGCTGTTTTCTGTCAAGCCGCCAATTGCGTTTTTGGTCGATTTAATTTCTTCAATTTCAGGCAGTCCTTTGCGGACGCACCAAATAGGACGATTTGCACCTGCAAATTTTACTATTCTATTTTCAATATCAATGGAGCAGAGGGCTATATCCATCCCGTCCCTTGTTGATTCAATATTTTCAGACTGCCGCAATGAACCTTTTATTCCATTGTTAAGCAGCTTTAAAATTTCTGATGTGTCAGAACTTTGTGAAACGGCATCTTCTAATTTTTCATAACCGATCATACTCATCAATGCCCCCGGAACTCCGTGCCCGGTGCAGTCGGCGGCTGCTATAAAAAGAGTTGCCGGCTCCGCCTTTTCTGCAGATAATGCGGCTGCACGGAAGAAATAAAAATCGCCGCTCACTATATCTTTAGGCTTAAAGAGAACAAAACTCTGAGGAAGAGCTGCACTTATTTCCTCTTTCTTTGGCAGCTTAGCCTGCTGAATTCTTCTTGCATAATTGAGGCTGTCGGTAATGTCTTTGTTTTTTTTTGCAATCTCATCAAAGGCGTTTTTTAATTCCACATTTTTCAGGCGGTTTATTTCAGCTTCCTTCTGTGCGCTTTCAATTCTGCCGACCAGATCGGCGCTTTTTGCTTTCATGGCCGCCTCAAAATTTACCATTTCCTCTTTCACTTCGTGAAAACGCTGATAATGCACAAGTGCGCTTTCGTGATTTTTTTTTGATTTGTAAATTTCAGATAAAGAAAAATGTATCGGCGCAATTACCATTCGCAGATTAATTTTTTCACCAATCGTCAATGCTTCAAGAAGTGTGCGCTCAGCCTCATTGAAATTATTTTGTTTTAAATATATTTTCCCAAGGTCAAGCATAAAGCGCGAAACCCCCATTTTATCGCCTAGTTCCCTGGCAAGTTTAATTCCTTTCAAAGAAATTTTTTCTGCTTCTTCGTATTCTCCGGTTTCAAGAAACAGGTTCATGTATGCATTCATTGATGCAGCATAGCCTCTCCAGTCTTTTATCTGTTCGCGAATTGCCATACTCTCTAAGAGAAAGGCGCGGCTTTTTTCATAATCACGTAAATTCAGATAAGCTTGTCCCAAGCCCATAATTGCAGCGGCTTCCCCTGCCTTGTTTTTTACTTCACGGTTAATCTCCAGACTTTGACTTAAATATTCTATTGAGCTGGTACTGTCGTTTTGCGAGTGATATAAAAAACCCATCTGAAAAAAACAGCGTGCCATTTCGCTGAGATCATTTGTTTTTTGATAGTAGTGAAGTGCCCGGGTGATGCTATCCATACCGTTTTTAAAATCGCTGAAACGGAAGTAAACGAGGCAGAGATTATAATGAACCCCGGCAATCCCTTTTTCGTTTTTCAGTTCTTCGAAAACCTTCAGCGCTTCAAATAATTTTTCAAGAGCCAGCTCATAGTTGGTAATCTGCACATAGCAGAATGCTTCATTAGAAAGGGCTGCCGCATTTCCAGCAGGATAATTTATTTCAGAAGAAAGTTTTTGCGCTTCATCAGAAAGTAAAATCGCACGCTGCGTATCTGTGTTGCGGACCTCGAAAGCAAGTTGATTAATGGAATCCACCTTCTCCATTCCATCAGCCAGAGAAGAAATTTTTGTTTCAAGCTCACTTGTTTTTTCAGTAATCGTTTTATCCGTCATGAGTGAAGTATTAATTATGCACTTGTCGTTTTATTTCAATCCAAGATCTCAACCTGCTTTCCTTTTGATCGCCTCTGCTTCCCAATTGCTTTGAAACAAAACAGCCGCCAGCTTTTCAGGCTGCTTCATCCTGATGTAGTCTTCAAATTTTTTTCGAACTAAATGATGATTCCAAATTTAATTTCAGGAAACACACTCTGCTTTACTGTTTCTGCAAAAATATTTTTTTTATAAAAACTTTTTCATCTCCGGCTATTTTAAATAAATAAATACCAGCCTGAAATGCGCCGAGGTCAATTGTTTTACTGCTTTCTTTTAATGATTCATTTCGCTTTTCAGAATATATCAACTGCCCCAAATCATTAAATATCTCAATAGAAATATGCCTGCTCAGACCTGAAAAATTTATTGTTACCAAGCCGTTTGCGGGATTAGGAAAAATATTTAAAACATCATTATCAGCAATAGAACTTATACCTGTGTTAGAAATAGTTATTGGTGCAGAAGAACTTGAACACCCATACGAATTTGTGACAGACACATAATATGTACTGTTTGCGGACGCTGTGTATGTCTGTGCAGTAGAACCGCCTATTGCCCCGCCGCTCGCATACCACTGATTGCCTGAAGAGGCGCTTGATGTCAATACATTTCCATTATCCGTAATTGTCGGCACTGCAGGAATCGGATTTACAGTTATAGTATGAGATACTGCGGTACTGCTGCCATGAGTATTACTAGAAACCAGCGTAACTGTATAAGTGCCGGGAGTGCTGTATGTAATTGAAGGGCTCTGCAGATTAGAAGAAGCCGGTGATGCGCCTGTCATTGTCCATGTCCATGAGGAGGGAGAATTGAGTGAATTATCTGTGAGTACAATTGTTTTTCCCACGCAGGCAGGTGGTGAAGATGGCGTAAACGCTGCAATAGGCGGAGCGGCGGATGATGCAAAATGAATATCTAAAATAGGATGGAGTTCAATATTATTAGGCGCAGCCCCGGTTTGACCATGAGGCGGATCAATAAACGCAACGCCGGTTATAGTAACCTGGCCGATGTTTACATTATTAACATTTCCCATTGCAATATGAGCATCAATAAAACTGCGGGCTGCAGCGTATTGAAACGCATGAGCAGATGAAACAGCAGTAGAACAGGCCGCATTAGGAATTTCGCCAATTAAAGTGTGAGTGCCGTCGCTTAACACTAAGTGACAATCGGCATCTGTTTCTTCTTTCTTAACAGTGATATTACAGGTTATCTGGTAAGTGTTGCTTTCTATACCTGCCTGCCGTATCATATAGGGATCAGGGAAAGGGGTTGTTATCGCTAATAAACCAGCAACGGTTGACTGCAAAGGGGCATAGTTTACACTAGAAGCTAAAGCATCCGTCATTACTTTAACAGACCACCTTTCTGTGCCGCCACAGGCAGAATCAGTCTGCCTTTCTTCTTCTTCTGGTTGCTCTGTTTTTTGTAAACCGCTCGTTTGTGCAAAAGAAATAAGGCTTATAAAGACAGACAAAAATAATAAAGTATGTTTTTTCATTTTGTTAGATATAGGTTTTTTGATATTTCTATTCGTTTATTTAATGAGGATTTTTATAGCATTTTAAGCTCCTCGTTTAAATTCTCCCTTGCTTGATTTTCAAATTTGTCAAAAAAAATTTTTGTTTTAAAAATGCTTTCCATTTTCAAAAAATGATTTATAACTTTTTTCCTTCCGGGGATATAAATGAAATCCGGATAGATTGAATATTCCTTTCTTACCTGTTTAAAATAATCAGAATACGAATTCCAATTTTGTCCTAAAATTGATAAGTCGGCATCTGTAAATAAATTGCAGTCATTATCGGTGCTCATTAAATGACCTTTCGTTGCAATAATCTGCGAAACACATTTGGTAATTTTTTCAGCAGGAAATTTCAGCAATTGAAGCCTGGCATTTGCTGTTTCTGCGCTTTTCTCCTCGTTATCATTCTTTGAAGCTTTATAAATAATATCGTGGTAAAACAAAGTAAATACAATTGTATCCCAATCTTCTATTTGACCTTTAATTTCTGTAAGCTGTTTTAATAAATTGTCAAGATGATTAAGAGTGTGATAATAGCGATTTTTACCGGAATATTTTTTTTCAATTTCATTCCACAAAATCTCTACAGTCGCAGCATTGCTGTTATATTTTAGAGCCGATTCAATAAATATTCTTTTACGCTCTGTCATTTTCTAATGCCGCAGACAATTGTTTAACGAGATCCTTTCCAACTAGTTTGTTTTTGCACTTGATTGTTTTTTTGACAAGCGGGTTCAACATTTTGTTTTTGTGCAATTAACGATTTAAGAAGTACCCCTTTTAAATCATATGCTTTAACTGTTCCCATTTTTTCAGAATCGCGGCTGTTCATTTTTAAAATTATTTTTTTGACATTTTGGTTTTTGTCCGCTCTATATTTTCCTTAACCTTAAACTTAACAATTTTACTTACCAGCGCCAATGGAAGTGCTTTATCAAGCGGGAATTGAACGGAACCTTTCGCTCCTTTAAAAACTGAAAGCTCTTTCTTAAATGTTTCAATACCTGAAGCAGTAGGATAAAACCCGATGTGATTTTTCCAGGCGGCAAAATAAACCAGCATTCCATAATATTTAAATGCAGGCATTTGGTAACTTATTACCTCTTCTGCTTCCGGCGCGGCTTTTCTAATTGCTGCCCTGAGGTCTTCTAAAATTTTTTGAGTTTCTTTTGGGAAACTCTTTATATACGCATCTACCTCTTTGTTTTTAATGGCTTCCATGAGATAAAATGTATTTTGTTATCGTTTTTTAATTGTTTGTTAACGGCGCGTCTTCATTTATACATTTCTGAAACAGCTTCATATAAATGATCGCGTATTCATATGAATTCATCGGCAGCTTTTCAACGTTTCTTTCTTACACTGTTTTAGGGTAAACGAACCCAGTAGTTTTTTCCTTTGTTTTTATAGAGCGCACTTCAATTCTTGCAGTCGCACTAAATTCAAATTCAGGATTTCGTTTGGCAATTTCAACAGCCTCGTTTATATCAGCGGCAAGGATATGATAGTATCCTGTCTGCACCTCTTCCTTTTCATTAAAAGGTATTTCTTTCCAATCACCAGTGGTTCCGGAAATGATTTTACCTTCTCTTACAAGCGGCTGTGCTGAAATCAGCTTCCCGTTTTTCTTTAGATCACCGATATAACTTTCGCACTTTTTTAGAAAACGTTGATGCTGCTCATCCGGCCATGCCGATTGATGATCGAGCTTATTGCGGATTAAGAGCATAAATTCTTTCATCTCTTAGATTTTTTTGTTTGAATTTTTAGAATTGTTTTTTTGCCGCAGTCAAACATTTCTAAAGCTGCATTTAGCGTGCGGAACATTTATAGTGATAAAATTTCCAGCATACGTCTTAAATCAGGATCAAGCCCCTGACGGTGTTTAACGGCATTCGCAAAAGGAGTGTAGGTAATTTTTTTATCCACCACTCCTATCATTACCCCCTGCCTGCCTGCAAGCAAAGCTTCCACAGCGGAAAACCCCATTCTGCTGCTATTCACGCGGTCCATGGCGGAAGGGTTGCCCCCCCGCTGAATATGCCCGAGAATAGTTACACGGGTATCATAATCGGGCAGCCGTTTTTTTACCTGCTCGGCAATTGTAAAAGCACCGCCGGCTTCATCGCCTTCAGCAACAATAATAATTTTCGAAGATTTGCTTTTGCGGCCGCCCTCTAACCGTTTAATCAAATCTTCTAAATCAGTTTTTGTCTCAGGCATTATAATAGACTCGGCCCCAACGCCAATCCCCGAACGCAAAGCAATCAAACCCGCATCACGGCCCATCACCTCAACAAAAAACAAGCGGTCGTGGCTTTCTGCAGTATCACGTATTTTATCTACGGCTTCCACAACTGTATTGATAGCTGTGTCATAACCAATTGTAAAATCGGTGCCGATTAAATCATTATCAATAGTTCCGGGACAGCCTACAAATGGGATGATGCAGGTTTTTGAAAACTCCACCGCACCTTTAAATGTGCCGTCTCCGCCGATAGCAACAACGCCTTCGATACCGTGTTTGATTAAATTATCCAGCGCTTTCTTACGTCCCTCAAGTGTTAAAAACTCTTTACTCCTTGCAGTTTTTAAAATGGTTCCGCCCCGCTGAATAATATTGGCGACAGATTTTGCACCCAAAGGAATAAATTCATTTCGTATCATGCCGTCATATCCATGCATAATGCCCATCACTTCCAAATCATGGTAAATTGCAGTGCGCACTACTGCCCTTATGCAGGCATTCATCCCAGGAGAATCACCTCCTGAGGTTAAAACAGCTATCTTTTTCATTTTAATATGCATTGTTTGCTGCGAATTACAAATTTTATTGAATTACAAATCTGGCGATTAAAATTGCCTATTAACGATTCCCCACTCAACTTTAAACTTTCAACTCTTAACTCCCTTCTTCCACCCTTCCTCCAACTTATGCGTTTTTTTTGTTCCCTGATACATTTCAAACTTCATAAATCTGCATTCCAATTGTCCGTTAAACAATTGTATTTTTCTCGATGGGCGCAAACCAACATGTTTAAAGGCTTCCATGTTAGAGCTGATCACCCAGCAGTCGTATCCCGAAAAGTTTTTCTTGAATGAATCGCCTATGCTTTTATAAAGTTCTTCAATGTTATCTTTTACCATCCGCTCGCCGTATGGCGGATTCATTACTACCACACCTCGTCCGGGCGGAGCTTCAAAATCTTTTATATCACATATTTTTATAGAAACAATATCATCCACTTTTGCATGTTTGCTATTTTCTTTCGCTTTTTTTGCCACGTTCGGCGAAAGCTCTCCTCCGATAATCTTCTGCTCGTGGTTGGTGATTTTATCAATGGCCGCATCAAAAATGGTATTATATAACTCTTCATCAAAAGCCATAAATTTTTTCCAGCCTTCAAAACTGTATTCGTCGCGGTAGTAACCCGGAGGAATATTATTTGCAATCATCGCTGCCTCAATTAAAATAGTTCCCGAGCCGCACATCGGGTCAATAAAATTGCTGCGTTTATCCCAGCCGCTGAGCAGTATCATGCCGGCAGCCAATACTTCATTTAAAGGAGCAAGGTTAGTTTTGTCGCGATAACCGCGTTTATGAAGCGATTCGCCTGAACTGTCGAAAGCTACAGTACATGTATTTTGATAAACATGCAAATGAATCCTCAAAGTGGGCTTGTCTAAATCTACCGAAGGGCGCTCGCCGTGTTTTGCACGAAACTGATCAACAATAGCATCTTTCGCTTTTTGAGAAAGATACTGCGAGTGAGTAAATAAATCGGAGCTTAAAACAGTATCAATAGCAAGTGTATCGGTAACATCCATGTAATCTTCCCAATTAATGGATTGTATGGCATCGTATAAAGATTTTTCATCAGTGATAGTAAAAGTTTGAATCGGCACCAAAATACGCAGAGCTGTACGCAGGCATATATTGGCTTTATACATAAAACCTTTATCGCCGGAAAAACTTACAGCCCGGTTATGAGTTTCGATATTCTGTGCTCCCAGCCTTTGCAATTCGGTTGACAGCACATCTTCCAAACCAAAAATGGTTTTGGCGGTCATTTTAAAATTTTTCTCGTCGTTCAGCATTATCAATATTTTTAACAAAGATATTGATTTAGCCTTATGTAAAATTTAGTCTAACATATATAACGTCCTTTAATTATTCAGGACTCCTGTATTGTCAAAGCTTCTAATTGCATCCTCTAGAATGACTCAGCCATTTTAAAAATTGCAGGGTTTTATTAATATTTAAGAAAACGCGCGGTTATTGGGCAGGCATTTAGAGATATACATAAAAATACTCAATCGTTTCTGGGATAAAGCCTTTGTTTTAACTGGCTTAAACCTTGTTTTTACAAAAAACAAAAAATAATAGTAAAGTTTTGCATGATATAATAGATAAAGTATTATTTTTGACCATTCTTTAAGTTTGGATATAATTAAAGGATATAATTTATTTTTCACATCAATAAACACATTTGAAATGAAATTGAAATTTAGGACATTTAAGGGAGCATTTGCATTGTTATCAGTTTCTGCGTTTTTAGCTGCTGGTTGCGGCAACAACAATGGAAAAAAAACTGTAGACGAAAACCCTACAGTTGTTGACACTTCAGGAACTATTATAAATATTAATGGTGAACTTTTCAGTATCCCTTCACCTATCCAGACTGCTTTTTTAATTAAAGGCAGCGGAGCTCCTTACAGCAAGGGTATTATTAACGACCCCCATAAATCAACTCAGTATTCAACCAACTTTGCGAAAGCACTTAACCTTGGCATTTATGGTGCTGACTTAGGTTACGTAACGATCTACGATCAATCGCAGGATGCAATTTCCTACTTGAATTCGGCTAAAAAATTATCCGACGGACTTGGTATTTCTGCTGCATTTGACGCTGCAACTATCGACCGCTTCACTAAAAATCTGGGTAATAAAGATTCGCTTCTTGTTTTAGTTGGTGTTGCTTACCGCGCGAGCGATGCATACCTTAAAACAAACGACCGCAGTGATGTCAGCGGGCTTGTGCTTGCAGGCGGCTGGATTGAAAGTTTATACTTTACTACAAACATTTACAAAACAAAACCAAGTGATGAAGTTAAATTGAGAATTGCAGAACAGAAATTATCGCTGCAGAACTTAATTAAATTATTAACGCCATACTACAGCCAGCCAGAGTACACAAAGTTTGTTGATAATTTATATGACCTTTCTACTGTTTATGACGGCATTGAATTCAAATATACTTTTGTGAAGCCGACCACTGATGCTGAAAAGAAAATGACCACCATTAACAGCAAAACAGAAGTAAAAATTACACCTGTACAAATTGAGTCTATTGCCCAAAAAATAAAAGATATCAGAAGTCAAATTGTAGGATAATTTTCAATTGTAAAATTCGAAACCATCCATTTTTAAACAACCCAATTAAATTAATAAAGCATAGAATATGAAAAAAGGAATTTTAAAACTAGTACTGGTAATTTCAGGGTTTGCAATTGTAAACATTGCATCAGCACAAATTTCAGATACCGTTGCCAGTGTATGCGCAAAACATTTTGAAAGCCAATTTATTTCAGACGGGCAGCAATACCGCGCTTTATTAATGAATACTGATGAAACAGCAGAATTTCACCTTACTTTATACGGCGGAACGCTTTACCGTATTGCAGCATGCAGCGGATTAAGAGACGGTGATCTTATTTTTTCGGTATTTGATACTTCTCCTGAAAAAAATTTGTTATTTACCAATAAAAACTTTAAAAATGCTCCATACTGGGATTTTAAAATCACCAATACTCTTGATTGTATAGTTGAAGCAAAACTGGATGCAGAGGGATCAAAAAGTTCTGGAAGAGCGGTTGTCCTTATTGGCTTTAAACAATTGAAATAAAATACCTGATAACCTTTTTCAAGGACATTAATTACTACGGTATTAATGTCTTTTTTTTTCTAAAATTAATGAATGTTATAATAATGAATAGAGTTGCCGCAAAACATGAGAAATACATGCAGCATTTTTAAACTGCTTTATCCATTATACTTAATACTTTAAAATAAATGAGTGAAAGAATTTTAAAGGCACTGATGCAGATGTTTGCCATTATTGCCAAAGTGGACGGCATTAATGACAGCGGGAGGTTAATTGTACAGACATTCTTAAAACAGCAGTTAAATCAGGAATTGGTTGATCAGTACCTCGCCATATTTGACGAGTTTTTAGAAGCTCACCACCAGGTAGCCAAAAGAAAAGACGGTTCTGCTAAGCGGACATCGCTCAATTCTGTTAAAGTTTTAAAAATATGCACCCAGATTAACAGCGAGCTAACTCAGGTGCAGAAAGTGGTTGTGTTAATCCGCCTTCTCGAATTTATTAATTCTAATACTGAAATATCAGAACAGGAGTTTGAATTTGTAAACACTGTTGCTGAAACTTTTAATATTGAAGACGAAGAGTTCAAGCGCTGCCTGAACTTTATTCAGGTCAAGGATAATGCCATTCCCGATTCTCCAAAAATCCTTGTAATTGACAGCCTTACATCCCACAACTTTAAAGACACCAAATATATTTATTCTGAAGGGATTACAGGGCAGGTGCGCATATTGTGGATTTCAAGCGTAAATATTTATGTACTGCTCTATTTCGGGAAAAGTGATTTGTACCTTAACGGACAGATTCTATCGCCGGGCAAGGTATTTATTTTAACGCAAGGCTCATCGTTAAGGAGTTCAAAAGTAAAACCTGTTTATTACAGCGATATTCTGAGTGCATTTATGAGTGATACTACAAAAGCGAAAGTGTCATTTGTTGTTCAAAATCTGGAGTATAAATTTCCCGGCGGCAAGCTTGGATTGCGCGATATTAATTTCAGTGAAGATTCCGGCAAACTCATCGGCATAATGGGAGGGTCCGGTGCCGGAAAGTCAACCCTGCTCAATGTTCTTAACAGCAATGAAATGCCCAGCGGTGGTTCAGTAAAAATTAACGGCATTAATATTCATACTGAAAAAAATAAAATTGAAGGCGTAATCGGAATGGTTTCTCAGGACGATTTGCTGATTGAAGAACTTACCGTATTTCAAAATCTTTTTTATAATGCAAAACTCTGCTTCGGAAACAAGAGCGACGAAGTAATTACAGGGATGGTTGTGGATGTGCTCACCAGCCTTGGTTTGATTGAAACTCGCGATTTAAAAGTCGGAAGCCCTTTAGAAAAAACAATTTCAGGAGGTCAGAGAAAACGCTTGAATATTGCTTTGGAATTAATCCGTGAGCCCTCCGTTATGTTTGTGGATGAGCCTACATCAGGCCTTTCGTCGCGCGACTCTGAAAACATCATGGACCTTTTGAAAGAGCTTGCGTTGAAAGGCAAGCTTGTCTTCGTTGTTATCCATCAGCCTTCATCAGATATTTTTAAAATGTTTGATAAACTGATGATACTTGATGTAGGCGGATATCCTATTTATTACGGCAACCCTGTTGATTCGGTTATTTATTTTAAGACTGTTGTGCACCACGCCAATTCTAATGTAAGTGAATGTATCGACTGCGGTAACGTAAACCCTGAACAGGTATTTAATATTATTGAATCCAAGGTATTAGACGAGTTTGGAAACATCACTCCTTTCCGTAAAATATCGCCTTCGGAATGGAATGTTCATTACAAAGAAAAAATTGAAACGAAAGTTTCAGAAGTAGAAAACATCACTGAAATACCTGAGAGTACATTTAAAATACCAAGCAAATTTAAGCAGTTTAAGGTGTTTATTACCCGTGATGTATTATCAAAGCTGACCAACACCCAGTACCTGTTGATCAACCTGCTTGAGGCTCCGGTACTGGCTTTTATACTTGCCTACCTCGTAAAATATTACAATACCGACTTATCAAATAAAGTAGGGTACATCTTTCGTGAAAACGAAAATCTTCCTGCTTATATGTTTATGGCGGTTGTTGTTGCTTTATTCATAGGGCTTACCGTGAGTGCGGAAGAAATTATCCGTGACCGCAAAATTCAAAAACGCGAGTCGTTCCTTAACCTAAGCAAGGGAAGTTATATCTGGTCGAAAATAACTATCATGTTTGTTTTATCGGCAATACAAACTGCATTATTTGTTTTTGTTGGCAACTATGTTTTAGAAGTGAAAGGATTAACTGGCGAATATTGGCTGGTATTGTTTACTTCGTCCTGCATTGCAAACATGCTGGGATTAAACATTTCGGCAAGTTTTAATTCAGCTGTTACTATTTACATTTTAATCCCTTTCTTAATTATCCCGCAGTTATTGCTGAGCGGTGTAATTGTAAAATTTGATAAACTTAATCCGAGCGTTACATCTCAAAAGATGGTGCCTTTTACTGGTGAGATAATGACTTCGCGCTGGGCATTTGAAGCATTGGCTGTGAAGCAGTTTAAAGACAACAAATTTGACAAGAGCCTTTATAAATACGATAAGGGTATTAGTATCGCCACTTATAAAAAAGATTATTGGCTTACTGATTTATCAAAAAAATTAGATAACTGCGAACGCAATTACAAAAACCCTGAAAATCGCCAGGAGATGATGGATGCTTTAAAGATGATCACCAGCGAAATCAGTAAAGAATTGAAAGTTAATGCGAACGAAAAATTAAAGTGCCCCGGTCTTGAAAACATGAATATGGGTTCGTTCAACGCTGATGTGGCAAAACAGATCCGCGATTTTTTAGCTGTGCTGAAATCAAATTACATCAATAGTTTTAAACGTTACAGCGATGCGAAAGATAAAGAAGTAAGCGCATTAAACAGGGACAGCGCTGCTCAGGCAAAATATTTAAAAGACAAGGATGATTATGAAAATGAAAGTTTGGGAGACCTCGTAACAAACAGAAATTCATTTTATAAAATTTTGGATTTAGACGGGGCATATATTCAAAAAATGAATCCCGTTTATCTTGATCCAACTGATTCGAATTTTGGGCGTGCACACTTTTTTGCTCCCCGTAAAAAGTTTTTAGACAGGTATTATGATACCTATTGGTTTAATTTATGCGTAATTTGGCTGATGTCAATAACTTTAGGAATAGCTCTTTATTTTGATCTTCTTAAGAAGTTTATCACCATGCTTGAAACTGTTTTTAGCAAACTTGGAAAAAAGCCTCCAGTAGGCTGATGCAGGCTTAACAATGGAATTTTAATTATCTATAATTAAGTCCATTTATATTTATGAGTAATTGATTTTTTGATATGAAATTTAAGGCAATCATTTTACTTTTTTTTATTGCACTAAATTACCAGGCTCAAAATCTGGTGCCAAACGGAGATTTTGAAACCCATTCCACATGCCCTGCTGCAGCAGGACAGATAAACGTCGCCACTCCCTGGTATGAGCCTTGCGGCGGAAGCGCTGATTATTATAATGCTTGTGCGAATCCAAGTTTAACAGGCGTTCCGAATAATATCGCCGGCGGCTACCAGCCGGCGCATTCCGGCAGCGGATATGCAGGCATTTATACCCTTAAACAAGGTGCTCCAGATTACAGAAGCTACCTGCAGATCCCGCTGAGCAGTGCGCTTATCCCCAATAAATGTTATTCTTTGGAGTTTTATGTAAGCTCTTTAAATATTAATCCTTACGGATCAAACAACATCGGATGTTATATCTCTGTAACACCTGTTTCCGGAGCGCCTACAGCCGTTTTAAACTTTGTTCCGCAGATAGTTCAGGCCGGGAACCCCGTTATGAACGACACAGTTAACTGGGTGAAAGTATCCGGAATGTACAGAGCAGCGGGCGGAGAACAGTATATCACCATCGGTAATTTTAAAAGTGATGCAAATACTACTATCGCAGTAAATGATACAGTGAGTGTTTATACAGCACAGGATACCACTTCTTACTATTATATTGACGATGTAACTTTATCGGTTTTAAAAGCAGCTGATGCTGGCGCTGACGGAGCTATCTGCAGCGGGAGCAGTGTACAGATCGGTACTGCTAATTACCCTGGGGTTATTTACCGATGGATTCCCGGTAACGGATTGAGCAGTATGAGCAGCGGTATAACAACAGCACAGCCTTTCCAGACTACAACTTATTATTTGACGCAGATAACTCCCTGCGCAGATTCGACAGTTGACAGCGTGACCGTTCAAGTATGCGACACAACTGCAAAGAGAGCATTATTGATTCCAAATATATTTACTCCCAATGACGACGGGGTGAATGATTATTTTATAATTACCGGGGGAAACCTGGCCGCATTAAACTGCAAATTATATAACCGCTGGGGAACTCTGGTTACGGAACTTACAAAGCTGAACGAAGTTTGGGATGGCAGAACGACTTCCGGACTGCCATGTTCAAGCGGTGTTTACTTCTATGTTCTTACATCTCAGAGTAATGACGGCAGCGAAGTTGATAAAAAAGGTTTTGTCGAGCTAATCCGATAAGCCTCCCGCCCGCATTTCTCTGCATTTTTCAATTTACCCGAATTTAATGCCTCTATTAAACTGACTCTGCAATCTCTCCCTTTTTTCCTAATTTAATCTTTCTACTACAAGTTAAGTTTCTTTTTACCAGAGATAAGCTTTAGTATTCGCCTTTCTTTTGCCGGTTGCTTTTTGAACTGCACAGGAATAGATATTTTAAAATGTTTTTGTTTTATAATGCTTACTTTTGATACGCATTAAATGTCGCTTTTTTATTCAATCATTTATACACTCAATTGCTCTTACCATGAACACTTCTGCCCTTTTAAAACGCGCTTTAAATTTTGAATTCTTGTCAATTGAAGAAGGTGTTTTTTTATTTAACAATGCGCCGACAGCGGATTTAATTTTTACTGCTGATGAACTTCGGAAAATTCAAAAGCCGGATGGTAAAGTCACCTGGCAGATCGACCGCAATGTGAATACTACAAATGTGTGCATTGCCAATTGTAAGTTCTGTAATTTTTACCGCATTCCCGGACATAAAGAGGCTTACATAACCGATATTGAAACGTATAAAAAGAAAATAGAAGAAACCTTCCGCTTTGGCGGCGACCAGCTTTTACTGCAGGGCGGGCATCATCCCGATTTAGGATTAAAATATTATGTTGATCTTTTTAAAGAATTAAAAAAATTATTTCCAAGTTTAAAACTCCACACACTCGGTCCGCCGGAAGTAGCGCACATCACCAAGCTTGAAAAATCAACACATACAGAAGTTCTCAAGGCTCTGAAAGAGGCCGGAATGGACAGTATGCCCGGTGCAGGCGCAGAAATATTAAATGACCGCGTCCGCCGATTAATTTCAAAAGGCAAATGCACCGGGCGCGAATGGCTTGATGTGATGCGTGCTGCTCATAAATTAAATATTACTACATCAGCCACCATGATGTTCGGACATATTGAAACTATTGAAGAACGCTTTGAACATTTAGTTTTAATACGTGAGGTGCAGAGTGAAAAACCAAAAGATGCAAAGGGTTTCTTAGCCTTTATTCCTTGGCCTTTTCAGGACGACGGCACGTTATTAAAACGGCACAAAGGCATTTCAAATAATGTAACTGGTGATGAATACATACGCATGCTGGCTTTGAGCAGAATTATGCTTCCTAATATTATTAATATCCAGGCAAGCTGGCTCACGGTGGGCAAGGAGGTTGCAAAACTCTGCCTGCATGCAGGAGCAAATGATCTTGGAAGTATTATGATTGAAGAAAATGTAGTATCCGCTGCAGGCGCCCCTCATCGCTTTACGGCCAAAGGCATACAAGAAACTATTCATGAAGCCGGCTTTGAACCACAGCTTCGCACGCAGCAGTATGACTATCGTGAACTGCCCGCAGATACTGTGGAACAGACAATAAATTATTGAGTTTTGCTTTTTAAAGTGATTTCTTAAAAACATTCTGCGTCCAAGATTGACAAAAAATATTTTCCTACAATTGAATTTTTAACCCGTCAAATGCAAGTTCAATATTGGGAGGAAGTTCTTTCTGAACATCAGCATGAAGTCCCAGCTGGTGGCTGATATGAGTAAAATAAACCTTTTCAGGATTTAATTCCTTAACAAGTTTCAAAGCTTCTTCTAAGGTAAAATGAGAAATATGCGGTTCCCTGCGCAGGGCATTCAGCACTAAAATTTTAGAGCCCTTTATTTTTTCTTTTTCAACATCTGAAATATAATTGGCATCTGTTATGTAAGTAAAGTCCTTGATTCTAAAGCCGAATACAGGCAGTTTATAGTGCAGTACTTCTATCGGCAGAAAATCAACACCCTCTATTGAAGTTAATTTATTTTCCAGCAAATGAAGATTAATTTCTGGAATCCCCGGGTATTTAAAATCACTGAAAATATAAGCAAACTCCCGCCTCAATGCATCCTGAACACGGGCAGAAGCATACACTTCCATTTTTTTATCATTGATATAATTAAATGCTCGTATATCATCAAAGCCGGCTGTATGGTCTTTGTGTTCATGGGTAAAAATTACGGCATCTAAATTTTTAACCTTCTCACGCAGCATCTGCTGGCGGAAATCCGGCCCGGTATCAATGATAAATGTTTTTCCTTTTTCCTCAATCAGTATAGATGCACGCAGCCGGTTATCTTTGGGGTCGTTTGAGCGGCACACTGCACAGGTGCATAAAATAAGGGGTACGCCCTGTGAAGTTCCTGTTCCTAAAAATGTTATCTGCACAATAAATTATAATTATAATTCAATAAAATTAAGCCTCATTTATTACAATTGCTAAGATTTTGAAAAGAATTTTATTATTGAATGAAAGGTAAGAGTTGATGCGCATTTCCAGACGCCATTCGCTATAAAATTAATAGGTAACGCTGGCAGGTAAAACCCATTTAATTGCTGCCAACCAATTTAAACTTCGTTTTCAACACATTACAACATATTTAAAACCAATGACATAATCACGTTTTTTATTAATTAGTTTTTATTCCTTTTTTGATGGACTAGTTATTTGTAAATTCGTATTCATTAAAAATAACGGTTATCTGCAATATCAATGAAAAAAGGCATCTATTGTTTAGAGGGATTATGGGATCAGGATGTAAATAATAAATCAACTGTACTCCCTATTCTTGAGCTTCTTGATAAAGGAAATACGTGTAAGTATATTTATCACACCTGCGCCACAAAAGAAGAGCTAGAATTTTTTCTCAAAAAGTGGAAACAAAAATCAATCATCACTAAATTTCCAATTCTTTATTTAGCCTTCCACGGCAAAAAGGGACATATTTATATTACAAATAAAAGCACTTATTCTTTAAACGATTTAGCGCTGATTCTTGAAAACGCAGCAAAAGGAAAAGTTATCTTTTTTGCTTCCTGCGAAACATTGAATAGTGCCGGAAGAACGATCCAATCATTTCTTAAAAAAACAAATGCTATAGCTGCAATCGGCTACAAGCAGGAAGTGGATTGGATGCTGGCAACAGCCTTTGAACTGCTTGTATTAGATGCATTGCAGCAGGATAAATTTGACAGCAGGGGAATAGAAAACATTGAAAGAAAAATAAAAACGGAATACGGCAATCTCCACCAGATACTTGATTGCAAAATAGCCGTGAATAAACATGTTCACTTTCCAAGAAAAAGAACCGCCCCCCATAAAAATTTATAATCACCATACAATGAAAACAGCTTTGTCTTCAGCACTTGACTACCAGCACGAAAAAAACATGGTGCTCAATAAAAATTTCCACCCAAGCAGCAATTTTTTTCACAGCGATAAAATTTTAAAAAATTACCTGAAGGAAAACAGTACTTCAAGCGGGTTTTCATATATGACCGGCAAGCTTGATTTAATTGGTAAAGAAGCCGCCGGCAGAATGAATGAACTCTCCCTGACAGCCGATAAACTTAGCCCTGAGCTGATTAAAAGAAATTCTCTCGGCGAAACAATCAACGAGATAAATTTTCATCCTGCCTATTGGGAATTAATGAAAATTGCTGTGAAATCAGAAATGTTCCGTGTTAAATGGGAGCCCTCATTACGTGAAAAATTCAGCACTGAACGACATCTCCTCGGATTTGGCTCCGGCTATCTTTTTGCAATGAGCGAATGCGGACAGTTCTGCCCGCTCTGCATGACTGACGGGGTTGCTAAACTTATTGATTTATTCTGCGATGATGAAGATAAGGCAAGACTGATGCCTCATATATTTACCGACAATGCTGCTGATTTTTTCAGCGGTGCAATGTTTCTTACTGAAAAAACTGGAGGCTCCGATGTAGGCGCAAACATTGCCACTGCCACACATATTGAAGGCAAAAAATATCTTTTGAACGGAGAAAAATGGTTTTGCAGCAATGCAAATGCAGACCTTATTTTCGCGCTTGCCCGCACAGATTCAGGCGTTAAAGGAACGAAAGGACTTTCAATTTTCTTAGTAGAGAAACATCTTCCTTCCGGAGAAAAAAACCCCATTGATATAATCCGAATAAAAGACAAGCTGGGCGTGCGTTCTATGGCAAGCGCAGAATGTATGCTCACCGATACCGTTGGAAAGCTTGTAGGCAATGAGTTTGAAGGATTTAAGGTGATGGTTGAAATGATAAATGTTTCGCGTCTTTATAATTCTGTGGCAGCACTTGCATGTTCGCGCAGGGCATTGGCAGAGGCTTACCAGTTTTTATGTTACAGGGAAACATTCGGGAAACCAGCTGTTGAACACGCATTGATTAGAACAAAACTTACTGAATTGGGCTCTCTGCACGTGGCTGATTTTTATCTTGTATGGAGAGCGGTTAAGTCGCTTGAACTTGCAGATGCCGGTAATGAAAGGGAAGCACAGCTGCTACGGATAATAAATCCAATGACAAAAAAATGGTCGGCGGAAACTGGTGTTTACATTACCCGTGAAAGCATGGAACTGATGGGCGGTCTCGGCTATATTGAAGATACCGTGATGCCGAAATTAATGCGCGACTCAATGGTACTGCCTATCTGGGAAGGTTCTGGCAATATCATTATTTTGGATATGCTCAGGGCGATGGCAAAAACAAAAGGGTTTGATGTCATATGCGAAGAGATTAGCAAGAGCGCTGTCAAAAGCGCTGAATACGGTAAATGGATAAAAGAAGAGTTACAGAAATTGGTTTTGTTTTCTGAAAAATTAAAAAAACTTTCACAGGATGAAATGGAAGCGTCGGCGAAACCTTTTTTCGAAAAGCTTACTTCCATTTATCAAATATCACTGCTGATTGATAATTTGAATACAGAAAGCAAAGAATGGATTTTACCCGCATTAAATTATCTGAAAGAAAAATATTCGCCGGCTGAGGGATTAAAAGAAATCACGCCTCTTTCAACAGTAGAAGTGAAAGGCCTGATTGCATGGGAATTTTGAAACATCTGGCATTTAGGAAAATAAAAAAAACGGATGCCCCAACCCATGACGGCTTTAAAGGATACTAGACAAAAAATACCTGCCCAAGGTCTTCGACAGGCTCAGACTGACCGCGCGCTTGTCATATTGAGCCTGTCGAAATATGTGCAATGACCTTTTTTATTACTCTAAAGAACCTTATCATCCAATAAATCATTTGACTAAACAATTTTAATACAGCAAAATCTAATGAATGAAATTTACCTGCAGTCCGCAGAGTTTGTGGACAGCGACTCAGAAGCAGTAAAATTATTTACACAAAAAATTATTGGAAACACCGAAGATCATATTGAGCGGGCTGTAAAACTTTATTATGCTGTAAGAGACGGATTCAGTTATGACCCTTACCATATTGATTTGAGCAGAGAGGCATTGAAAGCAAGTTCACTTCTTAAAAGAAATTCAGGCTACTGTGTTGAGAAAGCCTGCCTGCTTGCCGCCTCCGCAAGAGTTGCCGGAATACCCAGCCGTTTGGGCTTTGCAAGGGTTCGCAATCATATCGCAACAGAAAAACTCGAAAAAATTTTGAAAACAGATGTTATGGTTTTTCATGGCTACACCGAATTTTTTCTTAATGACAAATGGCTGAAAGCTACACCGGCATTTAATAAATCGCTCTGCGAAAAATTGAATGTAACGCCTTTGGAATTTGACGGAAAAGGCGATTCTGTTTTTCAATCGTATAATATTGAAGGAAATAAATTTATGGAGTACCTGCATGATTACGGCATTTTTAATGATGTACCGCGCGACTTATTTATTAGTGAATTAAAAATACACTACCCTCACATGTTTGAAGGGAAAATTTTAGAAGCCTGATTTAAAAAACCGCACCCCAAAAACATCAATTGCAATAGTTTGTTTTGTTTGTAAAGCTTCGTGCTTATTTTCTTGAGCCTGGCTGAATTTCCTGAAACAGCAGCTAACACAATGATTGCTGATAAAAAAATATCAAATTTAAGATTAACATTATGAAACGTTTTACCTGCCTTTTAATTTTACTTGTTTCTATTTTCTCATCTGCTGAAGCACAGCAGAAAAAAACAATTCCAGCGATTAACGTGATTGCGAAAGAACGCCCTGCTGATTACGAATACTTGTCGGCGCCGGATGCTTCAGGATACAGAACACCGCTCAAAATCCCGTCAGCAGAGCGTTCACAGCAGCTGAAGCTTCCTTATCCAATACTATTTATTCACGGACTGCTTGAAAACAGTGCACTTTGGCTTCCAACAACAAGTTTTATGGACTCGGTATATGGTTTTTCATTTGGAGGAAGGTTTGATTTCTGCCTGAATAGTGATGCGGATGATAACACAGCAAACACAAATGTTTATCCGGCACCAGGTGCTGATATTTCTTTATTCACCGCCAACTTGACTGCAGGCGATTATTATTACATCAATTTTTCTGTCGGAAATACCGGAACGGTTTTCCCATCTATCATCACTCCTGATTATGTTAAAAGCAATCAAGCTTCTATTGTAAAGCAGGGGATCGCAGTAAAACTGGCTATTAACAGGGTAATGCAGCTGACAGGAAGAAATAAAGTTATTTTAGCCGGGCACAGCATGGGCGGATTGGCCTCCAGAGAGTACCTGCAAAACCCTGCTGAATGGCAGTCTGACGGGCATACACACACTGCTAAATTAGTAACAATCGGGACACCGCACGGCGGAAGCAACTCAACAGATTACGGTCTTGGGGCCGCTTCGGGCTTGGATGACAAATCAGAGGCTGTAAGGGATTTAAGAAGAACATATTTATACAGTCACGACAGCGGTGTATATTTATTCGGCGGAATTGAACAGCAGGACATCACTCACATGAATGATAACACCAGCCTTACCGGAAATGATTTTTATAATGTAGATATTAACTGCGATGGCAGCACAGGCCAGACTATTACCGGATTAAATCATAAATACATTTATACCGATGTTGATTATTCCTGCATTATCGGCGAATGTACCGGCTGTATTCAGGATGCGGGAACCGGCGACGGAGTAGTAAATGATTATTCTGCCAACCTAAAAAATTTCTACCCAAACTTAAATGCTCATATATATTATTATTACGCAGCGGCCTTAACGGAAATCCATCTCAGCGAGCCGATGCAGACATACCAGAATATGCAGGGTTTAGATGAACCTGGAGAATTTCCCCTTGCATATGGCATTGACTTTGATACTTCTTACACTGGTTTTATAACTGTACAACCCGCCAACAGCAACTCTGATGATTATGATGATTACAAATTTTCTGTGCCTGCAAACAGCAATGTTACTGTGAGCATCAATAACATTGCTTTAGGAAATTTAACTGCGCGCATCAGTGATTCACTCGGCACTACCTTTGGAACAGCAGTTCACAGCAACGGTTCAACAAATATAAATTTCACGCAGCTGGTACCCCCTGGTAGTTATTATCTTGAAATTTCAGGTACGCCAACAACTTTAAGTTATTTAAATCCATACGATTTTAAACTGCAAAGGACTGCCGTAGTCACTGGTATAGAGTCTTATGAAAAACTTATGAATCTAATGATTTATCCAAACCCTGCTGTTAACACTTTAAACATAACCGGCATAGCAGGAAGAACAGCAATAAAATTATTTGATGTTCTGGGTAAAATAATAGAAGAGAAAGAAACTCAGAGCGATGTAACGCTTGATACAAAGCAATTACCGCAGGGCGTTTACACTTTTACTGCAGAGAATGCGAATGAAAGAATGGTTAAAAAAATTATAATTATTAAATAAAATTTAAGCACGGACATAAAAAAATATATGTCTTTTATTCTTAACGCAGCTCCACAATCCTTTTCATCAGGGCCTTTCCATTCATTGTGATTTTTACAAAATACACTCCTGCATCCAATCCATTTTCTGCGGCACTAAAACGGTATTTATATTCACCCGCCGATTGCTCTGCGTTTACAAGAGTTACAGTCTTCTGTCCGATGGTATTATACACTTCAATATTCACATCTGATCTTCCGGTTAAGGAATAAGTAATTGCCGTACTTCCTGTATAAGGATTCGGATAAACAGAAAAAACAGGCGAAACCCCATCCGTAAGGGCTATTCCGGTTACATCGCGCATTACAATATTTGAACGGGAAGGAGCAAATGGATGCGCAGGCGTGCAGTTTATAGTCCAGGAAGTTTCTATCAGCCATTTCCCATTCGGATAAGAAGCATAGGCTGCATCCACTAAAGGAGAGCTGGTGCCGGTAATTACTGTGTGCGGATTGCCGGTTCCGTTATCATCGCGGACTAAAAGATAGGACGTTAACTGCGGGATCGGCACAGCCTGCCCCTCTATGATATAATCATTGAAAATAAAACTGGTTCCGACCTGGTTCACATTAATGGTTCTATGATATGAACCTAATGCGCTGTAATTTCCGCATGTATCGCGCACCTGAAGTTTATAACGGTATGCACTCGTATTGGGATTTCCCGTATTCGGATAATATAAAAACCTTGCTGTATCTGCAAATAAAGCCGTGGCACTATTTGATACAGCCCCTGCCCTCTTATAAACATTGCTTGTTATTTCGCGGTAAACAATAAATGAATCTGCGTTGGTATAGGATGCTTTATCCCAATAAACAACATTGTAATTTGATGCGCTGTCCACCATAACCATGCAGATTTCAGGGGCTGCAGGAAGCGGGAGAAGCGATGTTGTATGCGATATTGTATTGGCGCATCCATCGCTGCCGTTTACATAGGTATAAATAATAGTATCCAATGTGCTTACAACAGCTGCAGGACTAAAGCTGTTTCCGCTGATGCCGTTACCGCTGAATGTACCGCCGGCAGGAGAACCTGTTAAGGTCTGAGCTGCCGCATTTCGGCAGTATGCTGTGCTTAAACCGCTGAAACCAACAACAGGAAGCGGGTGAACACTTACTGCAACTGTCTGTGGACTTCCTGCACAGCCCGCTGTTATTGATGTTGGGGTTACGGTATAATTTACTGTCTGCGCGGTTAAACTGGTGTTTGTTATAAAATCGTTTATCAGGGATGTTGTTTTGTTTGTTGTGCTTTCGCCTGTTGTATTTAAATTGTCGGACGCTATCCATGTGTAAGAAGAAGGAATGGAGCTGGTTAAACCAATGTGCAGCGAATCGCCGTTGCAGATAACAGCAGAACTTGTGTTGGTCATAAAGGGGCTTGAAACAACCGTTACCGCGACTGTTTGCGATGTTCCGACACAGCCTCCGACAATTGACGACGGTGTAACAGTATAAACAACAGTTTGGATAGATGTGAAATTATTAATGAGCGTATTATTAATTGCGCTTACCGTTTGGGCAGTGGTGCTTTCGCCGGTTGTGTTTGCGTTGCTGACAGCTATCCATGAGTAATTGGCGCTCATGGTGCTTGTAAGCGGAATATTTACATTGGTGCCGCTGCAGATGGAAGAAGCGCCGGCACTGGTCATCACTGGGGCCGTATATAATACGCTCCTGAGTGTGGCGGCTGAGCCTGTACCATTATTATTTGCTGCGGTTATATCCGACCTGCCGTCACCGTCTAAATCGCCGATAGCGGGATTCTGAGGAAAGGAGCCGGCTCCGGTAGTAAAATCAACTTTCGCATTAAAAGAAATAGTGCCGATAGTGCTGATATTTTTGAATATTGAAATAGAATTATCTGTATGATTTGCTGCCGCAATGTCAAGCATTCCGTCGCCGTCCAAATCACTTATTGAAAGACCGTGAGTGCCAGCTCCTGCAACAAAATCGGCCTTCGCAGCAAAAGAAATAGTTCCCGCAGAACCCGTATTCCGGAATATTGAAATGGTGTTTGAAGTGTTATTAGTTACTGCAATCTCGGGCTTTCCGTCGCCGTCTATATCACCAGCTGCTATTCCGTCAGGGGAGGTTCCTGAAGTATAATCTACCTTTGCCGCAAATGAAACGGAGCCGATACTGCTTGTATTTTTTAATATCGAAATTGTTGCGGCCCCGCTGTTTGTCACTGCAATATCAAGCTTGCCGTCCCCGTCAAAATCGCCGGCTGTAATGCTGTTTGGAAGATTCCCGACTGCAAAATCTGTATTAACTGCAAATGAAACAACGCCGCTTGATCCTGTATTTCTAAGAACAGAAATAGTATTGTCGCTGTAATTAACAACTGCAATATCCGGTTTACCGTCGCCGTCAATATCGGCTATTACAGCACCGGATGGGCTGTTTCCGGTCGGAAAGCTCTGCTTTGCTGCAAAAGAAATCGACCCTGCAGTGCTTGTGTTTTTAAAAACAGAAATAGTATTGTAAACATAATTGACAATGACAATATCAAGCTTGCCGTCTTCATCAACATCACCGATAGAAAGACTGCTTGCGTGGCCGCCGGTTGCTGAATCAAGCTTAGGCGCAAAAGAAACACTGCCGCTCGTGCTGGTATTTCTTAAAACAGAAAATGTGCTGGAACCGAAATTCGGAAGAGCAAGATCGGGCTTGCCGTCGCCGTCGATATCACCGATAGAAACACTGTAAGGGTCGCTCCCGGCAGTAAAATCAACATCAGCAAAAAATGAATTAGCAGTAACACCTCCGCCGCATGTGAACGTAATGACAAAAGGAGATGCAGAAGATGTTATAAGTCCGCCTGTTAAAACTGTAATCGGCTGAAATGAAGCTCCTGCAGGAACAGTAACATGCAGGCTGCCCGTGGATGCTGTATTTACAACCGCCTGAACGGCGCCGAAAAAAACAATATTATTTGCAGGGACCGAGCTGAAATTACTTCCGCTTATTGTTACTGCTGTTCCAACAGGACCTGATGCCGGGGAAAACGAAGTAATTACAGGCTGTGCAAAGGCTGCAACGCAGATTAGAAAACATATTGAAGAGGCGTAGAGTTTTTTCATTGTACTGAAAATTACAAAATTTTTCTGAAACCAAATTAACAATTCGTTTCTTCGGCTGATTTTATCGTGCTGACAAATGTAAAACAAAAAGCGCTTTCGATTTAAAAACAATTAATAGGATTGCGCTGCCTGCAGGAGAAATCCTGCATAAATACAACGTGCAATTGCAGGTTGCAAAACAGCTGCGCTGAAAATTATTCTTTACATTTGTAAAAACCTGCCGGCCGATGATACATTTTCAAACAGAAAATATTAAATTTTCACTGAATAATAAAACACCTTTAAAGAAATGGATTGCATCTGTTATTGAAATAAAAAAACGAAGGACAGGAGAGCTTACATTCATTTTCTGTTCGGATGAGTATCTGCTTGAAATAAATAAACAATACCTCAATCATGATACATACACGGATATCATCACATTTGATTATTCGAAGGAAGATATTAAACTGCCTGTAAGCGGCGATATTTTTATAAGCATTGAACGCGTGAAAGAAAATGCCGCACTGTTTTCTAAGTCGATTGAAAACGAACTGCACCGCGTAATCATCCACGGCACACTTCATCTGCTGGGCTATGCGGATAAAACAAAAGCTACAAAATCAGAAATGACGAAGCAGGAAGATACGTGTTTGAAGATGCTTGAGAAAATGAAGCTTAAAGCTTAATCAGCTGTTCTTCCAAGGCTTTAACGCCGGGCAGGGAACCGCTTTCGATGTATTCAAGCAATGCACCGCCGCCGGTTGAAACATAACTAACCTGATCTGCCAGATTATATTTATGTATAGCGGCAACAGAGTCGCCTCCGCCTATTAAAGAGTACGCGCCTTTTTTTGTCGCTGCGGCAATAGCCACTGCCATTGCTTTTGTGCCATGTTCGAAACTGCTCATTTCAAAAACACCCAGCGGGCCATTCCACAAAATTGTTTTTGACACATTGATTACTTCTGCAAATATTTTTTCAGAAACAGGGCCGATATCAAGACCCATAAATCCGTCCGGGATATTTTTAATATCAACTGTGGTGCTTTCTGCATCATTCGAAAAAGCTTTGGCGGCAATGGTATCCAAAGGGAGGTAAATATTTACGCCTTTCGCTTTTGCATCCTGCATTATTTTTAAAGCAATATCTAATTTATCATCTTCAACTAAGGAGCTTCCTACTTTTCCGCCCTGAGCTTTAATAAATGTATAAGCCATTCCGCCGCCGATAATTAAATTATCTATTTTATCCAGTAGTTTATCAATGATTAAAATTTTACCCGAAACCTTTGCTCCGCCTATAACAGCGGTCATCGGTTTTTCGGCTCCGTTAAGCACTTTGTCAATACTCGCTATCTCGTTTGCCATCACATAACCAAAAACTTTATCGTTCGGAAAAAATTTTGCAATAACGGTAGTAGAAGCATGTGCACGGTGTGCGGTGCCGAAAGCGTCATTCACATATACATCGCCGAGGGAAGCTAGCTCCTGGGCAAATGAATCTGTGCCGGCTGTTTCCTGTTTATAAAAACGCAGGTTTTCCAGCAACAGCACCTCGCCTGTTTTTAATTCTTTGGCTTTTGATTTTGCTTCAGCACCGATGCAGTCGGGTGCAAATGAAACGGGTTTGTTAAGCAGGGTACTTAAATGTTTTACGATATGTTTTAATGAATATTTTTCTTCCGGCACATCTTTCGGTCTTCCCAGGTGGGACATTAAAATTACAGAACCGCCGTCGGCTAGCACTTTATTGATAGTGGGTATTGCAGCGCGCATGCGCGAATCGTCAGTTATATTAAATCCGGCATCTAAAGGAACATTAAAATCAACGCGGATCAGGGCTCTTTTGCTTTTGAAATTATAGTTGTCAACTGTTTTCATTTTGCAGGTTATGTTTAAATTATTGTTTTTGTTATAAATGGTAATGCAAAAATAATGTTTCTGTAGAGATTGAGAATTGTTTTTTGTTAAATGGAGGAGAATTTTGCAGGCCGTTCCTTCAATCGTTTCGTGATTTTTTCAAAGGGTTACGCGTCTCCTAATTTTCACATCTTCCCCATAAAGATGTTGTCACATTTAATGTTATCACAATATAGTATATAACACTTTTTAGCTGAAAAAAGAATGATACCCGCTATTATTTTTCAAAAAAAATAGAAGTTCATTTGCCTCTCAAAAAAACAAATGACAAGAAACATCAGTCAAATCGATCAAATAAAATTATCCGGGTTTATAAAAATCTGATCAATTAATGGAACGATTATGCCACAAGTCCGCTCCAGGTATGGAGAGAAATGAAGTAAAGGAATAAATTAAGACAATAATAATTAATAAACAAAAAAGCATAGAAATGAGAATAAACAAATTAAATACAAAAATTCTATTGTTTGCATCCATAGCCTTTTTAAAGGCAGGCGCCTCAAGTGCCCAGGATGCAGGAGGCAATACAGACATTGCCAAACAAGTGGCAGCATTACAGCCCGGCGACGGCCATTTTATGGTTGCAGGCCTTGCCACTTTCGGCTTTGTAAACCAAAGCACAACAAACACATTAGGCGGTGTAAGCACAAAAAACAAAATGAACAGCTTAGGCGATGCTGACCGTTTTGAATTCAGCCCCATGTTTTTATGGCGGCACGGTGATAAAATGCTGATGGAATTTGAACCCTCATGGGATGGAAATTCAGCCGGCGGAATCGGCGTGAATTGGGCCTCCATATCCTATTTTGCAGCTCCGAATTTTATAGTAAGAGGGGGTTATATTGTTTTACCATTCGGAACATACACCAAACGTTTAGCTGCTGGATGGATCAATAAATTACCATCTGACCCGATTGGTGTAGATGTCGCCGGCAGTGATTTTGGCGTAGAGGCAGAGGGCGGTTTAGCCTTGGGAAGCATGAAATGCAGTTATGACCTGGCTGTTACCAATGGCTTTCAATTGAATCCCGATGGAACAACAGCAAATGTCGGAATAAGTTCTTTTAACAGGGGCAAAACAGTTTGCGGCAGATTCGGATGGCTGCCTCTTTCTAATTCAAGTCTTGAATTTGGTGTTTCAGGATTAATGGGAAGCCTTGCTACTCCGCTTGCCGATAGCAATGTTTACAACAAACCTACAATTACAATGTATGCAGGCGATATTAATTTTGTTCAAAACATAAGTCCTTTTATGATTAATTTAAAAGGACAATATACTTTTTCAAGCGTGAATTCACAGAATTACAATAACCCTGATATTACTCAGCCCAAATATACTTTTACCAATAACACCTCTTCGTATTTCGGACAGATTGCAATACGCCCCACTCAAATAAAGAACAGAGTTTTGAATAAACTTGAATTGGCCTTCCGCTATACGAATTATGTTTCACCTAAAAACTCCACGTGGGGGCAGAACTATAAGGAAATGGATGTGTCTCTCAACTATTGGCTGAGCTGGAGATCGGTTGTGAAATTAGGTTATGAAAATATAACATCTGATGGAACAACCAATTTAACAAATTCCACAGGAATAGACGGCAGTTCTACAAGCATTAACAGATTGGTTATTCAATTTTCAACAGAATTCTAAAAAACAATTTTCTATGAAAACAACAGGCATAAAAAAAATAAATACAGTAGTATATCTTTGCTTCGCGATCATTGGTATGATTGCGGTAAACGGCTGCAAGGAAAGTAAATTAATTGCAGAAAAAAATGGAATGACGCTTTGGGGCGAAAACTGCCAAAGATGCCATTTTGCGCCAGCTTCAAATGCTTTTTCAGCTGAAGAATGGAAAACAGTCGGTCTGCACATGCAGAGCAGAGCACTGCTTACCAATAAAGAAAGAGATAAAATTATTGACTTTCTGCAGAATTGATTTTTAGTTGCTTGTGGAAATACTAGCATTAAATAATATGTTAGTAAAAAATCAAGAACTGAATTATCAAATCTTTTACAAAAAAACTCCCTGCAAGCATAGCCCTGCAGGGAGTTTATATTTCTAAACCAACGATACTTATACAACATGCACCATTACCGGGTTACACCAAGGCCGCTGACCGGCAGGAGTAACCAAGGCAACTCTGAACCAGTACTTAACACCGGGGGTTAAACCGTTAATTGTAAAACTGGCCTGGGAAGTGGTTGCAGCAACCAGCCAGCTGGCTTCAACAATAGGGTCAGTGGTATATCCCCAGATATACGAATTGCCGCCTGCCGGTGAACTGACATCTACACTTCCAGATTGTAATCCCTGCACCGCATTGAAAACATTTGAAGGTGCCTGACGCGGTCCAACTAAACTAAAGCCGCTGCTAAGCGCTTTTGCTGTATCAGTATTACTCTCGAAAACAACATAAGCTGCCAGTGCGGTTAAAACACGGTTAAGCTCGTGTTTGGCCAGCTTTACAACTTCAGAGCTTGCCTTATCGCCGGGATGCTGCGCTGCAAGGGCACTGACAAGGTTGTTTACCGCGGTTTGTAAAATACCAAGAACTGGGTAAGGGTTAATAAAAAAAGCGTTATTTGTAATTGCCGAAATCACACTTTGTGCGAATATGGCTAAAAGGGCTGCGCTTACTGATTTAAAGTTAAGCGAAATTCTAACAGTTTTCATTGTTTTAATGTATAATACCCCTCACACGGTGTCTCCTGAAGCTTGCTATGAAGCTGTTCTGATCTTGGAGTTGTTAGTTGCGATTTAGGAAAAACACCTGAGTAAATATATCATCATGAGAATGGAATTTGCAGTGTTTAACGGACATTCCGTAATAAAGGTTACATAAAAATCAATATTAACAGGCATTTTAAAGACTTTTTAATTTAAAACGCACTTTTTAAAGCAGTTGCACGAGAAATTAAATTGCATTTAATCTCTAAGAAAGCAAAACAAACATTAAAAACACCAAAACAGTCTTGATTAGGGCTTAATGAAGATTGTTTACTCCGAAACAACAATTTTTAGGCCTGAACAAGATTGAATCACTGCTATCGAAGATTGTTTCGCCCTAAACAATGTTGTTTCAGACCGATCGAAGATTGAATCACCCAGATTGAAGATTGTTTCGCCCTAAACAAGATTGTTTCGGGGCGATTGAAGATTAAATCGCTCCGATTGAAGATTGTTTCGCCCTAAACAATGTTATTTCAGACCGATCGAAGATTGAATCACTGCGATTGAAGATTGTTTCACCCTAAACAAGGTTGTTTCGGGGCGATCGAAGATTAAATCAAGGCTTGACACATTGATATTGCGCTCAGCAATGCTTGAAAAGGCTTCCAAAATGCGGTTTAATTATATTCTGACACCGATAACACAAACATCATCCACCTGCTCATTATTCCCTTTCCAGTTTTCAAAAAAATGATTCAGATATTCTTTTTGTTCAGCCATCGGCTGCTGATTGATTTTCAACAGTTCTTCTTTAAATGTTTTCTTCATTAATTTTTTTCCGCTCCTGCCAAACTGGTCAGCAAAGCCATCAGTGGAGGTATAAATGATATCTCCTTTTTGGAGCGGTATAGTCTGCATTGAAAAAGGTTCCGTTTTTTCGCTGTATTTGCCTACGGGCATTTTATCTGCTTTGTATTCTGTGAGCTCTCCTCCGCGAACCAGCCATAGAGGATTATTTGCTGCCGAAAAATGAAGGAGCATTTTATCGAAATCATAAACACACAATGTGCAGTCCATGCCATCTTTTGATTCCTCAATACTTCCAGCCGGGTTAAGGGCCTGAATAATTTCTTTCCGCAGGGTATTAAGTATGTCATGCGGCAGCCTGATGCTGCGTTCAATTACATTTTCATTGAGGTATGAAATGTTTAACATACTCATAAAAGCGCCCGGAACCCCATGCCCTGTGCAGTCGGCTGTTACCAGGTAAAATATATTCTGCCGTTCGGTTTCGGGGGGTAATTTTATTTTATTGGTACCCCTGTCCCAATTAGGATATGGTGGTATGCTCAAACCCCAGTAGAAATCACCGCTTACAATATCTTTAGGTTTAAATAAAATAAAATGTTCGGCCGGCAGATGTTTATTAAAGTATTCATCGCTGGTAAGCAGCGCCCTTTGTATGCGTCTGGCATAGGTAATAGAATCTACAATTTCTTTCTGCTTTTCTTCTACAAGATGCTTTTGTTTTTCTGAGATTTCGCGAAGTTCGTCAGCTATGATGCGCTGCCTAAATGCTATCTCTTTTTGTTCTTCGGCTTTTTCTTTTTGTGTTTCAGCTTCATCTTTTTGATGAGACACTTCATTTTTCTGGGCTTCAATCAAATTTTTTTGTTTTCGTGTCAGCCGAAGTGTGATGAAAATATAGGCAGCAAATACCATCATTAATAATAAGCCGATAACAACTGAGCGGATAATAATCAACTGTTTTTTTTCATCTGCTGCAGTAATCAAATCTTTTTTATCCTGATCCGCTTTAGCTGCAAGTTCTTTTTTATCGAATTCAAAGTTCATTTCTTTGCGCACAAGCTGTTTACTATTTTCCTGGCTGAAAATGGTGTCTTTTATTGCTATTGCTTTTTTGTAATGAATAAGGGCCAGCTTTGGTCTTCCTGTGGTATCGTATAAACGGCTGAGCTGCTTTTCGCAAAACATCAATTTTTCCATCGAACCAATGCTGTCGTCCAAAATTGCGGCTCTTTTCAGGTACTGTTCTGCTTCTTTAAATTTGCCGGTTGCTGTATAAAGCTCCCCTATACTGACGAAGAGGGTAGCAATATCATATTTCTCCCCGGTTTCTTCTGCTATTTTAATTGCCTTAAAAAAAAAATCGAGTGCCTTGCTATAATCCTTTTTGTCCCCATAAACAGCTCCGATGTAACTAAGGTTTTTTTCAATCAACTCTTTCTCTCCAATTCCTTCAGCAATCTTTAGTGACTTATTATAAAAGTCCAGAGCTTTTGAATAGTCTGCCAGATTAGAATATATCTTGCCAATGTCACTAAGCCAGGTTTCAACACCGTTTTTATCCCCGAGTTCCTCTGATATTTTTAAAGCCCTTTTATAATAGTTTAATGCCTGATTGTACTCTCCTTCCGCGTAATAAACCAGCCCTATGTTTCCAAGACAGATTTCGACTCCTCGATTATAACCCAGATCCTCATTAATTTTCAAAGCCTTTAAGAAGTCGTCAAGCGCCTTGGGATAATAACCTTGATCACTATAAACAAGGCCGATATTTCCGAGGTTTGATGCAATTCCTTTTTTGTTTCCAAGCTCCCGATCAATTTCCAATGACTTGGAATAGGTTTCAAGTGCTTTTTGGTAATCGCCCTTGCTGTAATAAACAGTTCCAAGATTTCCGAGAATTTTTCCTATCCCTTTTTTATCTTTCAGCTCCTCATATATTTTCAAAGTTTTTAAATAATAATCCAAAGCCTTGGAAAAATCACCCTGTAAATACTTAACAGTTCCCATGCAATTAAAGGAAATGGAAATCCCTTTTTTAAAATTCAACTTCTGTGCAAGCGCTAATGCCGTATTGCCATAATATAATGCAGTATCATACAGCCCAATATTTCTATATTCCACACATAAATTGCAAGCATGTTTTACCTTAGAGGTATCTGTTCTTTCGGTTTTAAAAATAATAAGAAGGGAGTCAATCCGTTTATTTTGGGCAGAGCATTGCAGGATAAAAAGCACAAGCCAAAGCAATGCAAAGAAGAAACGTTTTTTCATCGTCCAAAAATACAATTAAATTTATTAAATAAATTTTTACATTCTTTATGGGCATGGGCTTTTGAATGAAGGCGAAACAAAACCGTTTTCTAATTTTAAATTTTCGGACGATAGAGATATAATCCTTTTAATTTTTTTAGAAGAAGCCGCTCTTCTTAAAAATAAGCCCTCACCTGCGCACCGCCTGTATGAATAGCTTTAACACCTTCTGATTTGCGTCCGTCATACGTAAAACTCAATTGCATATTGTTCGATAAATTACGCTGATAAGTAAGCCCCCAAGTGATGTTCTGCCCTGCTTTCAATGCATCCAGCATTTCAAATGCAAGAGAAGTATTCAGCTGAACATCATTATATTTTATTTGAATATAATTTGCTTTTAAACTCAGGCTCCCTTTCTGCAGCACATTGTATTTAAGCTCTGCGCCGTAATCCATCAGGTTTGCGTGCTGTGCACCAAACTCCGCATTGTTTTTTTTATCGGTGTATTTAAATGAAACCGCTGCCCGGAAAGCTGTATTAGGCTGATAGCTGAATTTCGGCTGGGCGTCATAATATAAAATAGAATAGTTGCGGGTGCTGAAATATTGTGAATTACTCATTTTTGCACCGTCTTGACCACTGATATTCCAGCTGAATTCCTTGGACATATTCCACCGAATGCGGGCTTCCAAATAAGTATTCTGCCTTGTATCAAACCCGCTTACCAAAAGTGTTTTATTGCGCACATCCTGGTAAATAAGGTCAAGCCCGGCAAGAGAGCTTGACTGGTTAATAAACAATGTGTTCATGAAAGAAGAATTCATTGTAACTAAACTTATATCATTGGCTGCATTCAAAAAAGGATTATAGGCTTTTGCGAGATCGTTCTCTGTTGTTTTTCTATCGGCGCGGAACGCCGTCTGATTTGAAAAATGGGAAATAAATTTCCGGACACCAGTTTTGCCGGCCCACAATGCAGAAGGGTTTAACAGCATTGTCTGGCTGAATTGGTTGGTAAAAACTTTAATATAATCGCTGGTAGGCGTATAAACCTTAATAAAAGTGCCTTGTCCGGGGAAAGCCGCTATTTCAAATTCGTTTAATTCTTTTATGCCGTTGTTGTTATAGTCAATCCAGGTGTATGCGCCGAGCCCGGCTGCAACTTCTATGTAGGAGAATTCTTTTTTTACTTCCAGTCCCGATCCTATTTCATAAAAAGTATTTGAACTTAAAAACCCTTTCCCTAAACGAAAATTGTATTCAATCCTTGAAACCAATGAATTGTCGGGCTTTTGAAGTGTTAGTGCCGTATCTATAATCTGCAGGCGGCGGTAAGCCGCATTAATTTTCAAACGGTTATTGGGGTTTTGAAGCAGTTCAAAAAAGCAGCCATAGCTCTCTGCAAATGCGGCTCTGTTGAGTCCGCTGTTTGCAATCGAATTTCTTACAGCAAAATCAGTTCGCTGTTTATAATTTAAGCCGTAGCGGGTTTTTGATGTGTCGGCATTCTGGATATAGCTCTGCCATTCCCAGAATTTATAACTGTTTGAGAGCAGCGAATCTTTTTTAAGTTTTGTAAATTTGTTTTGTTCAAACTCATCTTTAATTCCCAATGTTATCCATTTTATTCTTTTGGATATTCCGCTTTTATGCCTATAGAAGTTAGTATTAGAAGTACTTGAAGAGTTTAATAAACTTCCGTTGTATTGAATATTAAATCCTTTTTTCGAAAAATTAAAATCCGCCTGGTGTTTATCCGCATTGTAATTTGTTCCTTCAAAAAGCGCGTTGAATTTATATGAAGCAGTTCCAAGTGTTTTTTTTACTAATCCCAGCGATGCGCCTATAATGTGCTGATCAGCCAAAGCAGCAGTTACGTTGCCGCGGTTCCAATCACGCTCAAATTCAACACTTCGGTATCGTTCTATCGGAGAAAAGTTTTTCTGAACATATTCATAATTTACATTTGTAAGCAGTGTCAAAGGATCTGAAGCAGAATCTTGAGACGCCCTTGTCTTCGGTTTATCTAAATTTGAATTGTCTGGTTGTTTACTGCCTATAGGCCTTGCATTATCAAAATTGATTTTAAGTGCGGAGCCTGCGTCTTTACTGCTTTTCACCGAAGAAAAGGTATTGATATTATTATTGCTCGCGGCCGCCTCAACAGAAAGTCTGCTGTTTGCTGAAAAAGCATACTCAATACCCGTCGTTACCATTTGTTTTTGTTTGGGCGTTATCAATTGAATAATCGGCTCAAAACTGCCCCGCGGTTTATGAGTAATGCTGTCGGGCGCTATCCATTGAAACACTTTGCCGTTTGCTGCAGATGCAGTCTGATTATAATTACCATTACCCTGCCCTGTATTGCTGAATGTTACCCGAAAGTGAGCCACAGTGCTGTTAGTGCTGTATAAAAATACATTGTGATAATGATTGCTGCCGATAATAGTATCCTTTTTTTGATACAGCACTTCATTGGTATTAAATGCAATACTGTCGTAGCCCGGCGCCACAGCAAGCGATAAAGTATCACCTATCCGCGACAGCAGCTGCTTTTGCTGATCTGTTAAATTCTGCTGAACCGGCTGGTTTTTATTATCCTGCTCCGAATAAATATTAAAATGAAGTTTAAGTTTATCACTCTCAAAATCATTTCCAAAATGAACCAGCGAGCGCGCATAATTCTTATCGGAATACTGAAACTCAACAACAATCCGTTTATCCTTTGTAATCTGCTGTTTGGCGGTAAATGTAATTTCTGATGTATTGTAATTAATTACGTAATCATTCTCCTGCCCTCTGTCCATGAGCCTTCCGTCGATATACACTTTTTCAGTTCCCGACAATATAATAATGAACGGCTCGTTTTCTGCCCCTTGCAGCCGATAAGGGCCTTGGTTGCTTTCAACGCCCTGTATCTGGCTTCGCGCAAACTTCCCTTTCGAAACAGCTGCGCTCAGTGATGTTTTAAAAACACCCTCTTTCTTCACATCTGTTGATTCGCCCTTTTTAAAAGAGGGAGCTGGATTAATTTTTAACACCGCTGCAAAGCTTATGCCCTGTGCTTTTTTATTAAAATTCATAAAATAAGATGCCGGCCTTGTCAGCTGAAAATCGCCGGCGGTAAGCTTAGAGCCTGCGCTTGAAAGCTGAATAAATACCTTGTCAAACTCCTGCAGCTGCTGTGTGTTTCCTTCCGGCTGAATAGGAATATTATTGTCGGAAGCTGCTAATAAAATATCAATATTATTGCTCAAATGTCCCGATAACTGCAGATTCAAATTTGAATTAACCGCCATTTCCTGTGTGTTCCCGAAGGATATACCGCGTGAAATACTGCCGCTTTTATTCAATCCCTCCATTTTAAAAATATCTTCGCTTTTTGATTCGATATTATAATTAAATGGATTTGTATGCCCGAATAAATCAGGCTTTATGCTGCTCGCATCCTTATGTTTTACTTCAGCGGAAAATAAATACGGAAATGTTTTATAAGATACTTTAAAGCTGTCGGAAGCAAAATTGTCTTCCTTCTTTTTCAGCCGGAGAAGCTGGAATGTTTCAATACTGTCCCCCTTCTTTTTCAGAAGGGAATAGGGGGATGTTTCAATTTTTTTTCTATTCAAATACAGCAGCCCCTCAGCGTAATTTATTTTGTAAAAAGATGCGTCCAGCAGTATTCCTTCATCGTTCATAAGCGCAAAGGAGCCGGGAATAATGCTTAGAGTATCTACTCTGAGAGTATCGCCTTTCACTATCAGCCGCCTGACATGGGCATTGTTCAGGTATTGTGCAAATCCTCCGACACACAAAAACTGCATCAGAAAAAACAATATTATTTTTCGAAATATCACAGATTTAAAAGTACTATTAAATTTATATACCGTCGCATTTATTGCATTCAGGTGATGTCACTAACGCAGAGCAGGGCATTATTATTTTGGTATATTTTCCCGACGCCCGATTTTATCTTTATGTTCCGACAAATGCTTTTTATATATTTGTCCATCATACTTAATACGGAGAATTATGACAAAAATTATAACATACAATTTAAATGGCATCCGTTCAGCGATGAGCAAGGGACTCATGGACTGGATTAAAGCTGCAGATCCGGATATTTTATGTGTTCAGGAATTAAAAGCAGAACCCGGACAGTTAGATTTAACTATTTTTGAAAATGCAGGCTACCATCACTATTGGTTTCCTGCTCAGAAAAAAGGATACAGCGGTGTTGCAATTTTTTCAAAACGAAAACCGGATCATGTAGAATATGGCTGCGGCATTCCAGAGTATGATTTTGAAGGACGTGTTATCCGCGCAGATTATGGCGGCATCTCCGTAATGAGCGTATATCATCCAAGCGGCAGCAGCGGGGAAGAACGTCAGGCATTTAAAATTAAATGGCTTGCCGCTTTTCAAAACTATATCGACAAGTTAAAAAAAGAGCGCCCAAAACTTATTATCTGCGGCGATTACAACATCTGCCATCAGCCCATTGATATCCATAACCCAAAGAGCAACGCAAACAGCAGCGGTTTTTTACCAGAAGAACGAGAGTGGATCGGCAATTTTATGAAGTCGGGGTTTGTTGACAGCTTCCGCCATTTTAACAAAGAGCCGCATAACTACACATGGTGGAGTTTCAGGTCTGCCGCCAGATCTAAAAACCTTGGCTGGCGTATTGATTATAATCTCGTGAGCAGCAATATAGAGCCCCTGATGAAACGCGCGGCCATTTTACCCGAAGCCAAACATTCCGATCATTGTCCTGTTTTAATTGAGGTAGATTTTTAATCCGTTTATCCGACACAGTTTTTATGGTATTCTCTATGAAATTTACAGATTAACTGATACCTTTGCAAATGCGAGTTTTAATATGCCTTTTTTATAAAGTATGAAAAAAACAATTTATTTATTTTTGGCTGTTGTATTTTTAGCATCCTGCGGGGGTAAGCACAGCACTACCGGGGAGTCTCGAAAGGCCAGCGGAGGTGTATATTACGGCGGGGTTTTTAGAATGAACGAAATAGAAGATTTCCGCAACCTTTTCCCTTTAAACGTTACCGAAGTTACTTCTCAGCGAATTACCAATCAAGTTTATGAAGGTTTGGTAAAACTATCCCAGACCGACTTAGCTATTCTGCCTTCTCTCGCCGAAAAATGGGTGAGAAATGCCGACGCCACACAATGGACATTCACTATACGCAAAGGAGTAAAATTTCACGACGACCCGTGCTTTCCTGATGGGAAAGGGCGCGAAATTATCGCAAAAGATTTTAAATACTGTTTTGAAAAATTGTGTACCTCAAGTCCCGAAAATCAGCAGTTCGGCAATACATTTAAAGATAAAGTTGTTGGCGCCAATGAATATTTTCAATCAACGTTTGATAACAAACCTTTGGAAGCAGGTGTTTCAGGAGTAAAAGTAATTGATGACAACACATTACAAATTACGCTGCTTTATCCCTTCGCCGGTTTCTTAAATATATTGAGTACTCCCGGATGCTGGCTTTATCCTAAGGAAGCGTTTGAAAAATACGGAGTTGATATGCGTGCAAAATGCGTCGGAACAGGACCTTTCCAGGTTAAAAGCATTAAAGAAGGCGAAGCCGTTATTTTAGAACGGAATCCGAATTATTGGGACAAAGATGAATTCGGCAACCAGCTTCCTTATCTGGATGCTCTTAAATTCACTTTCATAAAAGAAAAAAAATCGGAATTGCTGGAATTTAAAAGAGGTAATTTAGATATGATTTTCCGTATTCCCGTTGAAATGATTTCTGATATTTTAGGAGAACTCGACCACGCTAAAGAAGCAAATGCCCCTTTTGATCTGCAGGTAATTCCAGCAATGAGTATATTCTATTACGGTTTCCAGGAACAAAGCGGAATTTTTGATAAAAAAGAAGTGCGCCTTGCATTTAATTATGCTATCGACCGCGAAAAAATTGTCACCTACACACTGCAGGGGGAAGGTATTCCAGGGATTTACGGCATTGTTCCCCCTTCTTTTAAAGACTACAATTCCAAAAGTTTAAAAGGCTATACGTATGATCCTGATAAAGCCAGAAAATTTTTGACGGCAGGCGGTTTCCCGAACGGAATAGGGTTTCCGAAATTAACGCTTCAGATTAACAGCGGCGGAGGCGATAGAAATATTCAAACAGCAGAAGTAATTCAAAAGATGCTGAAAGAAAATTTAAATATTGATATTGAAATTAATGTTCTTCCTTTTGCAGAACACCTTGAACGTTTAGAAACAGGCAAGGCGCTATTTTGGAGAACGGGATGGCAGGCTGATTATCCTGATCCTGAAACATTCTTAACGCTGCTTTACAGCAAACATATTCCAAAAAATTTAACAGATAAATCATTTTTAAACTCCGTACGCTACAAGAGTGCGAAATTCGATTCACTCTTTTCTGCTGCTACTCAGGAAGTCGATGTCCAAAAGAGAATGAGCCTGTATCTGAAAGCTGACCAAACAGCCATTGACGATGCCGCAATCATGCCTATTTTTTATGATGAAAATTACCGTCTTGTTCAAACGTATATAAAAAATTTCCCGGTAAATGCTATGGAATACCGCGATTTAACACGTGTTTATTTCGAGCCTAAAACAGAGATAAAAAAATAGAAAAAAATCTAAAAATAAAAAAGCCATTCTTGAATTATAAGAATGGCTTTTTTATTTGATAAAATGCTTAATTATTAACAGACCTCCCGCACTTACTGCGATTTTATTGTGCATAACGTTTATCGCACCCAGAAAAAATCATCCTCAATTATTAATAGTTTTGTATTCCTGATTTAATAATTTTTAATTATCCGCAAATGAAAAACTGCTTTAAATACCTCACTTTATTAATAATCATAAGTGCAATAGTTTCATGCGTTCCCCAGCGTAAATTGGAGGAGGAGCAAGCTAAACGGGCAAACTGTGACAAAGAGCTTGCTGCATTAAAAATAACAAGCCAGGAGTGTGAAGCCAAACTTACGGAAGCCGGGAAAAAATTAGCTGATAATTTAAGACAGATTACCGGACTTCAAAAAGACACATCGATGATCTCGGAAAACTGCCATAGGTTTGTATCAAAGTATGATCAGCTCAATCAAATAAACGAACAACTGTTAGACAAATACAATCATTTATTAGCCGGCAATGCAGCCGACACTAAAAAACTATCGGGCGAATTACAATTAACGCAGGAACAGCTTCTCAAAAAGCAGGATGAATTAAAACTGCTGGAAACACAGTTAAATGCTCAAAAGAAAAATCTGGAGGAACTCACTGCAGAGTTAAAAAAACGCGAAGCACGTGTTACCGAATTAGAAGGCGTTCTTAAAAAGAAAGACGATGCTGTTAACGATTTAAAGAAAAAATTAACCGATGCCCTATTCGGCTTTGAAGGCAAGGGCTTGACCATTACTCAGAAAAACGGTAAGGTATATGTTTCGATGGAGGAAAATCTTTTGTTCGCATCCGGCAGCACAACTGTGGAAGCAAAGGGCATTGAAGCATTAAAAAAAGTAGCAAAGGTGCTTGAACAGAATTCTGATATAAATATTTTAATTGAAGGGCACACTGATGATGTGCCAATGACGGGTAAAGGAGATATAAAAGACAATTGGGATTTAAGCGTAATGCGGGCTACCTCTATTGTTAAAATAATTACTAAAAACAGCTCTGTAGATTCCAGAAGACTTACAGCAGCCGGACGAGGAGAGTATTTTCCCATTGACCCCGCAAAAACTGCTGAAGCGCGCAAGAAAAACCGCAGAACCGAAATTATTTTAACTCCGAAATTAGACGAACTTTTCAAAGTTCTGGAAACAAACTAATACAGCAATCCAAAACTATTTGGATAGATACTATTTCCGGCATCTGATTTTTTAAAACAGAAGATTATCTGATTAAGGTAACAACACCTTTGTAGCTGTGTTTTTTGTTTTTAAAATCAGTAACGTTAACCGAATACACATACACATCGTGCTGAGCAGTATCACTGCCGTGATTTGCCTTACCGTCCCACCCTTTGCTCATATCATTGGAATAAAAAATTAAATTTCCCCAGCGGTCAAATATCATCATTTCATATTCTTTAATGAATATTCCTCTTCCTAAAAAAGTATCGTTTATACCGTCGTCATTGGGAGTAAAGGTATTGGGAATATAAAATAAAAAATCCGGTTCAATTACAATGGTTTGATACGCTGTGTCAGCACAGTTATACTGAGTGGAAGCGATGAGTGTGATTAGATAAGTTCCGGTATCGGCATAGGTATGGGGAAGCGGATTTTTTATGACGGCCGTATCCAAATCACCGAAATTCCAATGCCAATAGTTTGTGCCGACAGATTGATCTGTTACCGAAATTACAGGGTTCACAATGCTTACGCTGCCCGGCAATGCGGAAAACACTGCCTCCGGGTTTGGGTATACTGTGATATAATTATTCTTTGTCTTTATACTTGAGCATCCGCTGTCGGAAGTCACTTTTAAAGTAACATTCAATAACGCCGGAGAAAAAACAGATGTATCTATATAGCACTTCCGCGGATTTTGTAAGCTGACTGCAGGGCTTCCATCACCAAAATTCCATAGCCAGGCCGCATTGGTACCCGGCGCTGAAGAAGGAATGTTATGAAAATTTACGCAGAGAGGTTCGCATCCAATAGTATCGTCTGCTGAAAAATTAACAACCGGATTTGGATTTACAAAAACAACTTTTGTGATAGAATCGGGGCAGCCGAAATTTGTCACAACTAATAGCTGGACAATGTAAGAACCAGCTCCCGCATAAAGATGGGAAGTGTTTTTATTCGTATTCAGCGGACTGCCGTCAGCAAAATTCCACCCCCATGAATGTATAGTATCCGTTGGTGGAATGTGAGAGGAGTCTGAGAAATACACCGTCGATCCATCGCAAACATTCTGTGCAGCGATTGCAGCATGAGGCAGAGGATGCACCACAGTACTTTTCGAAACCGTGTCCTTGCAGCCGTTATTAGTTGTAACAATAAGCGAAACAGTATGGATGCCGGTATTTGCATAAATGTGCGCCGGGTTTGGATTCGCATTCGGCGATGAGCCGTCTCCGAAATTCCAGGAACAGCTTGCAATGCTTCCGCTTGAAACAATGGAGGAATCATTGAAATTCATTGCCTGATTTAAACACACATTTGTAAAAACAAACCGGGCAACGGGAATTGGGAAGGCCGTAATTGGGTGGGTTATCGTATCGGGGCAGCCTAGATTAGATGAATGGGTAATGAGAGTAACCTGATAATTTCCCGGTACTGAATAAATATGGGATGGGCTCCACACAGTTGTATTTACAGGACTTCCATCGCCAAAATTCCATGACCAGCCTGCGGTACTGCCCATTGCCGGACTGATTGTTGAATTTGTAAAATGTGCTGAATCATACAAACAAATGCTGCTGAATGCAAAAGCAGAAACGGGTGCGTCAAATGTTTTCGCAGAAACGGTGACTGCATCCGTACACCCATCTGACGATGTTGTTACTAAAGTAACAGTATTAATTCCTGCTGCTGAATAATAATGAGGCGGGCTCTGCGCATTACTTGTTGGGCTTGCATCGCCAAATTGCCACAGATAATTTGCAATTGATGCAGTGTTGTTAATTGTTGATGTGTTTGTAAAATGAATAGTATCGCCTAAACATACATCGCTGTGTGTAAAGCTTGCCACAGGATTATAATAAACATGAACCGGTTTAATAATAGTATCGAGACATCCAAAACTATTGCTTATGATTAAGGATGTATTGTAAATTCCTCCGGCAGCATATTGGTGAGAAGGATTTAGTAAATTACTAAAAGGGCTGCTATCGCCGAAATTCCATGTCCTTAAAGAAATTGTTCCGGAAGCAGTAAAGGAGCTGTCCGTAAACTGTGTGGGATTTCCGGCGCAGACGCTTGTATTGCGGAACCCTGCATTCGGTTTTGGATAAATTGTTACTGATACACTGCCGCTGGCCGCCACACTGCATGCTGTGGAACTTGCGTCCTGCACACTTATCAGCGTATAGGTAAATGAGGCGGGCGCTCCTGTTGATACGGGCAGGGTTACACTGTTTCCGCTGGTAGTGGTTATTGTCTGGCTGGCCCCGCCGTTGATGCTGTAAGTAAAGGTATAAGGCGCAGTACTGCCCGATCCTGTAAAGGTGATCAAAGGGGCTGCATCATATTGACATACTGTTGCTGTGCCGCTGATAATGGCTGCCGGCAGTGGATTTATGGTTATTACGGCGCTGCCTGCTGCTGTGTTGCTGCAGTTTGATACACTTGCATCCTGCACACTTACTAAAGCATAAGTAAATATTCCGGCTGCATTTGCTGCTGCTGAAATACTCACGCTGTTCCCGCTGCTGGTAGTGATTGTTTGGCTGGCCCCGCCGTTAAGAGTGTAGGTGAAGGTATATGGAGCTGTACCTGCTGCCCCCGTAAATGCAATACTTGGCGCCGCTCCATTTTCACATAAGGCTGTTGTGCCGCTTATAGCTGCTGTTGGCAGGGGATTCACTGTTACACTCATTGAACCGCTGTGAGTGCAGGAATTTTCGCTTACATCTAGCGTGATATTTTTACTGCCTCCTGAAGCCCAGTTAACTGTGTAGGGGCCCTGACCAGATCCTGAAACAATAGCTCCTCCGTTAAAATCCCAATTGTAAACTGCGCTTCCCGATCCGCTTCCAATATAAGTAACAGTGGAATTTGCACCATCGCAGACAGGAGAAACAACAGTAAATACAGCAGTAGGGGCTGAGGGGATTACCATAGATAATAATATAAATCCATCGCCGCCTTTGGTTGAACCATTCCCTCCGTTTGAAGCACCTGATGGAAGATCTAGATCTGCGCTATTGCCCGCGGTCTGCCCAGTACCATTCGTTATTGTTGTATTGGTGCCGGAGGAAAAACAGCCGCCACCGCCGCCACCGCATGCACCGCAGTCACAGCCAGTTGCCACTCCACCGCCAGTGCCGCCGTTATATCCGCCGCCACCGCCGCCACCGCCGCCACCGTCCCCGCTTTTATTTGCCCCCTGATCTCCATTGCCATTTGCGCTGGCTCCCGAAACACCAAACGAAGAACAAGAACCTGGTGAAGGATTCCCATCCTGGCCGCCACCACCGCCGATTGCACCACTGCTAAACTGCCCGCCTCCACTCCCGCCGCCACCACCGCCAGCTACTAACCAAGGGGTTGCACCACTGTATAATGCAGCGGCCCCGCCGCCACCGCCGCCGCCACCCGAACACCCGGAACAGCCTGCATTACCACCGTTTCCGCCGCCAACTAATCCATTACCCCATCCTGTGCTCCCACCAGGAGCACAGGATGCACATTGTCCGCCGGGGCCAGCACCGCCCCCCACTATTAGGGTAATAACCTGACCAGGAACAACAGTAAGATCACTTTCTACAAAAGCACCCCCACCACCCACTGCCCCAGGGTAATCATCACCTCCGCCACCGCTGCCTCCCCCTCCCCAGGCTTTAACATGAATAGTATATACGCAGGATGGTACGGTAAAAGTTTGAACACCTCCTGTATAAGGAAATGGAAAGATGGTTTGTGACAAACTGATTGTGCTGGTAAAAAATAATAAAATAAAAACACTTGTTCCTGCAAGATATTGTACTGAAAAAAAAGGCGGTAAATTAAAGTGTTTCGATTTTTTCATCCTTATTTTTTACTTTTTAAAAATTTACTCCTCCAAAATTATGCAATATCATTCGATTATCTCGCGACCACATAAAAGGATAATTTGACACAATCTGAATCTCTCTTTGTTCAAGCCAGAAGGAACAGCCCACATAACCGACAGAAGAAGGTACTGTAATAGTAACAATAGAATTCGCTGCAATTGTAAATGGAGCCGACCAGCCCTGAAGGGGAACTGTAACTGTGCCGGCAGTATTTACTGATGCTGGAATGTAAAGTATAAAAGTTGATCAGGATACCTTAATTTGCCCTGCATGACTTACCCAGAAATAGTTGCCGCGATTAGTAAAATGCTGCGATAACATTTTTCCAGGAAGACAAAACAAGAGTATTAAACCAAAAAGGACAGTTGAGAATATTCTTTAAATTTTCATCCTTTTGAATTTAACGCTTTTTATCTGCAGCAAATTACAGATTTCTAAATTACAATATTCAATTTAATACGCAGATGCAGTGCGGCTTAAAAAGGTTGTATTAAATATACCCTCTTTCGGGGTTTTATTATTCACACAGATAAAGGGAATCAGAGAAAATTATACATCAATAAAAAATCCAGCAAGAGTCAAACACAAAATAGCCTTGAGCCTCATCCAGATTGCCTGGATTCAATAACAATATTTCTTAACGAGCCGAAATTCGCATCAGGGTATAAAACTCTAAATAAATTTGCGGAATAAAAGATTCGGAATAAAAATCAAATCACTCCCTCATCTGCAAAACTGTAAAAACTGTTTTCCGAAATTATCAAATGATCAAGCAATTGTATTTCCATTATTCTGCCTGCTTCTTTTATGTTTTTAGTGATTTTTAAGTCCGCGTCGCTTGGTTTTAAATTGCCTGAAGGGTGATTATGGCAGATAATAATAGAGCTTGCATAATTTTCGCAGGCTGCCTTAAAAATTATTTTTGTATCAACCACAGTGCCTGAAACACCTCCGCGGCTGATTAATTCTTTTTTGATAAATGAATTAGCTCTGTTCAGCATCAAAAGCCAAAACTCTTCATGCGGTAAATCAGCCATGAAAGGTTTCATTATTTCAAATGCATCTTTACTTGTAACTATTTTTTCGCGCTTTACTATTTCCGTTTCTTTTCTTCTTCTTCCAAGCTCAAGTGCTGCAATAATACTGATTGCCTTTGCCTCTCCGATGCCTTTAAATCTACAGAGTTCGGAAACCGTAAGTTTTCCTAATTCATTTAAATTATTGCCAGTACTTGCTAATATCCGCTTGGAAAGCTCAACTGCAGTTTCATCCCTGCTTCCCGAACCGATTAAAATTGCAATCAATTCTGCTTCGGTAAGTACATGCCTTCCTTTATCCAATAATTTTTCACGGGGACGGTCTTCCTCCGCCCATGATTTTATTCCGGATAATTGTTTGTAGTTTTCCATTAACGAGATTCTTAAATGTAAAAATAAAAGCACAAAAAAGGCTCCGCACCAGCAGAGCCTTTATTTATTCGAAATACAGGAATTAAATCCTGATACTTATTATTTACTTTTTAAAGCGTTAACTTTCTTGGTCAGCTTTGATTTTAAGTTAGCTGCTTTATTCTTATGAATCACGCTCTTTTTAGCTAATTTGTCAACCATTGCAATAACCTTAGGAAGTTTTTCAGAAGCAGAAGCTTTAACTTCATCGTTTCTTAATTCTTTCACCGCGTTACGCATTGTTTTTGCCTGATAACGGTTAGTTAATCTTTTAGCATCGTTAGAACGGATTCTTTTGATACTTGATTTGTGATTTGCCATCTTTTGTTTTTTTACCTGTTCTGTTATTGGTTATTTTTAACTAATAACAATTTTTCAATTAAATAATTACTTAGTAGCCCGTAGGGGAATCGAACCCCTCTTACCAGGATGAAAACCTGGCGTCCTAACCCCTAGACGAACGGGCCCAATATTTTTGGGAGTGCAAATGTAGGAGAAAAAACTATTTCCGCCAAATTTTTTAGTAAATTCTTTAAAATCAATCTACCTCATCGCTGTCAACCTGGAAACGAAATCCTAATCTTTTCCCTGTTTTTATCTGCATATTCTCACTCGTCACCTGCATATCAGAAACTGAAATTTCCTTTATAGAATCGAACGGAGGGGTATATAAATCGAAATTCAGGCAGTACAAAATTGTTGATTCCAAAACAGCTTTGATTGCTTTTTCGTCAATTACAGCATGAACAAAATCATTATACAAAAATCCTAACTGGCGCTTGCCTTCTGCAAAATAATGATTTTCTTTATTAATAAATACCCTTCCTATCATATAACCCAGATCATTCACCCTATTGTATCTGAATGAATCATTTAAAAAATTATAGATATTAATCATCCCGCAAAAAGAGCGTGCGGCATCTTCTTTTATGTAGGAGCTTCGCCACAGCTGATGAGATTTATCAAACTCAAAAATATTAGTATGCATTGAGAATATCAGCAAATCTCCCGCAATGCGCAATTCAAATTCAAACTCGCCCTTTTCCCTGTAATCAACGATTATACGCTGATCCATTTGATTCGCTTCTTTTTTTAAATCCGCTGCAATTGTAAAGGCTATGGATTTCATTTTATTGAAAGCTAAAAATGTTTTGGCGTAAACATCCTGCTTGATGCTCGATTTTTCCTTGAACGATTTTAAAATTAATTCGTGGGGAGTTTGTTTTTCCATGTTAATTTTTTTTTCTGATTTTTTTCACCGCTTCAAAGAAAATATTCTTCAGACCTTAACAATATCAAGTTTTTTTATTGATTTAATAAGCCTTTGCAAACACCACCCTTTGTGTTGAAGCCTTGCCGGAGTATATACACACCCCAGCCTCCTGCTTGTTATTTAAAGGGACGCAGCGTATGGTGGCTTTTGTTTCTTCTTTAATTTTTTGCTCTGTTTCAGGAGTCCCGTCCCAATGCGCCATTACAAAACCCGGGGTTTCTTCCAGGATTCGCTTGAACTCATCGTAGGTATCTGCTTTATATGTTTTTGCTTCACGCATTGCCATTGCTTTATGAAACAAATTATCCTGTATCTGCTCCAGCAGATGTTCAATTTTGTTTTCAATATCAGCCTGCTGCAGCGTTTCTTTTTCCATAGTATCTCTGCGGGCCACCTCAACAGTGCCATTCTCCAAATCCCGCCCGCCGATTGCTATCCGCACCGGAACGCCTTTTAATTCATACTCTGCAAATTTCCAGCCCGGGCGCTGTGTATCCCTGTCATCATATTTTACGCTAATTCCTTTGGCTTCCATCGCCTTTTTCATTTTCAACACCACTTCGCTTATTTGTTTCAGCTGCTCTTCGCCTTTATAAATAGGCACAATTACAACCTGAAACGGCGCTAACTTGGGAGGAAGCACTAAACCTTTATCATCAGAATGAGACATCACCAAAGCACCCATTAACCGCGTGGATACACCCCATGACGAAGCCCACACGAAATCCTGTTTGCCTTCTTTGTTAGCAAACTTTACATCAAATGCTTTTGCAAAATTCTGTCCCAAAAAGTGCGACGTTCCCGCCTGCAGGGCTTTTCCATCCTGCATCAAAGCTTCAATACAATATGTTTCTACTGCACCCGCAAAACGTTCGTTAGCTGTCTTAATGCCTTTAATTACCGGTATAGCCATCCATTTTTCAGCAAAATGTGCATATACTTCAAGCATTTGTTCTGTTTCTGAAACAGCCTCTTCAGAAGTTGCGTGAGCGGTGTGGCCTTCCTGCCATAAAAATTCGGTTGTTCTCAAAAACAAGCGGGTGCGCATTTCCCAGCGTACAACGTTTGCCCATTGATTAATCAATATCGGCAGATCTCTGTATGACTGCACCCAGCCCCGGTAAGTATTCCAAATTATTGTTTCTGAGGTGGGGCGGATAATTAGTTCTTCATCAAGTTTTGCCGTTTCATCAACAATAATTCCGCTGCCGTCTTCCGCATTTTTCAAGCGGTAGTGCGTAACCACGGCACATTCCTTAGCAAACCCCTGAACGTGGCTGGCTTCTTTACTGAAAAATGATTTTGGGATGAACAAAGGAAAATACGCATTTACATGACCAGTGTCTTTAAACATTTTGTCTAATGCCTGTTGCATTTTTTCCCAAATAGCATAGCCGTAGGGTTTAATCACCATACAGCCCTTTACAGCTGAATGCTCAGCCAAATCAGCTTTTACAACCAACTCGTTGTACCATTCGGAGTAGTTTTCTTCACGGGTTGATAATTCCTTGCTCATCTTAGATTATTTGTGGTATAGTATTTGTAATTTTACATTCGACTTTAATATTCGCAAAAATAGAAAATTAAATCTTTTGCTGATGACTTTGTCAAATTAAAAGCATCCCCAAACATAAAACAGAATCAAATGAAAACTTACTTACTCATTTTAACTGCTGCAATTGCCGGACTTACTTCATGTACTGCTCCGCAAGGCGCAGCATCGAGGGCCTATAACGATGACATTTATTATTCTTCCAGAGATGCAAATGCGGAAAAGCAAAAACGGGATCAAATTGCCGAACAGGAAAAACAGCGCCAAAATGCTGAACAGGAAAGGCAGAGAACTGCAGATGCAAACAATTATTCGCAGCAGAATCAAAACAATACCGGCCAGCCTGCTGACAATTCGGCTGCTCCAGATGATTATTACACCAACACTCAAAAAACTACTGACGCCAACGGTAACACTACCGTCACTAACAATTATTACGACCAGCCTTTTAAGTATGATGATTATTATGACGATGAATATGCCGTGCGTTTAAGTCGTTTTCATAATAGTGTCGGCAATTACGGATATTACGATAATTATTACACCAATTCTTATTTTTATACCGGCAACCCTTATTCTTACGGTTCAAGCATTTATTTAGGCTATAACTTTTGGGGTCCGAGTTATGCAGCATACGCATACAACCCAAGTTTATACTGGTATTCTAATATGGGCTGGGGATATGATCCTTGGTACCATCCGTATGGTTACAATTCATACTTTGGATATGGGTATGGCGGTTACGGGTACGGATATGGATATGGTTATGGATACGGGAATGGATACGGCTGCCATAACGGGTATAACAACAATTATTTTAACAGTTATGATAATAACAGTTACTACGGCCCAAGAAGGACAACAAGTTCAAGCGGGAGAACTTCATCTCAGCCTACCTCTATGGCCCACCGTTATATGAATGCAGTTGAAACAGAAACCAAAAGACCTTTTGATGAAACAAAAGGCAGGACTAACAATCCGTACATGCTTAATACAAGTGTCCGCGATAATAATTCAAGACCAAACAATCAGATACGCAACGAACAACCAAGAAATTTGCAGCCAAGAAATGAACAGCCGAGGAATGAGCAGCCCAGAAATGTACAGCCCAGAAATGAGCAGCCACGTAGCGTTCAGCCGAGAAACGAGCAGTCAAGACCCCGTAACGAACAGTCCCGGTTTGAGCAACCAAGAAACCAGCAAAGAGCAATGCCGTCAAGAAGTAATTCTTCGCAATCTGCTCCTCACATGAACAGCGGAAGCAACGGAGGAGGCGGAAGCCGATCAACTAGCAGCGGAAGCGGAGGAGGAAGAAGCAGCGGCTCATCATCCCATAGTTCTGGAGGAAAAAGATAACAACTAAAAAAACTGAAACCATGAAAAAACAATTCTTAATTTTAAGTGTGGGATTTCTTTGTGCTTATTCAGCCAAAGCCCAAAACGACGTTGATGCAATGCGTTACTCCCAGCTGACTTTTGGAGGCACTGCAAGATTTGCTTCTATGGCAGGATCTATGGGGGCTCTTGGCGGCGACATTTCAACATTAAGCTTTAATCCCGCAGGGATAGCTATTTTCAAAAAGAACGAATTTACAATTACTCCGACTATTTTTTCGTCGAGTACTTCATCAACCTATAACGGATCCAACACTGCCGACAGGAGCATAAATTTCAATATCAACAATATTGGATTAGTTACCAGTATGAAACTCGGCGAAAAAAACCATACAGGATGGGAATCTGTGAATTTCGGACTCGGCTATAACCGTACTAACAGTTTTCAAAACAGGGTCAGTGTTGAAGGGTATAATAATTCCAGTTCGATCCTAGATACTTATGTAGCAAACGCAAACGGCCACCAATCGGCTGATTTCGATCCGTTTTCTACAGATTTAGCCTACCAAACTTATCTTATTAATCCAACAGACACTACAAATCATCTATACAACCATGTTCTTCCTAATTACGGCGAACTGCAGCGGAAGACAACCACTACTACGGGAAGGATGGGCGAAACGGATTTAAGTTTCGGGGGTAATTACCAAAACAAAGTGTTTATCGGCGCCACCATTGGTTTTGTAGGGGCCAGATACAGCGAGGAAAGCGTTTATGAAGAAATTGACCAAAAAGATTCTATTAAGGGTTTTAAATCACTTACGTATTCACAAAACATAACAAGCACAGGCAGCGGGGTTAATTTTAAAATAGGTATTATTGTAAAACCTATTGACTGGCTTCGTATAGGAGTTGCTTTACACACCCCGACTTCAATTACAATGAAAGACACATACAACAATACTATGTCGGCAGATTTAGACAGTGTAAAACACGACCAGGCTTCCCCGCAAGGATCCTTTGATTATACTATTATTACACCCTACAGAGCCATAGGAAGCGTGGGATTTGTTATTAGTAAAAACGCCTTGTTAAATGTGGATTACGAATATCTTGATTACACTTATGCACAGCTTCATTCATCACCGAATGTTTTTGCTGATGTAAATAAAACAATTCTTACCAAATACACTGCAGCTGGTAACCTAAGAATCGGCGGAGAAATCCGTTTTGATCCTCTTAGTTTCAGAGCAGGTTATGCATTGTATGGAAGTCCTTTTAAAAGCGGTGAAAATATGAACGCACACAGATCAAGCTATACTGCCGGCATTGGTTTCAGAGAAAACAATTACTTTATTGATTTTGCTTATGTCTTAACAAAATATACTGAATACAGTTATTTATATGACCCAACCGCAGCACCCCTTAATTCAGTGAAAAACAATTTTACTACTTCCGGCTTTATGTTGACACTAGGTGTTAAATTTTAAACAGCTGAAAGTTCCAATAATAATATGGAAAAGCCTGACAGACCGCAGCCTCAAAAGTGATTGGTTTCTTTAGAAAAGGATTTAAACAAAAACTCCACAGCACACAGCTGAGGGGTTTTCGTTTTTATCAGAGAATGATTTTCTCAAAAGCACAACTGAAAGAGATAAAAAAATACACCCCTATTACCAGCAAAACATTTAAAAGATTTAAACCTTTTATTTAGCGATTAGTTTTTCTCATAGATTATAATTTTAGTAGCTTTGTGTCCCTTAACTCGTTCCTATAAAAACTAACAAGGAACTTAATGTAAAGATTATGACAACAAAAACTACAACCACGGAAGCGGGGCATCACCAAAACAGCATGTTTGATGCGGTATTAGCCCGGCTTGATTTTGCAGCAAAGATTTATGGTTTATCAGACGACGTTGCAAATGTTTTAAGAAGCCCGCAAAAGCAAGTGAAGGTTTACCTGCCAGTTTTAATGGATAATGGGAAAATGCAGGTTTTCGAGGGTTTCCGTACTATCCACTCAACTGTTTTAGGCCCCTCAAAAGGAGGAATACGTTACGGAATGGACGTTTGTGATGACGAAGTAAAGGCCCTTTCAGCATGGATGACCTTTAAGTGTGCAGTTGCCAATCTGCCTTACGGCGGCGCCAAAGGCGGTATCAAATGTGATCCGCGTGCATTAAGTGTTTCCGAATTAGAGCGTTTAACAAAAGCATATACAACAGCATTGGCAGATGTATTCGGCCCCAACAAAGATATTCCGGCACCTGATATGGGAACAAGCGGGCGTGAAATGGCCTGGATTGTTGACGCATACAACAAAGTTCACAATGGTAATTTCCCAGGCGTTGTTACCGGCAAGCCAGTAGGTTTAGGCGGATCGCAGGGACGCGATGCAGCAACAGGGCGCGGTGTAATGGTAGCTACTTTAGCTGCCTTAAAAAAAATGAATTTAGATTTTAAAAAAGTTACAGCTGCAGTGCAGGGATTCGGCAATGTAGGTTTAAATGCTGCGCGCTTATTGAGCGAACAGGGAATAAAAATATGTGCCATCGGTGACCACACTGCAACATTTTGGAATGAAAAGGGAATTGACATACAGGCAGCAATACGCTATACAAAAGAAAACGGAGGTATCTTAAAAGGATTTACAGGAGGAGTTGAAATAAAAAACACTGATTTATTAACTTCCAATGTTGATGTATTGGTTCCGGCAGCTCTTCAAAATGTGATAACAGAAGAAGTTGCAGTGAAGATCAAAGCAAAATTAATTATTGAAGGCGCAAACGGCCCTACTGTTGCTGAAGCTGACCATATTTTACAGGAAAAAGGAATTATTGTTGTTCCGGATATTTTAGCAAACAGCGGCGGTGTTACTGTTTCTTATTTCGAATGGGTTCAAAATAATTACGGACATTATTGGACAGAAGACGAAGTAAATGCTAAACATGATATATCGATGAATGAAGCATTTGAACATGTTTGGAACAACGGGCAGAAATACAAAACAACCATGCGTATCGGTGCATACATTACAGCACTTAAAAAAGTTGAACTTGGCATTAAAGCCAGAGGAAATTTTTAATTTATAAAAAACGTTTTAGCAATAAAACACCGCTGAACATTCAGCGGTGTTTTTTGTTTGTATGCGCCCATGATTTTACAACTGGGGCAATAACTATTATGCTGTTTTCAGAACACTTTTGGAGTGTAGATATGGGTAATTATAAATTCCGATTAAATATTTTAAAAACTAAAAACAGCCGTATAAAATTTAAGCCAATCAAATTTATTTTTTAGTTTTACATCCGCAATGCAGATAGAAGTTTTAAAATCAAAAATACATCGTGTAACAGTTACTCAAGCGGATCTTGATTATATCGGCAGCGTTACCATTGACGAAGATTTGATGAATGCTTCCAATCTTATTGAAAATGAAAAGGTAGATATTTTCAATTACAATAACGGCGAACGTTTTACAACCTACGTTATTAAAGGAGAGAGAGGTTCAGGTGTTATATGCTTAAACGGGCCGGCATCATTAAAAGTGAAAGCGGGCCACGAAATAATTATTGTTTCTTATGCTTTAATGGATTTCGAGGCAGCAAAAAAACATAAACCCTGGGTTATATTTCCAGATAGTAAAACCAATAAACTCCGCTGATTTTGAAAAAACAAGGTTTAAATGTATTGAAATTTTTGTTTTTTCTAGGCATTGGGATTCTGCTAGTTTGGCTGGCAGTGCGTAATCTCACCGAAAAAGATAAAGCCAGCATAGCCGATGCGTTCACCCAGGCCGATTATTTTTGGATTTTTGTTTCAATGTTTTTAAGCGGCTTAAGCCATTTGGTGCGTGCCATGCGCTGGAGAATATTAATACAGCCTCTTGGATTTAATCCTAAATTATCAAACACGTTTTTTGCTGTAATGGTGGGCTATTTAGCCAACTTTGCTTTGCCGCGCTTAGGAGAGGTGTCTCGCTGCGGAGTGCTCACAAAGTATGAAAAAATTCCTTTTACAGAAGCCTTTGGAACCGTTATCGCAGAGCGTGCAATTGATATGATCTGCCTGATTATTGTTTTTTTTACCGCCCTTATCTTTCAGTTTGACAGGCTTTGGACCTTGACAAACGAGAAAATTTTAAATCCACTTTCTGCTAAATTTTCCTCGCTTATGCAGAATAATTTATTTGTTGCAGCTTTTGCACTCATTATTACCGCAATAATGATTTTATTTTTTATATTTCGTAAAAAAGGCAAGGGACTTTTTTACAAAAAAATTAAAGATGCGGCTCTTGGTTTTTGGGAAGGATTAAAATCTGTAAAAAACATCAAACGGCCCTACCTGTTTATTTTTCATACTGTACTAATATGGTTTTTATACATTGCTTTATTATACGCGGGTTTCTTCTGCTTTAAAGAAACGTCCACTTTAGGTTTTGGGGCAGCCACTGCAATTATGATATTCGGCAGTTTAGGAATTATTTTTGTTCCGGGAGGTACGGGGGCTTATCAGGCACTTGTTACAGAAACTTTAACAACTGCATTTAAAATTTCGTTCACTTTTGCTTTTGCTTTTTCATGGCTTATCTGGACATCACAGTTTATTCTAATTCTTTTATTGGGAGTTATTTCATTGATTTTACTGCCTGTTTTAAATAAAGAAAGCAAATAATATTCCACATCTATTTTTACTTCTTTCTGCCGTCAACATAGTCAATTTCGCCACGGATTCACAGATTAACAAAATTGTTTTCCCAGTTAAACTGTGAATCTGCGGCAAACCTTTTTTCTAAATTAATTTTAAAAAAACTGTTAAAAACTTTGCATCCCCTGTGTAAATAGGTTTTGTATTTTTACCGCAGATGGCAAAGAACAAGGCAGCAATAAAAAGCATTACAGCGGAAACTGAAACTCCTCTGATGAAACAGTTTAACGGCATCAAGGCAAAATACCCAGATGCATTGTTATTATTCCGTGTAGGTGATTTTTATGAAACCTTTGGAAGCGATGCGGTAAAAACAGCAAATATACTTGGCATTGTGCTTACTAAACGTGCCAACGGCTATGCAGCCTTTATTGAATTAGCCGGATTCCCTTATCATTCGCTGGATACCTATCTTCCAAAACTGGTACGTGCGGGACAGCGCGTTGCTATCTGCGATCAGCTGGAAGACCCTAAACTAACTAAAAGTATTGTAAAACGGGGCGTTACAGAGTTAGTTACTCCGGGCGTATCGTATAACGATAAAGTACTTGATCATAAAGCAAATAATTTTTTAGCCAGTGTTTACCTGCCTTCTAACGCTTCCGGAACAGGAGTCGGCATTTGCGGGGTTTCTTTTTTAGATGTTTCTACCGGCGAATTTTTAGCAGCTCAGGGAAACCTTGAATACATTGATAAACTGCTGCAGAATTTCCGCCCCAGCGAAATTTTATTTCAGAAAAGCAGAAAAAAATTATTTACCGATACTTTCGGCGATAAATTTTATACTTACGGATTAGAAGACTGGGCCTTTAGTTCAGAGTTTGGACACGAATTATTAGTAAAACATTTCGGCACAAAATCATTGAAAGGTTTCGGGATTGAAAGCCTTGAACAGGGCATTATTGCTGCCGGTGCTGCGCTTCATTACCTTGCGGATACAGCGCACGATAAAGTAAAACACATCACAGCAATTTCCCGCATTGAAGAAGAAAAGTATGTATGGCTTGACCGTTTTACAATTCGTAATTTAGAATTGTTCGGGTCGTATAACGATAATGCAAAAACACTTATCAATGTAATTGACCAGACAGTTTCACCAATGGGCTCGCGCATGATGAAACGCTGGCTGTCACTGCCGTTAAAGGACAAAGCACCGATTGAAGAACGGCTGGATGCGGTAGATTATTTTTTATCACATCGCGAAGATACTGACCCGATTTTGCATCAGATAGGCTTGATAGGCGATTTAGAGCGTATCATTTCAAAAGTTTCGACAGCACGTATTTCACCAAAAGAAACTGCCCAGCTGAAGCGCTCGTTATCGGCCATTGAACCGATAAAAGCAATTTGCGCGGCTTCAAAAAATAAAGCACTTCAGAAAATTGCAGAGCAGCTGAATCCCTGCAAAACAGTGATTGACCGCATTGAAAAAGAAATTACGCAAGACCCTCCCTATCTTTTAGCGAAAGGAAATGTGATTGCTCAAGGCGTGAATGCAGAGCTTGATGATTTACGAAACATTTCCCATTCAGGAAAAGATTATCTGCTGCAGATACAGCAGCGCGAATGTCAAATCACTGGGATCTCATCACTGAAAGTCGCGTTTAACAATGTGTTCGGCTATTATCTGGAAGTAACCAATACCCATAAAGATAAAGTACCGGAAACATGGATGCGCAAGCAGACGCTGAGCAATGCTGAGCGCTATATAACTCCTGAACTGAAAGAGTATGAAGAAAAAATATTGGGTGCTGAAGAAAAAATTCAGTCTTTAGAAGTAAGGCTGTTTACTGATTTGATAGCCGGACTAATGGATTATATTTCTGTAATACAGCTGAATGCTTCTCTGATAGCGCGATTGGACTGCCTGCTTTCTTTCGCTGCAACTGCACAGAAAAATAATTATGTGCGTCCTCACATTTTTGAAAATGATATTTTGGATATCAAAGACGGCCGTCATCCGGTGATTGAAAAACAGCTGCCTATCGGTGAGGAATATATTGCCAATGATGTTTATCTGGATAATGAGAAGCAGCAGATTATTATTATCACAGGCCCCAATATGTCAGGTAAATCAGCTCTGTTAAGGCAGACTGCACTAATTGTGCTGATGGCTCAGATAGGAAGTTTTGTCCCGGCAAAGCATGCGAATTTAGGATTGGTGGATAAAATATTTACACGAGTAGGGGCTTCAGATAATATCTCTTCAGGTGAATCTACTTTTATGGTGGAGATGAATGAAACAGCAAGCATTCTGAATAATTTATCGAACAGGAGTTTAATTCTGCTTGATGAAATAGGGCGCGGCACAAGCACCTACGACGGCATTTCCATTGCCTGGGCCATTACCGAATACATACATGAAAATCCTTCTGCGAAAGCAAAAACATTATTTGCCACACATTATCACGAATTAAATGAAATGACAAATACGATGCAGCGCATCAAAAATTTTAATGTCTCGGTAAAGGAAGTTGGGAATAAAGTATTATTTACACGCAAATTAGTGAGCGGAGGCAGCGAGCACAGCTTCGGTATTCATGTTGCGAAGATGGCCGGAATGCCTAAAAAAGTGCTTGACAGAGCAAATCAGATATTAGCTAAGTTAGAAGGAGAGAGGGAAGGAAAAGAATCGGGAGTCGGGAGTTTAGATACAAAGCTGAAGCAAGAATCAAGAACCAAGAATCAGGAAGGATTTGTTAAAGCGATAAATAATAAACAAAATGCAGAAAATTTGCAGCTTAGCTTTTTTCAGTTGAATGATCCTGTACTGGAGAATATAAAAGACGAGCTTCAGAAAACAGATATTAATACCTTAACTCCAATTGAAGCATTGATGAAGCTTAATGAAATAAAAAAAATGATTGGAGGATAAACTTAGTTGGAAAGTTTAAAGTTGGAAAGTTTTTTAGTTTACTCTTCATGGTCGGAATCCCAGGCAAAAAACAATTCTTTTAAAAATTTATTTTCTTCAATAGTAATTTTTTTATCTGCCTTCACCATTTTTACTGCAGTTTTTAAAAAATCAGTCCTCTCCTTTTCTGTTGAATCTTCGTAAAAATCGTTCATGCAATTATTAAAATGCAGGAGATAATCTTCTTTAGGCATTGCGCTGAGCTCTTCCATCTCCCTGTCTAAATCAACCCTGAAGGGAAAAGCCGATTTTAAATAATTGACAATTACCTTTCCTTCAGCTTTATCGAACTCGCCATCCACCGCTGAAAGTATCACTAACATGTGATATCCTGCCATTACTTTATTTTTTTTCGTCATAATTAAGTATATTACTGCATAAATATACATACAATGAACATAGGTGATATAAAAGATGTTTTTTTTATCCGAAAATGATTTTCAAAAAAAATGTTGCAGAATTAAAAAAATACTTACTTTTGCGAACCTCAATAATGCGAAAGTAGCTCAGTTGGTAGAGCGCGACCTTGCCAAGGTCGAGGTCGCGGGTTCGAATCCCGTCTTTCGCTCCAAATGCAATCCCTCTAATTTTTGAGAGGGATTTTTTTTGAATGCCGGAATGCCCAGGTGGTGGAATTGGTAGACACGCAGGACTTAAAATCCTGTAATCATTGCGATTGTATCGGTTCAAGTCCGATCCCGGGTACTGAGCCGGACTTTTCTAACAAATTTAGAGAGTCCGGCTTTTTTATTTCCCCTAAGCCCTTAGATAAATCAGCGATGTAGCCGATGACTTTATTTACAACCGGGGTTCGATAATGCTCAATTTTTGTATCATAGACCAAACCGGAAGGAAACAAGGAATTTTGAAAAACTTGCTTTTGGTAATAATCGCCAGATTCCCAAACAGGAGCGAGATTTGCGGATAATTTACAAGTAAAATGAATCAATTCTTTAGGGTTCGATAATTTTTGGTCGAGTGTTTCAAGTTGTTTCAAAAGACCCTCTTTATTCTTTTTCATTTCTAATGAAAACTCCTCATAAATATCAATAGTAACCTTCCCGATTGCGTGGCGTTTTCTTAAATTATAGAATTCTTCCTCCACATCATTTAATTTCAGTGAAAGGGCTTTTTTCTCGCTTGTATTGCTTTCTGACAGATTTTCCCACGTATAGCGCAATTGTATCGCCAAAGGCTCAATATGGGAAGGATCTATTGTATAATAGCGCAACAGTTCTTTGAACTTGTCGTGCATAATAGTCATACTGCGATTTATCCTTATGCCGGGCTTGTTTACCTTGTAATAATAAAGCCCTTTCTTTTTTACCAGATAGCCAGTAAAAGGAGCCCCGCTTTCAGCCTCTTTCACAAAAACCTTTAATGGAAGATTGTCATTTGCTTTGTTGCTTTTATATCCATCCGTTTTCTTCAGCTCATTCACTCTTAAAAATAAGTCTTCATCAATCAATGCCGGATGCTTTCCTTTTATTACTTCCCCGTTCAACAAATTATGCGACATAAATCCGCAATAAAATGGATTCCTAAAAATATCCGTGAGCGTTTGTTTAGCCATTTTTAAGCCCAAGTTCTTTAGTTTATCTATAATTTGCTCATAGGCAACTCCTTTGGCTCGCCAAACGAATGCTTGTTTTATACGCTCCCCTTTTTCATTGATAAAAATTGTTTGCGTTTCTGCTCCTTTTACAAAAGCATAGCCTGTGGGTGCTGGCCCGATCCATTCTCCTCTCAGTAATTTCTCCCGCATCCCATCCACTGTTTTTTGTCTTCGTAAATCATTATCGTATTTACTAAATATGAACTGAATATTTTGCTGCAATGCTCCTGCATGAGAGTTTGTATCAATAGGCTGAGTAACTGCCATAATATTTACTCCGGTTTTCTTTAATTCCCCGGCTATATAAATAGCACTATCGCCGGTTCTGCTGAAACGGTCTAAGCTATAAACTAAAATGAATGATATTTTTTCTCTGCTCGCTTTTACGGATTTTAGCATCCGGCTAAACTCTTTTCTTTCATCACTTTTTGCACTTTCATACGTCCCGCCAAAATAGCCTTTGATGCTAAGTTTGTGTTTAATGGCGTATTCCACGCAATATTTTTTCTGCCATTCCAAACTCTGATTGGTATCCATTTGTTCTTTGGAACTTACCCTTGTATAGATGACACAGTTTTGAATACTATCATCTATTTCATCTCTGCTCTTTCCTTTTGCGAATTGCTTAAGCAGCGTTTCGTTTTTTATGATCTGCTTTTCCTTCATTTTTTCCTCCCTTTTTATTTGCTATGGTTTTATCTTTCAATTTTTCGTTCGTTGTTTCATCCGTTTTTTCGTTACCGCTATTTTTTTTATTGAAAGAATAGTTTCCTTCTTTTTGTTTCTGCTTCATGTATAATTCATAAAACAAAATGGATAATTTTTCCAATGATCGAATTGTTTCTTCTGATTGTTCATCTGAATAATTTTCAAAGCCTTTGCAATTTCTCAGTTCTGCAATGGTTAATCGCTTATGTTCTTTTTCTTTCTTCTCCATAACATCTTCCTCCCATTAATGCATAAGACTTAATTTTGATGCTTTGTCCGGCTCGTTCTCTCTTATCCTGAATTCCTTACCTTTTTTATCAATCAGGATAAACTCACGATACTCCTTTTCACGAAGTATTCTTACAATTTCCTCTTGTGCATTTTTACTTTTCTTTATTTCCAAGGGTTCGTGTTTTTTCGATTTGAATAACACAAGCACTTTTTTATAGTTACCTTCTTTAATGTAGTAAAGCAGCTTCGCTTCTTGATGCGTAAATAAATGCAGCTCATTAAAATACTCGGTGAGATAATCTTCTAAAATAAATTTAAAAATAAGTTCTGTTATATTGATTCTTACTTGAGAACTAAACTCTTTTTTATAAAGGAGTCCTTTCGGATACAAATGTTCGTTGTCTTTTATAAATGGAAACCACTCGCCATCATTAAATACTATGAGTGTAACGGAATTGCGTGTAGCAATTGCTTCTGCAATTAATATGTGTAAGTAGTTAAACTTGAATGGCAGGGAATCGAAATCGGCAGTTTTGTATTCTCCTGATTTAAAAAAATTCAAGAACTCTTCTTTGTCTTCGACTTCAAATTTTTTTAACGCATCAAGATTGTTTGCAAAATTATCAAACAACTCTTTCAGAGGCAGCGGCTCGAAAATTTCTGAAGCCATCTTTTGAAGCACAGGAAGGCTTATTCCAAAGGAGCGCAGCTCGTTTACTATTTTTATCCAAATAAAATCAACGAAGCTGAATTTGCGATTGCTTTCTTTTGTATTACGAGTAAAGTGAATAATTCCTTTCTCGTCCCAATGATTAATCACTCTGTAGTTTACCCCGGTATCTTTTGCGCTTAATCGCTCTTCGCTGAGCACTTCATATAGTTCAGCCACTTTATCAAGGCTTTTGGTATCTATAAACTCTTCTAATTTTATTGAAATCATGCTTTTTTTATTTTAATTGTACGCAAATGTAAGATAAATAAATTCACATTTCCAAATCAAAAATGTTAAAAAATATTGAATAAAAACAGAAGTTATCTTAAATGAGTCTTAATCAAAGAGTTAAATATTTATATTGATAATCAATATTTTAAGGCAATATTTTTGATAAAACAATTAAAATTGTTTGAAAATTATTGCGAAAGCGATTGGGATGATTACATTTGTATTGCGAAATAATTAGGAACTCTATAAGAAAGATATAAGAACACTATAAGGCTAATTTAAGAACAGTATAAGATTTGGTTTTGGAGTGATTGCGGAAATGCAGAAAAAAAACGGCAAACAGATTAAAACATCAAAAAATGAAAAAGATTACCATGAAATATCTTGAAGTTTTTATGTTAGAGCAAAAAACTAAAGACGAATTAATTCAAATGGTCTTGCAATTACAGGAACGGGATAAGGATTTGGCTGCACGATATACCAATCTGTATAAATCCTCAAGAGAACGGGATGCGGATCACAAAGAACGCATGGCGGAATCTGAAAAAAGAGTTGATGATTATGTAGCTCGTTATGCAGAAGCGGATGCGAAGCAAGAAAATTACAAGCGTATTGTTGATCTGAAACTCGGAAACACTTATAATATTAACTCCACTTGGATTGATAAGATTGTATTTGTTTTAAAAGCTTCCGGAAGACCATTGCGCTCCTCTGAAATTATTGAGGTTCTTGAAAAAAACGATATAACCTTTCGAACGTTAGCGAATAAACCGAAAGGATTATCGGCACATTTAACTAAAGCTTTAAAATATGGACGCATTATTGGCGAAAAACAAAAAGGACAGAATGGGTATTTGTTTAAGCTACCTTAATGTCACTGAAACGGTTAATCAGCGTCAGCGATTAAATATATAACTCTCATTTTAGTGTTGGGATCCAGGTTGGCGAGTGCCTTCTTTGAAATCTCCGCTTTGTTTTTGCTCCTAAATATTCTAAACCGCTCATCGCATCTGTATTCCTTGCTATCTAAACTATAAAGCTTCATAAAAAAAATTACTTACTCATAAATATAAAGTGAACAAAAGGATTCTGTTTTAAAGCGGATAATTTTATTGCGTTTAATTTACATGCTGAATGATTATTCGTTTAACCAATGCGCCGGTTCTTCTGCTTCCATCAGCATTTATTGCCGATACTTTACATAAATATACTCCTTGATTGAACTCTTCTGTGTTTAGTTTTATGATATTATTTATTATTTTTTGTGATGTAATAAATTGCCCCATTATATCATATAATTCAAGTATATAAGCTCTACAGGAGTTATCATTATTGACCTTTATTGATATACTATTGTTTGCAGGATTGGGAAATAACTCAATGTTGAAATGAATAAAATTATCAATATTATTAACAGACGTTAGGTTGGGAACGCCTTTATAATAAGAAACTCCGCCTTCGTAGTTGCCCACTATTAAATCCAAATAACCATCATTATCAATATCAGTTCCGTTTGGAGCGGTTCGTGCGCCTTGGAAAATATTAAGATACATGGAGTCGGCTAATGAAAAAGCGCCGGTAAGATTTCCATCAATATTATTATAAAGGTGCAAGTAGCCGCTTTCAGCACCAACCAATAATTTAGTTACATTATTTTGTTTAAACAAAAATGGATAACTATACCCCGTAACATACCCGGATTGACTTACTTTTATATTTCCAAAAAAATGTGTGATTGAATCCATAACAGGAATTGAAGCAGTGGCACTTCCTGTATGATTATAGTATGCAATTTTCCCATTTCTGCTGCCAATGACCAAATCATTTTTACCATCACCATCCACATCCACAATTTGCGGCGCTGCAAAATCTCCAACATCAATTACTCGATTGTTAGAATTTTTTAAATCAACCTGTGATAAAACAAAATTAGCGGTTGCGCCAGCCGGTGCTGTATTTTCAAAGTATTGTAATGTGCCGTCATATCCGCCGATAATCATATCGGCATCCCCGTCTCCGTCTAAATCGCCGAATGAAGGAACCATATTCAAAATTCCAAGAGAACTCAAATTTGCATAATCGCGTGTTACCAGCTCAAATATGGGACTGCCTGCCGTCCCTGTATTTTTAAACTGAGCAATTTGGCTTTTATAATTCAGCGTATCAAAGTATCCATAATTCCCAATAAACAAATCTTTCAGCCCATCATTATTATAATCGTAAAAAACGGGGTATGCGCCTTCGCCTACATCAATCATATTATCCTGAAGCAGATTCGGCTGCATAAACTGGAATACAGGAAAACTGTTTGTACCATTATTTTTATAATACAAAATGCTATGAAAGTTTTCGGAATAAACCGGCGAATTAGGGCTTACCACTAAATCATTTATTCCGTCGTTATTTACATCAGCATAGTATGCCGCTGGAAAGCTTCTTAGATTAACTGGAACTGTATTGCCGCTGTTTAAAGGAAAGTTAGGGTCTTTGGCACTGAAACTGCCTGCAATGGGACTTCCCCCATTTGTAAGCAAAGTAAGATTGCTATAGTTTATATCAGATGCAATAAAATCTTTATCCCCATCACCATCTATATCTAAGCATATCCCTGTTCCGCCTTGGTGCATGTCCTGCCGTGTTTGTGAATCTGAGACATTGGTTCCAAGTTCAGGGTTCGAAACATTCCCAGAACAGGTATCATGCAGGGAATAAAAATTATTGTTTTTTGTAGAATAGCCCCAGCAGCGGTTTCTCATGTTAAATATCAAACTGTCGGCATTGCCGTAAAGTTCCATACTTTGATTTTGATAATATTGTAAGAAAGTCGCACTGATGTCATACGTTACCACATCCAAGTCACCGTCATTATCAATATCCGAGAAAGCCGGAATAAATAGAGTATTGGTATATAAATTTTCCAGCGGCCCGGCAGGAGGGTAATCAACACAGGACTGCCGTTCCGTAATTAAAGCAAATTGCAACCCGTCAGTGGTATTTGATGTATTCTTATAAACTTTAAAACCGCCCCCTAAATCAGAATAGCTGAAAATATCTTCTTTGCCATCTCCGTTATAATCTTTTAATAAAGCCCAATCGTGAAGGGGTGGAAATTTGTTTTCGTACAAGGGTACATATTTATAATCAACAGAATCGGGTGTTCCCATGTTAATGAATGTGCGGATTTTATTGCCTGTGCGGTCAAAAACAAAAAGGTCTTTTTTACCATCTTGATTCAAATCAATGTTTGATATTTGAATGAAATTTAAACCTCCAGCCCAGGGATTTGTTATGTAACTGCTTCCAAATTTTACCGGGATACTATCGTTCAGTGTAAAATAGGGCTGTGCATTAGACACTGAGTTGTGACTAAATGTAATAACAAGAAAAAAGAAAAAACGGAAAAAACATTTTACTCCTATTTTCATTTATTCTCGGGCAGTTATAAGTGTTTAGAAATACTATGATTGCTATCAAATATAATACTTTTCAAATGAAGTAATGTGTTGCGGACTTTTTTGCACATTAGATAAGATTCATTTGTAACGTGTGAAATTCAGTTTTACATTGGCTGATAAATAGAAACATACTCTTTTTTATTTTGTAACTTTGCTTAACAACAAAAAACTTAATACCAATGAAACAAAAATTATTTTCAAGCGCATTGCTGATTGTTTTGTTTTATGGAACTTCCTGCAAAAAGAAAAATCCTGACCCTCCGCCTTGCATTGCAGGTACTGGAGGTTTTATTCAGGTAGTTTTCTTTGCAAATCATGGAAGTACACCAATGTATAATTATTGGACTCATCCTGATACCGTATTTATAAAATTCAATACCCTCACCTTTCCAGGTGCGTCACCAGCGAACTACGATGCATATGTTGTTAGCGACTTTAGTATGAGAAATCATATTCATGTTACTAATCTGAAATGCGGAGATTATTATTTCTATAGAACTGCATTCGATTCAATACACAATATGCGCTATTACGGGGGTGTTAGTTTAACAGTGGACGCAGCAATACACGAAATAGATACAACCATCAGTGTCAATTAAGAAATTATGAAATGAAAAAAATAATTTTATTCATAGGGCTAATCATCATTTGGACAATCATAACTTTTACTTCCTGTGAAAGAAAAGGATGTGCCGATGTTAATGCAACCAATTACTGCGAGAAGTGTAATAAAGACGATGGAAGTTGTACTTACAAATCACAATTAGTTTTTTGGTGGAAAAAGCCCTTTGCTGACAGCTGTGCTGCTCACGGAATTGTTAAAGCGGGAATCACTGTTGATTGTATTGTTTTAGGAAACATAACATTAACAGGGCAATCATGGACTGCTAATCCCGGATGCGGTGCAAGTTCCACAATGACGGTAAATAAAGATTTAGGATTAAGCAAAACAGTATGTGTTCCAGTACATTATGATGTTGTTTTCAGCGGAGGAACGAGTTCTCCTTTAGGAGACATAAGCCATGATGCAGCAGGAGACTTCACAAAAACAATAAATGGCGGACAGTGTAACGATTTCGAACTAATCTGGTAAAAACTTTATTTAAAAGTATAAAATGAAATCTTCAATAATCATTAAATGTTTTCGGGTAATAATAATTTACTCTGTTTTTTTTACAACAAATGGAAACGCGGCCGTAAAGGATTCTGTACAAACAAATCCTAAATATGAAGAATGCACACACCCCGGCAAATATGAACCCATTGGTGTTTTTGCTTCTTGCTGCACAGGTAAAACGGATTGGACTTTTTCATATTCGTATATGAATATGTATTGCAAGGGCAATCAGATGGGAACAGATAAGGCCAGCGATCAAATGGTATTTCAGCAATATGGATACATGATGGCGCCTAACACTATGAATATGCAGATGCACATGCTCATGGTAATGTATGGCATCAGCAGCCGATTTTCTGCAATGGCAATGGCAGGCTATAATATAAATACCATGACCATGAACGGAATACCGGATAATATGATGCACGCGATGACTGGTATGCCTTCGGGCACCATGTATATGCCGGCGGCAACCAAAACATCCGGCATAGGCGATACAAAAGTTTACCTGCTTTATAAATTGTTTCAGGAATGCCATTACAATGTTATAGTAGGAGGAGGAATAAACATACCAACCGGCAGTACAACATTAAATGGATCAAACATGCTGGGAGATAATCAACGTCTGGCTTACCCAATGCAGCTGGGCACTGGTACATGGAATATACTGCCAAGCATTACTTATTTTGGACAGAGAAATATAACGGATAAAAATATACTGTCGTATGGTATAGAAACAAAAGCAGATATAAAACCTGCAAATAACAGCTTGGGATATTCTTATGGAAATCAGTACAACCTATCTGCATGGGTTTCCTATAAATTATATAATTGGATAAGTTGCTCTGCAAGAATAGAAGGGATAAGTCAGGATAAAATTTCAGGTTTTGACCCAGCAGTTTATCCCCTTATGTATAACGACCCAAGCGCTAATCCTGAAAACTTCGGCGGTAAATGGCTGAATACTTATTTAGGGCTTAATTTTTATATAAATAAAACCGCCTTCAAAGATCTTCGTTTCCTTGTGGAGTATGGTATGCCTGTTTATCAAAACCTTAACGGGACACAAATGACCATAAACAGCACTTTGCAGGCAGGATGTAAATATTCCTTTTAGTTTTTGCAGTTGATTTTATAATCTACGAATGAAATTTTAATCGCTTTAGTGCACAAAAGTTTTTAGTAAACTGATTTGCATCATATTAATTTCGTTTGCCAAATACAACCTTTGTAATCATTAATTCATAATGGTTTGAAAAGAATAATCTCAATATTACTCCTCTTTGGAATCCTTCTGCAAACATTCAATCAGTTCATTATTATTGCCAATTACGAAATTAATAAAGAATATATAACAAAAAAATTCTGCGAAAATAAAGACAAGCCCAAAATGCATTGTAATGGGAAATGTCACATGATGAAACAAATAAAAGAACAAGAGAAAAAAGAAAACGCCCCGGTAAATAATCTTAAAGAAAAATTAGAGATACAATTATTTGCCGACTGCAAAACAACAATTGAATTTCTTAATCCTTTTACAATAATTAAACATAACTCTTTTTATTCTGCAAGTAAATCCAAATCATATTTACTTTCCGTTTTTCATCCGCCTGCCTGTTAGTTTTTTCTTCAAGTAATTTACCATTGTCAGTTTCAACAGCTAAAATTGCTATTTGAGCAGCTATATCCGTATGCCTCTATATTGGTGTTACTGCGTCAAAATTATTTAAAGTCTTTCGGCTCTGGTATTAATACAAAACAAAATAGTTTTCAAATGGAAAATCTTATAAAATGAGATTATTCCATTGCTGGCTGCCTCTTGCATATTTTTATGTATTAAAGGGCTTGCATGGAATAATAGGGTGAAACTTTATTATCAAAAAAAATATCACAAAGAACATTAATACTTAAAGATATGTTAAATACAGAAAATAATAATGAAAACGCCAGTCTCAATAATGAGGCTGGGAAGGAAGAAACCGCCAAGCCTAAATCTAAAGAAGAAGGCAGGCGCAAATTTCTAAAATTTGGAGCTCTGGCTGCACTTGGACTCACTGCGGCCGGCTGCGGGTGGAAAGACGCCGCGGATGAGAAACAATCCGGAGAAAAAGTGAAATTTATTAATCCCAATGATGGAAAAGTTTACGAAGCCGATGCCTCTCTGATTGAAGAATATAAGGTACCGCCTGTAACTGCCACCGAAGCACGAATAGGTATCCCTAACCGAAAATTTGTAATGGTGATTGATCTGAGCAGGTGTGAAGGATGCAGGAAATGCACTATGGCTAATCAGAAAGCTCACTTTATCCCATCTGACCGGGAATGGATGAAAGTTTTCAAAATGCAGGAATCAAAGGAGACTGCACCGTATTTTATGCCTCGGCCATGCTTTCATTGCGACAAACCGCTTTGTACAAAAGTTTGTCCGGTAAATGCGACTTTCAAGAGGCAGGACGGGATTGTACTTATTGACAATGAAAGGTGCATCGGCTGCAGAAGCTGTATGGCTGCTTGTCCATATTCTGCGCGCTCTTTTAACTGGAGTGATCCAAGCGCAGAAGAAATGGCCGCAGTCGGCAATATTCCATATACTCCGGAAAGAGGTTTTCCGAGAAAAAAGGGAACTGTTGAGAAATGTGATTTCTGCCCAGATATGGCAAGACAGGGAAAATTGCCGCATTGTGTGAGCGGCTGCCCAATGGGAACTCTTTATTTTGGAGATCAGAATGAAGATGCGGTAACCAATGGATTAGGACAAACTGTAAAGTTCAGCCAATTCATTGAGGATAATGCAGGTTACCGCTATATGGAAGAATTAGGAACAGAACCCCGTGTGTATTATCTGCCACCTAAAAACAGAAGAGGTCACCTGCCAGATATGAATAGTGACGTAAAAGAAAAATGTTAAAAAAATAACATAGAATAAAATGAAAAATTTGAAAATTACAGAGAAGGAAATCCAACCTATTGCAGGAAATGTATTGTTCCTCAATGTTTACTTTAAATACCTTGAAAGGATTATCAAAAAAGAAAAAGATGAACTCAGAAAACAGGGCATTTCATTCTATGATTTATTAAAACAAACCAATCAAATTACTAAAATATGAACGGGTGGAAACTCTTCTGCTTTTTTAGCTCGCAAAGAACATTTTTCACGGAAGGGTTTCTATCCCCCGTTCACCAAAAATTAAAATTATGAAACAATTAAAAAAAATAATCCTGTTCAACCTTTTGTTAAACATAGTCTATTTAATGTTTCCTTCATGTAATCATCCGAATTTTAAAAATCCATCAAGGGAAATCATTTCTTCGGCAGATACCACGGCATCAAAAACAAAGCACAATTTTAACTTGGTGTCGAATACCGATTTGGTTTGCGGTATATCAATAAAAGAATATTGTTCCGATACTTCAGTTTATCAGAAAAAAACTTATGGCTTCTGCTGTAGCGGCTGCAAATATGAATTTGATCATCATCCCAAAAAGTATGTAAAACAATAAAAACAATCTTGGGAATCATTATCAATTTCAAAAGCTATTTATAGAATTATTATTGGAAGTCCCATTAAGTGAGAGGATTTTTATTTCAAGAGATTTTTAATTTACTGCTGAAATAGTTAATATCTTTGCGTAGCAAAAGATTAATTACAAAAAAATTGAAATCCCTCATTGCCATATTATTAGCTTCAGTGTTTATATTTCAATCGGCAGTAAAGCTATTGATTATGACAGATTATGAACTTAATAAGGATTATATTTCTAAAAACCTCTGTGAGAACAAAGCAAAACCTATGCTGCATTGCAACGGTAAATGCCACTTAAAAAAAGAATTAGCAAAGCAGGACAAAAAAGAAAACTCTCCTCCTTATCAAAACATTAAAGACAAATTTGAAATTCAGTATTTTTCTAAGGCTTTGTTATTTGAGTTTAATGAACCTGCTCTAATTGATAAATCAAATTTCATGTATTCTTTTTTTATTCCGCTGGTTTCTTCTACTTCTATTTTTCATCCCCCGCCTCAGGCATAAGATATGATGCATAAGCATCGCCACTGCTTCCGTTACTAATAAATAGATTTATCAAATCCGCTTCAATATTTCCTGAAGGAATATTTCTTCATGATTTATTTTTTCTTTATTAACGTTTCATGGCATTCTTCAGCCCATACATTGTATGCTGGCTTATTAATTTCTTTTTAAAATATAAAACCTTAAAAAAATACAAAATGAAAACTATTAAAATAATTATTGCCTGCTTTATCACTGCTGCCTTTTTCACATTAAACTCCTGCAAAAAGGATACACCTGCCGTCGTTACCCCTCCACTTGCGAACGGCACATTGCTGTTTCATCTCCATACCGATGTTGATACTGCTGAAGTTCCTGACTACGTTACCGTTAATGTAATGAGCAGCCACCGTAAAATTTTAGTGACAAAAGCACAGCTTTATATATCAGGAATACAGCTTGTAAAAATGGATGGTTCCACTTATGATGTACCGGGTGTTATCATCTTAAAAAAACAACAAGAGGAAGTTTGTACAGTCGGCAGTGTTCCTGCCGGGAATTATAAATCGGTAAAATTTAATGTCGGTTTAAGCACGGCTGTGAATAGTGCAGTTCCGGCAGCAGCAGACAGTACACTTAATCAGCCTGCTATGTGGTTTGGTGGAACAGCACAGCCTTCGGGATTTGTTTTTGTAAACTTTCAAGGAACTATTGATACTACAACTGCCGCCAATGGCAGTATTTCTCAGATGCAGCCTTTCTCTTATAAGATAGGTACAAATACAAATCTGAAAAATGTTGCAATGCCGGTTCAAAATTATACGGTATCGCCTAATCAGGTTCAATATGTTCACATGATTATTGATTATAATAAATTATTCAACGGTATTCAGCTGAATGTTAACAGCAACTTAATTATGAATACAACCACAGCTAATGCAGGAACGCTTGGTACAATGATTGCCAATAATATTCCGCTGATGTTCAGTTATGAAATGTAAAATAAGTGCGTATAAAAAAACAGTGATGCCAATAATTATCGGCATCACTGTTTTTTCTTGTACTTACACAAAAGGCGACCTTCAAGTGGATTGCATTATGCCCAATACTGTTTCATTCCATCAGGATATACTCCCGATTTTTAATTCTCAATGCAATATTTCCGGCTGTCATACAAGCGGTGTTCATGCTGGCAATTTAAATTTAGAAGCAGCTGTAGCATACAGTCAATTGATGCAGCCCGGAAAAGGTTATATTGATACACTAAACCCCGAATACAGTGTTTTATATAATAAACTCATCACAACAACTAATCCTATGCCTCTATCAGGGAAATTGGATAACTGCAAAATTAATCTTGTATTAAAATGGATTCAGCAAAAAGCAAAAAATAATTGAAAAACGATTTTGCAAAAACAAAAAACAAAACTTTTTTTATTCTATAAATTTATAAAACGTAAAATTTAATATCATGAAACAAAAACTATTTTTTTGTGTGACAACACTACTTATGGCTTTTACAGGAACAGCACAAGTTAGAAAAGACAGTATCAGTGCTGTTCCAGTTTCACTCAGTCCTGCTATCCGCAATATGGATACGCGTGAACTCTTTTCGAGGAAAGGGAAATTTTTCTTTTTCTGGGGTTATAACCGTGCAGCATATAGCAACAGCGATATTCATTTTAAAGGTGACGGGTATAACTTTACAATCACAAACATTACAGCAAAACAAGAGCCTGTAGGTCATGATTTCCTGACTTACATTAAACCCAATACCTTTACTATACCGCAGTTCAATACCCGGATTGGTTATTATATTAATGATAAAACTTTTATTTCGTTTGGCACAGATCACATGAAGTATTCAATTGATAAGCAAATAACACGCCTCACAGGTACGATTACAAAAGATAATAATAACGGTAAAAACATAGGCACTTATAATAATACTGAAGTTGTGGTTGGAGAAAATAGCGAAAATCAAACTCACGAACCTTCTGTTACTGATTCACTAAAGCGAGGTTTTGTATCAGAATTTGAGCATTGTGACGGATTAAATGACGTGAGTGTAGAATTGGGAAGAATAGAACAGTTGTGGATTTCTAATAACCGCAAACATGCGCTGGCAGTTACAGGCACAGTAAATTCCGGCATGTTGGTTCCTGATACGGATGCAGATGTATTAGGATATGATCCCAGACATGATATGACAACAGGAAAAAAAGCCTATCATATAGCAGGATATAGCTTTTCGGCAAGTATGGGATTAGAATTTGATTTCTATAAAAACTTTTTTCTCCTCGCTCGTTTGAAAGCTGGATACATCAATTTGCCTGATGCCTATACAACAGTTGAAGGAGGCAGGGCAAGCCAGCATTTTAATTTTATTGAACCGATGTTAGTGGTGGGTTATTCCCGTTCATTTGGTAAAAAATAATGAGTTGAAAATTTATAACTATACAAACTTTAAGATTTATTAACGCATTAAAAACATATCTATAATCCATGAAACAAAAAATCATTTCAAGTTTAGTAATGATAATATTACTAAGCTCCTGTAAAAAAGCAGGATTGGGTGGAGACAATATAATAATTGCTTACCCGCAGCATCACGGTAAGTCTATTTTCAGTCAAAGCACTCCAAATTATAGGGATACCATTTACGTTAAGTTCAATGCTACAGAATTGCCGAGTACTAATCCTAAGGACTTCGATAAAGCATTTATTGGAGAGGTTGGAAAAAATTATGTTCAGATTAATGGTTTGCAAATAGGAAAGTATTTTTTATATGGGGTTGGATGGGATACCACCGGGCCTTATCGCGTTTCTGGCGGTATTCCCATTGAATTGAAACAATTAACAGCTAAAACCATAATTAATGTGCCGGTAACAGAATAGAAGGAAATGTTTGATTAATCTGTAATCATTCTAATGTTTTTTAATTTTTTTACATAGCTTTTCAATTACTTCTTATATGGTTCTTAATTACTATGTAAAAAGAATTGACATCAATTAATTTTGCAGACTCGCATTCTTTAATCATTAATAATGGTACGTTTCACTTATTTAAGTATTTATTTTAATTTATTGGAATAGTACTTATCGTATAGGTATTTTATTTATTCTCATGATATTTTTTTTACATTTGGTAAAAAAAATTTAAATATTTATAAGATGGGTAATTTTATTCCAATTTTTGATGGAGCTGTAAGCGCTTCAAAAAAAAATTTTTATGATGAACGATTTAAAATTGCATACAATAATAACAAAACCTATTTTGACCAATTCCCCGATACAATTGAGGTGCATTTTAATAGTGATTATATCCCTTTTATAAAGCTGCTTGGTAACTTTAAACACGATGAGGTTTCTTCGCATATTGAGAAAATTAAAGGTATTCTGAATAAAATGTAATTCGTTTAGAATTATGTTCCTCTTCTAAAAGCTCAATCATTCTTTTATCACCACACTTTTTTTTATAAAATCCTCTACGATGTTTAGTACACATAATTTAACCCCATGAAAAACATCGCAAAAATCACTACCACATTTTTTGTTGCATTTACTTTCGGCATGTGCAATAATGTAAAGAAACAAGATAGTAGTGGTACATCTTCCGTGAAAAACAAAGAGGCGTGTATGATCCCCATTTCGATCAGTGATAGTGCAAAATATTTGAGCAAGCAATTGGAAATAAAAGGTGAAGTTGAGTTTCCATTGATACTAACTGTTGATTCTTTAAAACAAATGAAGATAACTGCCATCGACAGTTTTAAAGTAGTTTGTCAAAGCGGTGGAACAATGAAACAAAATATAAGTTGTAAGGGGGTGCTTTTAAAAGATATATTGGAAAAGGCAAAAATAAAACAAATCAATCATAAAGACCGCAACTTTTACATTGTTGCAAGAGCGGCAGACGATTACAAAGCAACATTCTCTTGGGCTGAATTATTTAACAATCCCACAGGAGAGCATACTTATGTGATTTTTGAAGAAAATGGTTTACCTATAAAACAAAAAGGCGACATGATTTTAATTTGCACGAATGATATTAAGACAGGCCCTCGTCATGTATTTTGGTTAAAAAGTATTGAGGTAAATAGAGTTAATTAAAATAAATTATAGTGCTATCCGAACATTCCAAATTACTCTTTCACAAATTTTTTGAAATTGATGCCTGATTTAAGATTAATTTTCAAAAAATAAGTTCCTTTTGTAAGACTGCTAATATCAAGAGTTATCTGCTCTTTAATTCCAAGGTATTTTTCTGATTGATAAATCAATTGTCCAAAAACATCCCTTATTTCAACTTGTTCAGCAGTATTCGCATTATTTAAAAAAAGTAAACTGAGGGTATTATTTGATGGGTTGGGATAAACAGCTACCTGATTATCCATAGAGGGTACTTCAATAATGCCTGAAATAGTATTGTTGGCAGATATAAGCCGCAAATCAGGGTCAATCTGAATATTAATAACAGGAAAATTAATTGCTGCCGTAAAATTTTGTCCTGATGAATGATTATCAAAAATAATTGTTGTATCATTTATTTCTCCAATAAAACGGATAGGCACAGGCATTTCAAAAAAAGGAACAGAAGAGTGAGAAGTTGTTTGGTCAATAGTTAAACTTACTGTATTGCCAATCTGCCCCCATGTAATATGATAAGAAGGATACCCTTGTCCGTAAAACCATTGATTAAAAAAGTTAGTCAGGTTTTGTCCGCTTACATTTTCCAAATGATTTTTAAGGTCTGTAGTACGCGAATATTTACCAGCCAAATCAGGGTCATTGAGATAATTTTTTAATCCCTGAAAAAATAACGAATCACCTAATTTCCAACGCAGCATGTGCAAAAGATATGAACCTTTATTATATGACAGACGACCGTCAAAAATTCGGCTTACTGATGTTGTGTCATCAACAAACACTGAACCATCCGGTGCAGAAGTTATGTTTGCTATTTTTAATTGTTTCCAGCTCCGCCAAGTAGATGAAAAATACCGCTCTTCTGTTAAGCCTTCAAAATAAGTTGCAAATCCTTCATTCAGCCATATATCCTGCCAGCTGCCCAATGTTACATGGTCTCCAAACCATTGATGCGCACATTCGTGTGCAATAAGCGCATGACCGAAATTTGTAACAAAACTCATCGTTTGATGTTCCATGCCTCCTCCCCAGCCAAACTGAGCATGTCCGTACTTTTCATTTGCAAAAGGATAAGTAATTGTTAAGCTGTCATATAATTTAATTATATCAATAATATCAGGAGTCTGTGTTACTGCTAAAGCTGAGTCTTCGGGATAAACATAATTCAATACTTCAAGGGAATGGTTTGTTAAAGGGACAAAATTTGAATAACGGGCATAATTGGTAACGCCAATTGCAACAAGATATGCAGCAATAGGATTACGGCTTTTCCAATGAACTGTTTTTTTTGATCCCGAAAGTGTTTCACCTATTAATAATCCATTACTCGCAGCGCGATACGCCTGCGGAATTGTTATTATCACATCCATTGAATCTACTTTGTCATTCAATGATTGTTTGCAAGGCCACCACGTTTTAGCACCATAAGGTTCTGATAAAGTCCAGATAATTGGTACTCCATTATGAACTGATTGAGTAAACGAACCAAAACCTACCGAAGTTGGCACTCCCTGATAATAAACAGATATAGAATCTAATGTATTTATTGGTAAAACAGAGGGGAGGGTAATCTGTAAAACGTCTCCGCTCAATTGGCTGAACAGGAGATTGGAATTATGAAATTGAACAGAATCAACTGTCAGCGAATCGCTCAAATCAAATTCAATTTGCTGAAACCCATTTGCAATTACTTTAAAATAAGATGTTATTTTTCCCTTTATATATTTTACTGCCGGATCAACTTCCCATTCGCAGCGGTGGTAGTTCAAATCATAATTGTTAGTAACAGCAGATTGCAGTGATTTAAAAATACCAGCGTGAGCTTTTTGCTCAATTTCAGCAATATCATTGATGTTCTGAGCTTTTGAACTCAGATATATAATTAATAAAAAAATAAAAGGTAAATATTTTTTCATCAGCCGGTTTTAATTGAAAAAAATATATTCATTGCCCCGCTTACTTTTATGGTAAATTAAAAATACTCAAATTATTTCAAAAATAAAATTCATTTGGATAGATAAAGCCCTTAATCAGAGTGTTTCCATTCAAAAAAACTGTTAATGTTTTATCATTATAAAATGAGACAACAATTAGTTTCCAATTTTTCAGAAAATTAAAAAAATGGCGGAGGGCAAACCTATGTTGAAAAAACCCTGATTGCTCAGAATAAAAGACATAAGAAGCCCTCCATATATTATCCATTTTTTAATCTGTTAATTGAATTGGTAAGCGATTCCAAAATTCAAACAAACTCCCGAAATAGGCTGCTTATACTCTGTAATCAGTCTTCCTGTATTTATTACACGGTTCTCATTTGTTATTTTAAAATCAGGATTGCTGTAAAAATAATCCGCATTTAATTTAACGCTGAGATGTTTAATTATTGAATAGCGAACTCCTGCTCCTGCCTGAAATCCAAATGTATTGGCAGTAGATGATTTTTGAGAAAAAGTAACACTCGTTTGATCTTCTATGTAGGTTGTAAATTCAGGGGTTGAGGCATTCACCAATCCCCCCACAACTCTCAAATCAATCGTGAACTTTTTCATAGGAAATGAAAAATACGGCCCAATTAAAAAATTAAGGGTTGAATACTTCCCTTTATCAGTAACGGTTGTACTGTCCACATCAAAAGCTTCTTTGTATCCATCAGCTAAAGCCTGTTTTCCCTTTGCATAAAATGATGTATTTGAAAACACACCTCCTATACCAAAGTTTTTATGGAAGAAATAAGCACCTTCTATACCCATATTCATCCCTGAAGGATTTGCAAACCCTGAATTATTGTTATTATAATCAGATTTTGTAAAGTTTCCGCCGGCATGGGCATAACCTCCTGTAATGCCTATAAAACTTTGTGCTTTAGGTGCGTCTTCGGTTTTATCCTGTGCAAAAGACAGCGTACATATAGATGTAGCCGCTATCGTAAATATTATTATCTTTTTCATATTGTTAATTTTTTTTAATTAGTAATATTTAATCTGAAAAACACATCCGAATCCGTTGAACCTGGTGCAAACGTTCCGTTTTTGCTATTGGGCTGGTGTCTTAATACACCTTCCAGCCTGCCGCTGCATACTGTTGCATCGGTTACAAATGTATCCGCCAAGCCAATAAAAATGGGCGGAATATTGGTATCGTGATCGGTTGCAGTGATGGTTAAGTGATTGATAATACCGCCTGTTTGAAAGAACCAATACGTGTGAAAATTCCCGCGTGCTTGTATTTCCGGTGTTATGTCCAGTGCAGGAGTTTTTGTATCATCATAAAAATGAACAGTTGCATTATAAGTTGAACTCTTTTTTATGTTTATGACTGCCAAGCTTGTATCAGGGGGATTTACACCTCCTGATAAATCTTTCCATGCTGCCCAGATTGTATCATTTGCATTGGCTGTATTTTGCAAACGGACTTTAACAGTTGTCATAAATTCATTACCGGGCACCGGAGGTGCTACCGCTTGTTCTTCTTTTTTACAGGCACTGAACATTAGCGTGCCTATGAAGGCTGTAAATAATAGCCCTTTTGTTATTTCTTTCATTTTGTTTATTTTTAAATTTAGTTATATATTTTTTTTTCTGAATCATACGAAACAATAATGGCGGTGCTCTTGCTTTTAAATGAATATGTCTTTGATAACTAATTTTGCATAGGCAAAAAAAGGATATTAATAAAATAACAGAAAGATAGAGTTGCTGAAAAAAGCATGTCAGGATAAATGATTTGTGTGTTATAAATTCACACAATACACAAGTAATAATTTTACTATGGATGTGATGATTAATTAACCTATGATGATTCTCTTCAATAAAATTGCAAATGTTCGCAGCTTTATGATGATGAGTAAATACAATATACTGTCCCGCTGAAAAGACTGTCAGCAGAAGATAACAATAGATGATATGGATTTTACTCTTTTGCATTTTTTTTATCAGTGTCGAAAACGGCGAAAGGGATTTTTAATCTCAATGTAAAATTCCGTCCAAGGTCATTGGTATAATACCTGAACCTGTTCAGATAATCGCGGTAGGCTGTATTCATAATATTAGTTACTCCAAAACTCAAACTTATTAATTGCTGTTTTACCGGAATAGAAAATCCTACATCTCCATTGAGGAGTGTATATCCTTTTGGCGGCGGGAGATAGTCACTGTTGGGCGGAACATGATTTTGTGTGCTTACCGTTAATACCGAAAAATTCAAATACGTTTGTTTTAATTTCCATATTTTATCTTTTGAAAAAGAGATTCCATTATCATAACGATTGGAAGGAACGTAAATTAAATACTGATGCTGGTTTATGTCATAAGCATAAACAATTGTTGTTTTTGAAATAATGCCGATTGTTTTGGTAAGCTGGTAATTTATATTCGCATCAATTCCTGTATAATAAACATTTGTCTGCGTGTATTTGAATGCAGGAAAAACACCAGCAATAGTGGTAGCAGGAGTAGGCAGTGGCTTTAGATAAATAAAATTATCAATCACATTAAAATACCCGCCAATCTCAAAACGGAATTTTTCATTTGAGTAATTAAGATAAGCCTGTGAATTATAAGAACGTTCCGCTTTTAGCGTAGTATCGCCTATTTCAAAAGATGCAGCACTTTGATGTACGCCTAATGCAAATAATTCTATCGGTGCAGGAGGTCTCCAGCCGATACCCGCAGAAGCGTTTAAAGATAAATTATAATTGAACTGATAAATTGCTCCTAATGTACCGCTGTTATTTTGCCAGCTGTAATCACTCGATTTTGATTTTAATGTTGTGAAATCAAGCGAATAGGTTTGCATCCATTGATAATCATACCTTGCACCGGCTTCGATGGTTAATTTTCTTTTATTCCATTTTTCTAAAATAAATAATCCGCCTCCATAGTTTCTGTAATTAGGAATTAATGCCCTGAAATCAAGTCCTCTGAATACATTTCCTGCTGTAATAAAATTAGCGCCTATACTTCCTGTAATATGTTTTATTGGCTTATGCTCCCAAACCAGTTCTGAAGTATGCGTAAGAAGCTGAAAATAGGCATCGGGGATATTTTGGTCAACGATACTTTGGTTGTATGATAAATCTTCTCCGAATTCTGAACGCTTATTTTCCTGTCTTGCAAAAGTGAATTCTAATTTTCCGGCCTTTGGGAAATTATAAAACGCTTTTGTTTTAATTAATTGGTGGTTTACGGTTTGGTATCCTCTTTCAATAGTATATGAAAAATCCGATTTTACTATTGGTTCAGGGCTGTTGAATGCAAGATAAAGGTCATTCAAATTGCCAATGTGGGAGCCTGTGTAAATGCCAAGTGTTGTATTAAAGCTGCTGTAAAAAACATCTACTCCAAAATTCTTTTTACTATAAGACAATGCGGCTGAATAGTTATTTTCTTTCGTCCCCGTATTTTTCAGAAAATAAGTCGGCGTGCTGAAATTTCCACCTTCCTTAATTGTTCCTTGCACCCGCCATGATAAACCCGAAAGCTTTTTATCTAATGCTCCTTCTAAATAACCTGATGCGGTTCCTGCCCTTCCATTACTGGCTCCAACTAAATTTATTTCACCCTTCAGGCATTTAGCTGACGGCATTTCTTTGGGTTCTACCAATACTACACCGGCTATTGCATTTGTTCCGTACCTGATACTTGCTGCACCTTTAATGACGCTGAATTTAGTGGCAATAAAAGGATCTATTTCGGGTGCATGGTCGGAACCCCAAGTCTGGCTTTCAAGCCTTACTCCGTTATTCATGATTAATATTCTATTGCCGTACATCCCATGAATCATGGGCTTTGAAATGGAGGGGCCTGTTTGAATACTGTTTACACCAGTTATAGATTTTAAAGATTCTCCCAAACTTAATCCTCTTGTTTTATCCATTTCAACACCGCTAATTTCCTCTTTTTGCAAGGTTTGTATTTCCTGTTTTTTTATAGCATGTGTTTCAATAATTGTTTCTTTCAGAAGTGTTGTATTTTCAGGCAAATCAAAATTGTAATAACCGTTTTTATTAATTTCTAAAATGGTATCAACTGTCAAGTGTCCTATCTGACTGATTTCAACTGTGTATTTCCCCGGACATATTTTATTAATATAAAAAACACCTTTTTCATTTGCCGTTGCTCCTGTTTTTAACTCCTTCAAATAGATTGTAGAAAATGCCAAAATTTCATTCGTTTTTGAACAAGTTACTTTTCCAGAAAATGTAATATCACACTGTGAATAAGCGTGAATTGCATTTAAAAAAAATAATATAATGATGAGCCGTTTCATTTTTTTTAGATATTTTTAAATCATTCTAATTATTTGCCATGAGCCTTTAACATTGCCTCGTGATCGGCTTTCATTTTCTCATGGTCGGCTTTCATTTGTTCGTGGCTTGTTTTAATTTCTTCAAAATCCCTTAAAACAGCTTCATTCTGCTCCTTAATACCTAAATCTTCCATTTCCTTATTTTGATACCGCTTTTCTATTACAATTTGTTCTTCTAATAATTTTTTATGCCTCTCCATAATTGCTGCATGTTTTTGAATCATTTCTATATGCTGCCCTTCCAATTTTTTATGCTGCATATCATTTGCAGTATCTGCAACCTGCTGGTGTTGTTTAATCCATTGCTGATGCTCTGCCTCCAATTCTGAATGTTCCGATTCTAATGATGAATCCATTTGCATTAACATAATCTTACTTTCCTTTAATTTTTCTGGAAGTGATTTACGATTGCTGATTCCATAATAAGTCCAGAGCATAATTGCCAATACCAGAAATATAAATAGTATTAAAAACTTTGCGTCATTACCCTTTTCGGGCGACTTTTTATTTTTTTTGCTTTTTATGTACGGTTGTTTCACAAAATTGTCTTTTGTTTTTTAGGCTGACTCCATTTCATTATTTACATAATTGCAATAGGAGTATCAAGTAACAACGAATGCGTTATACATTCATTAAATGATAGCCAATCTATCAGCCTGAAAATTTTCAGGAAATTTGATTAATTGATGGAAAGAATAAATACACACTCCTATTGAAAATTTTTCAATAGTTGCTTTTGTAAATAAATTTCAGAAAGGTAATTAGATAACAGGAGGGGCTCTTGAGCCGGAGTTGTCAATTCTATTTAATTCGTAGATAGAATTAATAGAAGGCGTGTAAGAAAAAGAGAAACAAAATAAAGTGTATGATGCACCGATATTAGTTGAACCATCAGATGAATAAAGTGTAAAATCACAAATTCCGCAATTGTGTTCTAAATTATGAAAATGTTTGTTTTCAGAAATACAATGCGGATCACCTGCATGTTCAAGTGCATGAATCTCTTTCTCTACAATTGGGAAAAGGAAGAGCATTAAGAAGAAAACCGAAAAATATTTCTTTATAGTTTGCGACATTATGAACACAAAAGTAGTAATTATTATTTTGGACATACTATTTTATTTCAGAGGTTTGAATGATTATAATCATTTTCAATTATTTTACATAAGTTTTTCAATTACTTCTCACATTGCTCTTAATTGGTTCTCATATAGTTCTTAATTCCTCCACAATTGTTTTTCTATTTACAATCAAGATAACAATTAAAAAGCCAACGAAATATTAGTAGAAAATATTTGCAAAAAATAAGCTAATAATAGAAATTGTTTGACATCTCGAAATGTTTTTATAAATATTTTGTAAAATATTTGCATTTTAATTTTGCCGTATAATCGAAAATATTTAACAATCACTGAATTATAGTGGAAAATATTTTCTATTTTTGCCAATAAATGAACTTTTAATGGAAAATATTCTACCTATACACTTGCAGGAGGTCATCTTTTCATCTTCAAATTCTAAAATTTCAAAACAGATTTCAAAACTGGAAAAAGAAGGCAAGCTAGTAAAAATAGCCCCCCGTATATATACATCAAATCTCAAAGAGTCACCTGAATCTATTATACTGCGAAATTTATTTCAGATACTGGCTCACCTATACCCTGATGCACTATTAAGCCATCGTTCTGCTTTTGAATATAAACCGACGACAGCGGGAAATATTTTCCTTACATACACCTATACCAAAAAAGTGGAACTTCCGGGAGTAACAATATCCTTTTTAAAAGGTGATGGTGCAATAGAAGGTGACAACGTAATAGCAGGAAATCTTTATGTTTCACAACAGGAAAGAGCCCTTCTTGAAAATCTGCAATCCTCAAAAAGACCGGGTGCAAATTCAAAAACTCTTAGCATCCCTGAAATAGAAGATAAACTAGAGCAAATAATAAGAGTGCATGGGGAAGAAGGATTAAATAGCCTCAGAGATAAAGCCCGAAAAATTTCAGAGCAGTTAAATATGCAATCTGAATTTACAAAACTGAATAAAATTATCAGTTCCTTATTATCAACAAATACCTCTAAAGCACTTAAATCACCATTAGCATTGGCAAGGGTTTTTGGAGTTCCTTACGACCCGGCAAGGCTGACACTTTTTGAAACCCTTTTTCGTGAATTGAAACAAAAAGAGTTTCCAAATTATCCGGAGAAAAATATTACAAGAAAATCATTTCGGAATTTTGCTTTTTTTGAAAGTTATTTCTCCAATTATATTGAAGGAACCATTTTTGAATTGGATGATGCAAAAAAAATAATTGCAACACAAACACCTATACCTGCTCGTGATGAAGATTCACATGATGTATTAGGCACATATCAGTTGGTTTCAAATCATGCTGAAATGAGCATAACTCCTTCCTCACCGGAAGAACTGATTCAAATACTGTTATTCCGGCATAAAATTTTACTTGGCGCAAGACAAAATAAAAATCCCGGACAATTCAAGGACAAAAATAACCGTGCAGGACAATCTCATTTTGTAGATTTAAACTTAGTGCGCGGCACATTAATGAAAGGATTTGAATTTTGTCCCGCCCTAACCCATCCCTTTGCAAAAGCAATTTTCATGATGTTTGTAGTAAGTGAAGTCCATCCTTTTTTAGATGGTAATGGAAGGATTGCAAGGGTAATGATGAATGCGGAACTGGTAAAAGAAAACCAAAGTAAAATAATAATCCCAACCGTGTTCCGTGACGATTATATGGGAGCGCTGAAAAAATTAACAAAACAATCTGATGCCGGAACTTTTATAAGAATGATGGAACGGGCACGCGAATTCAGCGCAGCTATTTACAGTGAAGACATGGATAAAATGGAAAAACAGTTAGAAGATTGTGATGCCTTCAAAGAACATAATGAAGGGAAACTTAAAATTATTCCTTACGGCTAAAGCTATATCCATGTAATCTAAATTCTCAGATTACCTTGATGCGAGTTCATCAAAAATTTAATCCCTTGAAAATCACATAAAAAGTTCGATATTTGCAACCCGTAGGGTACTTAGAGCGACAAGCCTTTCAGCTATGTCGCTCTTTTTTTTATAAAGAAAAATTTGACGAGGTGCTCACTTTTGGTGTGCACTTTTACTTCCTGAAATTTCAAATTAATAATTTTATGAAACGATTTTCCACTTTATGTTTTGTATGCGTTGCCGTTTTTTCTGCGTTCGCACAGCGTCCCGCTGCCGATGAGTTGAAAACATCTAAAGGTTCGCTAATGATTCAGCCGGTATTTCATGCCTCACTAGTATTGACTTGGGACAATAAAACTATTTATATTGATACTTATGGAGGGGCTAAAGCATACAAAGGCTTGGCGGCTCCCGATCTTATTCTTATTACGGATATACACCCCGACCACCTTGACACAATGACACTAAATGGAATTGAAACTTCTAAGGCTAAATTTATTGTGCCGCAAGCTGCAGCGGACATGTTACCTGCAAAGCTGAAAGACAAAGCGCTTGTTTTAAATAATGGCAAAAATATTAGTGAACAAGGAATTTCTATATCTGCCATTCCGATGTACAATTTGCCAAAATCAAAGGATTCCAAGCACACCAAAGGTCGTGGTAATGGTTATGTCTTAAACCTTGGTGGAAAAATAGTTTATATTTCAGGTGATACGGAAGATATTCCTGAAATGCGAAGCTTAAAAAATATTGATGTTGCTTTTGTTTGTATGAACCGGCCTTATACGATGGATATAAATCAAGCCTCAAGTGCTGTAATTGAATTCAAGCCTGCTATCGTCTATCCTTATCATTATCGCGGAAAGGATGGACTTAGTGATACAGAAGCATTCAAAAAATTAGTAAATGTTGGTAACAAAGCTATCGATGTAAGACTGAGAAATTGGTATACTGAATATTAAGCTGAATAGTGAAGTAACATGAGACTATATCAGCACTTTTACTTCCTGAAAGCTTAAAATATATTAAACTCACCAAGGTTACAGTTACCCGCGAGGAATGCGGCAGATAAGTAATGCCTTGTCAATGCAGCATCATTTATGTATCCCCTAAATAGTTGACATTAGGACCAAGCAAATTAACGATTCTTTTTATATAATTTTTTCGCAAATCTTTAAATTCCAACTTATTATTGTATGTCGCTTTTACATTTATCCCAAATTACGCAATAGAAAAAAATATTTAATTTGGTTTAAAATTTCTAATGCTTAGCGTTAGACAAAATTGCACAATGGAATTAGATATACGCTATACCAATAAAGAGATTACGCCATGGGGTGGAATGATTTTTTTGAAGCAAATGTTGAAAAAAATTGGGTTTAGAGAACTCATTCAACAAAATCCTGACTTGCCGCAACCGGGTTCAAATCGAGGTTATATAACTTCAACCATTATAGAGGGATTCATCACCAGCATATGGTGCGGGGCTAATCGTTTTCTTCACACAGAAGTTACGCGTCACGATTTAACATTAGGTAAAATATTTGATTGGAAAAATACACCTGGACAAGATACCTACAAACGGTTTTTCTCTAAATTCAACCAAGCGATTAATCAAAAAGTAAGTGATTGTTTTTACTCTTGGATATTTGATAATTTCAAGTTTGACAATTTTACTTTAGACATTGATTCCTCTGTAATGACACGTTATGGGCAGCAAGAAGGAGCAAAAAATGGATATAATCCAAACAAAAAAGGCCGAGCATCCCATCATCCGCTTATTGCTTTTATTGCGGATGTAAAGCTGGTTGCCAATATGTGGCTGCGAAGTGGCGACACGTCTTCGGCTAATAATTTTCTGAGTTTTTTAGAAGACACCTTATCAAAATTGAAGCACAAAACTGTTAGTTTAATCCGGTTAGATAGCGGCTTTTTTCAATCTGACATTTTAGATTATTTAGAGGAAAAATTAATGAATTATATTGTTGCCGTTAAGTTCACACATCCTATACAAAGGCTTATTCATGCCAGTAATAACTGGATAGTGTTAGATACAGGAATTGAAATTTGTGAGCAAATGTATCAAAGTGATTCATGGAATAAATCGCGAAGGATAGTTATTGTCAGGCAAAGGATAAAAGACAGACCACAGGCTGCCGGAAAACAATTAGGATTGTTTTTGGAAGAAGAAATTCATAAAAACTATCGATATTCTGCATATGTAACAAATATGAAACTTGCTCCGGCAGAGATTTGGCGGCTTTATAGAGGAAGAGGTGATGCTGAGAATAGAATCAAAGAATTGAAATACGATTTTGGCTTTGACAGCTTCAATCTCAGAGACTTTTATGCCACTGAAGCGGCATTGACTTTTGCAATGATAGCTTATAATTTGATGGCACTTTTTAGAACTTTTATTCTACAAGAAAAAACTCAAAGAACATTATCAACTTTACGATACAGAACTTTTGCTATTGGTGCTTACTTTGAAAAAATAAATGGTAAAATAGTTCTAAAAATAGCACTAAATAAGAAAAGGCGTGCTTGGTTTTCTGGAATATGGAATCATTCAAAATTGTTTGAATTTCCTTTTCATTTTTCTAATGCGTAATCTGGGATAAAATCATCCAATGCTTGCGTATTCAAATTGTAGGTGACCGGGCGAAGTTTTTTAATAAATTCTAACCCCTTTACATTTTCTGTTACATTAGTTTTAAAGCGGCCATCACTGGTTGAAGCGAAACCATTAGTACTAAATACTTTATTAACAGTCGAGTTTCCACACATGAAATTATATGTTGTAGATGCTACAGCTCCATTGCCAATTGCTGTCATATTGCTCAAATTGCTGGCATTAACATCCGCCATATATCCAACAAAAGTATTGCTGCCGCCAGAGACATTACCTTGCCCAGCTTGATATCCAGAAGCTGTATTTTGAGAACCTCCGTAGTTATTTAAAAGTGCATCAACACCATTGGCAGTATTATATTCTCCGCTGGTGTTTTCAAAAAGCGCAAGTGATCCATAGCCGGTATTATAGCCGCCTGTATTATATAAAAGCACTTCATAGCCACATCCTGTATTGTAACTTGCTGAAGTATTTGTATTAAGTGTTGCATACCCGATGGCAATATTTGCTGATCCTGAATTATTATAAAGGGTGCTTGTTCCAATACCTATTGTAGTAGGAGCTGTATTGCCATAAAGTGCATTGGCTCCAATTGCGATGTTATTGCCTGTAGAGTTGGCATAGCCTGCTGAAGCTCCAATAAAAACATTATTGCTTGAATTATTTAAATAGCCAGCATTATAACCAGCATAAACATTATAGTTTGCTGTGGTAGAACCAAAGCCCGCTTTATGACCCAAAAAAAGATTATTAGAACCTGTTGTATTTGAATACCCAGAGCCATGGCCAAGTGCTGTATTTCTAAAACCATTGTCGGTGACGGTGGGCTGATTATAAAAAAGGGCTAAGTCTCCTACTGCAACATTATAGCTAAACCATTGCTGGCTTGCATTACTAAAAGATTGTGTATATAATGCTTTGTATCCTAAAGCAACATTATTAGATGCAGTTGTATTATTATAGCCGCTTTCACCGCCTAAAAAAGTATTTGGTGACCCAATTAAATTATTATAACCCGATTGCTCACCTATACAGGTATTTAAGGATCCTGTACTATTAAAGTGTCCAGCTTCATATCCAAAAAAAGAATTGTTATTTCCTCCTGAAATGTCACCAGCTCCTACGCTGGCTCCTACAAAAGTATTATAATAACCTAATGTTCCCGTACCTTCAGTATTACAACCATTACCGCTTAAGGCGGTGGTAGTTTGTCCGTACGACTGATAAATACTTAAAGTTCCTGCAACAATAAATACAGCAGTTTTTCTTAAAATGTTTTTTTTTCTCATAGTTAAATAGGTTTAATTTATCCCAATGATTAGTTGATTTTTATTCGCATTGCAGGCCAATGGGAAACCCATCAAGCGAATATTAAGAAATCATGTTTATATATTAGTTCAACAGTATAATTATATTTACACTTATTTTTTATAAATTATTTTGGGTTTTTGTTGGCTTCTTTAAACCATATTGTTTTATAGCCGAATTAATTGTCCATGATTATTAATTTATTTGTTGTAATGACTTTATTGTTTTGTGTCAAACGAATGAAATAAACCCCATTTAGCAAGTTGTCCCTATATAAAATGATTGTCGATCCAAAAATATTTTTTATTTGTTTTACTTGCTGACCCAATGAGTTGTAAACATCTAAAATTGCGTCATTGAAAACTTTGTCAGTATGTATAATTGTTTGACTGGCACAGGGGTTAGGGGAAATCGATATTTTTTCATTCAAATTTTCTTCTGTAACATCTACTTCTTGGCATTTAAATATAGTATTTGCATAATCATAAGAATCAATAAAATTTGGAAGACCGTAGCCACAAATTTCTCCGTTCAGGTAAATAGCGGAGTCCTGGAAATTACAATTTGCTCCAGTATTATTTGGATTATTAATCGCAGAAAGATATTGAGTATTCGACCGTGCAAGATATATTTTCCCATCAGTCCCTAATTGCAAACCATAATAATAGTAATAGTTATTAGTCGCAATGTTAGTTATTGATGCTGAAACAGAGTCGGCATTTCCACCACCAGCGTTTAAATCAAATTGATAAACATCATTAATATTTATTATAGATGTAATATATAATTTTGAATTATCAGGTGAGAAGCAGACGCCATAGTAGTATTGCTGTTGCAAAGCTGTATTTGTTTGTAGATTCACCCAATTACTTAAAAGGCCGGTGTTTTTATCAAAATTAAAATATTCCGCAATGGCATAAGGCGCACTGTTTCCAGTAACAATGGCAATTTTATTTCCATTTGGCGAAGCTTTTAATTCCCCAATTGCTTCATCAGGTGTTTGGTTAGTAGCAATATTAGGATGTCTAGAGCCAATATGAGAAATGACTGTATCCACTATTCCGGCAGCGGATAAATGATACGAATAGAAAGCGTCAGAATAATATTTATGTACAATTATCCAATAATCCATACCATTTGCATGACGTACGGCAGTTAATTTTTCAGAAACCGTATCAATTAGTTTTATATTTTTTTGATTTGGAATCACGTCTCCCATTCCGTTGTTAAGACAGATATCAACAACCGAATACCTAAAACCATTTTGTAAATTATTCTGAAAACAATCCGTAGTAAAAACATAAAAGTATCTGCTGCTATTTGGTTGTGGAACAATTAAGGCGGATTGAGTAGATGAAAAATCCCCAAGTAAATTATCTCCATTTGGCATTACTTGCTGATTCTTATTCCAAATTTTCATTCCGTTTGTATAAAATAAAAGAGAACCTGAACTATCAGATATTACTGCTGTTCCTTCAACCTTTGTTCCATCAGGAGAATAGGTTTCTCCATTTGTTAATGCAACTGGCGAGACATTATTAAAATCTAATCCGGCATGATCACCGAAATACCAAATGTTTCCTTGTTTCTGCCCCATGCAAAATATTGGCAAAAAAATAAAAAACATAAAGCATTTATTTAATAAGTTGAAATTTTTTGTTTTCATACTATTTTGTTTTATGGTTAATTATAATTTATGAAGCAAACTTCGCTATTAAAAAGGAGCTGTATTTCATAACATTTAAGTAACACAAAAAATAAATTTTCGGTGCTTGAAAATTTACGTTTGCAAGAGTAAGGAATAATATTCAATTATGGTTAAAATATTTATTAACAAATTATGTTTTAAATATTACTATATATATATATATATCATGTTATACCGTTAATTGTTAGGGCTGTTGTAAATTCAAATATTTCAAAAATGAGGTAACGCTATTTTCAAATAGAAAATGAAATGTTTCGGTGGTTTGCAAAAAAAGGAGTGTTTTGAAATTTTGAAATCCTTCAATAAATCTGCGGCTTTTATTGCGCTTCTTCAATTTTCAATTTTAAATCAATTGCATTTAAAATACATATCTTTACAGGCAAATTTCTAAAAACATGGCACGTAAAGTCAAGGATACCGACGATCTTCCAAAAGTAAAACTCAATAAAACTTCCTTAAAAAAAGCCTTTCGTATATTTAATTATGTAGGCCCGCATAAATGGAAATTATATTTAGGTCTTTTTTTTCTGCTCCTCACCGGAGGAACAGCCTTAGTATTCCCCCTAATGCTTGGCGGATTGGTGAAGACAGTGGAGCTTCGTGATTTCAGCAAAATAAATGAAATAGGGCTTTATTTAATTCTGGTGCTTACTGCACAGTCTTTTTTTTCCTATTTCCGAATTTACCTTTTCGTAAATTATACCGAGCATACATTGGCTGCACTCCGCCTGGCGGTTTATTCACACATGATAAAACTGCCGATGTCGTTTTTTGCTCAAAAAAGGGTAGGGGACTTAAACAGCCGTATGTCGGCTGATATAACCCAGATTCAGGATACACTTACTACCACCATTGCCGAATTTTTAAGACAGTTTATTCTTATCGTTGGCGGTATTTCATTATTACTTGTGATTTCGCCTAAACTTACTTTTCTTATGCTGTTAATTGTTCCGGTAGTAGCAGTGGCAGCAGTAATTTTCGGGCGTTTTATCAGAAAAACATCAAGGGAAGTGCAGGAAAAAATTGCTGAATCAAACACCATCATTGAAGAAACGCTGCAGGGGATCACAAATGTTAAAGCTTTTGCAAACGAATTTTTTGAGAACCTGCGGTATAAACGCAGCACGCTGGAAATAGTTCAAAAAGCAATACAGGGCGGTGTGTACCGAGGTGCCTTTGCCTCATTTATCATCTTTTGTTTGTTCGGGTCTATTGTTGCGGTTATATGGTACGGTGTTAATCTGGCATCACGCAATCAATTATTAATCGGTGATTTAATTTCTTTCATTCTTTATTCAGCCTTTGTTGGCGCTTCATTCGGCGGTATTGCAGAGTTATATGCGCAGCTTCAAAAGGCTGTAGGCGCAGTAGAGCGGGTTTTTGAAATTATGGATGAAGAGCCCGAACTGCTTGATATTACTGATAAAGTTGAACTTTCAAAACGTGTTGAAGGCAATGTTGTTTTTGAAAATGTTGCTTTTACTTATCCTTCCCGTAAAGAAATTCAGGTATTAAAAAAAGTTTCTTTTACGGCTGCAAAAGGCGAAACTATTGCTATTATAGGGCCGAGCGGTTCAGGCAAATCTACTTTAGCGGCGCTGCTGCTGCGTTTTTATGATCCTGAAAGCGGCCATATTTTAATTGACGGGAAAGATTCGAAAAGTTATCCTTTAACTGAATTGCGCAACAATATGGCAATTGTGCCTCAGGATGTATTATTATTCGGCGGCAGCATTAAAGAAAACATTGCATACGGAAAACCTTCAGCAACTATTGCAGAAATTGTTGAAGCGGCGCGCAAAGCCAACGCCTTAGACTTTATTGACAGCTTCCCTGAAAAGTTTGAAACCCTTGTAGGTGAGCGCGGCATCAAGCTTTCAGGCGGACAGCGGCAGCGCATTGCTATTGCACGCGCAGTGCTGAAAGATCCAAGCATCCTGATATTAGATGAAGCAACCAGTTCGCTTGATTCGGAATCGGAACGTGTAGTGCAGGAAGCTTTGGATAAATTGATGGTAGGCCGTACTTCATTTGTTATCGCCCACCGTTTATCTACCATCCGCAAAGCCGATAAAATTATTGTAATCGATAAAGGGAATGTTCGGGAAACCGGAACACATGAAGAACTGATACAGCTCGAAAACGGCCTTTACCGCAGTTTAAGCAGGCTGCAGATGGAATTGGTTTAAGCAATCTTGTAAAAAGCAACAGGCAACAGGCAATGGGAATAGGCAAAAATGGCAATTAGCTTATTTTCAAATTAACAAATTTTCAAATTAATATTTTATGCAAGAACTAGCAGTAATTGATTTAGAGGCTGAAAAAAAAGAAATACTAAAACGCTACCGCGGATTGCTGCGTGCCTGCCGCAGAACAATGGAAAAGGGCGACAAACTGCTTATCCGCAAGGCTTTTGACATTGCTTTAGAAGCGCACAAAAATATGCGAAGAAAATCGGGCGAACCCTATATTTACCACCCTATTGCTGTTGCCCATACCTGTGCTGAAGAAATCGGTTTGGGTACCACATCTGTTGTCTGCGCATTGCTTCATGATGTTGTGGAAGATACCGAACTTACGCTTGAAGATATCCGCGTATTATTCGGCGAAAAAGAAGCTAAAATAATTGACGGCCTTACAAAAATATCCGGCGTATTTGATCAGGGCTCATCTCAGCAGGCAGAAAATTTCAGAAAGATGCTGCTTACCCTTTCGGATGATGTTCGGGTTATACTTATAAAACTTGCCGACCGCCTGCACAATATGCGCACGCTGGACAGTATGAAACATGATAAGCAGCTGAAGATTGCATCTGAAACCCTTTATTTATATGCTCCTTTAGCTCACCGCCTTGGATTAAATGCCATTAAAAGTGAATTGGAAGATTTAGGTCTGAAATATACCGAACCTGAAAGTTACAGGGAGATTCAACAGCATTTAAAAGAAGCCGAACCAGAACGTAAAAAATTTATTTCAAAATTTATTGTCCCTATAAAAGAAATACTGGAAGAGCAGGGAATTAAATTTTCAATTATCGGCCGGCCGAAATCAATTTATTCGATCAATAACAAGATAAAAACAAAAGGTGTTACGTTTGAAAATATATTCGATTTGTTCGCCATCCGCATCATAATTGATTCTCCTCCCGAAAATGAAAAGTCTGACTGCTGGCGTGTTTATTCAATTGTAACAGATTTCTATCATCCAAGTCCTGAACGTCTGCGCGATTGGATTTCTACCCCTAAAGCAAACGGCTACGAAAGTTTACATGCTACTGTAATGGGTCCCGAAGGGAAATGGGTGGAGGTGCAGATCCGCACTGTGCGTATGGATGAATTGGCTGAAAAAGGATACGCTGCTCATTGGAAATACAAAGACAGCGGAACCGAAAGCCAGCTCGACGACTGGATTAGAAAGATTCGTGAGATACTGGAAAGTCCGGAAGAAAATGCAATGGAGTTTTTAGATGATTTTAAACTCAATTTATTTGCAGAAGAGATTTTTGTTTTTACACCGAAAGGCGAAATAAAAACCCTGCCGATAAATTCAACAGCACTCGACTTCGCTTTTGATATCCACTCTAAAATTGGTGAAAAGTGCATAGGTGCAAAAGTGAATCACAAGCTTGTTCCGCTGAGTTATAAATTAAAAAGCGGCGATCAGGTAGAGGTGCTTACTTCCAACAAACAAACGCCTAAAGAAGACTGGCTGGGCTATGTAGTTACAGCACGTGCCAAATCAAAAATTAAAAATGCATTAAAAGAAGAAAGACGTAAAGTAGCTGAAGATGGCCGAGAGCTGCTTGAACGTAAATTCAATCATTTGAAAATTGATTTCAGCGCTTCAAACATTAATGATCTTGCAAACTATTTTAAACTGCCCAACAGCCAGGAATTGTTTTACCGGGTTGCAATGCACAATATTGATTTAAAACATTTAAAAGATTTCCGGCAGGAACATGGTAAAATTGTACATAAATCGGGCAGTTTAAAAAAGGAAGATAATTCACAGTCGCTGGAGCAGATGGTTGTTACCGCGCGCGGTAAAGCCGACATGCTTGTAATAGGCGAGAATCTTGAGAAAATAGATTATAAACTTTCTCCCTGCTGCAACCCAATTCCAGGTGATGATGTATTTGGTTTTGTTACAATCAACGAAGGAATAAAAATACACCGCATTAACTGCCCCAATGCAATACAGTTGTTATCAAATTATGCATACCGCGTTGTTAAGGCTAAATGGACAAGCCCGGAATTAATTTCATTCCTTGCCGGAATAAAAATTACCGGTATTGATGAGGTGGGCTTGGTAAATAACATCACCAAAATTATTTCAAACGAGTTGAATGTAAATATGCGTTCTATCAGCTTTGATACTAACGATGGTACTTTTGAAGGAACGGTTATGGTATTTGTTCACGACACTCATCACCTAACAGAACTGATGAAAAAACTGAAAACCGTTAACGGAGTATTCAGCGTTACGCGGATGGACAGCCAGTAATTAATTATAGATTTGTAGAGATAGAAAATTATAGAGTTCTTGTCAATCCTGCAATCCCGAATCCTGATTTTTTATCAAATGAGGGAACTTATTATTTATTAATTCAAAAAGAATACATTACCGTTTGATTTAGAAACATTTATTTTTAATCCATTTACTCCCTCTTTGCCAGGTACAATAAGAAAGGGCTGTTCCCAAACAGCCCCTTTTCCTCCTCTCATTCATTGTGAATATCTTTAAAAGCGGATACCGATAATTTTTGTATTTTTATACCTTAAATTTTTGAAGCAGATGCCGATTGCTAATACCAAAGAAACTGTAAAACAAATTTTTGCAGATTACCTTTCTATACATGGCCACCGTAAAACTCCTGAACGGTTTGCTATTTTAGGCGAAATATATGCTCAAAACGGACATTTTGATATTGAGTCGCTTTTTGTACAGATGAAAAACAAAAAATATCGTGTATGCCGTGCTACACTGTATAATACCATTGAGTTATTACTTAATTGCAGTTTAGTTACAAAACATCAGTTTGGAAGAAACTTAGCACTTTTTGAAAAATCACATGAGTTCAAACAGCACGATCATTTGATATGTCTGGATTGCGAAAAGGTATTTGAATTCTGTGACCCGAGACTGCAGCAGATTCAAAAAACAGCAGGAGATATTTTAGGATTTAAAATTGATCACCATTCACTTAATTTATTCGGGAAATGCAGTAAGCTGGCTAAAAATGAAGTTTGCGAGCATAAAAAAGCAAAGGATAAATTAAACACTCCTTTGCCTGCTTCCAGTAAAGAGAAGCCTCAGTTAAAAGCAGTTAAAATAAAATAGAATAATAGAAAAGCATCGCACAAAAAAATCGTTACAAGTAAAAAATAAAAAGTTTATCAGACCCTAAAAACATTTTTTTATTACACCCTTAAAAATTAAAAAATGATATTCGAATACAAATCAAGCCGGCAGAACAACATCAATGTATTTGAGCTTAACGGGGAGCTTATCGACAGGAACCAGGCAAAAAATCTTCTTGAAGAAATAGATGCTGTAATTTCCAAAGGGGAAAATAAAATTCTTCTTAATCTGGCGGAATTAAAATACGTTAACAGCAGCGGGTTGAATGTGCTGATTAATATTTTAACCAAAACCCGTAAGGCTGCCGGCGATGTTGCCATCTGCTGCGTAAATCATAAAATTACCGAACTGCTTGTAATTACCAAACTCGACAGTATTTTTAATGTCAGTTCAAGTGAGAATGCAGCCATGGAAGTCCTAAATAAATAATAAAGACAGTTAAAGTTTAAGGTTGGAATTAAAAAGTTTACGGTAAACAAATTTAAAAATTTGCTTAAACATTAAACAAAAAAGGAGATTTGTTACAATATGGAATTGTAATGCAGATGCTGAATTCTAAACTAAACTTTCTAAATCAAACTAATTTATAATATGAAAGTAGATGTATTATTGGGTCTTCAATGGGGAGACGAAGGGAAAGGAAAAATAGTTGACGTATTAACTCCAAGATATGACATTATAGGGCGTTTTCAGGGGGGGCCGAATGCAGGTCATACTTTAGAATTCAATGGTATTAAGCATGTGCTTCATACAATACCCTCCGGCATTTTTCACGACAATAAAATAAATATTGTAGGCAACGGTGTAGTGATTGATCCTGTCATTTTTAAAAAAGAAATTGATGCATTGGTGAAACTAGGTGTTAACATCCAGCCGAAATTAATTATTTCAAAACGCGCTCACTTAATTTTACCAACCCATCGTTTGCTTGATGCTGCTTCAGAAGCAAGCAAAGGCAAAGAAAAAATCGGCTCTACCCTTAAAGGAATAGGACCGACATATATGGATAAAACCGGCCGTAATGGTCTGCGTGTAGGCGATATCGATAGTCCCGGCTTTAAAGCAAAATACGATGCTTTAGTTGAAAAACATAAACAGCTTTTAAATTTTTATAATTACCAGTATAATGTTGAAGAGCTTGAACCAGCCTGGTTTGAAGGCATTGAAGTATTGAAGAGCTTGGAGCGTGTTGAAAGCGAACATTATATTAATGAAGCATTAAAAAGCAGTAAAGCTATATTAGCCGAAGGCGCGCAGGGTTCATTGCTGGATATTGACTTCGGTTCATATCCTTACGTAACATCATCAAATACAATATGTGCAGGCGCCTGCACTGGTTTAGGAATTGCTCCGAATAAAATCGGAAATGTTATCGGTATTTTTAAAGCATACTGTACACGTGTTGGCAGCGGGCCTTTCCCAACAGAATTAAATGATGAAACAGGAGAACAGATTCGCCAGGCTGGCAATGAGTTCGGTTCAACCACAGGCAGGCCGAGACGCACCGGCTGGCTGGATATACCTGCCCTTAAATATGCCGTTATGATCAACGGTGTTACTGAGTTAATGATGATGAAAGCTGATATTTTAAGCAGTTTCAAAACTATAAAAGTATGCACCCATTACAATTACCAGGGAAAAAAAATTGATTATCTTCCTTATGATTATTCTCCTGAATTATTGTCGCCTATTTACACTGATTTAAAAGGCTGGAATAAAGATTTAACTGCTCTTCATAATCCTGAAGAAATGCCTGAAGAATTGAATCAGTACATCGCATTTATTGAGCGCGAAACTGGTGTGCCTATTTCAATTGTTTCTGTCGGCCCCGACCGCACGCAGACTCTGATCCGTAAAACAAACAGCCCTGCCCCGGCTCTTCATTAATACCTCATCTCTAATCCCATCTCATCAAGAGTATGAGGAAAAGTAAAAAAATAATGAAGAGAAATAAAAGGATACTGAATAGAAATCAAGCCCCCCTTCTTAGAAGAGTTTTTGCAAAAGGCTTTTTTTTGTTTCTCTTTTTTTTGCCGGTCTTCTGCTATTCTCAGAAAAAAGTGGAGATAGTTAATGCAGGTTCATTAAAATTCGATAACAAAATAGGCAACGGTGCCAAGCGTTTGATTGGCGATGTGCAGTTTAAACATGAAAGTGCGTTAATGTTCTGCGACAGCGCCTACTTTTATGCAGATAATTCATTAGATGCCTTCGGCCATGTGCGGATTCTGCAAAATGACGGCAGCCGTTTAAACGGCGATTTCTTAAAATACAACGGCAATACCAAATTGGCTGTACTCACAAAAAATGTAATGGTAAGCAAAGGCGATATGCAGCTTACAACCGACGTATTGAATTACGACATCGCTTCAAGCACCGGTTATTACACTACTCCCGGCCGTATTGTAAATAAAGAAAATATTCTTACGAGCGACAGAGGAACTTTTTTTTCAAAAAATAATGAGTTTAATTTTAAAAAAAATGTAGTGCTTACAAACCCTCAGTTTGTGATCAACTGCGATACAATGCGCTACAATACGCTGTCGAAAATTACATATTTTCTAGGACCAACAACTATCAAAGGCCAGGATAATCTTATTTATTGTGAAGACGGATGGTATGATACAAAAGGGGATCTGTCGCGCTTCAATAAAAATGCTTATATCATCAGCAAAGAGCAGAAAATGATAGGCGACAGTCTCTACTACGACCGTAAACAGGGCATCGGAACTGCAGTTAAAAACGTAAGGATTATCGATACAACACAAAACTTAGTTATAAAAGGCGATTACGCTGTCCATTATGAACAAAGGGATATATCATTGGTTACCGGACATGCAGTATTGGTTCAGAAATATGATAACGACTCCTTGTTTCTGCATGCTGATACATTAAAAGCTGTAGGCAATAATTCAAAAAATAAATTTGCGGATTCAAAAGTAAAAACGGAGGAAACCAAAACTAAGAACAAAAATCAAAAAACAAAAAATGCCGAAGCACCTGCAGCACCCGAAAAGCCACAGTCAGACGGGGTAAACAAAGGGGAGAAAAAACTGTTTGCTTATCACAAAGTGAAATTTTTTAAAAAGGACTTGCAGGGAAAATGTGATTCTTTGATTTACAAGCTTTCTGATTCTACAATGAAACTGTATGGAAAACCTGTAATCTGGTCGGACGAAAATCAGCTTACCGCTGACAGTATAAAATTATTAACGGGCGGAAAGGCATTAAAATCAATGGAATTGCTAGGGCGTGCTTTTATTGTTTCCGAAGAAAAAAATGAGCGTTATAATCAAATCAGGGGAAAATACATGAAAGGTTTTTTCAAAAAAACTGATTTATACCGTATTAAAGTTGAAGGTAACGGACAGACAATTTATTATGCAAAAGAAAAAGGAGAGCTGAAAGCGGTAAACAGAGCCGATTGCAGCAACTTAAATATTTATTTGAAGGATAAAAAAATTGATCACATTACTTTTCTTACAAAACCGGATGCAACACTTTACCCGCTGGAGCAGATAGATGAAAAGGAGCTCAGGCTAAAGGATTTTACCTGGAGAATGAAAGAACGGCCGCTTAAAATTTCTGATATTTTTGTTTGGTGATTCTTTATGCAAAATTAAATTGTTTGCATGTGAAGGTGGGGCAGCCACAATGTCATCCTGATTGGCTTTTCGCCAAGAAGGATCTTGCCAATGATAGAAATAGCATTAATAAAAACAAGATCCCTCAAAAAGCTCGGGATGACAGAAGCAAGGCTTTTTCTAGGGATTTAAAAATTGTGACATTTCAATTGTGAAATTTATTTATAAAAATTAAACAAGTATTTTAGTTATTCAGATTTTCCAGGTTTGGTTCTGCATTTGAAAATCCAAATATGAAATCTGAAATTTAAAACTTATTTTATGTCAGAAACAATGACTGATAAAAAAAGAAAAATAGACTCGTCAATTGCAGAAGAAATATTGATAAAAGCTTTTGAGCTGCTATGCACTGCCAAGGCGATGTCTGAACTATATGAGGCAAATAAAGAAGTAACCTCTAAATATGTGCATGCCACGTCACGCGGACACGAAGCCATTCAGCTTGCATTGGGCCTTCAGCTGAAAGCACAGGATTATTTGTCGGCATACTACAGAGACGACAGCATGCTGCTTGCAATCGGCATGCAGCCATATGAATTAATGCTTCAGTTATTAGCAAAGCGCGATGATCCGTTTTCAGGCGGAAGAACATATTACAGCCACCCCAGCCTCCGCAGGGATAACATGCCTAAAATACCTATGCAGTCATCAGCAACAGGCATGCAGGCAATACCCACAACAGGCGCAGCAATGGGAATTCAATATTTAGAAAAGCAGAATTTACTGCCTGATTACGGCGATGATAAACCAATAGCCGTCTGCTCATTAGGCGATGCATGTATCACAGAAGGTGAAGTATCAGAGGCTTTTCAGATGGCTGTGCTAAAAAAAATGCCCATACTTTATTTAGTGCAGGATAACGAGTGGGATATTTCTGCAGCAGCAAAAGAAGTAAGAGCGCAGGATGCAACGGAATATGCTAAAGGTTTCAAAGGCTTGGAAACACGCACCATTGATGGAACAGATTTTATAAAATCATACAACACCATAAAAGAAGTAATCGGTATCATCCGTAAAGAACGGCGGCCTTTTTTGATTCATGCAAAAGTTCCTTTATTAAATCATCATACTTCAGGCGTCCGAAAGGAATGGTACCGCGATGATTTGGAAGAAGCGCAGCTCCGCGATCCATTTCCAAAATTTAGGAATCAATTAATAATTGCTGGTTTTGATCTTTCTGAATTAGCAGAAATTGAAATAGCTGCAAAACAAAAAGTCGAAGAAGATTATCAAAAGGCATTAGCCTCTGAAGATCCGCGCCCGGAAGATTTATTTACTCATGACTTTGCGCCGACACCAATTACAGAAGAAAAAGGAGAACGCGAACCCAAGGGCAAAGAAAAAACAGTGATGGTTGATGCAGCCTTGTTTGCCATCCGTGAATTAATGACGAAACACCCGGAGTGCCTGCTTTACGGACAGGATGTGGGGCGCAGGCTGGGAGGCGTTTTTCGCGAAGCAGCTACATTAGCACAGACTTTCGGGGATCACAGGGTATTTAATACTCCTATCCAGGAAGCATTTATTATCGGCAGTACCGTTGGAATGAGCGCCGCAGGCTGTAAACCAATTGTTGAAGTTCAGTTTGCAGATTATATCTGGCCGGGATTAAATCAGCTGTTTACAGAAGTCAGCCGTTCCTGTTATTTATCAAACGGCAAATGGCCTGTGGGATGCATCATCCGGGTGCCTATCGGCGCCTATGGCAGCGGAGGCCCTTATCACTCTTCAAGTATTGAAAGCGTATTAGCGAATATCCGCGGTATAAAAATCTGCTATCCATCAACCGGCGCCGATTTAAAAGGTTTGATGAAAGCCGCTTATTACGATCCAAACCCTGTTGTAATGCTTGAACACAAAGGATTGTACTGGAGCAAAATAAAAGGAACAGAAGATTCAAAGACAATAGAGCCGGATGAAGATTATATCATTCCTCTTGGGAAAGCGAGAATGGTGCAGGCTGCAGAAACCGGGAAAGAAAAAAATGCGCCCTCTCTTACTGTCATCACTTACGGCATGGGAGTTTACTGGGCAAAAAATGCAGCTAAAGATTATCCGGATCAAATTGAAATAGTTGATTTGCGTACCATCTATCCACTGGATGAAGAAACAGTTTTTGCTTCGGTAAAAAAACACGGAAAATGTATAGTGTTAACCGAAGAGCCTTATAACAACAGCTTTGCTCAGGCTTTAGCCGGACGGATTTCGAAATACTGTTTTGAATATTTGGATGCTCCTGTTGAAATAATCGGTTCGGAAAATCTGCCGGCAATACCTTTAAATTCAATACTTGAAGCAACAATGCTACCTAATGCAGCTAAGGTTTCAAAAGCAATACGGGATTTATTAAATTACTAAACTTTACACAGTTAAAATAAAAATGTCCCGCAATACGGGACATTTTTTTAATAAAATCTACAATGGATTTGATTTAGAGATTATCTTCTTCCTCCTCCTCCGCCTCTGTTACCGCCTCCTCCTCCGCCAGATCTAGACCCTCCGCCTCCGCTTGATCTTGATCCTCCGCCTCCACCGAAGCTTGATCTCGATCCTCCTCCTTGAGAAGAAAAACCTCCCGAAGAATGTGATGAAAAACCGCCTGATGAAGAGCGGGATGCAAATCCTGATCCTCCGCTCGATCTTTGTGAAGAGCGAGGTGCGCTTGGTGAACCATGTGAAGCAAAGCCAGACTCGGAACGGGATGAAGAATTTGAGTAATAACTCCTATTCGATCCGCTTGACCTGTTTACACTATTGTTGCCAGCCCAGTTATTTCTTGCATTTGAAGTTTGGCGCGCATCGCTGTTTGATCTTGCATTCGCGGTATTTGTATTTCTTTCCGATCTGTTTACATTATTGTTTCCAGCCCAGTTGTTTCTTGCGTTTGCAGTTTGACGTGCATCGCTGTTCGATCTTGCATTTGCTGTATTTGCATTTCTTTCTGATCTGTTTACATTATTGTTTCCAGCAAAGTTATTTCTTCCGCTTGACGTTTGGCGTGCCTCACTGTTTGACCTGCCGTTCCCTATTGCTGAATTAGATCTTCCAGAAAGCCGGTTTGTGTTGGTCAGTCTCCCTGCCGATGCTAAATCAGGCCTGCTGTAGGTACTTCTATAACCGCCCTGCTCACGCCTTTGATTTACAAACGCTGAAGATGATCTTCTCTGGCCATAATAGTTGTGAGCATAAGAATTGCGGAAACCGTATGCTCTGTGGTAATAACCGCAGTAGTGGTTATAGTGCGGGTAATAATAACCATAATAATACGAATGCCAGAATAATGGTGTCCATGCAAACCAAAAAGATGGATAATAACCCCAGTACCACGGCGATACATACGTAACGTAAGTTGGCATATAGAGATAGCTGATGAGCGGCCATGAGTCGGCATAGTAGCCATCGTCATATACAGCAACAGTTCTGTTTTCGGAAGTGTAGTAATTGTTTATGTATGTGGTTTGGCCGTCAGGCGAAATATAAGTGTTTGATCTGCGTAGATTATAACCTGGATTGGGAGTTCCGCCAGATGCAGTATTACCGGCCTCTTCGCCTTTAGGTTCAATTATATAGTTTTTACCATATAGCTGCTCATCCCCCACAATCTGAATATGGGCTTTGCCATTGTTGTCTTTATCAATTTCAATAACTGCAAGATCCTGAGTCTCTTTTTCATTTATAACATCCTGCAAAACTATTGCATGAGCGGTTCCGTGCATATTATCAACTACTTTAATATAGTCAATTTTATTGTCGCCGTTTAAATCAATATTATTGACTTTTGAATCCTGGGCATTTATTTTGGTTTCAAATTCCTCCAGTGTTTTACATTGTTGGAAAATATCCAAAACACCATAAAGATTTAAATTATCCCCGGGAAGTCCAAGCGAGTCGCAAAGAGCTTTTTCCTGAGAGAAGAGCGGAGTGTATAACAAACTGCATCCTGCTGCTGTTATAAAAAATAGTGCTTTTTTCATTTTGCTGAATTTTAAGTCTAAAATAAAACATTAATTAGCATAGTTGAATGATCAATATCACAAACCGTTCCAATTTTATTTATAAATTTACAAACAACAAAAATTACTTATGCTGACCAACAACGATATCCTCAAAAAAATACGCGTAGCGCTTGAATTGAAAGATGATGATGTAATCAAAATTCTTAAGCTCGCCGACTTTGAAATTTCTAAAAGCGAGTTAAACGCGCTTTACCGCAAACCCGATCATGCAAACTATAAAGAGTGCGGGGATCAGCTCCTGCGTAATTTCCTGAACGGATTAATTATTTTTAAACGGGGGCCGATGCCGGAAAAGAAAAAATAAATGCTGTCAATTCTAAAGTATGGAAAGTAACCCTGCCGAGCCTGGCCAGGCTTTATACGCCTCTAAATTTATCAACCATACCAATAAAAATGTATTCCTTACGGGGAAAGCAGGAACCGGAAAAACCACCTTCTTACGGCAGATTGTAACTAATACATACAAAAAATGCTTGATCGCTGCGCCTACAGGCATCGCAGCTATCAATGCAGGAGGCGTTACCATTCACTCCTTATTTCAGCTTCCATTCGGAAGTTTTATTCCTGTTAATCAATCTCATCAGGGTTTTCAGGGAAACATAAAACTTAATGACCCGCTTTCTGTAATTAAAAACCTGCAGATGTATGATTCTAAACGAAAACTTTTGCGTGAGCTGGAATTATTGATTATTGATGAAGTGAGCATGCTGCGTGCCGATTTACTGGATGCTGTTGATTTGGTTTTACGCCATGTAAGAAGAAAAAATAATGTTCCGTTTGGCGGCGTGCAGGTATTATTTATAGGTGATTTATTGCAGCTCCCGCCGGTTGTAAAGAGGGAAGAATGGGAATTTTTAAAACCGTTTTACAACAGCGTTTATTTTTTTGATGCCCGTGTGCTTCAGGAAAATAAACCAGTGTATATTGAACTTGATAAAATATACCGGCAGACTGACCAGCGTTTTATCAATTTATTAAATCATCTCAGAAACAATGAAATTACTGCTGATGACAACGCCTTATTGAATACCTATTATAAACCCGATTTTAAGCCCAATACAGCAGATAACTATATTACCCTCACAACCCATAATTACAAGGCAGACGAATTAAATAAAAAATTTCTGAATCAATTGCCGGGTAAATCTTTTTTCTTTGAAGCAAAAATTGAAGATGATTTCAGCGAGCATGCTTATCCTATTGAAAAAACGCTTGAACTAAAAATCGGTGCACAGATTATGTTTGTGAAAAATGATCCTACCGGTGCCCAGCGTTTTTTCAATGGTAAGATCGGTATCGTTTTTTCCTTAACAGATACGGCGATTGAAGTGAAGTTTAACGATTCGGATTCACCTGTTAAAGCAGAGCCTTATGCATGGGAAAATTTAAAATATAAACTCAATGAAGAAAGCAATGAAATAGAAGAAACAACTGCCGGTACTTTTACTCAATACCCAATTAAATTAGCCTGGGCCATAACTGTTCATAAAAGCCAGGGGCTTACTTTTGATAAAGCTGTTATTGATGCAGGCGATGCATTCGCGCCGGGACAGATATACACAGCCCTGTCCCGCCTGCGCTCATTGGACGGCCTGGTGTTAACATCAGCATTAAATTTCACTAAAATCAATCAGGATAATAAAATTATTTCCTATTCAAAAGCAGAAACAGAACAGCAGCAATTGAATGAACTCTTAGCCAGTGAGACACATCTGTTTTTGAAAGAGTATTCAGTAAAATGTTTTGAATTTGCCCCGCTTATAAAACTCTTTGAAGATCACACAGACAGCTACGTAAAGGATGAAAAAAAATCTGCGAAGCAAAGGCATCGTGCATGGGCGGAAGAACAGGAAAAACTTCTGAAGGAAATAAAACCTCATGCGGATAATTTCAAACGCCAGCTGGCTTCAATCATTGATAAAAAAGAGGCCGGACATATTGAATTTCTTCATAAAAGAGTAATAGCAGCTTCGGCTTATTTCACGCCGGTCTTTAAGGATATTTCCAATAAAATATTTAAACATGTTTTAAGTCTAAAATCCGAAAAAAAAATAAAAACATATTTGAATGAGCTGTTATCATTGGAAACCTCAGTTAATGAGCAGCGCAAGCTTGTAAATAAAGCAGCACTTTTAATACAAGCTGTTATTGAAAATAAAGAAATTACAAAAGAAGAAATTACAAAATTATGTTCTGATTCTCATAGAATCGAGCAGTTAAATGCCATATTTACCGCACCATTAAAGGAAAGCACGCGAAAGGATAAACCAAGGGCTGTAAGAAATAAAAAATCGGATCAGTCACCTGAGAAAAAAAATGCTGATGCTGCTGCACCCGATGCCGGAACAAAAGAAGAATCATTCGGCCTCTACAAGCAGGGAAATAATATTGAATCAATTGCCTTGCTCCGCGGCATGGCTGTATCGACAATTGAGGGGCATTTGGCATATTTTATTACCAAGGGGAAATTAAATGCAGCTGAATTTATGCCGCTGGAAAAAATTAATAATGTAATAACGGTATCCCAAAGGCTGCACACTTTTGAGTTCGGTTTAATAAAACAGGCATTGGGAGCAGAGTACAGCTATGGTGATATTAAAATGGCAGTTGCATCTTATCTTTCTGGTACACCCGAAAAGAAAGAGAGCATCGAAAAAAAACAGGTGAAAAAATATAAGCGCCATTAAATTATATTCAAAATTAACAGCCCATTCAATAATAATTTCAAAAGCATATTGAAATAAAATGCAAAAAAAAAGAGCACCCATCCGGTACTCTTCTTTAAGTTTGAAAAAAGAAATATTATTTTTTCTTTTTTCCGCCTTTTTTAGCAGCCTCTTCAGCAGCCTTAGCATCTTCTTCAGCTTTTGCTTTTTCTGCAGCGGCAGAAGCAAACTTAGCAGTTGAATCAGCAGCAGCCTGTGCTTTAGCAGCATCAGCAGCAGCTTGAGCACTTGCAGCAGCAGCTATTGAATCTTGTTTGATTTTTTCTTTAGCAGCTTTCTCAGCAGCGCTTGGACCGCAAGCAACGAATGTAAACACACCCGCAAGGGCAACTAATGTAAATACTTTTTTCATTTTGTTTTATTTGTGATTTTAATTAAAATTTCGGTAAAGCTACATTTATTTTTTTATTTCAAACAAATAATAGGAATTTTTTTTTAGAGCAAAAAAAAAGTGTACAGTTTAATTGACTGTACACCTTTTAAATCAAGTAAAACAAAATTAGCCTCTTTTGCTATTTTGTTTTGCTTGGTTGTCTTTTTTCTGATCCTCAGCGGCTTTAGGCTTTACAGCGGCTTTTCCGCCTTTTCCTTTTTTAGCTTCTTCAGCAGCTTTTGCTTCTTCTTCAGCTTTTGCTTTTGCTTCTGCATCTGCAGTAAATTTAGCAGTTGAATCAGCAGCAGCCTTCATTTTTGCTTCAGCAGCAGCAGCTTTTGCAGTTTCAGCAGCAGCAATTGAATCTGCAGTCATTTTTGCCTTTGCAGCTTTTTCTTCTGCACTTGGTCCGCAAGCAACGAATGTAAACATACCTGCTACGGCAACTAATGTAAATACTTTTTTCATTTTTATTTTGTTTTATTTGGTTAACCGGGGGCAAAAGTAATATTTTTATTTTATAAAAAACAAATTTTTTTTTGATAAAAATAATAGTAAGTTTGCAATCGGAAAAATCAGAATTGCTAACCATTTAAAAATTACTAACTAAATCAAAAATTAAACAAATGAAAAAAAAGATTTTAAGTTTATCAGCAATTGGTATCATTGCAGCTGTAGCCGTGTTCACAGGATGTAAAAAGGCAGATACTACTCCTCCAGTTGTGACTTTAGTAGGTGCGAACCCTTTGACAATTTCTTTACAGGGTGCTTATTCAGAACCAGGTGCAACTGCAACTGATGATGTTGACGGAGCAGTTACGCCAGTTGTTACTGGTACTGTAAATACTGATCTTACTGGCACTTATACAATTACTTATAAAGCTACCGATAAAGCAGGTAATGTTGGTACTGCAACTAGATCCGTTACTGTAGTGAATGATGCAGCAATTTATGCAGGAACTTACACGGTTACTGATCCAGCTTTTGGTACCGCTTCTCCTTTTACGCAGACTGTTGCAGCATCAACTACAGTTAACAAACAAATTGTTTTTAGTAAATTTGCAAATTTTACAGGTAACACTACCATTACCGCTGTTTTAACAGGCGGTACTTATTTCGTAGAAATTGCTGCTAATAATGTTTCGATAAATGGCTGTCTGTTTAATTTTACTCCCAATGGAAATGGAAATACAATTTCAACAACTGGCGGAAAATCTACTTTTTCAATAAAGTATTATGAAGAAGATTTAGCAGGCGGTACAGGATGTACTGCTGTTGCTGCAACTGCATACGAAGATACTTTTGTTCAACAATAGTATTCTTAATATTCGAAAAAACCGCTTGAAGCATTTTCAAGCGGTTTTTTTATTCCCTTTCAAATGAATTAACGAGCAATTGTATTACTTTTGTTATAGAATTTCAATTAATTTACCTCCTGATTTAAGCCTCAGAGAAACATATTAGCCGGATCTGCCATATAAAAATGAAATTCAGCAATTCAAAATAAACCAAATGAAAAAAAAACTAATAAATTTATTCAGAGTGGCATTAATTGCAATGGTATCAATAGTTACAGGTTGTAAAAAGCCAGATACTGAGGCTCCTGTTATTTCATTAAATGGTGCAGCCAGCCTTACAATTTCATTGCAGGGTACATATACTGAATTGAATGCCACAGCAGCTGATAATAAAGACGGAGCGCTTACTCCCACTGTATCAGGAACTGTGAATGTAAATCATACGGGAACCTACACTATTACCTACCGGGCCGTAGATGCAGCAGGCAATATTGGAACTGCTGCCAGAACTGTTATTGTTGTTAACGATGCGGCATCAATGGCAGGTACTTATAAATGCACTATTACTGGCTTCCCATTTTATTTCGATACAATAACAGCTTCAGCAGATACAAATAAAAGAATTTGTTTTGGTAAATTTGGTAATTATGCCGGCAACACTCATATCTTCGTTCATGTTGCCAATACTGCTTTGGATTCAATAGTCACCTTAAAGAACGTTTTAGCTATTCAAGTTGGGAATCCTCCAGCGGACAGAACTTTTTATGGAACAGGTTCAATAAGTGCAACTGGTTTTTCGCTGACTTACCACGAATTAAAAAATGCAACTGACTCAATTAGAGTTGAAACTTTCGTAAAACAACAATAGTATTTAAAGCTGTTTTATAAGGTACCTCCTTAAGGACTCTTTTATACTGCCTCCTTTTCCTTCCGGCAATTTTATTACTTTTGTATTTGTTTCAATATTTAATTCATTTCTGTAAATCAGAATGCAAAAACACTTCGGGAGCCTTTACGTGCTTCTAAAACATATCAGCTGTTTATTAATTGCCTACGCAGTCTGCAGGATCTTATTCTATTTATTCAACTACTCTTATTTCTCGGATTTAAGTTTTGGGAACCTTCTGTTAATAATAGTTTGCGCGGTTCGATTTGATTTGTCGGTTATTATTCTTTCAAATTCCCTTTTTATTTTACTGTATCTTCTCCCCTTTGCTTTCAGGCAGAAAAACTGGTACCGCTTTCTCCTGAAAGGTCTTTTTATAATCGTTAACAGCATTGCTATGCTTGCCAATGCAGTCGATTTGGTTTATTTCAGATTCACTTTAAAACGAACAGCTGCTGATGTTTTTAATTTTTTTGACGGCGGCATCGGCAATGATTTAGGGCGCCTGCTTCCCTTGTTTTTAAAGGAATACTGGTATGTTTTTGTGATTGCAGCGGTTCTTTCTTACGGGGTTTATTATCTCTACAAAAAAACTGAAGGGAAAATTCAATTAATTTGGCGGCTTAAGCAATACGGCATACAGACACTCATTTTTATCGGGGTTATTGGGTTTTCAATTATCGGATACCGTGGCGGACTTCAGCTTAAGCCCATAAGCGCTGTTAGTGCCGGGGAGTATACTTCTGCGAAATATGTGCCTTTGGTTGTAAGCACTCCGTTTTCAATCCTTAAAACACTTGATGTTAAAGGAATTGACCCGAAAATATATTTTAAAAATGCAGATGATTTAACAAAAATATACAGCCCCTTTCACAAAGCGAAAGCAGGGAAATTTAAAAAGTTAAATGTATTTGTAATAGTATTAGAAAGTTTTTCAAAAGAATATATCGGCGCTTTAAACGGGCGGACAGATGGCTACACGCCATTTCTGGATTCACTTATCGGTCAAAGCTTAACGTTCAGCAATGCTTTTTCAAATGGTAAATCATCTATTGAAGGCATACCAGCCATTATTGCCGGCATCCCGACATGGATGAATGAGCCTTATATTACTTCGCTTTACGGAAGCAACCAGATTAGCAGCCTTGCCAATTTACTAAAACCTCAGGGTTATTACAGCGCTTTTTTTCATGGGGGAACAAACGGTACAATGGGCTTTGACGCTTTTGCAAATCTTGCAGGATATGATAATTATTATGGAAGAACTGAGTATGGCAATGAAAAAGATTTTGACGGACATTGGGGAATTTGGGATGAAGATTTTTTGCAGTACACCGCTAATACTATGAATGAAAAATCGCAGCCTTTTTTTGCTACTGTATTTACATTAACCTCGCATCATCCTTTTCCTGTTCCAGATAAGTATAAAGGCCGTTTCAAGGAGGGGCCGCTCCCAATAGAAAAAAGTGTCGGTTACAGCGATTTCGCATTGAAAAAATTTTTTGAATCTGCCTCAAAAATGGCTTGGTTCAACAACACACTTTTTGTTTTATCAGCCGATCATACGGGTATTTCATCAGATCCGTTTTATACCAATATTATCGGCAATTATGCAATTCCCATTATTTATTATTTACCAGGCGGCACATTAAAAGGGATTGATACTACCGTTACACAGCAGATAGATATTATGCCTTCTGTGCTTGATTTATTAAACTATCCTTCTCCTTATTTTGCTTTCGGTACCAGCGTTTTTGATTCGTCGGCTCAGCATTATGCTCTTGCATACAGGAGCGAACTTTTTCAACTGATGGAAAACAATTATGTGCTTCAATTTAACGGCGATAAAGCAACGGATCTGCATAATTTTATAAAAGACAGCCTGCTTAAAAACGATATGTTTACCAAAGCACTTGGAACTGAAGGTAAATTGGAAAATAGAGCAAAAGCAATTATTCAAACATACCAGCAGAGTTTAATAAATAATAAAATGCATTGAGGGGTTTTGGAATAGGCAATTAACAAAGACAATCAGCAATAAGAAATAAGCGTGTGAACCAATGACTAATGACAAATGAACCTATGACCGATGAACCAATGGAACCAAGGCCCAATTAACCAATTATGAAAAAGAAAATCTGTTTTATTGTTAATCCGATTTCAGGTGTGGGAAGGCAGAAGGTTATTGAGAAAATGATTGACCGGCACCTTAACAGAACATTATTTGAATACGAAGTAGTTTATACTAAAGCTGCCAAACATGCTACAGAATTGGCAAAGCAGGCTGCTGCTGACAATTTTAATATTGTAACTGCCGTCGGCGGCGACGGATCTGTTAATGAAACTGCAAGAGGGCTGATCGGCACAAATACTGCAATGGCTGTTATACCAACTGGTTCCGGCAACGGATTAGCAAGACATTTAAACATTCCTTTGGAACTAGAAAAGGCCATGGACGTAATAAATAATGCTAATGAAACCAGAATTGATACAATTCAATTCAATAACGAAACCTTTGTAAACTTAGCCGGTGTGGGATTTGACGCACATGTAGGCTGGGAGTTTGCTAAATTCGGCAAACGCGGACTTTCATCTTACCTTAAAGTAATTATCCGTGAATTCCCGAAATATAAAGCTCAAAATTTCGAATTGATTATTGATGGAAAAATATTGAATAAAAAAGCTTTTTTAATAAGTTTTGCCAACGGTTCTCAGTGGGGAAACAATGCATACATAGCCCCTTTGGCGGATATTGCCGATGGTTATATTGACATTGCTGTTTTAAAAGATTTTTCGCTCCTGCATATTATTCCAATTGCTTTTAGATTATTTGGTAAAACGCTGCATCAATCTTCACACCTGGAATTTATTAAAACAAAAGAAGTTATTGTAAAACAGGGGGGGGGGATTGCGCATATCGATGGCGAGCCGATTGAGATCGGAAACACGATTTCAATAAAAGTAAATCCATTATCTTTGAAAGTGATTGTTCCATAACGATGCTGATATCACTGGTTTGTAGAGTGTGAAAGGGGCAGACAATTATTATGTAAAACATTCTAAATCGCTTATCCATAAAAATAATGAGCAAAAAAGAAAAAATAAAAGGTGTTGTATATTCAACCAACAAGGACTTTAGTTTTGATTACGAAAAAGAAGAAACTGAAGAAACTCTTCCTCCCCGCCCGCAGAATTTAAAATTATTTCTTGACCGTATTGGCGGCGGAAAATTTATAACACGCATTGCCGGATTTACGGGAAATTCAGTTGATTTGGAAGCATTAGGAAAAACATTAAAACAAAAATGCGGTGTCGGCGGGACAGTTAAGAATAATGAAGTACTGATACAAGGTGACCATCGTGATAAAATTCTGAAATTACTTATAGAGGCTGATTATAAAGTGAAGAAGGCCGGCGGGTAGGGTGTTTGAGTGTTCAAGTGTTTGGGCGTTTTAGTGTTTGAGTATTCAAGTGCTTTTACAGCTTCCATTCTAATTAACATAAACACCAAAATACTCGAACATTTAAACACTATTTGAATACCGTATTTTTCTCTAAAACTTCTGCATACAATTTTTCATACATCGGCAGTATTTTAGAAATATCAAATTTCTCTGCCTGGGCATACGCATTTGCTTTGAATTGATTTAATGTATCATCATTTTGCAGAATATGTATTGCATTTTTGGCCATACCCTCTATATCTCCCACATTACTCATGTAGCCAGAAAAACCGTTTACATTTACTTCAGGCAGTCCGCCTGAATTAGTTGAAATTACGGGCACTTTGCTTGCCATTGCTTCTAGTGCAGCCAAACCGAAACTTTCAGTTTCAGAAGGGAGTAAAAATAAATCTGCAATTGCTAATATGGGTTCGGGGTTCACAATTTTTCCTAAAGATTTAATATCGCTGCAGGTATCCAATTCCCTGCAAAGCTTTTCTATATTGCCTCTTTCGGGGCCGTCGCCGATTAAAATTAATTTCGAGGGGATTACTTTTTTTACTTTATCAAACACCCGCAGCACATCTTCTACACGTTTTACTTTTCTGAAATTAGAAACATGTATCAGCAGGCGCTCGCCATTGGGTGCATACATTTTTTTCTTGCAGGTTGTGCTTTCAAACTTATAGTCATCGAGGCGTATAAAGTTGGGAATCACTTTAACTTCTTTCCGAACGTTTGGAAAGTTTTTGTATGTATCCTCTTTCAAACTTTCTGAAACAGCTGTTACTGCATCGCTCTGATTTATTGCAAAAGTAATTACAGGTTCAAACGAAGGGTCTTTGCCAACCAGGGTAATATCTGTACCATGAAGTGTAGTAATAAAAGGGATATTGATTCCCTGCGATGCAAGTATCTGCTTAGCCATGTAGGCCGCAGAGGCATGAGGAATAGCATAATGAACATGAAGCAGATCCAGCTTTTCATATTTCACTACATCTACAAGCTTACTTGCTAATACCAGCTCATAAGGAGGATACTCGAATAATGGATAATCCGAAACTGAAACTTCATGATAAAATATATTTCCAGATAAAAAATCCAACCGCACAGGCGGACTGTAAGATATAAAATGCACTTCATGACCTTTTTCGGCAAGCGCCTGCCCAAGCTCTGTTGCGACTACGCCGCTTCCGCCGAATGTGGGATAACAAACTATTCCTATTTTCATTGTTCTTCGAGTGTTTTAGTGTTTGGGTGTTTTGGTGTTTTGGTGTTTTGGTGCTTTAGTGTTTGGGTGTTTGGATGTTTTAGCGTTTCTATTTGATTGGAAACACAAATACTCAAACACAAGAACACTATTTATTGCCTAAAACACTTGAACACTAAAACACTCGAACACCTTGAAACTATTTCCTAGTTGCCAAATATTTCAACAACGCCAAAGTTAACTTTTTTGTTTCATCAACTAATAAATGTAATTGCTCTATATCTGCTGCTGAAGCGTATTCTAAATCTTCTAAAATGTACAACATGCTCTTGACTTCACCTGATGAACTGGAAGAAATATCGAGAAAACGAATAAATTCTTTTTGACTGTATCTTGAAAATCCTTCTGCAATATTATTCATTGAAGAAACTGAGGCACGTCTGAATTGTGATTTTAAATCAAAATCGGTTTTGAATTTTCCTTTATCAGAAACCTTATAAACTAAATTAACCAATTCGCGTGATTTTTTCCAGCAATTCAGTTCTTCAAACCGTTCCACTTTTGCCATAACTGTTTTTTTAATTTATAAGTCTTAACAACCGCCCTAAAACCTATCTGTTTAAACCCATAGTACTAAAACACTAAAACACTAAAACACTAAAACACAGGAACACCTAAACACTACTTCACAGCATCATAAATAATTTCCTGAATTTTATTGCGGATGCCTGATTTCGAAAGTTTGTTTTCATCAGCATTCGGATTAACCCTGTTGGATAAAAAGATATAAACTAACTGATTAGAAGGATCGGCCCACGCTAAAGTGCCTGTAAAACCTGAGTGTCCGAAGCTTAAATAAGAAACGCAGCTGCATACCGGGCTGTCTTTATCAGGATTGGTTTCCGGTTTATCGAAACCGACAGCCCTTCTGTTTTCTTTGCAGTACTGGCATCTTGTACATTCATTCAGTGTTGCCGAATCAAGATAACGCCTTCCGCCGTACTCGCCTTTATTCATGTACATCTGCATCATTACAGCTAAATCATTTGCATCGGAAAATAAACCGGCATGTCCTCCCACGCCTCCAAGCATTGCTGCGCCCTGATCGTGTACATCGCCGTGAATAAGCTGTTTGCGGAATTTTTTATCCATTTCAGTGGGGATAATTCTATTCAAATCAAATCTGTCACGCGGTTTATAACCCATTGTTGGCAGGCCGAGCGGCGCATAAAAATATTTTATTACATAGCGTTCTTCGGGAACAAAAGTGAGCTTTTCAATAATTTTTTTCAGAAAATAATATCCAAGATCGCTGTACACATATTTTCCGCTTTCCTTTACAGGAGATGCAATGATCTGCTTGTATATAGAATCTTCATAATTTTTATTGATAAATAAATTTTCTGCAACGCGCTTAGGAAAATCATCGCTTCTTACTTTGCTATAAATTCCTGGCTTATATTCGCCTTTCTCCATTGTTTTTATCCAAAATGGAATCCAGTCTCTCAGACCCGCCTGATGAGTGAGCATTTCACGCAGTATAATATTCTGCTTGTTGCTTCCTGCCAGCTGTGGCAGATAATAAGAAAGATGCTCGTTCAGATTTATTTTTTTTTCATCCATCAATTTCATAAGCGAAGGTGTTGTAGCTGCAATTTTAGTGATGGAAGCCAAATCATATAAATCATCATTCTTTACTTTTGTTTTTTTCTCGTATGTATGATATCCGAATGATTTCTGATAAATCACTTTTCCGTTTTTCGCCACTAAAATCTGGCATCCCGGATAAATTTTTTCCCGGATTCCTTTCAACGCAATACTATCGATTCTTGATAATTCTTTTGAGTCGGCGCCAATCTCCTCTGGGATGGTATATTTAAAGCGGATAGCTTTTGTGTTGATTCCCGTACCTGCTTTAAAATATGGACTTGGCGTAATAGGCAGTTTTCCGGAAGCAGTTATGCCGCCGAAGATTAACTGTGCTGCGTAACTTTCGCTGTAATCATTATCTTCATAACTCATAATCACAGCGTCTGCAAATTGCAGACTGTCCATCTTTGCGAGGATGTAAGGATTCGCAGCAACATTCACAATTACTTTCGACTGCTTCATCAGCGCCTTTAACATCCAAATTACTTTTTGGTTTAGTCCAAAATCTTTATCAGGTTTATTATTTGTGTTATTGATCTGAACTATCACCAGGTTATATTTTTTAAGGGCATTTAAAACAGTGTCGAATATTGCATTCTTCGCATCTTTATCAATCCCGTAATGCTTCATTGGCGCATAATTGGCGAGCGTATGTTGAAATAAATTCAAGTCGTCATCTCCAAGTGACAACGATGCAATGCGTAATGAATCCAGGTTCTGCAGCGGTATAATATTATTCTTATTCTTCAATAATGTTAAAGATGCTTCAGTAAGCCTGCGGTTGATCAACTCCGCAGCAGTTGGATTCAAATCACTATAAAGGTTTTTCAACTTGATTGGTTTGTAATGATTTAATCCTGCCCATTGTTTCGCGCGCAGAATTTTTATACAGCGCTTATCAATTTCTTCCTGCGTGATATCACCTGCAGCAACTGCTTCTTTAATTTTATTGATGGCGGTCGGGACATCTTCCGGGAAAAGAAGCACATCATTTCCGGCTATCAATGCTTTCACATCAGCTTCACCCGGTTTGTAAAATTTGCTGACGCCTCTCATATTCAAAGCATCAGTAAATACAAGCCCTTTAAAGCCGAGGGTGTCTTTCAATAAACCTGTTACTATTTTTTTAGAAAGTGTAGATGCCTGATTGGGCGTGGTATCTAAAGCAGGTACAAATAAATGGGCAACCATCATACTTCCAAGCCCCTGTGCAATCAATTGTTTGAAAGGGTATAACTCCAATGTGTCAAGACGGTCACGCGACGATTTTACGGTGGGCAGTGTTTTATGAGAATCGCTGTCGGTATCTCCGTGTCCGGGAAAATGTTTTGCGTTAGCAAGAACGCCGTTATCCTGCATTCCTTTCATGTACATTGCTGCTTTACGCGTAACATTAAATTTGTTTTCACCGAAGGAACGGTTGCTGATAACGGGGTTCAGAGGGTTGTTGTTTATATCCACTACTGGTGCAAAATTTATCTGCATGCCTATACGTTTACACTGGCGGGCTATTTCGGCTCCCATAGTATAAATCAGCGTGTCATTTTGAATTGCACCGAGCGTCATTTGACGGGGAAATTTTGTTGTGCTGTCCAAGCGCATAGCGAGTCCCCATTCCGCATCAATAGCAATAAACAAAGGGACTTTGGATAATGATTGATAAGTATTTGTCAGCTTTGCCTGCCGTAAAGGCCCTCCCTGAAAGAATATCAAACCGCCGATTTTATATTTTTCAACTAGTTTTTTTATTTCTTTTACATGTGTAATATCCTTGTTGGAATATGCCGCAACCATAAAGAGCTGTGCAATGCGCTCTTCGGAGGTTAATGTTTTAAAAACCGAATCGGCCCAGTGCGTATCTGATGCGTAAAATGGCGGGGATTGTTTTGTAAACGGAGGAATAAAACTTATGAAAATGCCTGCAAAAACAAATAGTACAGCTAAAATTATTTTCTTCATTATAAAAATAGAATTTTACTGTAATTCCTTTTTTCGGAAAAAACAGTGGTAAAATATAAAAATATTATGGCTAAAAATACTCTTAATAAAAGGTGCTATTTTAAAGGGCTGTTTTTACTTTTCAACTTCTTAATGTTAATGATATGTTCAACTAATTGCCGTTTGTGCTTCATGAAACAATTCCTAAATTAGCCGATTCAATTAAAAAATCATGTACAAAAAAATATTCAACATAATGGTATTGATGATCAGCGTTCTGACGGTTAACCTGCTGTCAGGCTTCATCACCAATTATATCATACATTACAAAATAGATTTAAATCCTTTCAAATTCACCGCCATTGCAATGATTGCACTGGTATTTATTTTGGTGCCGGCATACCGCTATATGAGCGGGAAGATTGAAATTCTTGCTGCGCGGGTATTGTTTTCAGGGAGCAGTTCGTATGGAAAAATTATTGGATTAATATTTTCCTTTGCAATTATCATTGCTGTTTTGTTTGCTGTTTATCTGAATCAATGGTTTCATATTAATCTGCTGAAATACTTGATATTAATTTTCACAAAAGGCGGAGAAAGTTAGTACCGCAGCTTTTACCGTTTCTCCTTGCATTTACCGCAATTTATTATTTGCAGTCTTTTCTGCACAGTCCCAATGAAGAGGAAGGATTTACAAAATTAAGAAAGGGTATTTTTAGTATTTTTGCATCAAGAAAAACGCCATGTCCGACATCATTCATCTTTTACCAGATTCCGTTGCCAACCAGATTGCTGCAGGCGAAGTAGTGCAGCGTCCTGCTTCTGCGGTTAAGGAACTGATGGAAAATGCGCTGGACGCGGGAAGTACAATCATAAAACTTATTGTGAAAGATGCCGGCAAAACGCTGATCCAGGTGATTGATAATGGCTGCGGTATGAGTGAGACGGATGCCCGGATGAGTTTTGAGCGCCATGCTACTTCAAAAATCCGTAAAGCAGATGACTTGTTTGCTATACGCACGATGGGTTTCAGGGGTGAGGCATTGGCCTCAGTGGCTGCTATCGCACAGGTGGAATTAAAAACAAAACGCATCGGCGACGAAACAGGTGTTAAAATTGAGATTGAAGGCAGCTGCATAAAAAGTCAGGAAGCCTGTATCTGCTCAGACGGCAGCTCCATTTCTGTTAAAAATTTATTTTATAATGTTCCCGCGAGGCGTAATTTTTTGAAGAGCGACTCTGTTGAACTGCGCCATATCATTGACGAATTTCAGCGTGTATCAATTCCAAATCCGAATATCGCATTCAGCCTTCATCACAATACAACTGAAATTTTCCATTTAGAAATTGGGTCGCTGAAACAAAGGCTGACAGCTGTTTTTGGAAGTTCTTACAACTCCCGCCTGGTGCCGGTTGAAGAAAATACCGGACTCGTAAAAATCAAAGGTTTTGTTATAAAGCCCGAATTTGCGAAGAAAACCAGAGGCGAGCAGTTTTTCTTTTTGAACAAACGATTTATTAAAAATGCTTACCTGCATCATGCAGTGCAGTCGGCATTTGAGGAGGTACTGCCGAAAGATAGTTTTGCTTCTTACTTTTTACTTCTGGATGTTGATCCTAAAACCATCGACATTAACATACATCCGACAAAAACGGAAGTTAAGTTTGAAGATGAAAAAGCTATTTATGCTTTTTTACGATCGGCAGTAAAAAAATCATTGGGACAGTTCAACATTGCTCCAAGCATTGATTTTAACCAGGAAGCGCATCTTTACAACATGCCGCTAAAACCTGTTGACGGCATTTTTAAACAGCCGGTGATTAAAGTTGATCCTGATTACAATCCTTTTAAAACGGATACGGTGCCAAGCTATAAGCCCTCGGAGCGTGAGCTTTCCAACCGTTCTAACTGGGAAAAAATGTACAGCCGTCACACGGATAATCAACTGGAAATTGAAATTAAAAAGAATGAGGAAGATACCCAGCAGACTATTCATACCGATTGGGATAATGTGCTTCACGAAAGCAATAAAAAAGTTGCCTACCAGTTACATAATAAATATATTTTATCTCACATAAAAACAGGTTTTATGGTGATTGATCAGCAGGGCGCACATGAAAGAATTTTGTATGAACGCGTTTTAGATACTTTTGAAAAACATAAATCAGCTACTCAGCAGGAATTGTTTCCGAAAACAATAGAGCTCAATACGGTTGATTTTGCTTTGGTAAAAGAGCTGCAGCCTGAAATAAAAGAAATAGGATTTGATATCCGCGAATTTGGTAAAAATACTTACATCATTCATGGTGTGCCTGCCGATACTGTTAATTATGATTCAGCTGCGCTTCTCGAAGGGCTGATTGAAAATTACAAGCAGAACCTGCAGGAATTAAAATCAAATAAACGCGAAAACATTGCCCGCTCAATGGCACGGAATATGTGCATAAAATCAGGTAAAGCATTGAGTCATGAAGAAATGAATAATTTGATTGATGAGCTTTTTGCCTGCAAAATGCCGTACAGCACGCCAAGCGGCAAGCTGACCATCACAACTTTTTCGAGTGAAGAATTGGATAAAAGATTTAAAAAATAAATTGACAGTTTTTAAAATGTCAAATTGGCAATTTGGAACATAAAATTTAATATTAAAAATTCATAATTTATAGTACATAATGGCATACGAGCAATACCGTCCTAACAGCTTTCGTTCTTTACCCTTAGTGGTAAAAAATTTATTAATATTAAATGTGCTTGTTTATCTTGTCTCTCAAATAGAATCTTATTTTTTTAATATTAATCTTACAGATATTTTAGGATTACATTTTCCATTGTCAGAAAAATTCCATTTATATCAATTGATTACATGTATGTTCATGCATGATCAAACTTCTCTTTTCCACATTCTTTTTAATATGTTTGCTTTATTAATGTTTGGAAAGATATTAGAAAGTGTATGGGGACCAAAACGTTTTTTATTTTTTTATATAGTTACAGGAATAGGAGCAGGACTTTTGCATTCCACAGTTTCATACTATGAAAACAAACCGGCAATTGATTTTATAAACAGTTACATTCAAAATCCTGATTTAAACGATTTTAATGTGTTTTTAGGCCAATTTAAGCCAAATTCAATGGATTTGGTTAATCACTATAATGCCGTCATTCCAACTGCTTTTAATAATGCATTATCAAATAATAATATTCCTGAGGCATTAAAAATCTCAGTTGATTATATGCAAACTTATAAAATAGATTTCCCAAATAGTCTGCCACCCGCAATTGGAGCCTCAGGAGCTATTTTCGGAATACTTGTTGCTTTTGGAATGTTATTCCCCAATACAGAATTGTACCTAATGTTTATTCCCATACCTATAAAAGCAAAATATGCAGTTATTTTGTATGGAGTAATTGAATTGTTTATGGGAGTAGCTAGATTTTCGTGGGATAATATTGCTCATTTTGCACACTTAGGAGGTGCATTGTTTGGGTTCATATTAGTTAAATATTGGCAAAAAGGAGGCAAAAATTTTTATTAAACTATGGCAAACGCAATTATCGAAGACATAAAAGCAAAAATACGCAGCGGCAATCCGATTACCCGTTTAATCATAATAAATGCGGCTGTATTTTTATTTGCAAGCATTCTTACCATTTTGTTCGCGGCAAGCGGTAAATCGCCGGCAATGGGAAATATTCAATATTTTGTTAAAGAAAATATTTCTCTTTCTTTAAGTCTGAATGGGCTTATACACCGCCCATGGACACTTATTACCTATATGTTTACCCATTTTGAGGTAATGCATATTTTCTGGAATATGATCACACTCTATTGGTTCGGGCAGATATTAAGCGGCTATACTTCTGAAAAAAAAATTATCCCGCTTTATTTATTGGGCGGATTGGCCGGCGGATTAGTCACTATTTTATTGATTCAATTTATCCCGGGTCTGCAGGCTTTTATCGGTGCCCCGATGGTGGGAGCTTCGGCAGGTGTAACAGCCATCATTATTGCTGCCGCCACTTTGGTGCCTAATTATCGGATGAACCTGATGTTTATCGGTCCAGTAAAACTGCTTTATGTTGCAATGTTTGTATTGTTTATTGATATTTTAAATGTTGCATCGTATGATAATGTAGGTGGAAATATTGCCCATCTGGGAGGTGCTTTAATGGGGTATCTATTCATTGTCCAGTACAAAAAAGGCAATGACTGGTCGGCATGGATCAATCGTTTCTTCGATAGGATCAGCGGGCTTTTTAAACCTTCAGCAAAAAGCAAAATGAAAGTTGCGTACAAACGGACTGTTTCAGATGAAGAATACAATTACAATAAAAAAATTACACAGCAGCAGATCGACACTATTCTGGATAAAATATCAAAATCAGGTTACGAAAGTTTGAGCAAAGCTGAAAAAGAAATACTGTTTAAGGCAAGTAATAAATCATAAGTGAAAAATATATTTTAGCGGCTTTGTTAAGAGCTGCAGATAAAAAAAATTGAAGCAGACAAAAGAAAATACCGATCAGGCAGAGGCGAAGAAAAAAAAAGGCAGACGTTATTTTTTTAACCGCATTGCCATGTTTTGGAACCATTTGGCTGCAATCAGTTTACTTGTTTCTTACCTTGCGCCGCATATCAGCCCCGAAAATTTCTGGTTAATTGCATTCTTCGGATTAGCCTATCCGATTTTACTTTTCATTAATTTATTGTTTGTAATTTATTGGGGAATACAGTTAAGAAAGCGTGCTTTTTATTCGCTTATAATTGTGCTTGCAGGCTGGCAGCTCATCGGCCGGTATGCCCAGGTAAGTTTTAACAGAACGCCCGACGGATCAAAAAAATTACTGAAGGTTATGTCGTATAACGTAAAGGTTTTCGATTTATATAATTGGAGCCATGATTTAAAAACACGCGGTAAAATGTTTGATCTTATCAATGATGAAAGTCCGGATATCATGTGCCTTCAGGAATTTTTTACGCGCGATAACAGCAAACAGTTTAATAATCTGGATACTTTAATGCAGTTTCAAAAAGCAAACAATACACATTTAGAATATACTTCAACAGTGCGTAAAACTGATCATTGGGGAGTAGCCACATTCAGCGTCTATCCTATTGTCCGAAAGGGGAAAATACTTTTTGATACAAAAAGCAATAACATCTGCATTTACTCTGATATAAAAATTAAAAAAGATACTGTGCGTGTTTATAACGTTCATCTGCAGTCAATACAATTTGATTACGGCGACTATAAGTTTGTGGATGATGTGATGAACAACAAAGAGACTGCGGAGGAATTAGAAAATTCAAAAAATATTTTAAAACGGATTAAGACTGCATTTATCAGGCGCAGCCAGCAGACAGAGCTTGTTGCAGAGCATATCGCAAATTCTCCTTACCCTGTTATTGTCTGCGGTGATTTTAATGACACACCTTCTTCATACAGTTATAATACCATTTCCAATAATTTGAAAGATGCATTTGTTGAAAGCGGAAACGGTTTTGGAAGAAGTTATGTAAGCAAATTTCCTTCCTTCAGAATTGATTATATTTTGCACGGCCCTCAGTATAAAGCCTATTATTTCCGCACTATCCGCGAAGAATTATCCGACCACTTTCCTGTGTGTTGTTATTTGGAGAAACAGTAAAAAAATTAAATGTTTACTCTCAGTGGTTCATTGTGCTTCCTCTGTGAACCTCTGTGTGATTTTTGTTTCACAGAGTGTCAAGGAGAATTTTTACAGAGGTTCCCGGAAAGAAATTAATTTTTTATAATAGTCATCTCATTAATAATGTTCTGCGCTCCTCCGAATTTATCAATCAGAAATAAGATGTAACGTATATCGCAGGAAATAGTACGTTTGTATTTGCTGTCGAAATAAATATCACCGCTCATTGCTTCCCAGTTGCCGTCAAATGCAACACCGATAAGGTCGCCGTTTCCATTAAGTACCGGACTTCCTGAATTACCGCCGGTAATATCATTATTGCTGATAAAGTCTGTGTGCATTTCTCCGTTTTTACCGGCATACATACCGAAATCTTTATTCGCATAAAGTTCTTTCAATTTGTCGGGAACCCTGAATGAAGGGTTCTTCGGATTTTCTTTTTCCATTGTCCCGGTAAGAGTCGTGTAATATTTGTAGTCAACGCCGTCTTTAGGCGAATATGCTTTTACATTGCCGTAGGTCAATCGCAGCGTGCTGTTTGCATCAGGATAAAATTTCTTTGCGGGCTGCATTTCCATCAATGCCTTCATATACTTGCTTCCTTCAGAGCTGTTGATGTCCTCAAACGCATCAATATTTGGTTTAATCTTTTCCATGTAATTGGTGTAAAATGCCTTAGCGTAAACGAATGCAGGGTCTTTTCGCAGTTTTCTAAGATCAGGTTTTTCAAGAAATTGCTGCGACAACTCTTTAGAAACCATAAAACTTTTTTTAAAAACATCTTTCGAAAACTTTTCAAATGTTTCTTTATTCGTTTTGCCTTTGTATTTTTTCAGAAGCATCGTCATGTATTCCGGCTGCTGGCCTAATGCAATATTTTCGTTATACATTTGTGTGATTTCAGCCAGAATATTTTCCTCCGAAACTGCATTAAATGATTTATAAAACTCTTCTCCCAAAGTTTTTAGTGCATCAGCTGTCTTTTTAATATCAGCCGCATCAGGCTTTTCAAGACTCAGCGCTTCTTCAAGAGAAAAATATTTTATTGCAGCGGAAATCAATGATGAGCCTAAAATTCCTTCCTTTATGTATGCTGCATGCAGTGCATATACATTATAATTGATGTATGCTTTTTCTAAATTCGGAATTATGGATGCGTATTCGGGTTTGTTTTTTGCCCATTCAATAAACTGCTGTTCCTGATCTTTCCTTTCTTCATACACTTTCAAACGTTTGAGCTGTTCGGTCTGGCCGATATAATATTTCCAATAATTTGAAATTTTAGCATAGTTGGATGAAAGGAGCAGGCGGACACTGTCATTTTTGTCCATCTCTTTTTTCCATTCGGTTAAGCGGACTTCGCGCAAAGCAACTATTGCAGGGTTAATTTTTTCGACTGCGGATTTTATTCCAAATGAACTTTCATAACGGTTTGTCCTTCCCGGAAAACCGTAAATCATTGTGTAATCGCCCTCATTGACGCCTTTAATAGAAATATTCAAAAACTTTTTCGGCTTGTAAGGCACATTCTCTTTTGAATAAGGCGCTGGGTTATTGTCTTTGTCGGCATAGATGCGGAACATAGAAAAATCAGCCGTATGGCGGGGCCACATCCAGTTATCAGTTTCCCCGCCAAACTTTCCGATAGACTGCGGGGGGGTTGCTACTAAACGGATATCGGTAAATTTTTCAAAAACAAATAAATAGTAGGCATTGTCCCTGAAGAAAGATTTTACGGAGGCCTCGTAATGCGTATTCATCACTGCTTCCATCCCTATAGCTTTAAATAATTTCAGCTTTTCAGCATCTCTGTTTTTTACATCAATGCTGTCAAGCGCTTTGTTTACGCGGTCAGAGACATCCTCCATACGCACCAGAACAGAGGCCCACATATTTGTATTTACTTTTTCTTCGTCGAGTGATTTCGCCCAAAAGCCATTGTCGAGTATGTTGTCGGCAGTAGTGCTGTGTTTAGCAATTGCTTCATAACCGCAGTGATGATTGGTAAGCAGCAGGCCTTGTCCGGAAATAATTTCGGATGTGCAGCCCCCGTTAAACCATACAATAGCGTCTTTCAGGCTGGAATGGTTCACATCATACAGCTGTTTAACAGTAAGTTTAAGACCTAGTTTCTGCATCTGCTCAAAATTATTTTTTAGGAGCATAGGAAGCCACATGCCTTCATCAGCCCAAGCTGCAGCTATTATAAGAAACGATGCAAAAAGTAAAACTGTTTTTTTCATCTGTGAGTTTTGATTGGTTTCGAATTCTATAAACAAATTTAACATTCCTAATGGCATTCTCAAGGTGTTGAACAATTATCACCTTTATTTTTATTATAGCAAGACCTGTCAGGTTTTTAAAACCTGACAGGTCTAAATAAGTAAAATCTTGATACCCTTTCAAGCAAAAAATCACGATATTCGTACGTTAAAAATTTAAATTATAGATTCAATATTTTCTTCAATTAATTAATGGCACAGAAACCAAGCATACCAAAAGGCACAAGAGATTTTTCACCGAATGAAATGGTGAGGCGAAATTATATTTTCGATACTATTAAACATGTGTTTCAAAGGTATGGCTATCTGCCTATTGAAACACCTGCTATTGAGAACCTTGATACATTGATGGGAAAGTATGGGGATGAAGGGGATAAATTAATTTTTAAGATATTGAATTCGGGGGATTATTTTGGCAAAATCGGATTTGAAGGAGGTAATTTTATTGAAGGCATTGAACTTCTAAAAAAGAAAAATCCTAATGAAGCATTAACTTTAAACATGTTATTAAATTCCCAAAAGTTAGCTGGGCATTTAGCAGAAAAAGCTTTGCGTTACGATTTAACAGTCCCATTTGCGCGTTACGTTGTGCAGCATCAAAGTGAAATTACATTCCCATTCAAACGGTATCAGATACAGCCTGTTTGGCGTGCAGATAGACCGCAGAAAGGACGTTACAGAGAATTTTATCAGTGCGATGCTGATGTAATCGGGAGCAATTCATTAATCAATGAAGTGGAGCTGGTGCAGATGATTGATGATGTTTTTACAAAATTAAATATACCCGTCCTTATCAAAATTAATAACCGAAAAATATTAAGCGGCATTGCTGAAATCATCGGCGAAGCGGATAAAATTATTGATATAACTGTTGCGATTGATAAATTGGATAAGATTGGTGCAGACGGCGTGAATAAAGAACTGCAGGAGAATGGTGTTAGCACAGAAGCAATTCAAAAATTGCAGCCATTGATTGAGTTTAAAGGAACAACACTTGAAAAAGTAAATTTCTTGAAACAGCTTTTAGCCGGCTCTTCAATCGGATTAAAAGGAATTGAAGAAGTAGAGTATATTTTTAAAACTGTTAACAGTTTAAAATTAAATACTGCAGCAGTTGAATTAGATATTACACTTGCACGCGGTCTCAACTACTACACCGGCGCAATCTTTGAAGTAAAAGCAAATGTAGGAACGCTTACCAGCAGCATCTGCGGTGGCGGCAGATACGATGATTTAACTGGAATTTTCGGCTTGCCGAATATGAGCGGTGTCGGCATTTCATTCGGCGCAGACCGTATTTATGATGTATTGAATGAATTAAATTTATATCCTGAGTCGGTTGCTGCCTCGACAAAATTATTGTTTGTAACATTCGGCGAAGCTGAGCAGAGTTACTGTCTGCCTTTATTAGCAAGCATTCGCAAAGCCGGTATTAATTCAGAAATTTATCCTGATTCAAATGCTAAAATGAAAAAACAGATGAGTTATGCGGATGATAAAAAAATTCCATTTGTTGTGATAGTCGGCAGTGATGAAATGCAAAGCGGTTTATTAACCTTTAAAAACATGGCATCCGGTGAGCAGAATAAAATTACAATTGAGGAAATAATAAAATTATTGAGTTAAACTCCAGTGTCATGTCGAGATTTTCCGAGACATCTTTATTTAAAGGAAAAGATTCCTCCCTTCAGGCCGGAATGACATTTTATAAGATAATGCAAAAAAATTATGCATCACATAACCACATCAAAATTAGGTTTCGAAAAAATTTCAGAAATCATTTCTTCGAATAAAAAAATTGCTTTATCCGAAGAAGTAAAAACAAATATTACCCGTTGCCGCGAATACTTGGATAACAAAACTGTTTCTCAAAAAGCGCCTATTTACGGTATAAACACAGGCTTTGGATCTTTGTGCGACGTAATTATTCCGCATAAAGATTTAGAAAAACTGCAGCGTAATTTAGTAATGTCACATGCCTGCGGAACAGGTGATGAAGTGCCGCAGGAAATTGTGAAATTGATGCTGTTATTGAAAATTCAGTCATTGTCGTATGGCAGATCGGGAGTGCAGCTTGAGACTGTTGAACGCCTTGTAGATTTTTTTAATAATAATATTCTGCCTGTTGTTTATCAGCAGGGATCATTGGGTGCTTCGGGAGATTTAGCGCCCCTTGCGCACATGAGCCTGCCGCTACTTGGCTTAGGCGAAGTTAATTACGAGGGAAAAAGGCAGGCAGCTGTTGATGCACTGTGGTCATTAAATTTAGAGCCGATACAGCTTAAATCAAAAGAAGGGTTGGCATTACTTAACGGCACTCAGTTTATGAGCGCCTACGGTGTTTGGTGTATCATTCAGACAAAAAAACTAAGCCTTGCTGCAGATATAATCAGCGCAGTTTCACTGGATGCTTTTGATGGACGCATTGAACCTTTCAAAGCACATCTCCATGAAATACGCCCTCACAAAGGGCAGGTGCAGACTGCTGCTAATATGCGCAGCCTGCTGGAAGGCAGCGAACTTATAAAACGTAAAAAAGAACATGTGCAGGATCCGTATTCTTTCCGCTGCATCCCGCAGGTACATGGTGCTTCCAAGGATGCCATAGCTTACGCAGAAAATATTTTTTCAATTGAAATAAATTCTGTAACTGATAACCCGACAGTTTTTCCTGATGAAGATGAAATTATTTCAGGCGGTAATTTTCACGGGCAGCCGCTTGCTTTAGCACTTGATTTTTTAGCAATCGCTGCATCGGAATTAGGAAGCATCTCTGAAAGACGCATCTACCAATTGATTTCGGGCACACGCGGCTTGCCTCCGTTCCTGGTAGCAGCACCAGGATTGAATTCCGGATTTATGATACCGCAATACACCGCTGCAAGTATAGCAAGTCAGAACAAACAGTTATGCTCGCCTGCTTCAGTAGATTCTATAGTCAGTTCAAACGGGCAGGAAGATCATGTATCAATGGGCTCTAACGCAGCAACGAAGTGTTATAAAGTTGTTGAGAATTTACGCCGCATTCTGGCGATTGAATTGTTCAATGCCTCTCAGGCATTGGAATTTAGAAGACCTGCAAAATCATCGCCTAAAATAGAAAAGTTAATTTCTGAATTCAGAAAAACTGTTTCCTTTGTTGAAGTGGATAAAATTATGTTTACGGAAATTGAAAAAAGTGTCCAGTTTTTGAAGACTGCGGCTATTTCAATTTAGCCTGCAATTGCTTATCTTTGAATATCAGCAAAGAAACTATGAAACATTTTTTTATTTTGTTTTCGTTAATTACTTTGGCAATAGTTAATGTCGCGAATGCACAGTTTACCAATGTTCTCATTAATAATTCTGCCGACCCCGAAGAAGTTTCTATCTGCATCAATCCCAAAAATACAAATCAAATTGCAGCGGGTGCTAATATTGACAATGTCTTCCATTCCAATGACGGCGGGATTACCTGGACATCGGCTGTTTTATCTGATACCATAAACGGCGTCTGGGGTGATCCCTGCGTTTTTACAGATACCACCGGCAATTTTTATTTTATTCATTTATCTAACCCGCCTGCACCGCACCCGGGTGGCTGGGTTGACCGTATTGTATGCTCCAAATCAAATGACGGCGGTGCTTCATGGGGAGCTGGTACATACACTGGTTTGAATGGAACTAAAGTGCAGGATAAAGCCTGGACGACTGTGAACCGCGCCAACAACGAAATATATGTAACGTGGACTCAGTTTGATGTATATGGAAGCACAGCTCCTACGGACAGTTCAGTTATTCTTTTTTCGAAATCGATTGACGGCGGTTTAACATGGAGTACGCCGAAACGCATCAGCAAACAAGCCGGCGACTGTGTCGACAGTGATAACACTGTTGAAGGTGCAGTGCCAACTATGGGGTCGGCAGGACAAATTTATGTTGCGTGGGCCGGTCCAAGCGGTATTGTATTTAACAAAAGTTTAGACGGAGGTACTACATGGCTTCCGCAGGAAACATCTGTAACAGCTTTCCCAGGAGGCTGGGATTATAATATTTCTGGGCTGCAGCGATGCAACGGACTGCCTATCATATCATGTGATATAAGCGGAGGGCCGAACACCGGAACCATTTATATTAACTGGACAGACCAACGCAATGGTACCACTGATACCGATGTATGGCTTATAAAATCAACAGATGGCGGAACTTCATGGAGTTCACCGATAAGAATAAATAACGATCCTCCCGGCAGGCAGCAATTTTTAACATGGATGAACATTGACCAAAACAACGGTTACATTTATTGTGTGTTTTACGACCGAAGAAATTATCCGCCGACAAGCGAACAGACGGACGTATATATGGCCCGCTCAATTGACGGCGGAAACACTTTCAGTAATTTTAAAATTAATCAAACATCTTTTATTCCAAGTCCAAATGTTTTCTTTGGCGACTATATTGGCATTTCAGCCTGCAATAATGTTGTGCGGCCGATATGGATGTCGTATTCAAACAATGCGCTTAGTGCATGGACAGCACTTGTTGACGGTAATTTAGTTGGAATTGAAGAATCTTCAGCAACTGCATTTTCACCAGTTGAGCTGCTGCAAAACTCTCCAAACCCTTTCAATCAGAGCACCTGGATAAAATTCAATTTAAAAAAATCTGCAAAAGTTAATTTGAATGTGTATGATGAGTTAAGCCATAAAGTGGCTGTATTATATGAAAACGAACAATTCAACGAAGGTAATTATGATTATATTTTTAATCCCGCTCCCTACAATTTAGCGGCCGGTGTTTATTATTATTCCTTAAGCTGTGATGAATATCAGACTACTAAAAAAATGATTTTATACAAATGAAAATCCTTGCTGTAATTGTTTTTATTTTTGCGGCAAAAATTTTACCTGCCTGTGAATGCCCCCTTATTAAGCCTGTTTCAAAAGAAATATGCAAAGAGTATGATGTGATTTTTTTTGGTAAAACTGATTCTATTTCTGTATGCACTGAGCAGGGCAGGAGCAGTGCTTATTTTACCATCACTGAATTATATAAAGGGGCAGTTCAGCAGTATTGTAAAGTTGATTTCGATTGTTCCTCGGCGTGTATGATGAGTTTTTCGAAGGATGAGGAATGGCTGATATACGCATCATTCAAGCGTTTTGATCTGCTTACCGTAAATCTATGCAGTCATTGCAGAAAGTGGTTTGCAGATCCCTTACAGGATTTCTACCAGGCAGCTGCAACCCGTACTTTTGAAAAGGAAAAACAATTTTTAAAAACAGAATTAGGTATTCAGTCTTTCGCGAAGAATAATAAATTGAACGAGGAACAGGCTGATTTAAAACCTCACAACGAACAGCCCAGTCCGATGGATAAACTCTGGCTGCTGCTGATTTCACTGCTGGTAATGTTAGTTGTGTTTTTTATAACAAAAAATAAAAAAAGGAAATGATAAATAAATTTAAAGCCCATCCCTGGCATGGTATTACTATCGGCAATGACGCGCCGGCACTTGTAACTGCCTTCATTGAGATTGTTCCTACAGATACTGTTAAATATGAAATTGATAAAGAAAGCGGTCATTTGAAAATAGACCGTCCCCAGAAATTTTCAAATGTTGTCCCGACTCTTTATGGTTTTATTCCGCAGACATACTGCGATGTGAGAGTTGCTGAATATGCAGCTTTAAAATCCGGCAGAGAAGTTAAAAAAGGCGACGGAGATCCGCTGGACATCTGTGTTTTATGCGAACGCACAATTACACACGGCGACATAATGATGCAGGCGGTTCCTATAGGCGGTTTCAGGATGATTGATAAAGGTGAAGCCGATGATAAAATTATTGCGGTAATGAAAGACGATGAAGTTTATGCGGGCTGGAAAGATATCACTGACTGCACTGAAGCCGTTATCAGCCGTTTGAAACATTATTTTTTAACGTATAAAAATATGCCGGGAATAGAAAAACCGACATGCGAAATTACTGATGTCTATAATCGCGAAGAAGCATACGAAGTGATTAACAGAAGCAGGGAAGATTATAAAAATAAATTTTTGAAATAGTCCCCCTTCATACGTTTGCTTTGCTGAGCTGGGAAGGGGGAGTGCATGAGCCGGTGTGCTGAAGGGGGATGTTCTTCTTAATTCCGCTTACAGCTAAAAAAAATAATTTATAAAAAAAATAATTTAAATTGAATCATGCTGAATGTATATTGCATACCCGGAATGGGAGTAAATGAACGTATTTACAAAAATCTTCAATTAAATAATTGTAATATATTTTATATTAATTGGCTGACGCCCTTAAAAAAGGAAACGCTGCAGGAATACGCACTGCGTCTGACAGAAAAGATTGATACCGCTCAGCCTTTTGCTTTAATCGGTGTTTCGTTTGGCGGCATGTGCTGTATTGAAATTGCAAAAAAATTTAATCCCGTAAAAACATTTTTGGTTTCTAGTTGTAAAACGGAAGCAGAAGTACCGCAAAAAATGAAAATGTGGAGGCGTTTTACTTTATATAAAAACCTGAGTGATTCTGTTTATATAGGAGCGGCGATATTTGCTCAAAAGCAATTTGGTGTTGTAAGTAAAGAACACAGCCAGCGATTTGAACAAATGTTAAACACAGCTCCCGTTAACTATTTTAAAGGGGCTGTACATTGTCTGTTAACCTGGAAAAATCAGGAAGTGCCTAAAAATGTTGTTCATATTCACGGTACTTCTGATCAGGTTTTACCCCATAAAAAAATTGTGAATTGTAATTATACAATAAAAGATGGAACACATTTTATGATTATTAACAGAGCTGAAGAAATTAATAAGATAATTAATAAGGAGCTCGAGAACTGCTTGAGCCTTTAGTTTCAAAAGGTTTTAAGCTTGTCTGAAAATTTAAAATGTAATTCTATATGTTTTCTATAAAATGAAAAAGGCTGCTGTCAATTTTTTGACAGCAGCCTTTCTACATTAAAGAATCATGGATAAAAATTAATTTTTATTCCTTAAAACTTATCAGAGTAATCTCCATTTTTCGGTTTCAGACTGCCCATAATTATACGTATAAGGTCAATTAAAACTAATATCATTAATGCAAGCACGATAGGTATCCCAATCAAAACTGCGATCAGAGCAACACCAAGTGTTCCAAATAAAAGATACATTATACCTAATCCGATATACCCTAAATAAAAGCGGTGAATACCTAACATTCCTAAAAATATGCAAAGCAGTAATGCAATCAGCTGGCTTTTTCCGCCTCCCATTTTCCTTGCAGCCTTTTTTAGTTCTTTCTTTTCTTGTTTCGTAATTGTTTTTGATTCAGAAACGGCTTTAGTTTCAGTTACCGCAGTTACTGCAGGAGAAGCTGTTTTAGCTGAACGTGAATTAAAATTTATTTTTTCTGTTTTTGGAAGTGATATCGATTTATCTAAAGAAGCAGATAAATTTTCATCATTAGTTATTTCTGAAGCATCAGCAGGAATAGTCTTTTCAATCGGTTCTGCCTGTTCTTTGGTTAAATTTTTTCCGTTATCAGCATTCACAGATTTTTGATTAGAGGCATATTCAGATGGCGCTCTCTTTTCTGGATTTATTTTTTTACTGTTCCACTCAATATGATAGCCTGATGTGTAAAGCTTTTTGTCCATTGAGCAGGACGAAAGAATTAGAATTACTGCTAATCCCATAAAGGATAATAGTCTGGTTGTTTTCATAGATTTTAGTTTTTTAGTTTATAATTATTTTAAATGTAAAATTCCGAATTTCAATTACCATGCCAGATAATTTTAATTGAATTTTACATACGGTCAAATCTAATTATATATTTTGATTTGAGAAAAACAGATTGTTATTTTATTTGAAAATATTTTGAAATTTACCGGGCAGTAAACAACATGCAGAGATTATGGGAGAGGAAAATGCACCCAGGCACTGGTATTGGTTAAAAGAATAGATGGAAATATTTTGATGTCTTATGACGTTTTTGGTGAATCTTTATTCTTGATCAAATTAGGATAAAGCAAATGCCTGTTCATTATTTATGCAATCGGCACTTTTTTAACTTTTTTGTAAATCCGCCTGAGCTCTCCTGCATAAACAAATACCAAAATCGGAAAAACAAAGACTGATATTTTATTATATGAATATGCGCCGGCAAAGTCAAAATGAATGAAATGCTGTATTGCCCTTGTCATCCCGCATCCATAACAGGTTTGATTGAAAAACAATACTGACAAACAGAGCGACTGCCCCTTGTCAAAAAAGTCTGCGGGCAAAATCAGCAGTACAATCGGTGCTGATAATAACCCGCAGAAATATAAATAATGAATTGTTTTTTTCAATCTTTCTTAAAGCTTGTCGGTATAGTCACCATCAATTGGTTTTAAGTCGCCGGTAATTATGCGGATAAAGTCTATCAGCACAAGAATGCCGCAAACACCGCCCGTCAAAAGCATTAATACTCCAATGCCGAAATACCCAAGATAAAACCGATGGATGCCGAATACACCAAGGAAAACACATAATAAGAGTGCAATCAGCTGGCTTTCACCGCCCATTCCGTGTGCATTTTTTTTAACAGTTTTTTTAGTATCCTTTTTTTGTTCTTTAATAATTGTTTTTGTTTCGGAGGGCTGGTTGTTATCGGTTGATAATTTCGTGCTCCTTGATTTACTGAGGTTGAATTTTTGTGCGGCAGGAATAAAAATTGATTTGCCTGCCGATGCGCTTATGCTGTTATCACCTGCTTCTGAGCCAGAGTCAATTGAAGTTTCGGGTAGTTCATCTGTTAGATTCGGCTGTACTTTATTTCCGTTATTTGTTTTTTCTGAATGGCTTAAATTGTTTTTAACTAAAGCAGCACTGCTTCGATTTCCATTACTCCATGAAATATAATAACCAGGCATGTACTGCCTTTTTTCCAAAGAACAGGATGATAAAATAAAAGTTAGAGCAAATCCAAACAATGCTATTTGTGTAAGTTTTTTCATATGATAAAATTTTAAATTATTTGAAGTTAAGCTGTTCTCATTAAAAATTATTTCTTCACTACATTTTCACCGCCCATCAAAACATACTGTATCATATTTGCGCCCATTTTCAGGGCTTTCTGATGTGTTTCAGGAGAATCTTTGTGTACTTCAAAACTTTCCCATCCGTCGCCTAAATCGCATTCGTAATCGTAAAAACAAACCAGTCTTCCCTGGTAAATTAATCCGAAACCCTGAGGTGCTTTTCCATCGTGTTCATGTATTTTCGGAAGACCGTTCGGAAAATCATATTTTTGGTGATAGATCGGATGTGCGAAAGGCAGCTCTACAAAATCCAATTCAGGGAAAACCTTTTTCATCTGCGGGCGGATGAATTTATCAATTCCGTAATTATCGGATATATGCAGGAAACCTCCGCCGATCAAGTAATTTCGAAGGTTCTCAGTTTCCTGAACATTAAATACAATATTACCATGCCCTGTAATGTGTACAAAAGGGTAGTTGAAAATATCAGCACTGCCTACTTCAACGACAGCCTGCTCGGGATTGATATTTGTTTTTAAATTAGTGTTGCAGAATTCAATTAAGTTGGGCAGCGATGTTTCCAGATTAGCATACCAGTCGCCTCCTCCGTTGTATTTCAGTAATGCTATCTGGTAGGATGGTGTTACTGATTTAAATGCGAAACAGCTGAAGATTATTATTGAAAGTATTATTGTTTTTTTTATCATTTTTATTTTTTCATTTATATTCAGCCATCAAAAACTTTAAACTGAAAGCCGTTCTTTAGCACTTTTGAAAGATAAATACATTTCGTTAAAACGATCCATTATTTTTTGAAGAAATTCTTCATCCACCAATTTGTGAATTCCTTCCACACCATTCACTTCACTATGCAGCAATTTAAAAATCTGCTCCATAGGCCCGGCTTCGAACCTCACCTGGTATTTGTCATTCATTGAAAAAATAGAAATTGTAATTTTAGGATGTGGTATATTGCCTATTACTCGCATTTATCAATTTGTTTATTTGCTGAATTTTTAAACTGTTGAATTATTAAATTGTTAAACTGTTGAATTGTTTTATTGCTGATTGCATATTATCTATTGCCCATTGCCCATTGCCCATTGTCCATTGCCCATTGCCCATTGCCTATTATTTAATTCCCTGCCTTATATGGTCCGCTGTTAAAAAAGTTGGTGTTTTCATCACCCTCCTTACGGATTTTTGCCTGTATTTTATGGGCTAAATCTGCGTAGTGTTTTAAATTATTTTTATTTAAAAAAGTCGCTGCATTGTCATCGCCGTTGATGTAGTTTGCCATTGCAGCCCAAAGAAATTCTTTTTTTTCCATGAGCAGTTTAAAAGCCTTTTTATCTTCCCACACAGCATTAACAAAAGCTGCAAGAACTAAATGTTTATTAATCAGCAGGTATTCAAATGCCTTTGCATAACGGCTGACAGCATTTTTTAACTGGACCAGTTCTTCGTAATTACGCTGTTGCAGCCATTCTTTTGCCCGTAAATCGCCATCAATCCAGGCACTTGTTTTTTCTATTACTTCTTTGGGGTAAAGCATAATGCAAAGTTAATAATAATTTTTGGGGACTGTTGCTCTTTTGCAGGCATCGGGTTTTCAAAAGGGACTGTGATTTTTTATTTAGATTTTGGAGGATGAAAAAAGATATGAGGAAAATTTAAATTTTCTTTTTCGATTTACGGGGTTTGGGAATTTTACCGATGCGGATATCTCTTTTTAAAATAAACTCACACAGCTGATTTACGCTTGTTTCAAAATCATCAGCTTCTTTTGAAAGAAGCTGCCATGATGTTTTTCCGGAACCAAAAAGTTTTATTGAACGCATATTAGGAAAATTTTTTTGCAGGCTTTCATGGTGTTCGGCAGTTGAAGCAATCCAAACACCGCTGTCCTCATCATTTTTATCGCGGAGTATTAATACAATTTTACCGCCGGTATAAACTGCAAATGCGCCAAACATTGGTTTAACAAGAGGTTCAGCTGTAAATAAATTCTCAAGAACAAAATTAAAAGGAATACTGTTTTTGACTTTTTTCATTTTTTTAACTGTTTTATTTCTCGCAGACTTGGCGGATAAACGCTGAAAAAATAACTGAAAGAATTTTTTATTTAAAACAAATTAAAACTTTACAATCATCCGTAAATTTAATTGCCGCTGTGTTAAATAATTGGGAACAGCATACTGGCGCGCTGTTACATCTTCTACCCATATATAAGAAACAGTATTGTTGGTTCCCAAAAGGTTCAGCACTTCCAGGCTTATCCAAACAGATTTCAAATAGCGCGCGGGACTCTGCGATTTTATTTTTCTGTTTTCGCTCAATGCCTGATACGAAAAGCCAATATCTACCCTTCGGTATGGCGGCATTCGTAATATTTGCTGGTAGGCTTGTGAATGAGGCGGTCCGAAAGGCACACCGGTTCCGTATAATAAATTAAGGTGCATTTTTAAATCGGGATGACCCGGCATTTTATCCTGAAAAAACATACCGAAATTTACACGCTGATCTGCAGGACGCGGAATGTAGCCTGGGCTGAAGCGCACGCTGTCCACTGCTTTGCTGTTAAGCGTATAACCGGGAACAATTTTCTGGCCGTCGCTGTTGTAATAAACATTGTAAAAATCATCTTTTATATCATACGCCGTTTTCATTATCGACAGGGATGCCCATGACTCCAGCCCTTTTACGAACTCGCCGTTTACTTTCATATCAATACCTGCAGCATAGCCGTGTGCATCATTTCTGCCGGAATAAGTTATACGCACATTATCCACTTCATAAGGAATTAAATTATACAAATCTTTATAATAAGCTTCTGCTGTAAATTTGAAAGGACGGTTCCACGATTTAAAATTATAATCGCTGGATAACACGTAATGAATGGATGTCTGCGCTTTTATGTTGTAATTGATATTGCCGTATTGATCAACCAATTCTTTGAAAAAAGGCGGCTGGTAATAGTATCCTGAAGAAAATTTAAACAGGAAATCCTTTTTCCAGTTAGGTTTAAAACCAAGTGTTCCGCGCGGCCCGATAAGCGCTTGTTTATTCAGATCCCAGTAATTTGCACGCAGGCCGAGCGATGCAGAGGCTGTTGATGTATCTTTTGTTTCCTTAGTCCAGACTCCCTGAACATATCCGGAAACACGGTTGGACGAAAGATTCACTTTCTGCTTCACAATATCCTGCAAAAGAATTTGCTGGGGATCCGTTATCGGGATTGAAAAACCGGCGCTGTCAACATATTTCCATTCGCTTAATTTGTCGCTGATAATTTCATTTGAATACTTTGCACCCCATAATAACTGCTTTTGTCCTGCAGTATAAGTCCCTTTGTGTTCCATGCTTAAAACATAAGCATCGAGATTATCGCGTGTATGATTTAAATAAGTACCGATACCGCGGCTGGCAACAACACTGCCGAAGGTAGGTTTTCCGAAATCCGTTTCAAGGTCATCAATAAAATACTGGCCTTGTATATCAGTTGCTTCGCTTTCTTTGCTGTTAAATGCAGAACCGATAAATTTCAGATTTAATTTTTCTTCCTTATCATGATAAATGGCCGATACAGCACCTGTCATTGTTGTGAATTGATCCATTTCCTGTCCGTCGAAATAAATTTTCAAACGCAGCGCCTGATTCAAAGTGCCAAAATCTGTTTCGCGGTCCTGCGGGATAATCTGGTATTTATTTGCTGCATAATTTCCCAAAAAATCAAGCTCCCAGCGGGGAGTTAAATCATAAGTAACATAGGTCTGCACATCAGCGAAAAGAGGTTTGTAATCACCTTTAGTATCTAATTTATTTAACAGATATTGATTTGTTTTGTAGCGTGCGCCCATTATCCAGGTAAGCCGGTGATTCTTTGAACAGCCTTCTAAATGCAGACTGCTGCCAAGCAGACTTCCCGAAACTGTTCCTGCAAACTCTCGCGGGCGGCGGTACTGCACATCCAATACCGATGACATTTTATCGCCGTATTTTGCATCAAAGCCTCCTGCCGAAAATAATACAGATGCTACTAAATCGGGATTTATAAAACTCAATCCTTCCTGCTGGCCTGAGCTCACCAGGAAAGGGCGGTACACTTCAATACCGTTGACATAAACTAAATTTTCATCAAAATTTCCGCCGCGCACGGAGTAGGATGAACTTAATTCATTACGGCTGGAGACGCCGGGAAGAGTAAATAAAATAGCATTAAAATCCTGACTGGCAGTAGGAATATGTGTAATGTTAATCGGATCAAGACGGGTTACTTCCGTAAAGCGGTTTCCATCGCTTACTTCTATTTCTTTTATCAGATTTTTAAATGTAAGGGCTTTGCTTAGTTCAAGTTTCTCGCCTGGGGCAAGCTTAATAGTCCTTTGTTCCTGTTTGTGGCTGAGGCTGAAAAAAACAATTGTTACATTCTCCCCTGCAGGTATTGTGTAGCTGTATTCGCCCTTTTTATTTGTATATGCAGGAGGCTGAGAAGAACCCAGAATTGAAACAGTTATTTCTTCAAGAGGCTCATTATCGCTGTTAGTTATTTTTCCATACACCGTTGCAGTATTTTGTGAAAATGCTGCAGCTGAAGTGAAAAATATAAAACTTAGGAATAAAAACTTAAGGCAGTTCGATGCTTTTATTTTCACGTAAACTATTTTTTTTCATCATCCTTCTGCTCGTATAATTAATCCGGTTTATTTCAATTTGAAAAACAACCGGCCTAAATGTGCTGCAGGAATAGGATCTCAGAACTTCGATTAATCATTACTTTTATCCTTCTGTTTAAAATCTCCGTTTTTCCAGGCTTGAATAAATTTTGCCCATGCAATAGGATTCAACAGATTGTTGGGCGGCATCTGCCCTGCATAATAAAGTTTACTTTGATATTGCTGTGAACTGTATTTATAATTGAGACTAGCATCCATTGCCATTCCGGTCATTCTCTCTTTAATATCGGCACGTTTCATGTTTTTTGTGGCTCTTGCCTGATCGTCTTCCTGTAAAGCCAGATTTAAAAATGCCTGCTTAAACTGCTCCTTAGAAGGCCATGGATATACTTCCGCGGTTTTTAAGTAAATAGTATCCCTGCGCAGCACTTGAATGAGTGAATAAGTGTTTGATGATAAAGTATCCGGAATAATAAATTGAGCCGAGCGGAACCCTATTGCTGCAAACTCAAGGGTATCGGTGACCTTAGCAACAAAAGAAAAGTATCCGTAATAATCGCTGATAGTGCCTCTGCGGGTATTCTTAACAATAATGCTTGTGTAGGGGATGGGCCGGAGGCTGTCGCCTTCTACAACAACACCTGAAAACTGAATTAAATCCCGAAGTTTTTTAACAGGCTCAGGCTTAACTGTTTTTTTTTGAGCAGAAACTGTTACGGCAAATGTCAGTAAAATTGCAAGTGTATATATTTTTTTAAGCATAATTTTAAGCTGTTAATGAATCTCAAAAATACATATTTATTGACGTTTTTGCTGCTGAAGAGATAATAACTTCAAAAAAACAAAATTATTGCTTTAATATCAGTAAATTCGTTCATATAAAATTTGTCTGACTATGTTGAAAATTACATTTTTTACTGCCTGCTCATTTGCAGCAGCTGCTTTGAGCGCACAGATTACTATTTCTTCATCAGATATGCCGGGTGCAGGCGATTCCATATTAGTAAGTGTTACCGGTATTACAGGAATTGCTGATCCGCTTCCGGCAGGAGCAAATTTTAATTGGGATTATTCCGGGCTGTCCCGCACTTCACAGCATTACGAAAAATTCGATTCTCCTTTTACTTTTACCTCACCCTTTAATCTTTTGTTTAATATTTTTAATACAACCTACGGTAAAGAAAATACCACTTTTTCCAATATTCCGGGAGTGCCGATTACATCAGCTTACGATTTTTTTAAAAAATCTTCCTCCAGCCTCAAACAAATAGGTTCTGGATATACTGTAAACAATGCTCCTCTTCCTTTTATTTATACGTCGCCGGATGTTATTTATAAATTTCCGGTTAATTATTTGAATACTGATAACTGCGATTTTAAATTCGGGCTGCAGATTCCAACCTTCGGCTATTATGGGCAGACAGGGCATCGCGACAATACCGTTGACGGATGGGGAACTTTAATCACACCTTTCGGTACTTTCCAAACAGTACGTGTAAGATCGGCAATCACAACAATTGATACTATTTATTCCACAGCAGTGAGCTTTGGAACAAATATCAACCGTCCTACAAAATATGAGTTCAAATGGCTTGCAGCGGGAAAGAAAATTCCAGTGCTTGAAATTGATGCAAATGATATCGGCGGAAATCTTACTGTTACAAATGTGCAGTATATCGACAGCCTTCCCGGCCCTATAAATGCAGGTGTTCAGGAAAATATGCTGAACAATACCGGCCTTATAGTATTTCCAAATCCCTGCGTTGATGAAATAGCATTGTTTTATAATCTGCCTGCCGGCACAAATGTTAAAATTACTTTAAATGATATACTCGGTAAAAAAGCAACTGACCTTATCAATGAAAATCAAAGCGAAGGAATCCATCAAAAAGCTTTCAGCATTAGCGATTTACAATTAAGTCCCGGAATTTATTTTCTGAATTTCCAAACCAAAGAGTTTAATCAGGTTCAGAAAATAGTTGTTTCCAGATAATATTTTAACGTGAATTGTATTTCCTTTCTCCCTGCCGGAAATCATCCTGCTTCTTTAATTTTTTATAGTTAGAGAGCGCCGGCTTTTCTAAAATCATAAACCTGTCTGCAGATGCGGGACTAATGCTCTTAAGAATTTAGAAATTCGGATTTTGGATTTATTTCTATTTTAATTGTAAATTCGCAGGCCAACATAAAAACCTTACAATGTCAAAATTCCATACCTTAAAAGTTATAGATATAGTAAACGAAACAGCCGATACTGTATCAGTTGCATTTGAAGTGCCCGATAATTTAAAACAGGAATTCAGCTATAAACAAGGGCAGTATCTTACTTTTAAATTCAGCATTAACGGCGAAGAGCTGCGCCGCTCATACTCTATCTGCAGCAGTCCTGCTGATGAAAATGAACTGCGTGTAGCAATCAAAAAAGTAAAAGAAGGCAGAATGTCAACCTTTATTAATGAAAAAATTAAGGTAGGTGATACCATGGAAGTAATGATTCCGATGGGTAATTTTTACACTGAATTAGATCCATCCAACCAAAAAAATTATATTCTTTTTGCAGGAGGAAGCGGTATTACACCTATTCTTTCCATCTTAAAAACGGCTCTTAAATTAGAGCCCTTAAGCACAGTTACTTTGTTTTACGGTAATAACGACGAGTCTTCTATTATTTTCAAAAAGCAGATTGAAGCAATAGCAGAAGCCAATACAGACAGATTTAGAGCCTTTCACATACTTTCAAGTTTTCCTGCAGGTCATCATGCCTTACTGCAGGGATTAATGACCAAGGAAAAAAATATTGAATTAATTAAAAATTATGTAAATACTGCTGCAGATAATGAATATTTTGTCTGCGGTCCCGGGCCGATGATGGACAGCACTGCGGCTGCATTGAAGGAATTAAAAATCGACGAAGCAAAAATTCATATCGAATATTTTTCAGCTCCCGTAACCCCTATAATAGTAAATGCAGCAACTGAAATAAAAGAGAAAACCCATGGCATTGCATTAATAATTCTTGATGGCGACAGGCATACCGTTGAACTGAAACCTAAAGAAACCATTTTAGAAGCGGCGCTGCGTATTGGTTTAGATGCCCCTTTTGCTTGTCAGGGTGGCTCCTGCTGCACCTGCCGTGCCCTGCTCGAAAGCGGTAAAGTTCAAATGGCCGTTAACTATGCTTTATCTGCATCTGAAGTAAAACAGGGATATATACTTACCTGCCAAAGCCGACCGACTACTGAAACTGTTACTGTGAATTATGATAAAGGGCTTTAACAGCCTCTGATGAATCAATAATCTAATAAACTTATTACATAGCCCCTTTGCAATCTTGCAAAGGGGCTTTGTATATTTATAAAGCGGCTGTGTAAGGCTGCAAATCAGACATGCAAGATTGCGAGGGCTGTGTAAGTGTGGAAAAGGGCTGTGACTAAGAAAAAAATTGGTATTTAATAACTTAAAAATAACTGATTTTAAATTATATTTTATCATACCTTTCAAAAAAACGTTCAGCGATTTTATAAATGCTGTAGGTTATGAAATAAGCGCCCAATACATCAATTGAATAGTGATGATGCCCCAGCAATACGCTGACAGCGAAAATTACACTTAGTGTTAAAAAAGTCCACTTCAACCATGGGATATCCCAAAATATTAAGGCTAGCAGAAATGGCAATCCGGTATGTCCTGAAAAAAACAAATCTGCACTGAAATTAACTTTATTATAAATATAATTTATTTCATGTCCTGAAGGATCAGGAAAAGGGGCAATATGAGTTAATACGATGAATACTGCTCGTATCGATACAAACAATGCTATGCTTTTTAAAACAAACGGCATTCGTTTGGGCTGCATCATCAAAACAGTTGTAATAAAAAGCACTAAGATCAGAAAACCGTCCGCATATATCCTATCAACATTAATGATAGGAATGTTGCTAAGTATAATATCTGTAACAGAATTGCTTGCTTCAGCAGTGGCATATATGCAGGCATAGTAATTTATTACCAGACTTGAAATGAGAAAGAAAAAACCAAAAAACATTGATAAAGCAATGTTTTTATCTTTTAATACTACTTTGTAGCGATGAAGTATTTGTTCCATTTGATTTTTAATAAGTTGTTTTTTTAATATTTTTCAGAAGCTTAATTAATGCGCCGCTGCCTTAACTAAGTTCTTTTACTTTTTCAATAACTTTTGTGAGAAGATCGGGATAGCTTATTGTTAAGTCGCTTAAAATATTTTCTTTATTAATTTCCCTGCTTTTTTTCTCAACAATAAATACTTTTTCTAATAATGCGACAAGTTTTTCATTGGTTTCAAACGAATAATAATTTTTCAAATTGGTCATTTCACTTAAATAGCCGATTGGCCTTGAAAACATTGGAATACCTCTGGTGTAAGCTTCTAACGACGATAGTGATATTGTTTCATGTTTGGATGAAAGAATAAAACCATCCAGTTTATCTAAATAAGGAATTACATCTGTAACATAGCCTGTAACAATTGTTGTAAGAAAAGTATAATTTTTAGAAAGTATAGTTTTGGCAACGGGCCCGTCCCCGATTAAATAAAATACGATTTCTATCTCAGGATGTTTTTCTTTAAACAGCTGTAAACCGATATACGTGTCTTCAATGCCTTTGTCGGGTTCGCACCTGCCGCAAAAGCCAAGTGTTAATTTATTCGGTTCTAATAATTTTCCGGTTTTGTTTTCAAAGAACCGTGATTGAAGCGGCGGATTAAATTTCAGAAACTTTTTGAAATAAGATTTATGTTCAATTTTTTTTGTTTCATGAATATGATAAACGAAAAATGAACTAGCTGCAGCAACTGTTTTTTCAAATTTGCTGGCAGAAGCATGTACTATCCATTGAAATACTTTTGGAACATTGAGATAAAGACACCAGAGTTCGCCGTCGAAACTATGTTTAGTGCATACAACTTTATATTTTCCTTTTGCTATTTCTGCTGTCTTTGTACCGATCATTCCAACTGAATGTATCCATATTAAATCCGGGTTAAAATCGTGGATAAGTTTCGCCATTCCGGTTTTTATAGGAATTACTAATTGAGGTTTACCCGGCAGCCGGAGGCTTTTAAATGTTTTTACAATTCCTTTATAATTAACAGGCCGCAAATTTGTTTTATAAGCAGGTGTGGTATTTAAAAGCATTATTTCATCGCCTCTGCTTTCTGAATTTAATATTAATTCATTTATGTAGGTCGTTACCCCATTGAAATTTTGGATTGAAGAATCTACGGCATGAATAATTCTCATTGTATTCTTTAATAGGTATTGGTAAATTTTTAAAGCTGAAATTTTTTGCAAAAAAATTAATTTATGGCAGGGAAAGTCCAGACTTTTTTTACCGCCGCAAAATTAATAGTTATAATTGAATCTGCTTATTTTATTTGTACCAATTTTCCATTGTAATTAGTTTGCTGATAATTTATGAATAAGACGCCTTTTTTAGTGAACGAGGATAAGAAGCCCTGGATTTATAAAGGTCAGGATAGCTGATTACAAGTGAATTTAAACCATTTACAGAATTTGTTTTTACAGGGATATCCTGCTTAACAAGAATTTTAAAAACTAATTCGGCTAACTGTTCATGAGTTTCAAAAAGATAAAAATTATTTAATGTGGATGAGCTTTCCTGCAGATATCCTATTGGTACTGAAAAAATAGGTATCCCCCTTGCATAGGCTTCCAGTGATGAAAGCGAAATCATTTCGTGAATGGATGAAAGCACAAAACCATCTAATTTATCCAAATATGGAATTACATCATTTATATAACCGGTAATTGTAATTTTCAGGAAATCGTATTTATCTTTTAAACGGTGAGCTTCCGGTCCGTCGCCTATCATTATAAATTCAAGTTCAATATCTTTATGTTTCTCATGAAATAGCTGCAGACCTTTTAAAGTATCTTCCAATCCTTTGTCGGGCTCGCACCTGCCGCAAAAACCGAGAGTCAGCTTGCCGTTAACTTTTGTTTTATCCTTTTTGTTTTCGAAAAATGCAGCGGCCAAAGGGGGAGGACTGAAAATAAATTTGTTGAAATATTTATTATTTTTTACAGGTGAAACATCCCTCAAGTGATAAATAACTTCATCAGCCGAGCGGAGTATTTTGTTTTCAAATTTGCCTGCCCAAAAATTAAAAAACCAATGAAAGGCTGGATTAATATTGAGATAGCTGTTCCACAGAACCCCGTCGAAACAATGTTTTGTATAAATAATCCGGTATTTACCATCGGCAATTTTAGCGGCACGCATTCCAGGAGTGCCGATTGAATGTATCCATACAATATCGGGATTAAAATCATCAATGATTTTTTTCATCCCGAATGTAAACACCGTTACAAATTTCGGTTTACCCGGAAAGCGTACAGATGGGAAAATTTTTATTTTGGTTTTGCTCTTTCCGTACTCCCTTATGTTAGTACCGTAGGGGGTGGTGGTAAGCACCAATGTCTCATGCCCTTGCTGTTCCGAGCATAGAAGCAGTTCATTTATGTAAGTCGAAATCCCGTCGTAATTATAAATTGACGTATCTGTAACATGAATAATTTTCATAGTGATATATTAATAATAATGAAAATAAAAAAGAAGGAATCCAAAGCTGCCGCCTAGCAAACACCCGCAGAGAATCTGTGCCAGAGTGTGAACTTTGAGATGCAGTCTTGCAATACAAACAAAAACAGTTAAACTTAGCAGTATAAGGTAGGGTATAAAAAAAGCATCTGAAGGATATTTCAAATAGAGCACTGTAGCAATGGCAAAGATGCCCGCAATGCCGGAAGTATGTGTGCTTATTTTCCAATAGCGTGTGGTTATTGTTATTGCAATCAGCGAAATAGTCACAGCAATCATAGAAAGCGTAAGTGCATCATTAATACCAAGTTTATATACCATAGATAATGACACCACAGTATAATTAATACATGAAAATAACTGCGGAATTGTCCGATCCTTTTTATCATCTAGGGTAAGTGTAGATATTTTTTTTAGCCTAAAAAGAATAAATACAAAAACAAAAGGTAAGATGGTAGTTGCTCCAAATATGTATGCAATTGCTTCCAGCTTATCACTAAGATTGACGATTGATGTTAGATTCGGAAAATAATATAGAATAATCCCGAAAAGATAAGTAGGAGCAAACAAGGGTATTAATATAATAGAGATAAAATTTGCACTGAATTTTTTCATATTGTATGTTTTAAAGATTAACCTAATTCTATTGTCTTACTTTAAATAGACAGTACATCATAAGAGAAGGTTGGGTGAATATTGTTTTTATCTTTTTAATCCACGATAAGTAAATTGGGGCAAAGCTGATTATATTTTATACTAAAAGCATTACACAATTTTTGGTGGTTGTTATATAATTCACATGTTTCACTTAACCTAGCGGCGGCCGGAACGCGGCTTGTAAATTATTTTCTGTTATCCGGCAACTGTCAAAATGTTTCCATTTCTTGTTACCGTATATTTTTTCAATGGTGCATTTGCCGGTCCTGAAGTAACGTTTCCATTTGTGTCGAAAGTTGCGCCGTGGCAGGGACATACAAAATCATTTCCGGTTTTATCGAAAGAAATACTGCATCCTGCATGAGTGCAAGCCTGTGCAATAGCATAATAAGATGTAACAGTTGTGCATACTACGATAACTCCGTTTGAAGCTACAGAGCCTCCGGCAGTATTAAGAGCGGCATTAGCCGGCTGCCCCAGATTAAGTGTAAAATTAACAGTCGGTCCCTGGGGTGCAGCGTTAACTGCATTGGTTTTTTTGCAGCTTTCCAATAAAACAGACGACCCGATAAGAGATATGCCGCATAAGCCGCATGATAATTTAAGAAACTCTTTTCTATCCATAATTTTAAATTTAATTTAACACAATTATTTGAAGGTTTTTTTGTTACTCTCTATTCAAAGACAAGAATAAAAAACAAATGGTTGGGTCGTATTCGAAATTTAAATTTCACCTTCAACCCAACTATTATTTATAATTTAGTGTCATATGTTTAAAGGCCTGCTGAAATTTTCATTATCGAAAGAAACGGATGATGCTCTTATTAAGGGTTGCATTAGGGGAGAAAGAACTTCCCAAAACAAGCTTTACGAAAAATATTCAGCTAAGATGTTTGCCGTATGTTTTCGGTATTCACGAGGCAGGGAAGATGCTGAAGATACATTTCATGAAGGTTTTATGAAGGTATTTGAAAACATAAAAACATTTAAAGGTGAAGGTTCTTTTGAAGGGTGGATAAGAAGAATTATGGTAAACACTGCTATAAATAAATATAAAAAAAGTTCCAACTTATACTCTGTTGTAAATATTGATGATGCCGGTATCGATAGTTTTGATACTGATGATGTTCTCAGCCGTATCGGGGCAAAAGACCTGATAAACATGGTGAAAGATTTACCGCCGAGATACCAGATGGTTTTTAACTTATATGTGTTTGAAGGTTTAAAACATAAAGAAATTGCTGAGGAATTAAATATAACTGAAGGAACTTCAAAATCAAATTTATCAGATGCACGCTCAATTTTACAAAGGGCAGTAAACAACAGCTTAAGGATTGCCAAGCCGGCTTTAAAAGCATAATGAAAGAAAGTGAAAACGAAATAGATAATTTGTTTCAAACTAATGCAGACCAGTTTGAGATGCCCCCTCCTAAAAATGCGTGGGCATCTCTTGATGCTGAATTGGATAGGAAACAGGCGGTTTTGTATAAGCGGAAGGCATATCGATATAAATTAGTTTCTATCGGTCTTTCTTTGCTACTGATTTCATTTATATCGTTCCACTATTTTGTTCCAAAGAGAAATAATGATAAAAGCCTGGTGGCGATCAATAGTAAAAACAGTTTGAGTAAACCATCAGGTATTGTTTCTGAGCCTGACACTAAACTAAAATATATTTCAGATAATCATAAAGCAGTATTAGAATCAGAAAGCAGAACGGCTGCCTCTGCCGATGAAAATAAAATAGGCAGCGTAAATCATAATCTGGTTTCAATTTCCGGCCGGTCTAAGGATTCTCATGAAGAAAATTATTCTTCTAAATTACCATCAGTTCCAAGCAGACATAATCTAAAAGCCGCAGCAATTGGTAATTCGCCAATTTCATCCGTTGGAAGTGAGCCGCTCACAAAAGAAAAGAGCAAATCTAACATCCCTGCAGCTGTGGAGAGAAACGTTGAACAGCAGGCTGTTTCGGTGGACAATGCAAAGGCTCCTCTTGCTGCTGTAAAAAAAGAAAATATCAATTATGGTGCGCCTTTATCTATTGAGGCTAACCAGCCTTTAGTAAAAAATGAAGAAATCGGTCTGATTTTAAAAGAAGAAGAACTTAATACCAATACTTCTAAAAATATTGGCATTGCAAATGGCGGCGCAATCCCTTTAGATCTGCAGCAGAAGCCGGTTGAGCCAATTAATTTAGATTCAAAAAACAACAATTCTTTAACTGAAAAACCAAAGCCATTGGCTGAGTTTCAAAAAGAAAGTGAAGTTAAATTATCATCTTCGCCAATTGTGAAAAATGATTCTGCAATGGCAGTTACTGCTCCAATTATTGGGGCTCAAAAACAGAATGTGAATTTTTCCAGATTTGCAATAGCCGCATTTTTCTCGCCAGATTTTGACTGTCATCTTTTAATTGATAATGATAATAAAGTGCCGAATCATCATAAAGATCGTTCAAGAGCAAAAGATTTAGATGAGCGTGAACTGCCTGATTTTTCTTTTACATCGGGAGTGCTGCTCAAATATGACTTAACAAATAAATGGAGTATTCAATCAGGCTGCACTTATTCATCATCAGTTAGGAAAATAAAACCATCAACTATATATGCTGAGCAGGGCAGCGACTCTCAGGCACATTATCTATTAAAATCATCTTTAGGAATTGCAGAGCTGCCTAATTCAGGCACCGGCATTCCTCAGATAGGAGACAGTGTAAATTTAAAAACCAATTCGAAGCAGATTTTACAATTTATAAATATCCCTTTAATAGCAAGATTTCAATACGTTAAAAACAAATTTTCGTTTTACACATTTGCCGGGGTTTCTGCTAACATACTAATCAAAGAACAATCAGAAGTTTCAATTGAAACTCTTTCGAGTGAAACTATAATTATAAGCAATATCACCGGACTTAAAAAAGTAACATGCGGTTTTTTAGCAGGGATCGGGGCGCAATACAATTTTTATAAAGGCATCAGTGTTTTTACAGAGCCTGTTTTTCGAGGGTCAATCACCTCGATCAATCAAAACACTTCTGTAAATTCTTATCCTTACTCAATTGGATTTAATACCGGTTTGACATATCGTTTTTGAGACTTCAAAGTAACTCAACACAAATTTGAAACATAAGTAACAATGAACAATAAAATCACTTGTAAAGAATGTGACAACGCTGCGTGTTTCATTAAAAGGCGCTGCTCTGCAGAATGGCTGAAAAAAATAGAATTGAAAAAAATTCAAATTGAGCATAAGGCTAAAGATGTTATTTTCCGGGAAGGCGGTTATGTAGAAGGGGTTTATTTTATTCAAAAGGGAAAAGTTAAAATTGCTGCGAAAGGAGCAGATAATAAGGAACAGATTGTTCGTTTAGCAATTGAAGGACAGATATTAGGACATAGAGGATCCGGTGACGAAAAATATCCTATCAGCGCCGTTGCCTTATGTGATACTACAGTATGTTTTATTGACAATGATACTCTTTATGACGCGTTTATGAATATTCCAAAATTGACAATTCAAATGATGGAATTTTATTCACGTGAACTCCGAAAAACAGAAATACGAATGAAATACCTCACGCAGATGAATGTGAAGGAGAAAATTGCCGAGGCGTTACTTTTCATAAAACAAATTTTCGGAATTAATCCTGGCGACGGTACTTTGAATGGAAGCTTGAGCAGGCAGGAAATAGCTGATTTAACCGGCGTTATGGCGGAACAAGTAAGCAGGGAACTTGGAGAATTTGAAAAGGGAAATTTGATAAAAAAAACCGGAAGAAGGTTGAAACTTATCAATGAACATGGACTAAGGGAGATTGTAAAAAAGTACGGTATAGAACAATATGCAGAACAAAAATAAAATTTCGAATTTCGTTTAAGACTTCAATTTTTTTTGATAAAACAATTTCAAAACTGCCGGGAATAAAATAAAATCGCTGATCCAGGCCAAAATAATTGTTGCAGTAGTGAGCATTCCGAATTCTACAATAGTTACCATATTACTGAACAGCAGTACTGCAAAACCAATTGAAAACATTATGGATGTGGCAGTACAAGGGAAAATAATTTTTCTGACAGAATCTGCAAATGTTATATTTATTAACTGGTTTTCATCTTGCAGCACTTGCAGATGCTTCTTGTAATTCCAAATAATATGCAGGGCATCATCAGTGATCATCCCAATCGCAATAGAGGAAATAATAGATGTGCCTACATCAAAAGGAATATCGAATACCTTCATCAGAACTGCAACACCGCATAGCGGGAATACAGTTATCAATAATGTAATGAGTCCTAATTTAAGATCTCTTACAAGCAGCGTCATAACAATAAGTATTAAAATCACGGCTATTACTAATCCATGCAGCATGCCTTCTACTATTGTATCCATCTCCTCAAGGTAAACCGGCAGAAAACCTGCAGGATTTATTTCTAAACTGCTCCCCAAAAGCGCCTTGTCAAGCTTATCCTGAATAGTTTGAAGCATCAGTTCCATCTGTTTCACAGAGCCTGATGGTATGTTAATAACCATGCGTGAATGGCGCTTATCTTTTGTTAAAAAATTGTCCGCTAACTGCTGCGCGAGCGCTGAATCACTTATTGCAACTGTATAGATGAGCGGGCGCCATGAATCATATCCAACAATACTTTTAACAAATGGGAGAGCCGCAGCCTGTTTTTTTGCTTCTGAAACTATTTTAAAATCCTCATTACTTAAAGGCTGCTTGTCTTTTTTTGTTACCAGAAAATCTATAACATTAGCAGGTCCGTTGTGTTGTTCAATATATTCAACGGTGCGCCTTACTTCGTTATCCGGTTTCATAAAATTAACCATATTGGTATCCGTTTTTATTTTCGGAAAAACTACAGCGGCAACGGCAATTACCGCTAAAATAAATAGTAATGCAGCAAAGGAAAATGAAATGGATATTTTTTTATAATACTTGTCCAAAATGCTGCTGAGACCGCCTCCTTGAATCACCAATTCATTTATATCAATCAGCCGCACCGCCAGCGGAACGCCCGCTAATAGCATGGTAAGCAGGCCGGCAATTATACCCAGAGAAGTGAGTATGCCGAATTGTGCAATCATAGTAATATTGCTTGCTGCAAGCGACCCGAAACCAATTATAGTTGCTATTGCAGAAGTGATTATAGGCGGGATTTTTTTTGAAAGATATGCTTCAATATCTATGGTTTGTTTTGTAATAATGTGAATAGCAAAGGAAGAAAAATTAATAATAAAAAGTAAGGGAACCGTCATTGTAATCATATTGAATGGAATATTGAGCCAGCCGAATAATGAAACTGCAGGGATAAGAGCGGCTAAAACCAGAGCGAGGCAGATCAACAGATATTTAATTTTACGAACCTGCCAGGCTAATAAGATAAAAACTAAGACAAAACAGATGATAAAAAGTTTTGAAGAATCTTTTGAACTCAAATTATTTATTTCATTAAATACAATGCTTTGTCCGCTTAAATGAACTTTTACAGCGGGTGGAACAACTGCTTTTAAAATAGTATTCAGCGAATCAATTAATAATGGGCGTATTGTTATTATGTCTTTATTCAAACGGACTTTCAGAAAAAGCATTTCACCTAAAGTATCGTTAGAAGCAAAATAGAGCTTTTCCATTTTTTTAGAATAGCTCTTACCCATTATACTGCTGACCTTTGAAATACTTGAGCGTGACAGAATTGTTGAAAAACCGTAGATAGATGAACCTGCTTTGTCACTGATGCTCTCTAATGTATTCAGCCGGTATTGCTGGGTGCTCGTATCAGGAAAAGTGAGATACAGCAGCATTAATTCATCGCTGCCAAAATCTTTAAGGAATTGATTTCTCGCAAGCAGCTGTTTCGAATTTTTAGGAAGCCATCCTTCGCCGTTTGGGTCTTGATGAATATTAAATATAGGATAGCTGCAGGCTAAAATTAATGAAGTGATTAGTATTAATAAAAGAGGTTTTGAAGAGGCGTATTGGATATACTGGCCATATTTTTTTAACATACTTATTTCTTGTTTTATATGCTCAAAAAACGCAGCAATATTTTTCGGTGTCAAAGATAATCAAATATGTTTTTGAATAGGGTTTATACTTAGGGGACTTCGCATTGAGCTTAATGGGATATTTTCATAGAGGCGCAAGGCTGGGCATGGGCTGTGCAAATTGCACAAGGTTCATGTAAGTTTGCACTAGGGGTCTGAAAGTTTGCACAAGGGGCATGTAAGTTTGCATGAGGGGCATGTAAGTTTGCACGAGGGTCATGTAAGTTTGCACAAGGGGCATGTAAGTTTGCACAGCGGGCATGTAAGTTTGCATGGGAGTCATGTAAGTTTGCACAGGGGCTATGTAAGTTTGCACAGGAGTCATGTAAGTTTGCACAAGAGCCATGTAAGTTTGCACAAGGGGCATGTAAGTTTACACAAGGGCTATGTAAGTTTGCACAAGAGCGATGTAAGTTTGCACAAGGGGCATGTAAGTTTGCACAGCGGGCATGTAAGTTTGCACAAGAGCCATGTAAGTTTGCATGAGGGGCATGTAAGTTTGCACAGGGGCTGTGTAAGTTTGCACAAGGGGCATGTAAGTTTGCACGAGGGTCATGTAAGATGAATCCAAGAGGAGAGATTACACAGGGAGTATGTAAGGTTGAAAGCTATGAAGTTTTATTCGCGGCGTCACTCTTTGACGTTTGCTAATTCTACATTTGACTAAAAATTAGAAAAACACAACAAAACAAAAGCCCTTTTACAGCCTTTGGTAAAGTTCAATCAATTACATTCAAACAAAGAGATAAAAGGAATGAAGCTAAAATGAAACATTTAATTAATAATTGAGATATGACAACACTTGAACTAATAAAACAAACAGGAGCTGGAGTTGCTTTTGAAAATGAAATTATTGCGAATAAAAACAATCAGGACATTTCTATACCTAATGGATTAGCTGAAGACTTTATACTAAGGGTGAAATCAGATTTATTTGAGTTTAATACATTAGAACAATTCGACTATACCCACTGCAATTTATTCAATAGAGCATTTATATACGTGTATGGCAAAGGCGCTGAGGCTGCCTTTTTTTCTAAACTTGGAAATTCAATTTTAAAAATAAATTATGAATTTGATAAATTAATGAAAGGCATCTGCGGAGAGAAACTACCAGATCATATACTCTTATGCTTAAACAAAAAATCAAGTGCAATGATTGATATGTATGTCAAAATGTTTCAACTTACAAGAGGATCGCAAGAAAAAATGATTTCAGAAAACATAACTTTTCAGGATTGTATTTCTACAATCCTAAGTGCCGCTTTTTTTTACGGATTTGAAGTTTGTTTAACATGCGAATTTATAGAAAAAGATAAATTAACTAAATACCCGGAAGAATCAGATGTGCCTTACAATTATAATACCTATGACCAAAAATACAAGATTGATGACTATAATTTTAAAAATTTCAAATCGGAAATTTAGGATTAGTATTAACTGAATTGAGTGCTAAATTCTACCTGTTTAACGTTAGGCATGTGCAAAGCTTTATTAATTGCATTTGAACAAATATATAGATGAACGAAAATGTAAAAAATATACTTTCAGAAATTGAGAAGTATTTAAGCGCAAATCCAAACATAAGATTTTCACAGGCGTTATTTAATTTGGGAATTAACGAATTTGCAGATAAAATTAATCCAAATGAAAAGGAAAACTTACTACGAGATATTTATAATGATGCTGATAATGACATTTATCAGAAGTTAATAAATAAAAACATAAAACTAAACCAGAATGAAAAAGTTGAGATGTTTGATAGTGCGTTTATAATGCAATTAAGAATGAATGCAGGCGATTTAGTATTTTCTAAAAACTTAAAACTAAATTCAGTATTATCAAAAAGACAAACATTTTACAACAACAACTTTAAATACACAGCAAAAAAAATTGAACAACTAATACAGCTCAATTCTATTTTTAAAGAAAAGGAAAAGGCCGTTTATCAATCCTGCAAAAGTATTGAGAACAATATATTAGCAAATAATAAAAAATCAAAAAGTCCTTATACCGATTATGAAATTAATATTGAGCTTGCTTTTTATTCTGATAAAATTCAAAATAAATATAGAAAATATGAACTAGACTACATATATAAAGACAGATTCATACTTATTTTCAGAAAAGAAGAAAACAAAAGCATTGACGAACCCGATAACAATTGGATTCACTTTATTACACCAGAAGAATATATTAATCCCACAATAAATTTGCTTAATTCTAAAATAAATCTCTGTCGAACTTTTTTCTGTCTATTGGAATATAGTTACCTTTCGCTCGAAGATATTTTACTTATTGATAATATTTGGTGGGATGTGAATGTGAGCAATCAATTTAATAGTAAATTATAGTACGGAAATATTTATAAATTTATGGAAACAAATACAATAACAATTAAAAATCTACTTTCTCATGTAAGCATCATAAACAAGAAGTATGAGGATATTTCAAAAATTACAGGTGAAAATTTTAATATTTTTCAAATCTTACGTGTTGAAACAGATGAGGTTCGTTTACACTCCCGCTTTATTGCTGAATTGCTTAAACCATATGGAATACACGACCAAGGTATCCTATTTCTTAAACTCTTTGTCCAAAAATTAGGTTTAAATGAATATACAGATGAGCAATTAAAAAACACTCGAATTGAGATTGAAGAATCAATCGGTGACTTAGGAAGAATTGATATTGTAGTTAAACCAAATAAAGGAAAGGGAATTGTAATAGAAAATAAAATTAATGCGATTGATCAAGATGAACAACTCATTCGCTATAAAAAAATGTACAAAGATGCTCATCTGTTTTATTTAACAAAAGATGGAAAAATGCCAGATAAGTTAAGTATTACTGACAAAGTAACGAAAAAAGAACTCGAAGTTGATAAGGATTATTTTTGTATTTCTTACAACACACAAATTCTCGATTGGCTTACAAACTGTCACTTACAATCCTTTAATCATCCTTTAATAAGGGAAACTATCTCACAATACATAACAGTTATCAGGAAATTAACTAATCAATCATTAAGCAAAAACATGAGCAACGACATTAAAGATATTATCAAAAAAGATTCAGAAAATTTCATTGCAGCGGCAATTATTTCTACAGAAATGAATCTTTTACTTGCAAATCTAAATGAAGATTTGTTAAAGAGAATTAAAATTAAAATTGAGAATAAGTATAATGTTAAAGAAAAGTCACCCTTTTTGAATCACAAGGGGTACTTCTTTTATTTTTTTAAGTATGATGAGTTTAAGTTTTATATTCGTGTTGGTCTTGAGTATGGCATGTCAATTTGGCTTGTTCCAGCCAAAGGAGAAGGAAGTCTGTTTACTGTTGCTGATGACAATAAAATAAAAGACTTTAAAAATGTATTGAAGAATTTTCCAGGATACAATGTCGAAAACAATCCAAATTATACTGGATGGGTAATAAGTAAGAACAATTTTGTCAATTGTCCTAATTCTGATAAATACAAATTTGTAAATGAAATTAGTTCGGATAAAATTTTAGACGATATTGTTTCTGAAGTTGGTGATTTTGTGACATATTTTAAAAACAATGTTAGCAAATCACTAGAAATGGAGTTTAGTTTTTAAATTCATATAATTCTAACGTCCTCATTAGTTGCAAACTTGCCTTACTTTTACATAATAAAACAACTAAATAAAAATAACCTACCGAATTATGATTATAAATTTTGCGGATTACGCAACATTTTAAAGTAATAGTTACGTATTGCAAATCTTTCATTATAAGCCCCATATCGAAAAAAACTTCGATCTCTTTTGACAGTATCTCCCTCTTTGCCTGCTTTTAAATATTTAGAGTTTATAATAGAACCAAATATTCTGCACTCCTGTCAAAGTATGACGTTATAATATTTTTTATTGCTCCATGTTTTTTAGATCATAATCCGGTAGTGAAGCAAAATAATTTGCACAACGACATAGCTTGTCGTTTTTTGTAATTTAATTTGTAGAAACATTTACAATACCAACTTAATACTCAGAACTATGAACAACATTGATGAACGTTTTGAAAAAATGCAAGAGAGTTTTAACAATCTTCAAAATCAATTTTTAATGTTAAGGAACATTGAAACTCCAACTGAAAACGAAGGCATTTATAAAATATCCTCAGTTTCTGAAATTTATCACCAAACAAACTCAGAAAAAAAATTCATCAATATTCTTTCGCTCCAATTTCCAGTATATAAATTTTTTATTGAAGAAATTGAAGAGAGGTCACACAAACTCAATACCCAATTAAACAAAAAATTAGAAAATTGTATTTTGAATTCAATTGAAACTACATATAAAAGCGAAGATTATGTTGTTGTAATTACTGGTAATAGCTTTCATCATTTTACCTCCATGACAAAACTGATATATGATAAAATAAATAAAAACAAGGCTGGTAAAATTTCAATTACAAATAATGAGAAAGAGTTAGTTCACAAATATGAGTTTGGGAAATTAAATAGTGTTGGAGAAAACAAAATAATGGCTTCTTTTAAGCATAGTTATTTAAATGCGCTGACTTATAATGGACATTTATTAGAAAATCAAAATATTATACTGCTAAATGATGAGTTTGGCTTTGACGACCCGCTTACAAATGCGATAATAGAACTAAAACCTAAAAGCATCCTTAATCTTTTATTCGCAAGACGGAACTATTGGATAGAGAGCATTCATTAATTAGTAAGATAAAGGGTAGAAACATATTATGTGAAACAAAGTTTATTGAAACTATAATTTTTAATTTAAAATAACAACGACTATGAATAATCAAATAAAACAGCAATTAATCGAATTACACACAGTTTTGGATAAGGAATTTAAACAATTATCCAGCCTTAGAAATGAACTTTTTAAACTTCAAAAATTCGATAGTGCTGATAATATTTATGATTTTGAAAGAAACATACAAAGCCTAATGCAATGTATTTGCACTCACCTAAATAATTTAAACAATGAAATGTGACATAACATTTTGTTAAAGTTTGGAATATCAATAATTCCTAAAAAATATTGGAGCTGTGAAGTTTCAGTTTTTAAGATAATTAATTATATAACTTCATACCAATTAAAAAAATAGTATTTATGTCGAAACTAGAATTTTTACAACGCTATAATTTAATAGTAAATTACTTGAGAAGAGGGAAAGCATCTTTTAACGATATTAGTAATTACCTCGATAGAGAATCAGAAATTCATGATTATAATTTTTCTGTATCTCAACGGACATTTCAGCGCGACATAAAAGAAATATTATCCATTTATAGTATTGAAATCAAATGCAATAAATCGAGTGGATTGTATGAAATAGCAGAGGATATAGAAGATTTCAGCAATAAATCTAATCGACAGCTTTTAGAGGCAGTTGATCTATTCAGTGCACTAAACTTAACCAGCAACTTCAATCAGTTAATTCAATTTAGCACTCGAATAGTAAAAGGGACAGAACATATTTTAGGATTATTGCATGCAATCAAAAACAGGCAATATGTGACCTTTACGTATAAAAAATTTTATTCAGACATTTCACAAAACAGAACAGTAGAATCTCTTCTCATTAAAGAATTTAAGGGCAGGTATTATTTAATAGGATTTGACATAGAACGTAATGCAATAAGAACATTTGGACTTGAAAGAATAACGGAGCTTTCAATAGACAAAAGAAAGTTTAAAGCCAGAACGGATTTTAATGCACAAAATATTTTTAAAAATGCTTATGGTATAATTGCTCCACCTGATGCGAAAGTTGAAAATATAATACTGAAATTTAATAGAAACCAAGGGGAATATATAAAATCTTACCCGTTTCATAATTCACAACGAATAATTAGAGAGGGAAAGAATTCAATAACATTTGAGCTTAGCATATATATTACAGAGGATTTTGTTTTTGAACTTATGAGTCATACCGGACATTTCTCTATTACTCAACCTGCAAGTCTAAAAAATTATTTTAAAAAGGTTTATAAAGAATCAATTACAAACATTTGAATTTAGGTTGGCAGTATTATGTGGCATCTACATAACGGCCAGTTTTTATAAGGCTTTCAAATCCTGTGTTTCAACTTTCAATAAATATTTTTAAAATCAGAGATGTAAATATTTTACGCACTTCAATTTACCTTCTCTATTTTCGGTCTGCTTTTATAACCTCAAATTAAATATTTTTTCAATATTCTCCTTTTAGTTTTCCTCGTTTATCAAATCACAAAATTTCCCAAAATATAATCTTTGGCACAGCTCTTGTATTTACCCAATTAATTAAACGAAATAAAAATCAACAAACATAATAACACACAACAAACAAGCATTTTAAGTTTATAAAACAAACAATATAAATAATCCTTCCTTATGATGATATATATACTCAGGTGTTTTTCTTAAATAGAAACTAACAGCTCTTTGGTACAAAATTGCTTCATAGTAAAGCAAATGGATCAACACCGTGTGCCAGGGGTATAATATCATAAACCAATGAAAAAAGTAAAAATTTCGCTTTCCTTTAAAAGGTTAAGTGCAGTCCTGTTAGCCGTATTCGGACAAAGTATTTTAACGGCAATTACAAATAATGTTTATTTTCTTAATCCTTACCCGCTGCTTTCTCTTTTACAAACCGCGGTAACCACACTTGTTAACGCCATTGCGAATCAGCAGCCCGGCAATAAAGCAAGCACGGAGGCGGTTACTGCTGCCAAAGAAGAGCTAAACCGCGTATTAACTGCGCTGGCTGGCTATGTGGTTTTTGAAAGCAATACCGACAAGTTAAAGGCGCTTAGCAGCGGATTTAGTTTAACAAAGGTAAGAGGAGGCACAGCAGTAAGTGCTTTCACTGCAGTGCAAGGCTTACAGTCGGGCAGTGTAGATGTTGGTTCTCCGGTAGGCGGCAAATCTTATATCTGGGGATATACTCAGGATCCGATTGTTGCAGCTAACTGGTTAGTTGCTGCCACCACTTTTCAGCCTGATTTCACTATTAATGGTTTAACACCCGGTGTAAAATACTGGTTCAATGTAGCCTTGGTTACACCTGCCGGTCAGCAGCCAGCGTGTAATCCAATAATGGTGCATGTGGTTTAATCAAAAAGAAGCCGCCGAGTTTTAACTCCCTGTAATACTATGATTGCAGGGAGTTTTTTTGTTAATAATTTTCTGCCAATTGCAGATACATAATAGGTCAATAAGCCCTCTCCTTTTTTCAAGGTGAGGGTTGGGTGAGGTTCAAACAAACCTGTTTTATATTTTCAAATTATATCAATAAGCCCTCTCCTTTTTTCAAGGTGAGGATTGGGTGAGGTTCAAACAGGTCTGTTTTATATTTTCAATTTATATCAATAAGCCCTCTCCTTTTTGCAAGGAGAGGGTTGGGGTGAGGTTCCAGCAAACTTGTTTTAATTGCAGATTTATATACCGATGCAAATAATTTTTGCAGTTTCATTCCGTTTGTAATTAGAATCAATATTTTGTAATTTAGCATCCCAATATAAAAAACGTGAGTACTCTCTTTTCTCTTCCGTTTAAAAAAACGGCTGCATCATTTCTTATTTTAATATCCTTGTTTGGCATCAGTACTATTGCCAATGCTCAGTTTTATACCGGCTCCCAGATGGATTTTGGTAAAAACCGCGTGCAGTACGAAAAATTCTTCTGGACCTATTACACCTACGACCGCTACGACGTTTATTTTTATGAAGAAGGAAAAGAACTTGCCAACTACGTTTCTAAATCAGCAAAAAAACAAATTACCGATATAGAAAAGCTGTTTGATTATACCGTAGATGAACGTTTTCAGTTTATCATTTATAATAAACAGTCCGATTACAAAACAAGCAACTTAGGTCTTTCTACGGATGATCAATACAATACTGGCGGTGTTACGCACATTGTTGGCTCAAAAATTATTTTGTATTACGAGGGAGATCATGCCAAGCTGGATGCTCAGATCCGCGCCGGTGTTGCCGAGATACTTATTGACCAGATGATGTACGGCGGAAGTGTCCGCGAAATGGTTAAAAATAATACACTCCTGAATTTACCCGATTGGTACCTGAAAGGATTGATTTCTTATGTAGCCCACGGCTGGAATTCAGATATTGATAACCGTGTAAAAGACGGTATCCTTTCCGGAAAGTACAGCAATATAAACCGTTTGGAAGGTAATGATGCTGTTTATGCCGGCCATGCATTATGGAAGCACATTGCCGATAACTACGGCGAAGCTGTTATTTCAAATATTTTATACATGACCAAAGTGAGCCGTAATATTGATAATTCGGCATTATTTGTTTTGGGAATATCAATAAAGAATTTGTCGGATGAGTGTTTTGATTCCTTCACTAACAAATACAACGAAAAAGACGGCACAAAATCGCTGCCCGCTCAGCAGCCGATACTTCTTAAGCCCAAAGCAGCAAGGGTTTACGGCCAGTTAAAGATAAGTCCGGATGGCAGTCATGTTTTATACACCACCAATGAAATGGGACAGAATAAAATCTGGCTGTATGATGTTGAGACTAAAAAAACAAAACGTATTTACAAAGCAGGGCAGAAGATAGACAGAGTAAATGATTACTCATACCCGATATTAGCCTGGCATCCGAGCGGAAAGCTTTTTTCTTTTATCATTGAACGTAAAAGTTACCTGGTGATGAAAACGTTTGAGCTGGAAACTGAAGAGACCACAGAGCGCAATATTACCGGATTTGAGAAGGTATTGGACTATTCATATAATGATGATGGAAAGAAATTTGTAATGTCGGCAGTGCAGAAAGGGCAGACTGATATTTATGTGTTTACAGCAGCATCAAACGGTTATGAGCAGATTACAAAAGATATTTATGATGATTTAACACCGCGTTTTGTGCATGGTTCAAAAGAAATTGTATTTGCATCTGACCGCCCTGTGGATACATTGTTTTTTGACCCGAAACGTAAATATGCCGACCCTCAGCCTCATAAAGATTTGTTTGTGTTCAACAACGTAACCAAATCTCATTATTTAAAACGGGTAACCAATACGCCCACAATTGACGAAATGTATCCTGCTGATTACGATGATACACACATTTCATATCTAAGCGATATGAATGGTATCAGAAACAGATATGTTGCAAAATTCGACAGCGTTTTGGCCTATATCGATACCGTATCGCATTATCGCACCGTAGTTACTTCATTTCCGATAACTAACTATTCACGCAGTATTTTAGAGCAGGATGTAAACGTAAAGGCGCATCAATTCAGCGAAATAATTTTTGAGCACGGAAAATATAAAATGTTTACTGCTCCTTTAGTAAGCTCTTCTAATCTGGTTCCGATTGAATTAAAGAATACTTCCTATCGTGATTATAAAAATATACTGGAGAAAAAAGAACAGGCTGACGAGGACAAAAAGAATAAAATTGCTAATGAAACGCCTAAGGTTGAAAATGTAAAAACAATTGTAAATACAGCAGCTCCTGTAAAAAAGGATACGAATGAAATAGACATTAACAACTACACATTTGAAAACGAGCTAAAAAAACCTGAAAAAAAGGAGCAGGCTAAACTGCCTGTTAACAGTAAGGATGCTGGAGCATCGTTATTAAAAAAAGATGCCGAATTTCAGCTTGGAAAACAAAAGAATTATTATACCAATTATTCAGTTGATTATGTAGTAACTCAATTAGATAATTCATTTTTAAATGGATCGTATCAAAAATTTTCCGGCGGAGGGAGTCCTATTTATTTGAATCCAGGTCTTAATGCATTTTTTAAAGTCAGTGTCAGCGATTTGTTTGAAGATTACCGTATTTCAGGCGGCATGCGCTTTTCATTCGATTTGAATAACAACGAATATTTTTTAAGTTATGAAAACAGGCTGAAAAATATTGATAAGCAGATTATACTTCATCGTGAGTCACTGCTCACTACCGGTGATTTTGGTTCACTGGTTAAAATTTTTACGCACGATGTAAAATATGTTTTAAAATATCCTTTTAACGAAGTTGCAAGTCTGAGGGGAGCCGTCAGCTACCGTAACGACCGTACTGTTACTCTCTCAACCAATGACATTACGCTTACACAGCCTAATACACAGGAAAACTGGGGCTTCGTTAAAACAGAGTATGTATTTGACAACACTGTAAAAAAAGGCTTGAATCTTTACAACGGAACAAGGGCTAAAGTGTTTGGCGAATATTACCGTCAGATTGATAAGCCTAAAACCGATTTTTTTGTTCTTGGATTTGATGCACGTCATTACCAAAAAATTCACCGTGATTTAATATGGGCAAGCCGTATTGCAGGCAGTTCGTCTTTCGGCAGCGAAAAATTAATTTATTACATGGGAGGCGTTGATAACTGGTTTGGTGCGAAATTTAACAACACTACAAACATAGCAACCGATCAAAATTATGCCTACCAGACATTAGCAACAAATATGCGCGGATTTTTCCAAAATATCCGTAACGGAAATAGTTTTGTGGTAATGAACAATGAGCTGCGTTTCCCGATATTTAAATATTTTTCTAAACGCCCTATCCGCTCAGATTTCATTCAAAATTTTCAGGTTATCGGCTTTAATGATGTAGGAACTGCCTGGACTGGTTACTCTCCTTATTCTGATAAAAACTCGCTGAACACAACTATTATCGGTAATTATCAGACTCCATTGATTATTACATTAAACACGCAGCACAACCCGATTGTAGGCGGGTACGGCTGGGGAGTGAGAAGCCGTATATTTGGTTACTTTATACGTATTGATAAGGCTTGGGGTGTTCAGGATGGTATTATTTTAAAACCAATTACCTATTTCTCTTTGAGTCTTGACTTTTAGTTATTCTTTGCAGCAATGAAGAACAAACCATTAAATATGACAGCAGTATTAATTTTGTTATTTATCGGCCTGATGGCAGGTATTCTCAGCGGTATGGTCGGCATTGGCGGCGGAATTATAATAGTTCCTGCATTGGTTTATTTCGCAAGCATGAGCCAGCATCAGGCGCAGGGAACATCATTAGCCGTATTGCTGCTGCCTGTAGGGATTCTCGCAGTTTATAATTATTACACTGCAGGTTATGTTGATATTAAATCAGCATTGATAATATCTATTACGTTTGTTGCCGGAGGATTCATCGGTTCCAAGATTGCAATTAACATCGACCAGAGTACCCTGAAAAAAGTATTCGGAATATTCATGCTGCTGCTGTCTCTGAAAATGGTTTTTGGAAAATAGTATGGAGCATCTGAAATCAAAAATCCAAATCCTTGCCAAAGAAAATATTTCTGAAATTATTGAAATCAGAAGGCATTTACACGCTCATCCCGAATTATCGTTCGAAGAATATGCAACATCCGATTTCATTGCATCTAAACTGAAAGAATACAATATTCCATTTAAGCAGGGCATTGTAAAAACAGGTATTACAGCTCTGATTGAAGGAAGAAATCCCGCAAAAAAAATTATCGCACTGCGTGCCGATATGGATGCACTGCCGATTACAGAAATAAATAACACTTCCTACAAATCAATAAACACCGGCGTTATGCATGCCTGCGGCCATGATGTACATAGTGCATCACTGCTTGGAGCAGCAAAAATTTTAAACGAATTAAAAAATAATTTCGAAGGAACAGTAAAATTAATTTTCCAGCCCGGCGAAGAGAAATTACCCGGCGGTGCATCCTTAATGATAAAAGAAGGTGTGCTTGAAAACCCGCGTCCGCAGAGCATTTTAGCTCAGCACGTGTTTCCTTCTATGGAAACAGGCAAAGCAGGATTCCGAAGCGGTATGTATATGGCCAGCACTGATGAAATTTATGTTACCGTCAGCGGTAAAGGCGGACATGCTGCAATGCCGGCCGATTATAACAATCCTTTGCTCATTGCTTCGCAAATATTAGTAGAGCTGAATAAAACATTTATGCAGCAGAAACAAAAAACTCCGTCAGTTTTAGCATTCGGGAAAATTATCGGCAATGGCGCTACCAACGTAATACCGGATGAAGTAAAAATTGAAGGCACCTTTCGGACAATGAATGAAGAGTGGAGAGAAGAGGCGCATTTAAAAATGAAAATGCAGGCAGAAGATATTGCTTTAGAAATGGGCGGTACATGCAATTTCAGAATTGAACGCGGTTATCCGTTCTTAGTAAACAACGAAGCAGTTACTTTAAAGGCCCGCACTGCTGCAGAAATTTATTTGGGAAAAGAGAATGTTGAAGAACTGCCCCTGCGCATGACTGCGGAAGATTTTGCATTCTATTCGCAGTTGCTTCCAGCCTGCTTTTATAGATTAGGAACGGGTAATAAAGCAAAAGGAATAACAAGCGGTGTGCATACAGCTTCGTTTGACATTGATGAAAAAGCTCTTGAAATAGGCGCAGGATTGATGGCCTGGCTGGCAGTTAATGAGCTCGCAGATTAAAAAATCAGCTATAAAAAAACACCCGAAGAGTTTTTCTTCGGGTGTTTTTTCATTAAAGTGTTTTATAAATTAATTTCCAAACTCGCTCATAAACCTTATTCGCATTAAACGGATTTCTTCTTCGCTGTAATCTTCCTCACCAAGTTCTTTTATTGCAGCATCAATAGAATCGGTATTAGAGTCTCTAAAGTAGGCTAAGGCCTCCTGCTGTTTATCGTCATCTATATAATCATTGATATAATAGGAAATATTTACTTTGGTGCCAGAGTGAACAATACTTTCAATCTCAGTAATTAAATCAGTTAAACTTAATCCTTTTGCGCTTGCTACATCTTCTAAAGGGAGTTTGCGGTCAATGCTTTGGATGATATGAACTTTTAAACCTGATTTGTTGACGATTGATTTTACAACCATATCCAGCGGCCGTTCAATCTCATTTTCTTCAACATATTTTTCAATCAAATCAAGGAACGGTTTCCCGAATTTATGCGCTTTCCCCTGTCCAACGCCTGTAATATTAACCAGCTCATCCATTTTTATTGGATACTGTATGGCCATTTCTTCTATTGATAATTCCTGGAAAATAACATAAGGCGGTAATTTTAATTTATGCGCTGTCTGTTTTAATAAATCTTTTAAAGCGGCAAATAAAGCAGGGTCGGCGCCAGAACCTTCTTTGTTTCCGGCACTTATGTCGCTGTCGTCTGTTTCGGTCCCTTCGTAATCATGGTCTTTTGTAACCATCATACTGTATGGTTCATCCAAAAAGGTTTTGCCTTCTTGGGTGACTTTCAATAAACCGTAATTTTCAATATCCTTTGCCAACAGCCCTGATACCAAAGCCTGCCGGATAACAGCATTCCAATATTTTTCGTTTTTGTCATCTTCTGCACCTTTGCCGAAACATTCCAGCTCATTGTGCTTATATGACTTTGTTGTAGAGTTAATAGTACCTAATAGTATGTTTATTATATCTTTTGTTTTAAATTTTTCTTTTACATCTGTTACTGCTTCAATAGCTAACGCAACATCATCCATACCTTCAAATTTTTGTTTAGGGTTACGGCAGTTGTCGCACATACCGCCGCAATCAACTTCATCAAATTCTTCTCCGAAATAATGCAGCAAAAATTTTCTCCGGCAGCTGGATGTTTCAGCATACGAAACTGTTTCATGAAGCAGCTGTTTGCCTATCTCTTGTTCAGAAACAGGTTTGCCTTTCATGAATTTTTCTAATTTTAAAATATCGTCATGACTGTAAAAGGTAACACAATTGCCTTCTCCGCCGTCACGGCCTCCGCGGCCTGTTTCCTGGTAATAGCCTTCTAATGATTTTGGAATATCATGGTGAATCACAAAACGTACATCCGGTTTGTCGATGCCCATGCCGAATGCAATGGTAGCAACAATTACATCAATGTCTTCCATCAGAAACATGTCCTGTGTTTTCGCACGTTCTTTTGCTTCAAGACCAGCGTGATAAGGCAATGCTTTAATATCGTTTACACGAAGGGTTTCTGCGAGTTCATCAACTTTTTTACGGCTGAGGCAGTACACAATACCAGATTTACCGGGCTGTCCCTTGATGTATTTAATAATTTCTTTTATTGCATTTTGTTTTGGACGTATATCGTAGTAAAGGTTAGCGCGGTTAAAAGATGATTTGTAAAGATTCGCGCTGGTCATGCCAAGATTTTTTTGAATATCCTGCTGCACTTTAGGCGTTGCTGTTGCAGTTAATGCAATGATAGGCACTTTGCCGATCTGCTCAATAATCTGGCGTAATCTGCGGTATTCAGGGCGGAAATCATGACCCCATTCGGAAATACAGTGTGCTTCGTCAATTGCAAAAAAAGAAATTTTTATTTCTTTGAAAAATGTAATATTGGATTCTTTTGTTAGGCTCTCGGGAGCAACATATAATAATTTTGTTTTGCCGTCGGTAATATCTTTTTTCACTTTTGTAATTTCCACTTTCGATAAAGAGGAATTAAGAAAATGCGCAATGCCTTCTTCATTGCCGAAGTTGCGCAGCGCATCCACCTGGTTCTTCATCAAAGCAATAAGCGGAGATACTATAATTGCAGTGCCTTCACTTACTAAAGCCGGTAATTGATAGCATAACGATTTCCCGCCGCCAGTCGGCATAATTACAAATGTATCTTTGCCTTCCAACAGGCTTGTAATAATTGCTTCCTGCTGCCCCTTAAAGCGGTTGAATCCGAAAAATTTTTCTAAGCATTGGTGAAGGGATGTTTCTACATCAAACATTGTTGAGATATTTTATTTTATTAATTTAAATTCCAATAAAAGGCTTTATTATGATTATCAAAGAAAAAAACTAATTTTATACAGTTTAATGAATTTGTGAAAAATTGTTTTTTATTTTTGCAACGTAAATATATGACTTAAAAGTTGATTGTTACTGCTATTTATGTAAATATATAACAAAAAGTTGCTGCACTTACAAACAGTTCTGTACTTGATTTAAAATATCCTATAAAGTGAATAAATCCTTCGACCAAATAATTGAACTTGCTAAATCTACTTTAAAGATGGAAGCCGATTCTGTGAGTAATTTACAGAATTATATCAATACCGATTTTGCTGCCTGCGTAAAGCTTATTTATGAATCGAAGGGAAGGGTTATGGTTACAGGGATTGGCAAGAGTGCAATAATTGCTCAGAAGATTGTTGCTACTTTTAATTCAACTGGTACTCCTGCGGTATTTATGCATGCCGCCGATGCCATACATGGCGATTTGGGCGCTTTACAGCAGGATGATATTGTTATCTGCATTTCTAAAAGCGGCAATACGCCTGAAATAAAAGTGCTTGTGCCCTTATTAAAAACTGGCGGAAACAGCCTGATTGCGCTTGTCGGCAATACTGAATCATATTTAGCCCGCCAGTCTGATTATATTTTAAACTCTACTGTAGAAAAAGAAGCATGCCCTAATAATCTTGCTCCGACTTCAAGTACAACAGCTCAGCTGGCAATGGGAGATGCTTTAGCAGTTTGTCTGCTTGATTACAGAGGATTTTCGAGTAAAGATTTTGCGAAATTTCATCCCGGAGGATCACTTGGTAAAAAACTGTATTTAAGAGTTGCGGCTATTTCTGACCAAAATCAGAAACCGCAGGTGAAGCCCGGAGATTCAATAAAATCAGTTATCCTGGAGATTTCATCAAAACGATTAGGTGCGGCTGCAGTAATTGATAATGGTGAACTGGTTGGAGTAATTACCGACGGAGACCTACGAAGGATGCTTGAGAAGACTGATTCTATTGCTGATTTAAAGGCTTCTGATATTATGAATAAAAATCCAAAAAGGATAGAAGGGCAGGAGCTGGCTGTAAATGCAATGTTATTATTGGAACAAAATAATATCACACAGCTTATTGTTGTTGATAATGGGAAGTATCAAGGTTTTATTCATCTGCATGATCTGCTAAAAGAAGGGATTGTTTAATTTGTCAATTTGAAAATGTGCCAATTTGAAAATTATGAAAAGAATAGCAGCGATAGTTCCGGCATATAATGAAGAAACAGCTATTTCGGCTGTGGTGAATGATATTAATTCTCTTGCAATTTCAAATCAATTATTGATAGATGTGATTGTTGTAAACGACTGCTCTAAAGATTCTACTGCGGAAATAATTTCTAAACTGAACTGCATTGCTTTAAATCTTCCAATCAATTTAGGAATAGGCGGTGCTGTGCAAACAGGCTTCAGGTATGCTTTTGAGAATGGCTACGATTATGCAGTTCAAATTGACGGCGACGGGCAGCATCCTGCTTCTGAGATTCCAAAAATTGTGAACCTTGCCGTGACTGGCGGATTTGATGTTGTGATTGGTTCAAGGTTTATTTCAAATCAAGGTTTTCAGTCTTCAGCTATGCGCAGGATAGGAATTAATTATTTTAAATGGCTGAACCGAATGTTAGTGGGCACTGTTATAAACGACAGCACTTCTGGTTTTCGTTTAATTAACCGCAAAGTACTTGAATCAGTTGTTGAATATTATCCTGATGAGTATCCCGAGCCGGAAGCAATTATAATTTATTCATTGAATAATTTTAAAATAGGCGAAGTATCAGTTACAATGAAAGAGCGCCAGGGCGGTGTTTCTTCTATTGGTACATTTGCATCTATATATTATATGTTTAAAGTTACGCTGGCAATTATTTTTACTTTTACAAAAATAAAATTCAAGAAATAAAAATCAATTTTCAGATTTCCAAATCATACTAGCATTATGGCAAAAATTCAGGTTATAGCAATTGCAGTGAGTCTGCTGTTTTTGCTTTATATAGTCCGCTTAATTATCAAAGGGAAACTGCGTGAGGAATATTCAATTGTTTGGATAGTATGCACTATTGTATTTATTGTATTTTCATTTTGGAGAAACGGATTGGAAATTCTTGCACGCACGGTCGGTGTGTATCAAGCTCCCAACCTTGTGTTTACGGGTGCCCTGTTTGCTGTTTTTATTTACCTCCTTCATTTGAGCATTGTAGTTTCAAAATTGCATCAGCAGAATAAGCAGCTGGCGCAGGAAATTGCTGTACTTAAAAATGAGTTTACAAAAAAATCAATTAATCAGCAGGCAATTAATCAGTAGGCAATTTTAAAATTAATTTCCAAATTGGTCAATAATCAGCAGGCAAATTTGACTCGTTGAAATTGTGAAAGAGCCTGCTGCAAAATTGTAAAATTGAAGTATTGCCTGCTGTTAAATTGTAAAATTGCTAAATTATTGAAATGAGAAGGCTTGCAGTAATAAATGGATTGAGAGGGTATGCTATTCTGGGAGTAGTTTATTTTCATTTGATAGGTGTGTTTTTTAACCGGCCGGGCTGGTATTCTTTTTCAGTCGGTAATGTTCCGATATTTCCATTGACTTATTTAGGGCATGGATGGCTTGGTGTTGATTTATTTTTTATTCTCTCCGGATTTGTGCTGTACCTGCCCTATGCCAATGGCAGCCGTGTATTAAAAACAGGAGCCGATTTACGGGGCTTCTACCAAAACCGCGCTTCCCGCCTCCTGCCTTTGTATTACATTACTTTAGTAATTTCTATTTTCTTTATTGTGCATGAAAGCAACATTCATGATTGGAGTTTTTGGAAAAATATGATACTGATGTTTACTGTTACTTTTAATTTTACTAAAGCAACGTTTATACCATCCTATAATTATGTTTTATGGTCATTAGGCATAGAAGTATTGTTTTCAGTAATTTTCCCTCTTTTGATTTGGCTGATTGTAAAAAAAGGAATAGTTAAATTTTGTATTGCGGTATTTTATCTGAGTTTTATAATAAGAGTAATCTCCTGTTTTTATCCTGAATATATTGTGGCGCCCCACCTGAATATTATTAAGGACAGCCTGTTTGGCAGGTTAGATGATTTTGTAACCGGTATGCTGATCTGCCATTGGTTTGTTACTGACTGGAAACAAAAATGGTTTGAACAGTACAGTATACTATTGTTTCTATCAGCGCTTATAATAATTACACTTGGATGTTATTTTTCAGATTATGTTTTTTTAGGATACATTAATTCTTACTTCGAACCCCTTATAAACACGTCCTTTCAAGTTGGTTTTGGACTTTTAACTTTGTCGCTTTTACACATGAAAAAAAATGCAGTAAGTTTTTTATTTACCAATAAGTTCATACAGCTTTGCGGAATGATGTGTTACAGCTTATATATCTGGCATGGTAATATGCGCATGGTTTTCATCGCAGATTACACAGCACTGCGGATTATCACTTACCTGATGTTTTTGTTTTTACTTGCTTTTTTAACATACAGGTATATTGAATTCGGCAATAAAAAATTAGAAGACATACTTCCTAAAAACGATGAGCAGCCCAAACCAAGCTTAAAACCAGGTGCTTGAGGTCGTTTAACTCCTTATTGTAAAGGATATCCTTACCGGATATATATAATTGGGATTTACTAATTCCGGATTTGGATTATTCTGTTTTTTTGACTTTTACCTGGTTAGAAAAAAATGGAATTATTTTTCCGAAAATAGAAAATAAAAAAACAGCAGAGGCTATTTTTTTGATTTAGCTTTTTCGTCTTTTGCCCAATTTAAATTTCCTTTTGCAAGCTTGTGTGATGGATCAATTGCTAATGCTTTATTGCAGGCATCAATAGCTTTATCCCATTGCTTTAGTTCATTATAGGCGGCTCCCATATTGCTGTAAGCGGCGGCAAAATCAGGTTTAAGTTTTATTGCTTTTTTGCAGGCTTCAATACTTTTTTCATACTCAGCATGCTGGTAATACGACAAACTTAAATCCAATAAATTTCCTGCTGTTGGCTCCGAATCTGTTGAAGCTTCTACTACTGAAGTTTTATCCCTTTTACCTAAAGCGTCAGCTAAATTGTTTTTAGCCAATTGAAAATCAGGTTTTATTTCTATTGCTTTTTGCAATGCAGCAATGGCTTTGTCGTATTGCTTTATTAAACTGTATGCTGAACCCATATTGTTATATGCATCAGCATAATCAGGTTTTAATTTTACGGCTTCTAATGCGGCATCAATCGATTGCTGATATTTACCAGCATGATAATACATCAAGCTTAAATTAAAATATTTTTCAGCAGTCGGGGCTTTTTTTACTTCCACTTCTGTCAATTCAATTTTTCCCTTTTTATTTTTGCTTGCTTCTAAATATTCAAGCGCTTCGTTATTATTCGGCATTATCTGCAGGGTGCTCTGAGCCAGTTCATTCAGCTTAGCCCAATCGCCGGTATCATTGTATGCTTTCATCAGCATACTGCGCGCGCCTATTGCAGCCGGCGCAAGATCAATACATTTTGCCAGCATTGGTATTGCTTCATCATAACGCTGCTGACCAACCAAAAAGTTTCCGTAAAAAGCATAACCGTCAGGAGTGCTGCCGTTATATTGGATTGCATTTTTGAAATACATTTCTGCACCCGCTTTATCGCCGATTGCATTTTTTAATACTCCCATATTAATGTGTAAAGAAGCATAATACGGCCACATGGTCAAAGCTTTTGTAAAGCATCTTTCGGCCTCGGTATAATCTCCTTTGTTCATTTTGGTTAGCCCGTAATTCATCAATCCTCTTGCGTTTTTCGGGCTCTTGAGCGTTACATCATACCATAAACTTTCTTCAGTATGCCATACTTTATTGCGCTCGCGTGTTCCGTAAGCATATCCCGAAATTACTATCAATACTGAAATAGCTGTTAATACCTCAAATTTTACAGGCAGGTGTTCAAAATATTTTTTGTATTTCAGCAATAGCAGGCCGATAGTCCAGCAGGCACTGATTACCAGGCCGACAAACGGAAAAAAAATGCGGTGATCATTCAGCACTTCTGCAAAGGGAATTACGCTTGAAGAAGGAATCAGCGCAAGAAAAAACCAAAGAATGCCGTAACTCACCGGACGTAGTCTTTTATCCTTCGAAAAAAGGAAGGCAGTAAATATCATTACAACAATAAACAAACACCCGATAAAAAAACGGATATTCCAAATACTCTGAAGTCCCTCCCAGTCTGTATCAGCACTTAAACCAAACGGGGCAAAGAATGTTGTAAAATAATGAACAATAACAAAAGGCTGGGTAATTAAGAAATGAAATCTTGAAGATCCTCCTGATTCCCATGATTTTGGGGTCATCCGGTCGATAAATACATATAAAACGACACAAAATATAAATGCAGGAACTGTCTTTTTTATAACATCAATCAGCTGTTTGGAATATTTTTTTTTGAAAATATCATAAAGGCTCAGGTTGCTTTCAAACAGCAGGATATAAAAAAACAAAAGAGGTGCAAACATTACGGTTGTTGGTTTTGCCAGTCCGCCTATGCCTATTGGAATTAAATAAAGATGATGTTTTTTGCAGTATGGAGAGAACATATAAAGTACGAAACCAAGTACTACAAAAAAAGTAGATTGCAGATCGGAGCGGGCAATAACATAATTAACGGTTTCTGCATTGGCAGGATGAAGGAGATACCATGCGGCGGCAGCTGCTGCAATATAAAAATTCCATGTGTTTTTATAAGAAACCTGGAAAATTTTGAAAATGAAAAAGAACATTAAGATGCCCTGAAGCAAGAATATTATAAATGAGGAAAGGTGAAAATAAAACATGTTAAAGCCCTTTCCCATCCAGTAATCAAATGCCAGCGATGTGCTTACAACAGGGCGGTATGACTGATTGCTCGGCAGTGAACTGAAGGTAGTTGCATCTTTAAAAAAAAGAGGGATGTTTTTTATATCCTGGATAAATAAATTGTTTTCTACTGCATGCGAATCATCAAAATGAAAGGTGTTGTTAAAATGATTGGAGTAGGTAAGGGTAACAACTGAAATAAGCAAAAGGAAATAAACAAGAGTTTTCTCTTTGGATAATCCTTCAAATAATTGTTTAATCATAATTCAATTTAAAATTGGAAGTAAAGGTAAAAAAAATACTCCAAGAGTATGCGATTTTCATCACTAAGCCGATGAAAAAGAGAATCTGTTTAGTAAAAGTAATAATTAGGCTTTAGTATGCAGACATTAGTATAAATTATCAAAAGCATTTTCTTCAGCCTGATTTCGCAGCTATTTGACCACTGAACTTGATCTGATGGCAGTGTGGATAATCCAAAAAATGTTTTGAAGCGGATAAAATATTTTAACCGTTTTGATTTATTTTTGTTAATTTCGAAACCCAAAACTGAAATTTATTTTTAGTTTGAAATAGCTTATAAATTATTATCAAAAACAATTTTTAACAAAAAAGCATGAATACTAATCAAGAGGAAAAAAACGAAAACAGTTTAGTTGATCAAAATAAAGACGGTGCTGTTAACCAGGATGAAAGCAAAGAGAGCAGCCCATTTGATTCCAATGAAGTTTTAGATGGCAGCCAGGAAGAAGAAAAAACTGATGATGCAGCCTCCGGCAAACAGACAAAGACAATGCGGACTGTGGTAATTGCGGCTTTACTGCTGCTTCCAATAGTTTATATTTTTTATAAAACATCGGGTAATTCGGGTACTGCCAATCAGCCAGCAGCTGATCAAGCAACGATTGATGTGGGTGCTTATGAAAATGCGGCGCGCTCAAATCCTAATTACAGCAATCTGCTTAACCTTTCCAACGCATATCTTCACAGCGGACTGGCGGCAAAAAGTATAGAGCCGTTGAAAAAAGCTATTGAACTTAATCCGCAGGGCGCATCGGCTTATAACAATTTAGGGGTTGCTTACACAAGTATCGGTCAATTCTCAAAAGGAATAGAATATTGCGAGAAAGCAATAGCTATTGACAGCTCGTTTCAATTAGCAAAAAACAATTTAAATTGGGCAAAAGGGGAGCAGAATAAAATTCTTGATGCTAATAAGCAGCTAGAAAAAACTCCTGAAGATAAAAGGGATGCCGCATTCTATACAATTTACGGGTTAAATTTTTTAAAGCTTCAGGATTACGATAAGAGCATTGAAGTTTTCAATAAAATGCTGGAAATGGATCCTAAAAGTTCGGTAGCATTGATCAATATTGGTATTGCATACATGTCAATACCAAAATATGATGAGGCAATTAAATCGTTTAACAAAGCTATAGAATTTAATTCGGAGGATCAGCTGGCAAAAAATAACTTAGCCTGGGCCTTAGATGAAAAAAAGAAAGCGGAAGCGGTAAATGAAAGAAATAAAGTTGAGCAGCCAGAAACAGCTGTAAAAACGGAGAAATCAAAAAAAAATAAGGCATCGCATTAATTCAATTTATCAGACTTGATTAATTTTAATTAATAGTGTATTCCGAAATTGAAAATAAAATTAAAACCTCGAAAAACTTTTTCGGGGTTTTTTGTTTCTTCTAATTAAAAAGAGGCAGATTGTTTTAAATTGCTTTCTTGATTATCCATATACTGGTTGTAATTTTTCCTACTTTAGATGCCGTAAAAACCCATAGCAGATGCTAAAATGAGCGAAATGTTTTTTAAAAGAGCTGCAATTGTTTTTTTTGTATGCCTATTTGCAGCAGGCTGTTTTGCGTTTTCCGATTATGGAATATCCTGGGATGAGGGTATGCAGCGCTCGCTGGTTGGCGAAGTAAATTATAATTTTATTAAAACCGGAAATTCAGATATGCTGCTCACGAATTCGTGCAAGTACTATGGTCCGGCATTTGAAACCCTTTTGTATGCAGCAGAGAAATTTTTTAACTTATCAGATCCGCATTCTATTTTTATTCTGAGACACGGCATATCTTTTTTAACTTTTTTTATTGCTTCTATATGTTTTTACCTGTTGTGCTTTAAAATTTTTAAAAGCAGGGGCATCGCGCTGTTAGGCAGTATTATGCTTGCCGCCTCCCCGCGGATATTTGCTGACAGCTTTTATAATTCGAAAGATTTGCCCATGCTCTGCTTTTGTATAATTGCATGCTATACTATGTTTTTATTTATAGAAAAGCCGACTATTTTAAGAGCCACCTTTCATGCCCTTTTTTGCGGGATTGTTTTGGATATACGAATATTAGGCTTGCTGCTGCCCATTGCAACCCTATATTTATTTATATTTCAAAAGGAAAAAAAAGTAATTCCTCTTTTAGTATTTATAGTTTACACCTTGTTTTTTATAATTGCATTCTGGCCGCTGCTTTGGCTGAATCCAATGCAGCATTTTATTGAGGCGTTCAAGCAGATGAGCAACTATCCGGTAATGGGCGCTACAGATTTATATATGGGAAATAATGTTCCGGCTTCCAACCTGCCATGGCATTATCTTCCGGTTTGGATAGGCATAACGACTCCAATCTGTTACTCATTTTTTTTCTTGACAGGTCTGTTTTTTTTAATTAAAAATACGCTTGTCGATTTTAAAAGTACCCTTGAAATGCAGCCTGTTTTATTTATTTTTTTCGCGCCGGTATTGGCTGTTGTCATCCTGAATTCAACACTTTACGATGGCTGGAGACATTTGTTTTTTGTGTATCCGTTTTTTTTAATCATTGCTGTATTTGGTTTTACACAATTAATTCAAGATGTAAAAAATGCTGCGGCTGTTAAATTTATTACCTATTCAACCGTTGTATTAATTGCCTCTGTAATCATTACCATGGTTGAGATTCATCCTTTTCAAAATGTCTATTTTAACATGTTGGCCGGGAATAATATCAGGCAGAAATATGAATTGGATTACTGGGGATTGTCATATAAGCAGGGGCTTGAATATATCTTAGCACATGATAAATCAAATCAAATAAATATTGCTGCAGAAAATTCTCCCGGCTTTTTAAATTTCAATATAATACCTGCAGAAGAGCGGAAGCGTCTTGTCAGGAATAACAATATTAATACCGCCGATTACTTTCTGAGTAATTTCAGAAATCATCCTCAGGATTATAATTTTGGTACTTCGGTTTTCCAAATTAATGCGGGCGGTGAAAAGATTATGGAGGTTTTAAAGTTAAAGTAAACCTTAAAAAGATTATAGTAATTGCATATTTTTGAATGAAGGAGGAAGCTGCTGAATTTATAATGAATTAGAGGTTTTTGGCAGTATTCCTAACTATAAAATAATGGATCATCTGAAAAAATATAAAGACTTATACCTGCTCAATTATTTATTGATCACGATATATTTTATTTTTTTTTCCACTCTGGGGATTAATGTCAGCGGGGGGATTATGTTTACCACCTTTGATTCAACTACCTATTGGAATACCAGTAATGAATTTTATAAATTTTCAGAAACAGGTTTTTCATATATCAGGCCGTTTTTATATCCTTTAATTATTCTTATTGTCTGCAAAGCATTTGGCATCATCGGCCTTTGGGTAGTTCAGCTTTTATTTTGGATTATTTCAATCAACCTCGTTTTTTTTTCAATAAAACAAATAACAAAAAATCCAATACTTGCTTATGCCGGCGGTTTAATTATCGCTTTTAATTTTTCATACATTGGCTTAACAATGCAGTGCCTTACTGAAGTTACTGCACTTTTTCTAATATCAATGTTAATTTATTTTGTATCCTTCAATGCTGAAAAAGCTGCTTCATTGAAATTTTTTCACGGTTCCTTGTTTATACTTACCCTGCTGGCTGTTCTGAAGCCTGTTTTCTTTGTGCCGGTGCTTATAATGCTTTTTGTTATTCTACCTATTTTTTATTTTAAAAAATATCTGCAGTCTCCAAAACACACTCTGATACTTGTATTAGTGATGATTCCCCTGCTTTTTCAAATGACGTTAATGAAGGTTAAGTACGATACATTTTCAATATCACAGATAAGTTCAGAAACATTCAGAAGTTATATACTTGCACAGGGTGTAAAACAAAACGATAATACCAGCTGGGAAGAGGCGAGGCTTAAAACAAAAAACTTTTCTACTTCTGAAATGCTTTCATATATAACTTCAAATAAAGGATTATATGCGACTATTTATATTCAAAATTTGAAATCTAACATGAATGCTTTTTCAAGTTTTTTATTGGGACCGAGGGGATTTATTTATCCTGGTTTTGTACGTTACATGGCTGTTATTAATACTTTATATTTTTATTTGCATACCATTTTTATTATTCCTCTTTTTATCACTGTTTATGCTGTTTATAGAAGAAAAGAAATGAATTATTATTTTGTTCTATTGCTTCTCCCGCTGTTTTTGATCTATTACATTTTTCTTACCAGCCCTATTTCCTTTGGAGAAGGCGATAGGCTTATCATTACCAGTCTGCCGCTTTGGGTATTCCTGTATGCCTTTACTTTAAACTACATTTTTAAATCAGTGCGAGCAGGTCAAAAAGTGCATTAAGTTTTTTCTCGAAGTTTATATCAAACAGCAAAAGTTTTTTTTACCTAAAATTGAGAGTTGAAACTATTTTTTAAAATCCTGATATTTTTTTATTTTGATGGTAATGACTTCTTCATAAAACAGTCCTATTATTGAATAAAAAAATCTCTTTTTCTGCCATGTAAATTTCATTTTACCTTCCTGCTTCAAAGTTTCATTTAAGGGAAATAAAATGCTGACTCTATCAGAAAAACTGCCCGCAAAAACAATGTTTGATTAGGGCAATTATTTCAGTATTTTTGTAATCTTTTGATAATTATATTTTACTTTATTTAAATGAAAATTGGAATAATAGGTTTTGGTTATTGGGGGCCCAACCTTCTTAGAAATTTTTCGGGGCTGGATAACTGTAAAGTAGAAATTGTTTCGGACTATAGGATGGAGCGCCTGGATATTGTAAAAAAAAATTATCCCTCCGTTAAAACGTCACTTACTGCAGATGACATTTTCAATGATTTATCAATTGATGCAGTAGTTATTGCAACACCGGTTTTCTCACATTTTGAATTGGCTGAAAAAGCGCTTGTAAGTAATAAGCATGTGTTGCTTGAAAAACCAATGACAGCCTCTAGTGCAGATGCCCAAAAATTAATTGATCTTTCATTACAAAAAAATAAAGTATTGATGGTTGATCATACTTTTTTATATACCGGGGCTGTTCAAAAAATGAAGCATTTAGTTGACAGCGGCGATCTTGGTAAGGTAAATTACTTCGACTCTACCCGTATTAATCTTGGACTGTTTCAGCAGGATGTGAATGTTTTATGGGACCTCGCCCCTCATGATATTTCCATACTAACACATTTAATAGCAGAAAAACCATACAGTGTTAACGCTACTGGAATTTCGCACACAAATAACGAAATTGAAAATATAGCATATATGACGGTTAATTTTCAATCCGGTTTTATTGCGCATTTTAACTGCTCATGGTCTTCACCAGTAAAAATCAGAATGACTTTAGTGGGAGGGGATAAAAAAATGATCGTTTTTAATGATATGGAACCGACCGAAAAAATAAAAATGTATGATACCGGTTACTCATTTAAAACAGACGAAGAAAAGCAGCGGATTCTTGTTGATTACAGGGCCGGTGATATTTTCATACCCAAGGTACAAACCAATGAGGCGCTGACATTAATGGCGAAAGATTTTGTAAATGCAGTAAGCAATGGAGGCAGTCCAATATCCGATTGTTACTTGGGTTTGGAGGTAGTCAAAATTTTGGAAGCAGCACAAAAGTCGATTAAACAAAAAGGGAAAGAAATTTTATTGTAATTTAATTTTATGGAAACAGTTACAATCAGCAATGAAAAGCAGTCTTTGAACAATGTAAAATTGGGAAAAGATGTTAAAGTTTTCAACTTTGTAAATGCATACGGATGTTCAATTGATGATAATTCTAAAGTAGGTGCTTTTGTGGAAATACAGAAAGGCGCATCCATTGGAAAAAACTGCAAAATATCAAGTCATACTTTTATTTGTGAAGGGGTTCATATTGAAGACAACTGCTTCATTGGCCATGGCGTGATGTTTACGAATGATTTATTCCCAAAAGCTGTTAATCCGGATGGATCACAGCAAACAGATGCTGATTGGAAATTGGTAGAAACATTTGTAAAAAAAGGCGCATCTATAGGCAGTAATGCCACCATATTATGCGGCATTACAATCGGTGAAAATGCTTTAATAGGCGCAGGCGCAGTTGTAACAAAAAATGTTCCGGCTAATACAATTGCAGCTGGAAATCCTGCAAAAATACTTAAGAAAATATGAAAACAGGCATCATAAAAAAAATCAACTGTCTTGATTTAAAGGGACAGCATCAGCAGATAAAAAAAGAAATTTTTGAAGCATTCGAAAAAGTGTACGATAACACTGCTTTTTCAGGCGGTTCCTTTGTTGAAGAATTTGAAAAAAAGTATGCGGCTTTTTGCGGAACAAAATATGCTGTTGGATTAAATAACGGAACAAGCGCGCTCCATTTGGCAATGATTGCCCTTGGAATTGGTGAAGGAGACGAAGTTATCCTGCCTGCCAACACCTTTGTTGCAACGGCATGGGGAGTGTCTTATACAGGTGCGGTACCTGTATTTGTTGATTGTACGGCTGATACGTGGCAGATTGACGTTTCTAAAATAGAACAAAAAATAACAAATAAAACCAAAGCGATTATTGGTGTTCACTTATATGGACAGCCTTTTGATATTGGCGGGCTTGCTGCAATTGCTAAAAAACATAATTTATTTTTTGTGGAAGATGCTGCGCAGGCGCAGGGAGCAAAATACAAAGGTGTTAATGTAGGCAGCTTTGGTGAAATGGCCTGCTTTAGTTTTTATCCCGGAAAAAATTTAGGAGCCTGCGGAGAAGCAGGAGGAATAACAACCAGCAATGATGCGTATTTTAAGCATTTGCAGAGTCTCCGAAATCATGGTTCTTTAGTCAGGTACTATCATGACGAAATTGGATACAATTACCGGATGGGCGGTTTAGAAGCGGCTTCGTTGAATATTAAATTAAAGTATTTAAATGGATGGAATGATAGAAGAAAAATCATTGCAAAACGATACCAGGCTGAAATTAAAAATACAAAAATAAAAATCCAGACCCAGCCGGAATGGGCTGATTCTATTTACCATTTATTTGTGGCGACTACCGAAAAGCGAGATGAGTTTATTAAATATCTCAACGAAAATAATATTAATCCCGGCTTGCATTATCCTATACCCTGCCATTTGCAGAAGGCTTATGCGCATTTAGAATATAAAAAAGGAGATTGCCCCAATGCAGAATATTTAGCTGAACATTGCCTGTCACTGCCTATGTATGCAGAGTTAACGGATGAGGAAGTAAATAATGTTATTGATGTAATAAACAATTATTAATGAAGTTTTCTTTTATCGGCGGAACATACAGAGGATATGAACTCCTGAAGGCATTATTAAATGCCGGACATATTCCTGATTCAATAGTGATTTTGAAAGAAGATGAACACGAAGTCCTAAAGTGCTCGTCTCAAATAACTGAACTTGCCCAGCTGCATAATATTCCGTTTGGCTGTAAAAAAAAATTAACAGACACCGATTATAAAAATTACGAAACGGCATCACTCGATTTTATTATTGTCTGCGGTTGGAGAACTTTGATAAATCCTGAATTAAATAAATCCCTGAAATTTGGAATGGTTGCTGCCCACGATTCGCTTTTGCCAAAATACAGAGGGTTTGCACCGATTAACTGGGCGATTATTAACGGCGAGAAAGAATGCGGCGTAACGCTGATATTAATAAATAATGGGGAAACAGATTCCGGAAAAATAATTTCTCAGAAGGCGGTTGTAATAAATGATAACGAATATGGATGGGATGTATATCAAAATGTTATCAAGGCAACGATTGAAATTTATTTAGAGTTCTTTTCAAACTTTGAGAATAACAAAATTGTTACTTCAGAACAAAATGAACTCGAGGCAACCTATACTTGCAAAAGAACACCTGATGACGGCCGGATAGACTGGAACAAAAGCTCCAAGATAATTTATGATTTGATCAGGGCAATTGCGCATCCTTATCCTGGTGCATTTTGCGAGTTTGATTCAAAAAGATTTTCTATCAGGAAGGCAGAATTGGGAAAGAATAATGAAAAAAAATTTTCCGGCAGAATTCCCGGCAGGGTAATATCAATTAATACTGATTCAATCGAAGTTCTCTGCGGTCAGGGTACAATTTCTATACTTGAATGGGAATGTAAAAACACCGGTGAGGTCAGCAGTCCAAACAAGGTTGTTAAAAGCATAACTGCAAAATTAATTTGAACTATGGATGAATTTGCAATCTCTATCGATATAGACTGGGCGCCTGATTTTGCAATTGAAGAGGCCGCCAAGATACTAACAGATCACCAGGTTAAATGTACCTGGTTCATAACCCATAATTCGCCTGCTGTAAAAAAACTTTCACAGAATAGTTTGTTTGAATTGGGCATTCACCCCAATTTTTTTCTGTTTAGTTCACAAGGAAATAATGAAGATGAAATAATCAAGTTTTGTTTTGACATTGTTCCGGGAGCCAAATGTGTGCGTACTCATGCGCTTTTCCAATCTTCAAGATTATTGAAGAAATTAAGGGAAGACTATGGGCTTTTAACTGATTCATCGGTTTATTTACCATATGCCTCCAATATTCAGCCGCATATCGTGAATTATTCACATAATTCAAAACCTTTAACTAGAATTCCCTATTTTTGGGAAGACGACTTGGAGTGTTATACGGCAGGCAAAACCTGGGAGTTTGACAATAAAAAATTTTTTGCCGAAGGCCTTAAAATATTTAATTTCCATCCAACTTATATATATTTGAATATCGATGAAATGCATGGCTATGAAAAATTGAAAGTGGAAAAATGTTCTAAAAAGCCTTTATATCAGGTAGAGAAAGAAGAAATGGCTGAATATAAAAATACAGGAAAAGGAGCAGGAACCTTATTTCAGAAGGTTGTTGAATATATTCATAATTACCAGAATGGATCTCAAACCTTATCTGAGATTAGAGAAAAATATATTTCCAGCTTAGAAAAATAAAATATACTGCGTATTGTCAAAAGCGCAAATTGGTAAGAGTGATGACGCAACTGGACTGGCAGAAGGAAAATGACTGAAGAGGAATTATTTAGATTAAAAACCGAAGTTGTACTCGGAAAAAATATAAACTTAAGACTTGCTTCAGAAAACGATGCGGCGTTTATCTTAGAGTTACGGCTTAACCCGCTCTTGAATAAATACATTGGGCAGACAGATCCCAGCCTTGAAAAACAAAAAGAGTGGATAGAAAATTCATTAAAAAAAATAACTGATTTTCATTTTATTATTGAAAATAAGGAAGGGAAACAATACGGTACAGTTGCAATTTATAACATTGATTATGAAAATGGAACAGCTGAATGGGGACGATGGGTTATTAAGCCTGGCAGTTTTGTTTTTTTTCCTGTAGAGTCTGCTGTCTTAGTTTTAAATTTCGCATTTACAAAGCTGGGGCTTAAAAAACTTACAGGCGGAGCTAATAATAAAAACATACAAGTTGTGAATTTTCATAAGATGTATGGAGCAGTTTCCTCAGTGGATGAAACCCATACATGGTTTTTATTTGAAGAACAAAACTTTATAAAAATTTTAAAACTGTTTAAAAAATTTCACAGCATACAAATAAACAATAAGTAAATGATTCTCAATTTCTGAAAGATCTACATACATCCGTGCATGTAAAACCGGCTTAAAAGAATTTTACAAAAGCGGCAGAAATTATTTCTTGGATTACTAATTCGGTTAAAATAGTAATAAGTAAAATTGCGATATCTGCTGACATATAATTTATAAAATGGAAAAAAAAAAAATTACAGAAATTGTAACTTCAACGGTATGTTCATTGGTAGAAACTTTGCCGGCAGAGCAAAAATTTATAGTGGATCAAAATACCATCTTATTCGGCACCGGTTCTAAAATTGATTCTTTGAGCCTCGTTTCAATAATTGTTGACTTAGAGGGAGTTTTTTCTTCTGACTATGGTATTGATATATCTTTGACAGATGACCGCGCCATGATGCGGAAAAAAAGCCCATTTGACAGCATCACAGCTCTGGTTGATTATATTGAGGAGTTGACACTTGAAAATTAATCTGCTGATGCATAATAACAAATTCAATGTATAAAGATAAGATAGTATTAATTACAGGATCAAGCAGAGGAATTGGCAGCGAGACTGCCAATTATTTTTTGAAAAATAATGCAGTTGTAATTGGTTTGAGTAAGGGTGTTCCTGCAATTGGCAATGTAAATTATCATCATTTCAGTGTTGACTTGGCAAAGCCGGAAGAAATTATTAAAACATTTAAAAACATTGCAAAGCATTTCAAAAAAATTGATATTGTAATAAATAATGCGGCAGTATTAACATCGCAGTACTCTATGATTATGCCTTTAAAAAATGCTGTCGACATGGTTAATGTGGATCTGCTTGCAGTTTTTCTGGTTTCAAGAGAATCTGTGAAATTGATGCGCAAAAATCAGTACGGACGAATCATTAATATCAGCTCAATGGCTGTGAGTCTTGAGCCTGCCGGCGATTCATTATACGCGGCCTGTAAAGCAGGAATAAACACATTAGCAAATGTGATGGCAAAAGAGTTCGCTTCTTTTAATATCACCTGCAATACCTTGGCAATAACGGCTTATGAAACAGACATGTTAAAGCAGCATTCGCCTGAAGCGCAGATTAAAATAAAAGAGATAATCAAAAAACTGCCGATAGCCAGAATGGCCGAAAAAGATGACATTCTTAATGTAATTGATTTCTTTGCATCGAAACGAAGCGGGTACATTACGGCCCAAACCGTTTATTTAGGAGGAGTAAATTAGTGATGATAATACGAATTGTAAACGAACCTTTTTCATCAAATGCTTATTTGCTTTGCCGCGAATCCGACAGCAAGTGCATTATTATTGACCCAGGTTTGGATGAGGTTTTGGTCGATCAAAAAATTATTGAATTGAAATTAAAACCCATTGCAATTATTTCAACACATGGACATTTCGATCATGTAGGGGGTGTGTCTTTTTTCCATGATAAATATTCAATACCATTTTATCTTCATATAGAAGATTTAAAACTTTATAAATCATCAAATTTTTATCTGAAGCTCAGTAAAATCAACAGGTTTATTAAAATTATTGAACCTGAATTTTTAATGATTGGTAAAAGCCAGAAACTGAATATTGATAAGTTTTCTTTGGAAATTTATAATTATCCCGGACATACAAAAGGAAGTTGCATTATAAAACATGAAAACAATATTTTTACTGGTGATATTGTTTTCAAAAAAGGATTGTATCTTAATAAGCTGCCTCAGGAGAATGCGGCAGTATTGAAAAAATCAATCATCGAAATCATGAATGCCTTTGATTTAGCCAGCAATTGTTATCCCGGTCACGGTAATGAAGCTGTTTTGAATGAAATAAAATTAACAAATCAGGATCTTATAAATTTCATCAGCAATTGAATATGAGTGCCTCAAAATACGGTGTTGGAATTATTTCTGTCGGGCATTATCTGCCGAATAATATTCTTACAAATGAGCAGCTGTGCGAAAACATTGAGGGATTAACACCTGAATGGATTATTGAAAAAATAGGAATTAAAAGACGGCACTATATTTCAAAAGCGGAATCAGCATCGTCAATGGCTATAGATGTTGCGAAAAAGCTGATTGAAGAAAATAAATTAAATCCTGCCGAAATTGGTTTGATAATCATCGCATCTTTCAGTCAGGATTATTTATTTCCGCCAATGTCTGCTAGAATTCATGCTGCCATCGGCGCTTCAAAGGACTGCCAGATTATTGATATTAATACCAATTGCGTAGGTCTGGTAACAGCTTCTACTATTGCAGCTGAAAGAATGATGCTTAACGATAAAATTAAATATTCAATCGTTATCGGTGTTGAAGTTTTGTCGAGGTTTACTAATATTAATGATAAAGACACTGCTGTTTTTTTTAGCGATGGAGCCTCTGGAATGCTCATGGGTAAAGTAAAAGAGGGTTATGGATTTATCAATTCCAGATTTGCAACGGATTCATCCACCTACGAATCAGTAAGAATGCGCGGCGGAGGATCCATGTATCCGGCAAATAAACTGCTTAATGATAATGCTGTAAATTATATTGAGCAGAATGGTTTGGCAACCTGGAAACAGGCTGTTACCAACCTTCCGTACGTTATAAAAGAATTAATTAAAGATTCTGATATTGAAATTGAAGATGTTGATTTTTTTATTTTCCATCAGGCAAACAGCTTTCTGATTAATTATATTCTTGGTAAAATGAAAATACCAAAAGATAAAACTTATACCAATGTTGAAGAAATTGGCAATACCGGCGCAGCAAGTATCGGCATTGCATTAAGCGAGGCTTTCGCAAAGGGCCTGATTAAAAGCGGCAGTACAGTTTTAATTGCAGGGGTGGGAGCGGGGTTTAATTTTGGTGCTAATTTGTGGAAAATTTCATAATTCAATACGTTAAAAATAATGGAAAATAACGCGCAGCAATTCTTAAATGATTTAATCCAGGAAATTGGAAAGAAAGATGCTTTGCATTCAAAAAAAATAAAAAAGAACTTTAATCAAATAGCTCAAAATCATAAAGCACAGTTTGATGAACTCCTTAACATGATTTTTAATTATTTTTCTGCACAGAAAATAACGCCTGAACTGCTTGCTGTGGATTATCTGAAAATGATTAACGACATGAGAAAAGAAGGCATGTACTTTCTTAAACATGGCCTCTACTCCTGCAAGAATCAGTCAATGGCGTATGAACATGTTTATTCGAGAAAAGATATAATGTCGTATTACATGAACGCATTGCTGATTTCACAGATTTTGTGGAAACATCACTTTGATATGTTCATGTATTTCAGAGAAAGCCTCAAAAAGTATTATAAACAAAATGATAAAATAACTATTTTAGATGTAGGTCCGGGGCATGGTTTTTTTTCATACATAATTAAAACTGACATCCCTGATTATTTAAGGCTCGACATTGTTGATATAAGCGAATCATCGCTTGATGCAACAAAGCAGATAATCGGCAATGAAAAAGAAAAAATGTTTTTCTTTAACGATGATATTTTTAATTTTAATTCGCCGCATAAATATGATTTAATTATACTCGGTGAAGTGCTTGAACATTTGGATAAACCTGTTGAGATTCTTAAAAAACTTTCGGACCTGTTAGCTGATAACGGCGTTTTGTGGCTCACTACGCCCACGAATTCGCCGGCATTGGATCATGTTTATTTGTTCAGGTCAAAAGAAGATGTTACTGATTTAATTAAATTATCAGGTTTTAATGTAAATGATTTACATGGGCAGTATGCCGAAGATGTGAATGAAGAAACTGCGAAAAAAAATAAAGTAACGCAGTTGATTGGTGCTTTTTGTAAAAAGACTGTTTAAAAAAAATTACAATAGTCAGCGCTTCTTGTTTTTATTATTGCAAGATCAAGACCTGTCAGGTTTTTAAAACCTGACAGGTCTAAATAAAAAAAATAATGACGTATCATTCGATTTTAAAGGGAAAGCAAATATTATATTTACAAGCTTAAAATATATTTAAGAATGAAATACAACGATATTAAAATTGGTGACAAAGAAAAATTGACTCATATCATTACAATCAATGATATAGAAAAATTTGTTGAACTCACCGGTGACGACAATAAGCTTCATGTAGATGAAAAATTTGCAAGTAAAACAAATTTTAAAAAACCCGTTGTTCACGGCATGCTCGGCGCTTCTTTTATTTCTACAATCATTGGCACAAAACTGCCGGGCGACGGCGCTCTCTGGTTTTCTCAATCACTTGACTTTTTATTACCCGTAAGGATCGGCGATAAACTTACTGTTGTTGCTGAGGTGATTAAGAAAAATGACAAAGAACAAATCATCGAATTAAAAACTGATATTTTTAATCAAAATAAACAGATAGTTACAAGAGGTTTTGCAAAAGTCAAAGTAGTTGAATTTGATACCCCCGTTGCAGCAACCGCTGAAAAAATAAAAGCGAAAGAGAGAACAGCCTTGGTTATCGGCGGTACCGGAGGTATTGGACGTGCCGCTTGTATGCAGCTTGCGGCTGATGGTTTTAATATTATTATCCACTATCATAAAAATAAAAAACTTGCAGACGAAATTAAAGCGGATGTTGAAAAACTAAAAAGGAAAGCAGTTATCGTAAAAGCTGATATTTTAAATGATTTGGAGATTAAAGAGATGATTTCAAAAAGTTTGAGAGCCTCTGAATACATCAATGTTGTTGTTAATTGCGCTGCAGCCGTTATTCCAAATATTAAATTTATGGATTTAGAATGGTCTGATTTTCAGAAACAGCTGGACCTAAATATTAAAGCCGCATTCACAATTGTTAAAGAAATACTTCCTGTAATGATTAAAAATGGTTACGGAAAAATTATTAATCTCGGAAGTTTTTCTGTTGATAAGCCGAATACAGAATGGGCTTCTTATATCACTGCAAAGTCTGCATTGGCGGGTTTTACAAAAGCAATGGCAATAGAATTAGCACCTAAAGGCATCCGTGTTAATCTGGTAACTCCAAGTCTTATCAGCACAGAATTAACGGCTGACATTCCTGAAAAAATAAAACTGCTCACCGCTGCTCAAACGCCTCTCAGAAGGCTTGCGTCGGCTTCTGATGCGGCAGGTGCAATAAGTTTTCTGGCTTCAGAAAAATCTGATTTTATTACCGGTGAAAACATCCGTGTTAACGGCGGACTGATAATGATTTAAACACTATGGAAACTTTAAAATATTCGGAAATTTTACAGCAAAATCAGCTGTTAAAAGGGATACAGAAAGGCGCTCCATACAAAATTTCTGTTTTATCTAATGTTACAATTAATTCAATTAAAGAGATAGTTGAATATTCTCTCCGCACTAATCACATTAATCCATCAATAACGCTTGGTAATTACGATAATATTATTCAGGACAGCGCAAAGCAAACAGATGCTGATTTAGTGATTGTTTTTTTCGATATGCTTAATATCGTTGACAGCGTGGCTGCTTTTTTTGAAAATTTAAATGATGAGCAGTACTCTAATTTAAAGGATAAAGTCTGTTCGGAGATAGATATGATTCTTGAAAATTTAAAACATTGTCCCTCCGTTGTTTTTAATACCTTTTCATCCGCTTATTTTATTTCAAATTATTCTCACAAATCAAAAATTGAAACGTTTGTCTCAGAATTAAACAGGCATTTGGATGAAAGAAAAAGTATAAACGTTTCATTGTTAAACATTGATAAAATTTTTTCAAAGATCGGCATCAAACAAGCGATTGACTATAGGATGTACAATTCATCAAAGGCGCCTTATACATTATCGTTTTTAAAAAACTATACGGCTGCTGTTGAACCAATCATTTTTAGAAATACCGGCAGGTTGAAAAAAGCCGTCATATTTGACTGTGATAATACATTATGGAAAGGTATCATCGGCGAAGACGGCATGGATAAAATTGATATGTCGGGCAGTTCACACGCAGGACATTTTTATAACAAGGTACAGCAAATAGCTGTGTATCTCAGCAGGCAAGGCGTAATTGTCGGGATCTGCAGCAAAAATAATGAGCAGGATGTAAACGATGTGCTGCTGGGCCATCCCGATATTATATTAAAGGATGAGTACATTTCTATAAAAAAAATCAATTGGAATGATAAAGCTGCAAATTTAACAGCAATAGCCTCCGAATTAAATATCGGATTGGATAGTATTGTTTTTATTGACGATTCCGCATTTGAAATTAATTTGATTAAAGAGCAGCTGCCTGAAATTGTTTCGCTGCAGGTGCCTTCAGCCATTTATGAATATCCTGATTTTTTATTAGAGAATATTTATAGACATTTTAATTTCACTTTGAACAGTGAAGATGCTAAGAAAACCGAAATATACAAACAGCAGTCCGAGCGGGAAAGCGATAAAAAAAATCACAAGTCAATTGATGAGTATTTGTCATCTTTGAGCATCTCTTTAACTGTCTCTAAAGATGATTTAGCGCAGGTATCACGTATCGCTCAATTAACGCAGAAAACAAATCAATTTAATCTTACAACAAAAAGATATACCGAAAACCAAATCTTGAATATGATGAACAGCAGCACAGAACATGTATTTGCTGTTTCTGTTAAAGACAAGTTTGGCGACAATGGTTTAACCGCGGTTTGTATTATCAAAACTGATTTGCAGAATAAAAATGTCTATTGCATTGATACATTTTTAATGAGCTGCAGAATAATAGGCAGAAACATTGAATTTGTGTTTATGGATTATATTATGTCTTGGTTAAACGTGAAAAGTCCTGCAGCAATAGTAACAGCGGAGTATATGCCGACAAATAAAAACGAGCAGGTGCAGAATTTTTATATCTCTAATGGATTTACTTTAATGAATGAAAAGGAAGGTACAAAAGCTTATAGTCTTGAATTATCAAAGTATCAGCCTAAAAATATTACATATATAAGAACCAGTTTTCAAGGCGGTAAAAATTAATAATATGGAAAACAGTAAATCTCAAATAATAAAAGTAATGAGCGCTGTATTTGAAGTGCCCATAGAAAGTATCACTGAAACGTCTTCTGTAGACAGCATTGAATCCTGGGATTCTGTGAAGCACTTAAATTTAATTCTTGCTTTAGAAGAAGAATTCAACATAAGTATACCTGATGAAGAAGTTGGAAATTTGATGAATTATAAACTTATTGAAATGATTGTAAATGAGTGCAGAAAATAGCATAAGTGATTTTTTGTCTGTTTTTAAACTTTACCAGGACAGCACCGCTGTTATCTGGCATGATACTGCTTTTTCTTATTCCTACCTTCTAACCAGAATTAATTATTGGCGTGATAATTTGAATGATGTCCGGCAAGGAACCATTGTTGGATTAGAGGGAGATTTTTCCCCAGAGTCCATTGCAATTCTTTTTGTTTTAATTGAAAAGAATGCAATTACAGTTCCCCTCGATATTAATCATAAAGCAAAGAATGAAAGTAAATACGAAATAGCTCAATTAGAAATACTGATTAGAATAAATGACGAAAATAATATTGAATTTATAAAATGGCATAATTCATCTGCGCAGAATGAATTTTATAAATTATTGATCGAAAGAAAATCACCGGGTTTAGTTCTTTTCACTTCTGGTTCAGCCGGTGAACCAAAAGCGGCACTTCACGATTTTTCTAAACTGCTTGCTAAGTTTTCCATAAAAAGAAAAGCTTTACGGACGATTAATTTTTTATTATTCGACCATTGGGGAGGCTTAAATACCTTGTTTCATGTTTTATCAAACGGAGGTGCAGTGGTGATTTTGGATAACAGAACACCTGACCATGTATGCGAATTAATTGAAAAATATAAAGTAGAACTGCTGCCGGCTTCTCCCACTTTTTTGAATATGCTTATTTTCAGCAGGGCCTACGAAAAATATAATCTTGAAAGCCTGCAGATAATAAGTTATGGTGCTGAACCAATGCCTGAGACACTGCTTAGCCATTTAAACAGGCTGTTTCCTGGTGTTAAACTCCAGCAGACTTATGGACTCATTGAACTTGGGGTGATGCGTTCAAAGTCGGAAAACAATGGTTCGCTTTGGGTTAAGCTTGGCGGTGAAGGCTTTCAGGCAAGAGTTGTTGAAGGGATATTACAGATTAAATCTGATGCAGCGATGATCGGTTACCTTAATGCCCAAAGCCCTTTTACGGATGACGGTTGGTTTATAACAGGTGATTCAGTTGAAGTAAAAGGTGAATATCTTAAAATCTTGGGCAGAAAATCAGAGCTGATTAATGTTGGCGGCGAAAAAGTATTTCCGCAGGAAATAGAAAATGTAATATTAGAAATTCCTGAAGTGACGGACGTATTGGTTTATGGCGAAAACAATCGTTTAACCGGAAAAATAGTCTGCGCTAGAGTATCTTATAATGGTGTTGAAGAAAAAAAAGAAATAATTCAGAAAATTAAAACCTATTGCAGGTTAAAGTTGCAGGCGTTTAAAGTGCCGGTAAAAATCGAATTAACAGAAGCAGGTTTTGAGAGTGACAGATTTAAAAAAAGCAGAAATAATTAATATGGAAAATCAGACAACAGTTAGTATTGTTATTCCTTTCTTAAATGAAAAGGAAGGAATTGCGGTCCTTTTGAAAACCATAGAAGAATATTACTCAAGGAAAAAATTTGATTTTGATATAATTTTTGTTGATGATGGGTCTAAAGACGGGACTAGTGATATAATCAGAAATTTTAAGCCAATTAGTTTCCCCTGCAGGCTTATTTCGCTTTCAACTAATTTTGGTTCGCACGCCGCAGTCAGAGCAGGGTTTCTTCATGCCTCAGGCAGATACGTTACCTGTCTGCCGGCAGATTTGCAAATATCTTTCGATACAGTAGAAAAATTATATAACGCAGCTTCGGAGGGTAATGATATAGTATATGGTGTAAGGGAAATCAATGATGTCGGAGTAGTTGAGAAAATATTTTCCCGGTTTTATTCATCGATGATGCAGCGGTTTGTTATTAAAGATTTTCCATACAAAGGTTTGGAAACTTTTATGATCAGTGAAAAAGTAAGGAAGGTTCTCAATCAAAATATAGAATCTAATTCCTCGCTTATTTTGCAAATCCTATCAATGGGTTTTAAGAACAAGTTTGTAAACATTGAAAAAGCGCAGCGTATTGCGGGAAAATCCAAATGGACCTTATCAAAGAAAGTCAAATTATTAATTGATTCCTTTGTCGCATTTTCATTTGCGCCTATCAGATTGGTTTCAATTATCGGAATTTTTTTCTTTTTCATAGGGCTTGGATGGACTTCATATATTGTTTTTAGAAAAATTGTTTATGATGACCTTGTAAGCGGATGGCCTGCATTGTTGTGTATCCTATTAATAGGTTTTGGCATCACAAATATTTCTCTTGGAATAATTGCAGAATATCTGTGGCGCACCCTTGATGCAAGCCGTAAACGTCCGGTATTCATTATCGATGAAATAATAGAACTGCATACATCATGATCAAAACAATTTTATACTGTATTATATATGCTTTCCTGAACGTATCAGGTGCTGCATTGATAAAATTAAAACTGAAAGACTGCGTTTTGTCGACCTTTAAAGAATGGGTGTATTTTCTTTTTAATGTCCAGGTTATCATTGCCTTTGTTTTTATATTTATCTCTGCATTGGTTATGTTTAAAGTTCTTTCGTCAGGCAGTTTTTCTTTTGCTATCCCGGTTGCAACCGGAATCAATTTTATTTTTACCTTGGGAGTAGGATATTTTATTTTTAAAGATAACCTGAACCTGATTTCGTTGATAGGTTTTGTATTAATATTAGCAGGTATTCTTCTTCTAAGTTTAAATAATCAGCAGCATGTTTAATAAAGTAAAAAACAGTACAATTTTTGTGACCGGCGGGGCCGGTTTTATTGGTTCATACCTCATAGAAGAATTATTGCCGCTTCAGCCTAAAAAAATTATCATACTCGATAATTTAATTCGCGGCAGTTTTGAAAACATGAAAAGTTTCAGCAGCAATCCAGTTGTTGAATTTATTGAAGGCGACATCCGAAATTTTGAATTAGTGGATAAACTCATGTCCCGGACTGATTATCTTTTCCACATGGCCGCATTGCGGATCAATGCCTGTGCTGCGAATCCAGAAGAAGGTTTTGATGTAATGATAAATGCCTCTTTTAATATTGCGCAAAGTGCAGTTAAGCATAAAATAAAAAAAGTGATTTATTCTTCAAGTGCTTCTGTTTACGGCCTTGCACAGCATTTCCCGACACCTGAAACAGATAATCCTTACGATAATCAAACATTTTACGGCGCGGCTAAATTATTCGGGGAACAGTTATTCAGAAGTTATAAATTTATGTATGGGCTGGATTACGTCGCATTACGCTACTTTAATGTGTTCGGCGCACGTATGGATACTGATGGGAAATATACTGAAGTGATGATAAAATGGCTCGACTGCATAAGAGACGGGAAAAATCCTTTGATATATGGCGATGGAAGCACCTCAATGGATTTTGTTTACGTTAAAGACGTTGCAAGGGCTAATGTTGCAGCACTTTTATCGGATGTTACTGATGACGTATTTAATATTGGAAACAAAAGGGAAACTTCATTGAAGGAATTATTAATCTTGTTATTACAGGCCAATAACTCAAATTTAAGCCCAGAGTTCAGAGAAGATAATACTATAAATCCTGTAAGCAAAAGAATTGCTGAAATTGAAAAAGCTCAGTCCTTATTGAATTTTAAGCCTTTAATCAGTTTAGAAGAAGGCTTGAAACTTTTGTCGGATTGGTATTTTGAAAAACAAATAAAAATAAAATAATAAATTAATTTTTAAACTAAACCAGTATTCAATTCTGTTCCTCCAGAAAATAATTCGTATTTAATTTTATAAAAAAATATACTTTGATACCGATAGCGAAACCATACTTAACAGAAGACGAAGCCAAAGCGGCTCATGATACTATTTTAACAGGCTGGGTAACGCAGGGACCGAGAGTGCAGGAGTTTGAAGAAAAGTTTGCGCAATTTACAGGTTCGAAATACGCGGTTGCGGTATGCAATTGCACTACGGCACTGCATTTGGCAATGATTGTTTCCGGTATAAAAGATGGCGATGAAGTAATCTGCCCTTCCATGAGTTATATAGCTACAGCCAATTGTATCATGTATGTTGGCGCAAAACCAGTTTTTGCCGAAGTGAATCCGGAGACTTATAATATAGATATTAATCATGTTGAAAAGCTGATTACATCAAAAACAAAAGCGGTTTTAATTGTCCATCAAATAGGTATGCCTGCCGATATTGACGCATTTACTGAGCTGTGCAAAAAATATAATCTTAAACTTATTGAAGATGCTGCCTGTGCCGCAGGATCATCTTATAAGGAAAATAAAATAGGGTCGCATTCCGAATTAGTCTGCTTTTCGTTTCATCCCAGAAAGGTGATTACAACCGGCGACGGGGGCATGATTACAACTAACAATGAAAAATATTATAACCGTTTGAAACTTTTGCGGCAGCATGCAATGAGTATCAGCGACAGGGTAAGACATTCTTCTTCAAAAATTATTTTCGAGGATCATATAGAAATCGGTTATAATTATAGAATGACGGATATTCAGGCTGCTGTTGGTATTAAACAGCTCGAAAAAATAGACTGGATAATTTCCGAACGAAGAAAAATAGCAATGCAGTACCATGCTGCATTTAAGACCATCAAATGCATCCGTCTTCCCATTGAGCAGGACGGGTATTGCAGCAATTATCAATCATACAGTATTTATTTAAAAGATACCTGCCCGATTTCCCGCAATGATTTAATGCAGCTACTCTTAGATAATGGCATTTCATCGCGAAGAGGTATTATGACATCTCACAGGGAAACAGCTTATGCTGCTTATTGCAAAGATTTAAAATTGCCTGTTTCTGAAGATGCAAGCGATAGAAGTATTTTAATTCCATTATTTGTACCGATGCTTCAGGAAGAAATTGATAAGGTAATTACTGTTATCAAAAAATTATTACTATTCTGATTAAATAAAGCAAAACAATAATTCGAAAATCGGAGCTAGATTCGAATCATTGATGCAGACCAACTATTTAAAAAATTTTTATTTAAGCATGAGTTCCTTTTTTAAGTCTATTAATTAAACGGCAATGATTCATGAATCCTTTAAATCCTTTTTTTGCTGTAATTGTTTATTTAATAGCCTTTTTAACAGGCTTTATAATTAAATCACACCATAAAATAAACCCTCCGAAAGGCAGACACGAAACTATTGATGGTATGAGAGGTTTTTTAGCTTTAGGTGTTTTTATCCACCATTCATCTATATGGGGTCAGTTTTTTCAAACAGGAAGTTGGTTAAATTGTCTTTCAAAGTCAAATCTTTATGCCCAATTTGGACAAACCACTGTTTCTTTATTTTTTATGATTACTAGTTTCCTGTTCATTTCGAAGCTTCTTAATGCTGATGAAAAAGGTTTTAATTGGCGTAATTTTTTTATTTCCAGAATTTTCAGATTAGTACCTATGTACTTTTTTTCAGTATGGTTAATTATTATTTCAGTTATGTTTATGAGTGAATGGCAAGTGACAGTTGGGTTAACAGATTTTTTAAAATCTATAATTAATTGGTTCCTTTTTACAATATATGAAGTTCCCGATATTAATAATATAGCATTTACTTCTATAGTCAATTTTGGAGTACAATGGTCACTTTACTATGAATGGCTTTTTTATTTTAGTTTACCATTAATTTCAATAGTCATATTAAAAATTAAACCAAAAATTGGCTATATTATTTTAAGCGTAATTTTCATAATAGTCTTTTATAAAATTCATGGCATAGTGGTGTATTATATTTATTCTTTTATAGGAGGCGCAATTGCCGCAGTTTTATTAAAATTCACTTTTTTATATAAAAAAATAAAAGACATTTATTCTAGTATAATTATTTTGGGATGTCTCTTTTTGATAATACAATTTAACACCGCGTATAATATTTATTGTCAAGTGTTAATTACCATTATTTTCATCTTGATAGCTTTGGGAGCCACATTGTTTGGACTGTTAAAAAATTCCACTTTAAAATTCTTAGGTGAAATAAGTTATAGTACCTATATATTACATGCTATACTGCTTTTTGCAGTTTTTCGTTTTGGATTTGGTCTAGACAGGATGAAACATTTTACGCTTCTTGAATATTGCCTTGTTATATTTTCAATAACACCCGTAGTTATACTGATAAGCTTTTTAGGTTTCAAATATATCGAGAAACCTTCAATGGATAAAGCAAAAACAATAATCCGAAAATGGGATGCGGGTTCAGTCAGCTGATACCGCCCTCATTATTTAAAAACATTTCATTTAAAGTATTTTGTCCTGTTTTTTATTGTACTATTAATTATAAGGCATTGATTCATGAATCCTTTAAATCCTTTTTTTGCGGTAATTATATATTTAATATCCTTTTTAACTGGGCATATTATAAAATCAAAGTATAAAATAAATCCTCTGAAAGGCAGATACGAATGTATTGATGGTATGAGAGGTTTTTTAGCTTTAGGTGTTTTTATCCACCATTCAAATATTTGGCATCAATATCTTCATACTGGATATTGGGACAATCCCAAATCAAATCTATATGTCCATCTTGGGCAGACCAGTGTTCTTCTGTTTTTTATGATTACTAGTTTTCTATTCATTTCAAAACTTCTAAATTCGAATGAAAAAGTTTTTAACTGGCGTAATTTTTTTCTTTCAAGAGTATTCAGATTAGTACCAATGTATTTTTTTTTAATTTGGTTAATTATTATTTCAGTAATGTTTATCAGCCAATGGCAAGTAAATGTTGCGTTCCAGGATTTTTTTGCGTCCATATTTAAATGGTGCCTTTTTACAATAAATGGGAGGCCGGATATCAATAATTCAAGATTTACTGCTATAATAGATGCAGCAGTAGAAGGCACACTTCCCTATGAATGGCTGTTTTATTTCAGTTTGCCTTTAATTGCAATATTCATATTAAAAATTAAACCCAAAATTTGGTATATTATTTTAAGTGTTATTTTTATAGCTGCCTTTTATGAGGTTCATGGCATGTTTGGATATTTTATTTATTCTTTTATTGGAGGAGCTGTTGCTCCATTCATTTTAAAATTTACTTCCTTCGGTAAAAAAATGAGCGATACTTATGCAAGTATAATAATTTTGGTTTGCCTTTTTTTAATTCTGCAGTTCAGCACAGTATATAATCCATTCTGTATAGTATTAGTAACAATTGTTTTTACCTTAATTGCTCTCGGAGCTTCCTTATTCGGGCTGTTGAAAAATACGACATTAAAATTTTTAGGAGAAATAAGCTACAGCACTTATTTACTGCACGGTATAACACTTTTTACAGTTTTTTATTTTGTATTTGGTTTAGAAAAGGTTAAACAGCTTACAACTATAGAATATAGCCTTCTTGTGTTTTCGATAGCTCCATTGGTTGTGCTGATTAGCTTCTGGGGCTTTAAATATATTGAGAAACCCTATATGGATAAAGCAAAAACAATAATAGGCAAATTGGATGCAGATTCGGTAAGCTGACACGGCCTAATATTTTAAAATTATTTTATTTAAATTATAATATCCTATTTTTTTTAGACCATTAATTAAACAGCATTGATTCATGAATCCTTTAAATCCTTTTTTTGCAGTAATTATATTCTTAATTGCTTTTTTAACGGGATATATTATTAAATTAAAGTATAAAATAAATCCTCAGAATGGCAGATACGAGACTATTGACGGTGTAAGAGGTTTTTTAGCTTTAGGTGTTTTTATCCACCATTCAAGTGCATGGTACCAAAGTTTTCAATTGGGTTTTTGGGAGCCGTTAAAATCAAATTTATATGAACAATTCGGAAAAACTACTGTTTCTTTGTTTTTTATGATTACCAGTTTTCTATTTATTTCAAAACTTCTTAACACAGGCAACAAGGAATTTAATTGGCGAAATTTTTTCATTTCTAGAATATTCAGATTGGCACCAATGTACTATTTTTCAGTATGGTTAATTATTATTATACTTATATGCATTGGTTTATGGCCTGAAAAGATTGGGATGTCAGAATTTTTAGGATCTGTAATTAATTGGTGCTTTTTTAGAATACATTTAATACATAATAGTTCGAGTACTGAAGCCGCTTCTTTTTTTATTAATTTGGGAGTAGATTGGTCACTTTCTTATGAATGGTTGTTTTATTTTAGTTTACCATTGATTTCAATTTTGATATTAAAAATTAAACCTAAAATTGGATTTATTATTTTAAGTGTAATTTTTATAGTGATTTTTTATGAAATTCATGATGTTGTGGTATACCATATTTATTCTTTTATAGGTGGTGCTGTTGCTGCCTTTTTATTAAAATTTACTTCTTTGTATAAAAAAATAAAAGATATTTATTCTAGTATAATTATTTTAATATGTCTTTTTTTGATAGTACAATTTAATACAGCATATAATATTTATTGTCAATTATTAATTTCAATTGTTTTTACCTTTTTAGCACTGGGAGCCTCATTTTTGGGGCTTCTGAAAAATTCTACTTTAAAATTTTTAGGTGAAATAAGTTATAGTACCTATTTATTGCATGCTATACTGCTTTTTACAGTTTTTCGTTTTGGATTTGGTCTTGATAGGATGTATTATATGACGCCTCTCCAATATTGTTTTATTATCTTTTCAATAACTCCAATACTTGTATTGGTTAGCTTTTTAGGTTTCAAATTCATCGAGAAACCTTCAATTGATAAAGCAAAAACAATAGTGCGAAAATTGGATGCAAAATCAGTTCGTTGATGCAGCCTCATTATTTAAAAATATTGCCTAATGAAAAGAATAGAATAAAATGATTTTGGAGGGGTGATAATATTGAGGTCAATAATTTTGAAAATAATTTATTAACGAATCATCCTTTAGTACCTTCTAACAACCCTTACTTTAGTTATTCTTTTCACTTCAATTTTGTAAAACATAAAAAATAATATTGCCAGTAAAAGCAGCACTCCTCCGCCTTGCAGATAATACATTTGCTGGCTCATCCAGGGCCCGATATTCATCCAGAATTTTTGATGAGGAAATCCCATGCTGAAATTTTTATCTAACTGCATCCCGGAAAAATCATCATTATTGTTTAACAGCAGCCATATTTTTGATGTAGCAAAACAGAGCAGAGCTGTAATGATGTAAAAGCTTTTCGAAAAAGAATATTTGTTTAAAACGTTTGCTAAAAAAACTATCAGCCAGGGAAGCAGATTTGTTAAACACCTTGTTTCTGATATGAGCCCGAATAAAAATAAATTTAAAGCGAATGCCCCGACTAATCCCCAGCCCATCTGGGAAATAAATCTGCAGAAATCTCCCCAGAAAAAAATGAGTAAAATAACGAGCATTCCCCAAAAAGCAGTATGAGAAACAAGTGTATGCAGCGGCCACACCAGGGCAGATAAAAAAGGATTAAAAAGAGTGTTCTGCAAAGGATAAAATTTATTAGGAAAAGGATTTAAATAGTAAATTACTGCGAATGATGCGCCCCAAATACATAGAGTGTAAATAAAATTCAGCAGCTTCAGCTTAGATAAAAATAATCGGATGTTCAGGAGATTTGAGTTCAGAAAAATATTTGAAAAAAAGAAATATAAAACAGATGCCCCTAAAATACTCAATGGCAAAAGAGTCCTGTTAATTCTGGCAACATGCTCGCTTGCCGTATCCATTTTTTTTATGAAAATTATAAACAGGCAGATTAAAATTAACGACAAAGCCGCAGATAAACGCAGTATTAGTTTAGTACGCCTGGCAATGGGGGAAAAAGGTAGATAACAATAAGGAAAAGCGGTCAGTATTAATCCTTGATAGAAGGAAGGCTGCCATGTAAAGCAGGCTGCTATTGTGCAGCAGATTACTCCAAATGTATTGTTTTTTAAATAAAAAAAGAGCATCATCGTGCTGACTGCCAAGGCCAAAGTATCTGACATAACAGGCAGATAAAATGGAAACTTTAACATAGCAAAGTTTACTAAAAACAGCGTAAAACCAAGCAATTGATTTTTGAGAGAGATATTAAAAAAAACAAAAATTCGTTTTAAAAAATAGCAGGAAGTAATTATGCCTGCTAAATTTAAAATTTGAAACGAAGTAAAAATATGCGGATTAGTAGGACTTATTAAAAACAACTTGAAAATGCCCCCTACTATAAGCGATGGCAGAATCCGATGAACATAAAAGGTGTCGAAAAAGTGACTTTTTTTGAAATCGGAAACAAAAGTGGAAAAAACAACCCCATCCATAGTAACTCCCCCGTTTAATGGAAAAGTCTCTCCAAATGAAATGTAAAATATTCCATAGTAAAGCATTACTATCGGGAAAAACCATTGATTATTCAGCAGTGCTTTTAATTTAAGCATAAATTATTTTTTTAAAACAGAAATTGAAAAGAACTTATGTTAAAAGACATTATTTTTTTCTAACTGAAGCATCAATTTTTAAAATAGGTTTTTTGCCGTTAATTGCAAGAAAATAAACAAAAATAAAAGATGGAAATAGTTGAAAAAATAATCTATGTACGGAAGTCTGAAGATAATATCGCAATCCGTAAGGTGTCATTATTTCAACGAAGAAAAAACCTATTAACATCAATAAAAGCAGCGTGAAATTAGAAATAAAGCTATAGCTGTTGTCTTTGATGTATATGCCCTTAAATAAAATTCCTGCAAGAAATAACCACCATGGATTGAATTCCCATTTCCCGAAAGTGCCGAATTGTAATGTAAACCAATTCCATGCCTGCAGGTAGCGCGCGGGATTTGTTAGTTTGGACAATGTGCTTTCCCCAAATGATGATACAATTTCGTTGTGAGGTGCAATTGCGAATTTAAAATAAGCCAGCAGGAGCAGAATTGGCAGCATACCCAAAAATAAATATTTTAGTTCAGTAAGCAGCTCGCGATAGTTTTTAAAAAATAATAACGTCAATTGTGAAGAAAATAAACATACAATAAAAAGCAGGCCCTCATTTTTACTCCAGGCTGAAAACCCTGCTGTAACACCAGCTGCAATAAGTAAGTGAGGCTTTATAGAGGGGCCTTTACGTGCAAAAGTCAATAAAACAATTGTTGCAAGATAGAAATATCCTACTGTATTATCAGCATACTGTGAATCTCCCATAATCATAAAAAAGGGAGTACAAAGCATTACTAAACCTGCAATAAGTCCATCTGTTTTGCTGCTGAAAAAACTAACAGAAGAAGATAAAAGACCAATTGTGCAAAAGGTGAAAATAAAAGACGAAACAATAGGAATCCATACACTTTCGCTGCCCATTAATAACCAGCTTCTCGCAATAAAACCTCTTTGTAACAGTGGATAATCCGGATGGAAATCTGCCGAATTCATCTGATGAAACAGGTGTGGCCAGTCATGCGGAGCGCGGCAAATAATTTTAGAAACTAAATTCCAGCACGACCATGCATCCCACAAACCATGGGGGCTTTGAATACTGTCAAAAATAAAAATTCCGGCAGCCATAAACCACGAATAAAAATAAAGCAGCGCTGCCAAAAGCAAAATTGGATTCGAAATTAATTTGTTAGTGCCTGGCCATCCGAATTGATAAACAATTTTATTTGTTCCATTTCCTTTATTCAATGCGGGTGATGGCTGTATTATTTTTTTGATCTTTAATATTAAAATTATTACTAATGCTATTTCAATCAAAAAAATAAGGAAAGAAGAAAATCCTAATAAATTAAAAAAGATAAAAATAACAGATGATAACCCTAGTCCAGCTGGGAAAGAAAGATTAACAAGAAATGGGATATTGATTGTCTTCGCCTGCTTAAAAATAAAATGGCAGGTTAAAAATCCGAGCAGGAGTGCTGCTAATATTGAAAACAGAAACATCATTTTATAAGTAAAACTAAACCGTTATCAAAATCTTTTAATATATGCCAGCCATTATTTGTAAAATAATTTGTTGCTGGATTGATATGCAGTGAACTGTATAAATTAAATAAAACAGTATCAAAAATTATCGGCGATGGGGTAATTCCAGCAGCGCCATTGTCATAGGTAACGCTGTCATGCATAATATTAGTCCTGAAAAGTAAATTGGGAGCTAAATAATACTGGGTTAAATCAAAATGGTATTCCCTTGTGCCGTTATTTGGTACATAGGGTTCGCCGATATAAGTTATCCGCGTTGGCTTTGTGAACATTTTTTTAATTTCTTCAAAACGATTTCCATATAAAGTAACACCATCGTTTCCGTAATTTTCTTTTATAAACTGAACAGGGGCCGAAAATTTTTGCTGATGTTTTAAAAATGTACTCCATTGCTGCCAGGCCATAATGCATAAAAGGCCAGCACAAAGCCATTTTCGGATTGGAGTGAAAAATTGAGAAACTTTATACATTGTAAAATATTAGCTGCCCTGCTTTTTTTTAATGAAGAGTAAATATACAATTCGGTTTGTTTTAAAAATGCCTGATTCAATAAAATCGTTTAGAGTTTTTTGTATCATTGATGAGGGGCCTGTTTTGAAAATGTTTTTATCTGCAGGTTCATCTTGTCAAGATTCTGTCGTTCGATAATACTATAAGCCTCATACTGATAAGCCTTAAAATTGAGCCAATGGGTCTTAGTGTCAAGTAATTTATAACTCGCGTCCGGGGTAAATTTATTGTATAATGCGATGTCGTAAATCGGATAAAAATAACCTCCGTTTATCACTATAATATTTTCAGATTCAAAATTTCCTTTTGGAGGAATGTCTTCATAATGCATGTGGTCAGTATATTCGGGTTTTACAGTCCAGCCATTTCCGTATTCCAAAATAGTTTCAATGTCCTTCCACCGGTGTGTTTTACTTAATTTCCAATAAATATCCCGCGGATATGTAATCGGATAATACTGAATAAAATTTATTCCGAAACTTATTACAAAAACTAATGAGATTAAAAACAAAACAAATTCAGTTTTTTTGGTTATTTTAATTAGCAATAGATTTAATGAAAACACAGAAAAGATGCAGATGAAAGGGTAATACTGGTGTAATGTCCGCCCCATTAAATAAAAATTGTGAAAAAAATAGCCGACACTTGCGTAGGCTAAAAACAATCCTATAAGTACAATTCCCAATAATATGATAAGTGAATTTTGTTTGAAATTTTTGTTTCTGATTTCATTGATTAACATGGAACCAAAAAGGGGCAGACAAACTATCAAAATAATGCCGGTTATTCTCTCTACCTCAAAAAAATATTTTATTATAAATGAAAATGATTCTTCGGAGGAACCTTGGGTTACTATGCTGGATGCATGCCGCGCATCTGATATATACGATACACCGCCGAGCCTTGCCATCGCTTCAAAAATAAGCAGGCAGTATATACTTCCTAAGCCATAATAGCATGCATGATAAACTTTCTTAAAAAAAGTTTTCTTGGTTAAATTATGAAAGAACAGTACAGATAAGCAAAGAAAATATAATGGAAAATATCCTGGATAAACTAAAAATCCAAAAAATGAGAAAAGGCCTAGAATCGAGGATTTCTTAAATGATAACTTGTCAGATTCAGTATATTTAACGGTTTTATATATAAGCAGATAAAAAATCAAAAGACTCGTATCTAAAGCAAGAACGTGTCTGAGATACAAATAGGAGTTTGTTAATGAGCTGTATAATAAAACGCTGACCAAAGCCAAAAACGTATCTTTTAAAACCAATTTTGAAAATTTGAAATGGACTACAAGAATAGAGCAGTAAATTATAAAATTGAAAATAAATAAGGGATAGTGGTTTTTGCTTTCATAGCGAACTAGGTTAAAAATACTGCATGTAACCTGTTCAATTGCGTTCGGGATAGTTTGTATTAATACATCGCCGGGTTTAGATTTTGTTGAAAATAAATCATTCATCGCAGCTCCCATATTAAATTCCGATACGTGCCGCAATGCATCTCCGGCTGCAAAATATCGAAATTCATCAGGAAATGTTAAGAACCCGGTTCCCATTAAACTTAGTTTAATAACAGTAACCAAAATAATACCGGCGATAATTAAATATTTGAGCGGTTCCTTCCCATAGTTAAACGCTATTGTCTGGAGTTTAGATTTTTCTTTTATAAAAAAAGTTTTACTGCTTAAATTCATTTTTCAGATTTTTAGTAAACCTTGTTTTAAAAATACATTATTTTCATGAACACGCTCTCTAAATAAACGGGAGCTGGTTATTAAGCTTTTAATGATGCTTTAAACGTGAATAATGGCTTCTTGGCCATTCAGTATAAAATCAATACTCAAGGGCTTTTTCACGCATGTATAAAAATTTGTGATGTATTAAACATTGCAAAATATTTGTATATTTGTTTGTAAAATAAGGCGTAAATATACAATTCTGTTTTGTTCAAACAGATTCGTATTCAAAATTTACTTTTTCGGAAAGGGCGGCTCCCTTTTTCGTTGGCTTTTTATAATGAAAAAGGCTGCCAAAGGATCTAAAGGGTGAAAAAAAATTGAAATCAAATTAAATGAGCAAACCTTTTATTCATCCCAATGCAATCGTTGAAACTGAGGATATCGGAGAAGATACCCGTATTTGGGCTTTCGTGCATATTCTTAAGGGGGCAAAAATAGGCTCAGGCTGCAATGTATGCGATCATTGTTATATCGAATACGATGTAATTATAGGAAACAACGTAACAATTAAATGCGGTATTTATCTATGGGAAGGTGTGCGTATAGAAGATGACGCATTCATAGGGCCAAATGTAGTTTTTACCAATAATCCCCGCCCGCGCAGCAAACAGCGGATAGTTCATTTAAAAACATTTGTAAAACAAGGAGCTTCTATTGGTGCAAATTCAACCATAATGGGAGGGCTGACTATTGGAAAATATGCCATGACTGGAATAGGATCTGTGGTTACCCGCGACGTTCCCGACTATGCTTTAGTCTATGGCAACCCTGCTAAATTCAGGGCATGGATAGATGAAAAAGGAGAGAACCTTGTGATGCATGCAGATGGTTTTTGGACCTCGCCTGATGGAATTAAATTTGAAGAAACCCAAAATGGCCTGAAAAGAAAATAAGCTGAAAATTTCATTTTGATTTTCGTTAAAAATAAATTTGAATAAAAGACAGAAAGCGATAATTCCTTTAGAATCCCTGTTGGTGTTGGAACTGAGGTCCGCCATTTGAAATTATTTGAAAAAAAAGTACCAAAACAAATTTTTAAAAAAATATTTTTTCAGAAAAAAATTCAAATGCTTGTGGTTTTCCTCATGTATATTTCTGAATTTTAATTTTGAAATACAGTATGTTTGCAGTAAAATAATTAAAATATTTCATGCCGAAATTATCCATTATTATTCCGTGTTATTACAATGAATTAAACATTCCTGTTACATCACAGGAATTGATATTAAATGAGCAGTTTTTTCCAGTTGATGTTTCGTTTGAATACATAATGGTTGATGATGGCAGTAAGGACAAAACATTTGAGGCACTCATCACATTTAAAAATCAATATCCTGAAAAAGTTACAATAGTAAAGCTTTCCGGTAATTTTGGTTCTTATAACGCAATTCAGGCGGGCATGAAATATGCAACCGGCGATTGCAATGTGGTAATAACAGCCGATCTACAGGATCCTCCTGAACTGATGCCTAAAATGTATGAATATTGGACTAAAGGATTCAAATTAGTATTGGCAAACAGGGAAAGCAGAGATGATCCTTTTTTCAGCAAATTGCTTGCATCTCTTTATCAAAAACTAATTAAGAAACATGCTCTTCCCAACATACCTGACGGCGGTTTCGACTTTTGTTTATTTGACAAACAGTTAAAAGATGATGTTTTGGCTATACGCGAAAAAAACACCAATTCGCTTTATTTATTGATATGGCTGAAGTATGAATATGCATGTATCCCTTATAAAAGGCGGGAGCGGGAAATCGGCAAGTCAAGGTGGACGTTGCAAAAAAAAATGCAGTTGTTTATTGATTCCTTCATTTCATTTTCATACGCCCCTCTTCGGTTTATTACTATCAGCGGTATTTTACTTGGAGGGATTTCGTTTATATATGCACTGTATGTTCTTTTTGCAAAACTGACCGGTTATATCGAGGTAGCCGGATGGACTACCCTGATGATGGTTTTTCTTCTGGTATCCTCTTTTCAAATGCTTGCTATTGGAATTATTGGAGAATACTTATGGAGAAACTTTGAGGCTTCTCGAAACCGCCCTGCATATGTCGTTGATAAAGTCCTGTAATTTTAAACTCAAATAGAAAACACAATTAAATCAAGTCAGACTCGACTTCCTATGCTCCCAGTTATTAAGGATATATTTTTCAAACGTGCTGCCATTGTTTTTTTTATCGGTCTGTTTGCTGTGGGGTGTTTTGTCTTTTCCGACTATGGTGTATCATGCGATGAACTGGGCTTTTCACGCCTGAATGGCGAAGTAAATTACAACTTTATTAAAACCGGTGATTCAAAAGAGCTTCTTTCCTGCGATGAAAAATACCACGGTCCGGCTTTTGAAATTATTTTATTTGGTGCTGAAAAATTTTTGAATATCACAGATACCCGCATCTTTCTTTTGATGCGGCACGGATTAAATTTCCTGGTTTTTTTTATAGCAGTTCTGTTTTTTTATTTACTGGGGCTGAAATTTTTTAAAAAACACAGCGCAGCCCTGTTATGTGCTGTGATGCTTACCGCATCGCCCCGCATATTTGCTGAAAGCTTTTATAATTCAAAGGATTTAGTAATGCTGAGCTTTTGTATTATCGCCAGCTATACGGCTTTTGTGTTTATAGAACGACAAACAATCGGGTGGGCCTTTATTCACGCAGCCTGTTGCGGATTTATAGTCGACATCAGGATTATGGGGCTGCTATTACCCATTGCTACCCTGTATTTGTTTGCAATGCAGAAACAAAGAAAAATCGTCCCGCTTTTAATGTACTTATCCTATACAATATTTTTTATTATTGCCTTTTGGCCGGTATTATGGCTCAATCCTATACACTATTTTTCAGAAGCACTGAAGCAGATGAGTCATTTTCCCGTATATATGATGACTTCATTGTATTTAGGCAAAATGGAATACTGCCAAAATCTGCCCTGGCATTATCTGCCGGTATGGATTTCTATCACTACACCTTTTTGTTATCTAGTTCTTTTTCTGGCAGGCTTGTTTTTTGCCGTAAAAAATTCGTTTGTTAATTTTGCCGGCACCCTCCCGATGCAATTCTGCTTATTTATGTTTGCTTCTCCCGTCCTGGCTGTTATAATTTTAAACGCTACAGTTTACGACTCTTATCGGCATATGTTTTTTATATATCCTTATCTTTTGCTGATTGCTGTATATGGTTTTACCCAATTAATTCTGGCTGTTAAAAAAAACTGGGCAGTAAAAATTATTTCTTATTCAACAATTGTTTCCATTCTATTTGTTTTCATTTTTATGATTGCCAATCACCCTTTTCAGAATGTATATTTTAATTTTTTGGCCGGTAAAAATACCCGGCAGAATTTCGAATTAGACTATTGGGGCTTATCGTACAAACAAGGTTTAGAATATATTTTAGCTGCTGATAAATCCGAACACATAAAAATTGCCGCTGATAATGGGGAATGTTTTTTGAATTTTAATATTATTCCGGATAAAGATTTAAAACGCCTGGTATGGACTACTGATCCGAAGTCAGCAGATTATTATTTAATGAATTTCAGATGGCACGCTGCGGATTATAATTTGGGAACCCCTTTCTTTCAAATTAAGGTTGGAAACGCAAAAATCATGGAAGTGCAAAAACTAAAATAAATTTTCATCATTAATTCGCAGGATTATTAAAATGAAAATAATAATGAATACCCTTTCTTAGAAGCCGGTCTGAATTTTATAAAATATACTTTAATATGACCTTTCAAAAAGCTATTCACATATTTCGACTGGCTCAATATGCCATCGCGTAGTCAGTCTGAGCGTGTCGAAGACTGTGCGATTGATATAGCAATGTTTATAAAAAATTTAAACTTGCTCCTAGTCACCGCTATTCTAAAATTTGATATCTGCGGACAAGCCGTACCTTTTTAAATTCGTTCATTTGAAATTTGTAAAGCATAAAAAATAGTATTGCAATAAAAAGCAGCATTACAGCGCCTTGAACAAAATACATTCGTTCGCTCATCCAGGGTCCTATATTCATCCATAACAGCTGGCTTGGAAAACCAAGGCTGCCGTTTTTATCAATGTTTAATGATGAATTGTCCGTTGTAACATTCAGCGAATGCCAGATTTTAGAATTGCTGCTATAAATATTTAACAGCAGCCATATTTTAGATGCAGCAAAACTCAAGAGACCGGTTACAACATAAAAACTAGTTTTGAACGAATATTTATTAATCGCTTTAATTAAAAGAACTATCAGCCATGGAAGTATATTTATTAAGTGCCTGCTTTCGGGTGTAATGCCGAAAAAAAATATGTTCATCCCCAGTGCGGCAACCAGCCCCCAGCCCATTTGAGTCAGTGTTTTGCAAAAGCTGCTCCAAAATAAAATTAAAAAGCAGACAGCAATACCAAAATAGCTGAAATCTGAAACAATAGAAATGAGAGGTTTGATTAATGAAATTAGTGTAACATCACTAAATATTTGGGAAGTAGAATAGGATGCAGTTGACATTGGATGAATAACTTGAATAATTAAAAGAACTAAAACAAAAACACCAATGGAAATTAATAGTCGTTTGTAATTTAATTTTGCAAAAAATAAAGATTTATCAAGAAGTGTTTTGTTGAAAAATAGTTTTGAGAAAAAAAAGTAAAGCACCACTATTCCTAATATACTAATTGGTAATAGGGTTCTGTCAATCTTCATTATAAAAAAATCAATAGTATTGTTGTCTAATTTTGAAATAAAAACAAAAAATACACAAAGTACAGAGACATATAAAATGGAAATCCCTTGTATAAGTATTTTCTGCCATTTAAGGGGTGGAACGAGCGGCAAAATGCAGATTGGAAAAGCAATTAACAACAATCCCTGGTAATAGGCCATCGGCCATGTAAATGCCAATAAAATGGTGCAGGTAACAATTCCTATAATATTGTTTTTAAGATAAAAATATAATAACGCAGTACTCAGCATCATCGCAAAAGTATCTGTCATTACGGGAAGGTAAAAAGCGAACTTAATTACCCCGAAATTAAGTAAAAGGAGTGCAAATGCGAACAATTGATTTTTTAAAGATATTTTAAATAAAACAAGTATTTGTTTAAAAAAATAGCAGGCTGTTACTATGCTTGTTAAATTTAAAATTTGAAATGCGATGTAAATATTCTTCCCTGCCAGGCTTATAGATAAAAACTTAAAAAAAACACTTAGCAGAAACGATGGAAAAATCCTGTGCACGTAATATGTGTCGAAAAACACACTGTTTCTAAAGTCAGGGAAAAAACTTCTATAAACATACCCATCTGTACAAAGCCCTTCATTAAAGGGATAGCTTTCCCCAAATAAAATGTAAAACATTCCATAGTAAAGCATTAAAATCGGGAAAAACCATTTATTACTAAGAAGTGCTTTTAGTTTTATCATAATCTGTATTTATAAAACAAAAATATAAAAAGATTTAATAAATCTGTATTCAAAACTGAATTAAATACGCTGCCTCAATGGTTTGTGCCGACAATTTTTAATGGACACTTATCCCCCAAAAAAACCGACAATCTTAGTATTTACCCATTAAAAAATCAGAGTGGAATAAAATAAAAATAGAACTAAATATTAAATCACTTTAGTTTTCTTATTTCTAAAATTTGCTCGTTATCCACTTCTATTTTATAAAACAAACGGCCAATTGTATATTCCTGGAGATGCCAGCGGGCATTGTTTAAAAAATAATCTGCTTCCTTTATGTCGTCAGTATAAAATATTCTTTTTCTGTCAATTTGGGTAAGGATATTTCGATTTAAGGATGAAAGACCATTGCTGTCGTATACTTTAATTGTACTTGATGTATCTTTTTCTAAAATATATTCTAATCCTTTTTTATAGGACAAGCCCCAATAATCCATCTCAAAATTTTGTTTTACGTTTTTACCTGCCAATAAATTAAAATAAACATTGTTAAATGGATGATTATAAATCATAAAAAATAAAATCCAGCCAAGCGAAGAAGCAATTAAAATTTTCAATATGTTTTTTTGAGTTTTTATTACCAATCGGTTTTGTATTTCTAATAACCCATATACTGCAATCAGCAAAATAAAAGGATAAATAAAGAACACGTGCCTCCAGCTGTCATAAACAACGGAGCCTAAAACTAAAATTGCAGCTAATGGTAAAATGGCAAGCATTAAAACAGGATGCAAATTTACTGTGCTGAAAAAATTTGAGAGTGTTTTTTTGAAAACAAAAAATAAGCCGGCGATAAATAAAAGGAGATACAATATTGGTGTTGAAATACCAATCCAAACAAATAAATAATGCCAGGGAAGCTTGCTGGCTAATGTATATTTACCCAAATATAAAACCATTCCGTCCCATGGAAATCTGCTCATTTGGCTGAAAGCTTCGATAAAATTATGCAATGGGTTTTTCCATAAGAAAGGCCAAAACAGGACAGTAAAAAAAGCAAGGTAAATTATAAAACATAAAATAGGAATAAATTTTTTTGTCTTTTGAAAAAATAAAAAATAGATAGTAATAAATGGTAATAATATCCCTGTAATCCTAATATCAATTGTGAAACCGCATATTGCTGCGTGAACAAATGCCGTTAAAATGGTTTGGCGTTCAACAAATACATACATTGTATAACATGCAATAATTGTAAAACATAACATTGATAAATCTTTAGAATTATAAAATGCTTCAGCAAAAATACGAGGTGATAAAACAAGGAACAAGCAGCTTAAAAGGGCAATATGATTTTTCTTAAATATTTTCAAACTTAAGAAGTAAAAGAAAATTACTGCTGTGAAAAATGTCAAAAAGGAAATGAAGTGGCGCATTAAAAAAACATTTCGAATATCAGTTACATGAAATATTTCTTCAGCGGCAAATAAAATAATTTCATAGGCAGGACCATAATACTTCTCAAACTCTTGGAGTAAAACTGACGAGTCTCCTGTTTTAATTACGCTGCAATTTACTTCTCCTACCAATATTCTTTGAAGACTTTCATCAAAGGAGATTCCATAGTCACGGAATGTAAATACGCCTGTTACAAAAAATAAAATAAAAAACAAAAGTGCTGCTTTATTAATTTTACTTACACGTATCATTTTTTATTCATTTATCTATCCAAACTAAAAATTAACCCGCAGATAAGGTTGATGATTTTCGGTATAACGTATTAAATTATTCAATGCATAGCTATTATTGCTGTCCTACATAGGAGGGGCTATGCACTCAATTTTATTGAAATTCACTTCTTTTATGAAAAAAAATAATCCGAAAATTAACTAAATCATATAACTAAGTTAAGGAAGCAGGCTTTCGAATGGGACTATTACCTTTAATCGCAAGGAAATATATAAAAATAAAAACAGGAAACAGCTGGAAAAATAACCTGTGAATAGAGGTTGAGAGATGAAATACTAAATCTAAAGGCGTTATAATGTAAATAAAGAAAAAGCCTATTAACATTAACAGGAACAAAGTGAAATTAGAAATTAAACTATACTTGTTTCCCTTAATGCTGATACCTTTATATAAAATCCCAAAAAGAAATAACCACCAGGGATTTAATACCCATTTTCCAAAAGTGCTGAATTGTTCCATATACCATTTGCTTACGGTTGCATATCTCGAAAAATCGGCGAGTTTAATAAATGTCTGTGCACCCTGTGCATTCACTAAATCGTTTGGGGGAGCAATTTTTATTTTATAATACGCAATCAACAGCAAAATCGGGAGCATCCCCAAAAACAAATATTTAAATTCAGTCAGCAGCTCACGGTAATTTTTGAAAAACAACAGTGTCAACTGGGAAGAAAATAAGCACACAATAAAAAGAAGTCCCTCATTTTTACTCCATGCAGACAGCCCTGCAGTGATGCCTGCGGCAATTAATAATTGCGGTTTTATTGAAGCCTCCCTGCGTGCAAAAGTCAACAGTATAATTGTTGCCAGGTAGAAAAATCCTACTGTATTATCAGCATACTGCGAGTCACCCATTGTCATATAAAATGGGGTACAGAGCAGTATTAAGCCCGCAATAAATCCTTTAGTTTTATTTGTAAAAATGCTTACCGAAGATGCCAGAAGTCCAATGGTGCAAAAAGTAAATATGTAACATACAACTATTGGAATCCATACACTTTCGTTTTTAATATATAACCAGCAGCGTGCAACATAGCCCGTTTGAAGCAAAGGGTAATCAGGATGGAAATCATCAGAACCCATTTGATGAAGAACATGAGGCCAGTAATTTGGAGCACGGCTTATAATCTTTGCCTTTAGATTCCAATAATTCCAAGCATCCCATAAACCATGCGGTTCCTTGATGCTGTCGAAATAAAAAATGCCGGAATCCATCAGCCAGGCATAAAAATAAATTACAGTTAATAAAAGTAAGATGGGGCTTAGAAGTAATTTGTCAAGGTTAAACCATTCAAATTGGTCAATTAATTTTTTTGTGTCTTTTACTTTGAAAACCAGGAAAATAATCAAAGCAATTTCAATCAAACTTATTAAGAAAAAAGAAAGCCCAAATAAAGTTAAAGAAATAAAAATGACGGATGAAATTCCCATTCCTATTGGTAAAGAAAGGTTAAGAAGGAAACGGAAATTGAGATTCTTTTTTTCTTTAAAAAAGATAAGGCAGGATAAAAGACCGAGCAGGAGGGACGTAAATATTGAGAAGAAAAACATCATTTTGCAAGTACAATTAAGCCGTTATTAAAATCTTTTACAATGTGCCAGCCGTTATTCAAATGATAATTGGAGGCTGGATCAAATTTTTTAGAGTTGTAAAGATTATAAATAATAGTATCTCTTACAGCATTATTTCTTAAAATTAAATTAGGCGATAAAAAATACTGTGTGAGAAAGTAATGTGTGCATCCTGTCGCGAAATCTTCGTTCGGCTCGCCAATATAAGTCATGGTGACTGGTTTTGTAAACAAGTTTTTTATTTCTTCATAGCGGTTTCCGTATTGACTGATAAAATCATTCCCGTAGTCTTGTTCTGTAACCTTTAAAGGGCTTTCAAATTTATCTTCGTATTTAATAAATGTAATATAAAGCTGCCAGACGAAAAAGCACAGCAAAGCAGACAAAAGCAATATGTTGATTATCTTTATGAGTTCGGCTTTTTGTTTCATCTGATGGATAAATATTAATTCATTAAAAATTTCGATATAAAAACCACCATTGATCGAAATAAACTAAGTTGTCGTCCCCTGTATCGCTCTTTTGAGTTGTAAATTGGTAGCGGGCATTATGGGTTCCCCTTATGTCACGTCCTGCTCGGTAAATTTTGTAATGAATGGGGTATCCTTTGCTAGTTACCAGCGGGAAATTAACAAAGTAATTTGGATTTGCATGTTTAATGAATAAAATAGGCATTGAAACTACAACATTCTGGTTATCCGTGATAAGGTCTTTAATTTTTGGGTAACTAGCTTCTCTTGAAGCTCTTTCTGATGAGGGAGCATTAAGAGCTATGAAACGTTCATTACGCGCCTTCGTTGCTTCAACCACACCTGGAAAAAGCAATAATTGAACCGCGATCACTGGATAAAAAATAAAGGAATTAAAATTGCCAATTAGTGAAAAAGCCAATAAAGGATTGAGTACCGCCAGAGCTCGTTCATCATATTCTCCAATGACGAAATAAAATGTTAAGCAGGCAATAAGGTAAGTCCATCCAATCAAAGTACATGCTATTGTAAATTTATTGCGTTTGGCAAATGCATACCATGCTGAGATTATCAATAACGCCAGCAGCAAATAACGCATACAGGTGGTTGCAATGTTTTCTGATGGAGTTAAAAACAGCTGCAGATTTTGAACAAATCTTTGATAAATAAGGCTGATGGAATTTAAAATTGAAAATTTTTCAGCTCTTATAAGATGATCAGCTAACAGATCATTATAAGGGTATGGAGCCATAATATACCGGCTGATAAATATTCCGAAAAGCAATAGGACCAATGCGATTGCCGACCATTTTGCAAAACTTTTAAGATCATAAGCCAGCGGCAGCAATCCAAGCCCCCAAATAAACCATCCGTACCTGAAGGTAATTGCAAGTATAATAATTACTAAATAAGAAGTCCTTGCCTGCTCTCTTGAAGGGGCAGGGAACCAGCTTGAAAGTAATGCCGCATAAGGTCTTTGGGGCCGCGCCGCATCTTTTTTCTTAGGAGGCGGGGGATTTTGGAACATCAGGTATAGATATCTTAATGCGAGTATAGCAAACAAAAATTGAATTGTTTCCTGCATGTACGAAAATGTAAAAGAAAATAAAACGTAATGAGTAGCAGTAATCAGTGCAATTTTTAAGCGGGTATTAATGCTGAATGGTTTGAATAAAAGGATGAGTGCAAGTACAGCCAGGAAGGTAAGAAAATTGATAAATATTAAAGGAGGATCCTGTGCATGAAAAAAGAGTTTAGATAACCAGCCGTCCTTCAAAGCATAGCTTATTCCATGAAAACCAAAATCGCCGATGTAAGATGTGTTGCCGTCTAAACTAACCGGTGTTTGATAAATATTGTGGGCCGCGATAGCCTTTGCTTCAACATAATAAAAAAATTCATCCGTTGTCCAGGGCTGATACTTTCCTGCTATTTGAGAGTATTGATATGCATAAACCAGCACAATAATGTAGAGCAGAACACTAAGGAATGTAGTTTCAAATTTTTTAAATTTTTGCAAATTTTCAATAATCATTATCAGGCAACGGGTTTAATATTTTTTTGTATCGTTAAAAAATAAACAAATGCAATTTTAATTTTTTGGAAAAGAGTTTTTAAATAAAAACACAATGGAATTTAAAATTGTTTCCAGTTTTAATTCTTCATTGCCTTTCGATTTGTATCCCTATTCAAAAAATAATTTTTCAGGAAAATTTTCCGGGATGCGGATTTTATTGAAACGTTTAAAATCAACATGTTTCTTCACAATCAGGATGATCTGAATAATCATAATAATAAACAAAATAATCACCGGAATTATTCTGTCTAAACGGATTATTGACAATGAATTGCTGCTGAAACCTCCGTCGCGGACCAGAAAGTAAAAACTCGGCAGACAGAAAAATAATCCTGTATAAAACATTATAGGAATATATTTTTTATAAAAAACATTTTTTTCTTTCAGCACCGGCAGAAATGCTATTACCGGTAAGGCCGATGCAAACTGGTATTCCCAAACGGTATTGTAGCTTAGAAAGAACGAAAGAGAAATTGCCATCACTAAAAGCAATGTGCTTTCTAATCGTATCCTTTTATCTTTAATGAAAGCTATGCCGCAAGATAACAGAAGGCTGATATAGATTGGTATTTTATAAATACCTGACGCGGTTGCCCTGCCGACAAGGGTATCCACAAAAACTGGAAGGGAAAAAACATCGATGTGCATCAGTTTATAATCCGATTGTGCAATAAGATTGAGCCAGTGGATGCTGTTATCTTTCATATATGCATTCAGGGCAAACTGGTTTTTATAAATATTCATGTTTTCCTTGATAAAATCAAAATCGAAAGCTATGCCCATCAGCTTGCTAAGTCCGATTCCTTCGGGGTTCAACTGGGGTACAACAATAAAGAGGACGGAAACAAAACCATAAATTAAAATACTTTTAATAGTTGTTCTGCGTGTTTCCTTAGTAAACAAAAGCAGTGGCAGCATCAGCAGCACTATGGGTTTGCTGAAGAAAGATATCAGCAGCCCGATAAATAATTTATTTTTTGCTGCTTTTTCGCCGGCCTCATTTTCTGAATATGTTAATTCAAAAAGGGATATTAAAATCAATGTAAGGGCCAATACCAAGGGTGCATGCATATTGCCTACATAAAGCATCCAATAAGTGGGGAATGCACATAGAAGTATAAAATATGAAATCTGCTTTTTTAAAGTGTCGCTGGTTAGTTTTGAAATTAAATAACCGCAGTATCCCATTATTGCAAATGAAAAAAGTGCGAATAACCAATAGCTTGTCCACGGATCGAAAAACGAAAACCAGGAAGCAACTGCCAGGCTGAATGCCGGGTGGGCAAGATACCACGTTGAGTGAGGTCCGTATGGCGTGCCGCCCCAGGTGTCAAATATACTGCGCCCTTCCAGAAGGTTTAAAAAAGATTTTGGCACAGCAAAATAATCAATGCCCTGCACATTGGCGTGTTCGGCATCATAGAAAAACATATTCAGCCATCCGAAATGTAAGGAAAGCAGCATTATTGCAGCTATTGCAATGGTTGCGAAAGGTAAATAACGGACTAAACTTTGTTTCATAAAGTTTCAAAAATAAGAAATTTTTCTTTGCATCGAAGTGTTAATCGATGTGACTTAAATTCTGTTAACTTTGCACCCTGATCTATGGCATTATTCGGACTTTTAAATAAATCAAAAAACAGTGCAGGTGAAATGTCCTTTTGGGGTCATATCGAAGCTTTGAGAGGACATCTCTTTCGCTCAAGCATTGTTGTGTTAGTGCTGGCTGTTGTATTATTCTGTTACCCCGAATTTTTATTCGATACCATTATTTTTGGTCCGCTGAAAAGCGATTTCATTACCTATCAGGGATTTTGTAAACTTTCTCACATGCTTAATATGGGTGATCAGCTCTGCTTTGGGCATTATACATTTAAGCTTCAAAGTCTTGGATTAGCCGATCAGTTTACATCACAGATGTGGATTGCATTTTTGGGCGGATTAATTTTGGGAGCGCCCTACATCTTATGGGAGATATGGCGTTTTATAAAACCGGCGCTTAAGGAGAGAGAAAAATCAGCCTCTGTCGGATTTATTATTTCAGCAACAGTTCTGTTTTTGTCAGGCGTTTTCTTCGCCTACTTTATTATTGTACCGCTGTCAATTAATTTCTTAGGAAATTACCAGGTAAGTAAACTTGTTGAAAACAATTTTACAATGGATTCATACATATCCACGCTCACTACCCTTACAATAGCTGCGGGCGCAGTATTTGAGCTTCCTGTATTAGTTTATTTTTTAACAAAATTCGGGATTGTTACTCCTGAGTTTATGCGCAAATACCGCAAACATGCCATAGTTATAATTTTAATTGCTGCCGGTATTATTACGCCGTCTCCCGATGTAACTTCACAGATGCTGGTGGCTTTTCCCTTGTATTTCTTGTACGAAGCAAGTATATTTGTTTCTAAGTATGTTGTGAAGAAAAAGGCTAATAGTTAATGAGGCATAATGTTTTATAATCAGCTTCAGCTTTCAAAATTGTTTAATTTTCAAATTTCCAGGTCTGCAGATAAAAAGGTCCGCTGATTTTGAAAACGCATCAAATTGAAAATTATAATTTAAAATAATCAACGAAATATTTTGCAGAAAAAATTAAAATATAACATACTTCATATAATCATTTACGCCGTTGTATTTGCGTTTGCATCTTCTAATTCAGGATTTGCCCAGACAACTAAAGTGAGCGGTAAAATAGTTGATGCCTTAACACGCGAACCTTTACCCTTTGTTAATGTCCTTTTAAAAGGAACGCGGTCAGGCGGTACCAGTGATGTGGAAGGGCAGTATAGTGTTGTATCTACTGAAAAATGTGATTCGATAATTGTTTCTTATATCGGTTACAATCGTTTGGCAAGGGCCGTTAAATATGGGGCTGCGCAGGAATTAAATTTAGCTCTTTCGCAGGGTGTAAACTTGCAGGAAGTAGAAGTGCATCCCGGGGAAAATCCCGCTCACCGCATACTGCGCAAGATTATTGCTCACAAAGATAAAAATGACAGGAAGAACCTAAATGCCTATGAATACCAGGTTTACAACAAGGTAGAGTTTGATCTCAATAACCTGAGCAAAGACTTTGAAAACAGCAAATTGCTGCAGCCGTTTTCTTTTATTTTTGACAATATCGACAGCTCCAATGCCAAGGAAAAACCCTATCTGCCGGTTTTTATGACCGAGGCCCTGTCGGATTATTATTACATTAAAAATCCGAAAACAAGCAATGAAATTGTAAAAGCAAGCAAGGTTGCAGGAGTGCAGAACGCAAGTGTATCGCAGTTTATGGGTGATATGTACCAAAATGTAAATATTTACGATAATACTATTCTGGTGTTTGGTAAAATTTTTATCAGTCCTATATCTGATAATGCCTTACTCTTTTACAAATATTATTTAATTGACAGTATGGTGGTTGACGGACATAAATGCTATCAGCTGCAATTTAAACCCCGCCGCCGGCAGGAGCTTACATTCTCCGGTAATCTCTGGGCTGCTGATACTACGTTTGGCATCAAACGCCTTGAGATGAGTATTGCCGATGATGCCAACATAAATTTTATCAATACAACCAATGTAGTGCAGGAATATACATTTGTTGACAGCGCATGGATGATGAAGAAGGAGCGCTTAGTGATAGATTTTAATCCCTTCCCGATAAAGGAAAAGAAAAAAACATTGATGGGTATTTACGGGCGCAAAACCGCATCATACGGCAATTTTAAGATTAATAAACCTCACGATGATCAGTTTTATTCGCGTACAGAAAATTTAAAAGTAGCACCCGATGCATTTAAAAAACCGGAATCATTCTGGGAAAAAAACCGTCTGGATACATTGTCGAAAAACGAAAAGCAGATTTATCACATGGTTGATACACTGCAGTCGCTGCCGATTTATAAGTCCTGGTCTGATGTAATTCAATTATTGGTACGAGGTTATATTACAAGAGGTAATTTTGAGTACGGCCCCTATTTCAGTATATACAGTTTTAATGAAATTGAAGGCAATAGGTTTCGTTTTGGAGGCCGTACAAGCGATAAATTCAGCAAGTGGTATGAGTTAAGCGGTTACGCTGCTTACGGCACGCGTGATGAAAAATTTAAATACAGTTTCGGCATCCGTTCTTTCATAAATAGAAATCCCCGGACAATAGTAGGGATGTATTATAAAAACGATAATGAAATTTTAGGCCAGAGCCAGAATGGCTTTAACGTTGATAATTTTATCGGGGCATTATTTCGGATAACACCGCTGCGTAATTTAACCAATGTAAAAGAAGTAAATGCATATATTGATAGAGAATGGTTCACGGGTTTCAGTTCTAAATTAAGTTTTTATAACAGGCAGATGCTGCCTCTCGGGGATTTTCGTTACGAGTATAAAAAAAGTGCAACAAGCAATGCATTTCTCGATCAGATAACCACATCTGAAGTCCGCTTGCTGACAAGGATCGCCTATAATGAAAAATATATCGACGGCACATTTTCACGTGTAAGTTTAGGCACGCATTACCCCATAGTGCAGGCTTTATATACTTTAGGAATTAAGAATTTTTTTAACAGTAATTACGATTACCAAAAAATGACTTTAAATCTGGATGACCGCATCCGCATAAATCCGATAGGGTATTTTGACTATATTTTGGAATATGGGAAAACCTGGGGAAATCTGCCATACCCTTTAATGACAATACACGGAGGCAACGAAACCTATATTTATGATTATTATGCTTTTAACGGCATGAATTATTATGAATTTGTAAGTGATGAATATGCTTCAGTATCTTTGACCCATCATTTCGATGGTTTCTTTTTTAATAAGATACCTTTGATGAGAAAATTAAAATGGCGCGAAGTAGTCGGCGGTAAGGCTTTAATAGGCAGTGTGAATAAAAAAAACAGCGAACTGCTTACGTTTCCTGATCATTTGAGTGCCCTGAATAGAAAGCCGTATTTTGAAACTTCGGCCGGCATTGAAAATATTTTTAAAGTTTTAAGACTCGATGCCGTTTGGCGTTTATCTTATTTAAATAACCCAGGGGCAGTCCCGTTTAGTATAAAAGCTTCTTTACAATTTACTTTTTAATTTTAACAACATGATTTTACGTACAGATAATTTAATTAAAAGATATAAAAACCGCACGGTTGCAAAAGATGTAACTGTTAATGTAAAACAAGGCGAAATTGTAGGTCTGCTGGGGCCGAACGGAGCCGGTAAAACAACTTCGTTTTATATGATAGTGGGCATGATAAAACCCAACTCAGGCAAAATTTATTTGGATGATAATGATATAACCAAAGAGCCTATGTATAAACGTGCTCAGCTCGGAATCGGTTATCTGGCACAGGAAGCATCGGTTTTCAGGAAATTGAGCGTGGAAGATAATATACTTGCAATACTTGAAATGACCAAGCTCAGTAAGCAGGAGCAGGGCGATAAATTAGAGGAGCTGTTAAATGAATTTCACCTGCAGTACATCCGTAAAAATATGGGCGACCGGTTATCAGGCGGAGAGCGGAGACGTACTGAAATTGCACGCTGCCTGGCAGCAGATCCTAAATTTGTTTTATTGGACGAACCTTTTGCAGGGGTTGACCCTATTGCAGTTGAGGATATCCAAAGTATTGTGGCAAAGCTGAAACAGCGGAATATTGGCATATTAATTACCGACCACAACGTGCAGGAAACACTGCAGATTACCGACCGCGCCTACCTGCTTTTTGAAGGAAGCATTTTAAAAGCCGGTACAGCCGAGGAGCTTGCCAATGATGAGCAGGTGAGGAAAGTATATTTAGGTAAAAATTTCGAGCTGCGCGCAAGCAAAAAAGTTGAATCGGAAACGAATTAAACATTTAGAATAACATTGCTTGAAGTTTACCAAAACCCATTCGATAGTAGTGCAGTGCAGCTTTTTAAAAATGCCATAGGTCATGTTCAAAATTAAAAATTTCCTCCTTTACTCTTTCTGATTCAAGCAATGCATTTATCCCCGATGTATAATCACCTATGTACCTATCGTAAACATTACTTTCTTTAATTATATAGCTGGAAAACATCCGTTTCCAAAAAAGATCATCAAAGCTGAATCTCTGCGCGTCATTATGCCGCATATACACATCATGAACAGCCAATACAGGGCGGGTTTCAGGAAAATAAATCCAGAATAATGCTTTGTCGCCTCCGGCATCCTCATCGTTTTCGGTTTTTTTTGCAGTTAAACCTAAGAGCCCGATAATACGTACATCAAGAACAGAACGCTGCTTATCAAAAAACCAATCTTCCTTAACCCAGTATTTAGTAATGTCCGCTGAAGTAATTTCCTTTTTTACAGGCCGAGGGATTTTATTTTCCGGGTCATTCGGATCTTCTGAAACAGCTGAAGAATCCCAGCCAACAAGTATTGCCTGCAGTTCGCTTTTTGTCAGGGGCAATTTAAATTCATCATCAATCGGGCTGAAACAGGTTATAGTGCTGTCATTTAGAGCGGCGTCTTTAATTACATCAAATAGGCTTTTTCTATCTTCAATCGGAGACGTCGGATAGTACAAAGGAAAATTGAATTTTTCTTTCAGGTCGATTACCCGCCATACCCGTTTGCTCCACATTACATCTGCTTCCCTTAGATATGGATATGGAATGGGTTTTCTGTGATCACTGTGCTGCCCGGGTTTTAGTATTTTAGCTCCTCCAGATCCCTGTGCATAAGCCATGAATGTTAAATCCTCAGCTATTATCAGCACTATAATAAATTTCAATGTTTTCATATTTTTCAATATTAAATTGTAATTTAAAATAGAATATAAAATATAAAATAGAATATAAAATGCCTAATGGATACCATTGGGCATATTAACCAATAGTATGCTAAGGGTACTTATCTTATTTTGCAGGTTGTTAAGACCTTGTTTTAAAAATTTATTAATGCCGTTTACTCATGGCATTAAGTGAGTTGGTTTAAAGAACTCACACTAATTTAAAATGGCAGAAGAGAAAAGAGTTTTTTGAGATATGGGAACATTTAGATTTTCCGAATATTTAATTTCATACAATAACGCATCAGTTATCGATTTATTATAAGCGTATAACTTTTCTAATAATGCGGAGCTTTAATTTATTTTAAGGGGAATCGCCTGTTATAACAGGATTAGAAAATGAAATGCTTTCAAAAAAAATCCCGCAAACCGCGGGATGTTTTTTTGAAAATTAAATATTTCTTACCTGCCCGACTGAAAGACATCAGTCGTTCGGGCGGGTTGTCCATTCCCTATTGCTTTATCCCGGAATCAGGAGGCAGTGTTTCAGGAACTACTTTTATTCCGTCAAATTTTATTTCAATATCATTTTTAAAAACAATGGTTAAAAATAAATAACCGCCTTCGTCATAAAATTTCCAATCGCCTTCTTTAACTCCGCCAGCATATTTTCCTTTTTGTTTTTCGTTGCCGTTCAGGTAGTAGAAAATCTGCATTCCGTCAGGCACGCCGTCAACAAACTTGCCAACGTAGCGCAATTTTCCGTTTTCGGTATAATAGTGTTTCCATTCGCCGTCGCGCATCCCTCCTTTGTATGAACCTTCTTCGCGGTAGCCCTGCAGCTCAAGCATCCAGGGGCCTTCTTTCTGCCCGTCAATAAAATCACCTTTGCTTATTACTTTACCGCTGTCGCTGTATTCCGTCATTGGGCCGTCAACAAGGTTATCTCTGTAATTTTCTTCGCGCAGCACATTTCCTGTTTCATAAAACCATTTCCAAACACCCTGCGCTTTTCCTTTTTTGTCGTATTTCCCTTTCTGTTCAACTTTTTCATTCGGGTGAAAAAACACCCATTCGCCAACGCGTTTGTTATTTAAATATTCTCCCTGCGACTGCGTTTTTCCGTCGGGATAAAACTCTTTCCAGATCCCCTGTTTTCTCCCTAAAGTATCTAAAATCCCTTCGGCAGTTAAAACCCCTTCTTCATAAACTTTAGCATCAATAATTTTTCCTTCTATTGAAAATTCTTTGTGAATTCCTTCTGCCTCGCCGTCTTTATAGGAACGTAAAAATTTAACCTGTCCGTTATCGAAATATTCGGTTCTCACATCTAATTTAGCAAGTTCCGGTGCCTTTGTTGAAACAACACCGTTAATGTATTTAGAAGTATTTAAAAGGCTTCCTGTGGGCGAATACTCTTTTAAATAACCATTCATTTTATCATCAAAATAAGTCACCTCGTTTTTAAGAACGCCGGAAGGATAAAACACTTTCCAAACGCCCTGCTTAAGGTTTCTGCCATCTCTGCGGTTTATTCTTTCTTCTTTTTGAATAAATCCCATTTTGTAATCTGTGATAGTAATGATGGTGCTGTCAGGCAGATATTCAAAACCCTGTCCTTCTTCTTTTCCTTTTATAAAAGGGGTAGTCTGCTTTACCGGCCCTATGCCGATGGCCTTGTCAGCGGGCTGATCAGGCTTGTTAGCAGGTTTGTAATATAAAATCGTATTTCCCTGCTTAACATCATTATCGAAGTTTTCCGACAGAACTAAAAATTTATCTTTTGTATCGAAAGTTTTCTTTAATCCGTTTTTCTTGCCCTCCTTGTAACTGAATTCAAAAGCAAGCGTTCCCTGTTCATTATAAAATTTCCAAAGACTGTCTAATAAAAAGTTTTTTCTGTTTCCTTCAGATTTAAGGGTTCCTGACAGGGAGTAGGTTTTCCAGTATCCGTCGGGTTTACCGTCACGCATAGTGCCTTCACTTGAAATTTTCCCATTGTCATAATAAAACTTATTATAACCATTGTCAATAATCTTTTGATCAGTCTGTGCAGCTAATGCCGGCGGGAGAAATAATAAAATAATTCTAAGAAAGCGACGCATGAATTTTTTTTTGCTATTGCAAAGCTAAGCAATTTGCGATAAGAAAGGAAATGCTTTAACAGCTTTTAAGAGCTTTATTGGAAGAGTAAAAAACTGATTAGAAAAATCAAATTCCTTTATAGTGATAAAAAATTCAAAGGAAGCCAGATGTTATCTTTTACCGTTGATAAAATCATTCAGCGATTTTCTGCTGGAATCAAAATTAAAAACATTTCCTACATTAAAATAATTGTTTTGATCAACTGTTTTTTTGTAAGCAAATTTTGCAATTTCGAGTTTGTTGTTTTCAAAAGAAAACAAATTACATAAGTCTATTACTTGGTTTGTTGTCACATAATTATTGTTAAGAACCGTTTTTGCAGTTGAAAGTTTGGTGTCTTCAAATGAAGCATCGTTAATACTGCGTTTTAAATCATTAAAGGTTCTTTCATCCATTGCAAATGGACCAACCGGAGCGGGAGGCGGGGGAGGAGGTGTATTTACAACAACAACTTCACGCCTGATAATATCACGGCCGTAATGCATCACATATTCATCTTGTTCTGGATGGTAATCACGCATTAATTCCGTGCTCTTAACAAAATGTAATCTGGCATGTCCTCTTTCTTCTCTCACTATTTTCAAAACAAGACTTACAGGTTTACCTTCGAGAGGATCTGAAATGGTAATTCGTTTTTCAATTTCATGTGTGAAATTATCTGCAAAAAGAATTTGTATGTCGTTTACATCCTGAGGTAAATCTTCCACTCTTACTTTAGTCTGAAGATAATTATTCTGTTTAATTCCGTTTATTATCAGGAAGAATTGGTCGCCGTTTTCTGAAAAAATAGTCAGTGTGCTTCCTTCGCCTTCTCTATGGTCGCCATCCCTGCGGTCACCGTCTCTGCGGTCTTCATCTCTTCGGGTATCGGATAAATTTCCGTGTTCGTTTCTTCTTTCCTGCGCTAAAGACAGCAGCGGGGTTATAAAAAACAGCAGTAAAAGTGATTTGAGTTTCATAGCATTTGATTTTAATTGCAAGAGTAATAAAAAAGCGCGGGATATCAAATTATTTTCAATGAGTTTCAAAATTTGGTTTTTAACTAATCGTAACGTTACTTTGCAAAGTTTTAAAAATCTTTACATCCGCAATTTAAAATTATGAAAGTCATTGACCACATCAAACAGGCAAAATCAACACTGTTTTCCATTGAAATTCTTCCTCCTTTAAAAGGGAGAAGCATACAATCTATTTTTGACGGCATTGACCCATTGATGGAATTTAAACCTTCCTTTGTGGATGTTACTTACCACAGAGAGGAATATCTTTATAAAAAACGCGAAGGCGGTTATTTAGAAAAAGTAAGTATCCGCAAACGCCCGGGAACGGTTGGTATCTGTGCTGCAATCATTAATAAATATCACGTAGATGCTGTGCCTCACATCATTTGCGGCGGTTTCAGCAAAGAAGAAACAGAGAACGCATTAATTGATCTTCAGTTTTTGGATATTGACAATGTGCTTGCACTTCGTGGGGATTCAATTAAAAGCGAACCTGAATTTATTCCGGAACCTAATGGGCATGGTTATGCAATTGACCTTGTGAAACAAGTGTCTCAGATGAATAAAGGAAGATACATCGAAGAAGACTTGGCACATGTTGCACCGACAAATTTTTGTATCGGTGTTGCAGGTTACCCTGAAAAGCATTGCGAAGCTCCCAATATGATTTCAGACATAAAGTATTTGAAGGCTAAAATTGATGCAGGTGCAGAATACATTGTTACACAGATGTTTTTTGATAATTCAAAATATTTTGAATTCGTAAATAAATGCCGGGAGATGAGTATTAATGTTCCTATTATTCCAGGGTTGAAAATTATTACAACTAAAAAGCAGGCGACTATTTTACCGAAAATATTTAAGATTGATATCCCTCAGCCTTTGCTGGAGCAGATTGATAAATGTAAAACGGATGCTGAAGTAAAAGAAGTCGGAATTGAATGGTGCATCAATCAATCGAAAGAATTGATAAAATCGAAAACTCCATGTTTGCATTTTTATACGATGGGTGCTGCTGAAACTACCAGAAGGGTTGCCAGTGCGGTGTTTTAGAAATTAAAACTTTGTCAGATTTTTTTTATTAAAGACTTAGATCAGTATCCTTGGCAGGAAATAGCTGTTGCACTTAATATTCGTAAAAAAAACCATTAAAATGATCTCAGCATTTTAATGGTTTTTTAATTTTATTGTTTAACAAAAACTTCGCTCTTTGTTACACTGCCGGTACTGGTTGAGTCTGTATAGGTCAATTGAAATCCGCCTGGGTTTGTGTTGCCAAACCCGGCAAAAGTCCTGTCAGCAGGTGGAATTCCGATTTGACTTGCCTGTTGGCGGGGTATTGTAATTGCAGCACCAGCTGCCATAGCATAAATGGAAGTATTCCCATCATAATTACTGAATCTGCTGAAATTTATTTTATTATTTAAGGTTGACGAAGCCGTTACTGTTTGTAAATAGGGCGGGGCGGGAGAGCCGCCAGCAGTAATCGTACATTGATAACTGCCTGCCATTGCAGCAGCAGCATTCTGAACAGTAACAGTTCTAACGGCCGAACCTGTATTGCCTGCTGCATCGGTGGCAGAATACGTTAAAAGATACACTCCAGCCAGATTTGTATTAACCGTGCCCGACAAAACCGGGCTAAGTGAGCCATTTACATCGTCAGTTGCCACAGCCCATAATTCGGTATAAGTTCCCTGCAAAAAAATTGTTATGCTGGCTGAACCTTCCAGTATAATAACAGGAGGAGTTGTATCCGGTTTTTTACAGCTTGTAAATACTGCTATCATTGCAATGAATGCGATTTTAGAAAAATTAAAAATATTGTTTTTCATTTAAGTTTTATTTTGATCTGCTATTTCATTTATATAGATAAGAACAGTGCCTGGAAATATTTTGTATGAAGATTAACAACTATTTTACCTTATCATGTGAGGTGCAAAAGTAATAAAATTGCCGAAAGAAAGAGTGACGGCTGAAAGTGTTCTTCGGATTTTGTTTACCCTTCCCCCAAAGTTCAATTGTTAATTATCCATGAAAAGCCGTCCTGATCTGGTATCCTATCATTTAACAATAAAGTTTTTTTCTGAAATATATATTCCGGTTAAAGAATTATTGAATTATATACATATATGCATGTCTTGTCTATACATCCATAGGTAATGTATATTTCATTTTTTTATTCTTGTTTTTCCATTTTACTTTGTTATTATTTCTGGTTAAAAATCAAAAATTGAAAATCATTTTAATTTATAAAATTTAGCAGGTTGGGTCCTAAAAAAGGCGGAGAGGTCTTGTTTTTTTCATCCTCTCTGCCTCCTGCTTCATTTGTCCTCAATTGCTTTTAAAGCAAATCAATTTAATTTTCATAAATACTTTTCAATTAGTATTGAAGATAAACCGATATATTTGCTTTACAATACAAGTAAAAAAACAAAGAAATGTATTATCAGATCAGCAGAAAAAAATGAAAAAACTGATACTCCTTTTAATAATACCGGCATTTGCCGCATGTAAAAAAAATTACAACTGTGTTTGTTCCGACCCGTCAGGAACGTTAGTTGTTACAGCCCTTAAAGACACAAAAGCAAAGGCAGAGCAGCAATGCAGCGATTATTATAATCAGCATTATGGAACTACATTTAACCAGGTTACCTGCGCATTAAAATAGTTATGTTATCTTTGACGCTTCGCTCACAATTTTCATAGGCCAAGGGCATTTATAAGTTAAAGCGTTTATTTTACTTTGATCGGATAACAAAAAAAATTGAATCCTGTAAACCATGGATTCATAATTCAATTAAACAATCATAATAAAAAATGAAAAAAATTACTGGAATCTGCATTGCTTTTTTAGTGCTGTTTTTTAATATAAAAAATAATAATGCCCAAATTCTCCACCCAGCGGTTCATTTGAACAGTAATCAACAGCAATCAGATCTTCTGTCTGAAACAAAAACACAGCATCAGGAATTTTTAAAAACAAAATATCCCGCAAACCCAAATACAGCGTCTGTTACCTGTGTATATGACAGTATCAGGGATTCAACCTGGAACACTTTATCTTTAGTCTGGTCTTATTCCAAACATTTTTATACCTACAATGCCGGAAGTTTTCAGTTAACAGATCTCAATAAAACCTGGAACAGTACTCTCTTGCTCTGGATGAATTATTCTAAAGACAGCAACACGTATGATCTCAGTAATAAAAAGATAAGGATGCTGCATCAAATCTGGGACAGTGCTATGAGACCTCAGGCTTTTGAAAACATTGAACAGCATCTCTATTCATATGACGTAAATAATAACCTTACTTCAGATACAACTCAAACCTGGAACGGGAGTGCCTGGGATAATTCTATGATGCATCATTACATGTATGATGCAAACAATAATCTTACAAGCGACACCGTAAAAAATTGGAGCGGAGCAGTCTGGGTAAATTCATTTCAAAAAAACTTCATGTATGATGTGCATAACAACGATACAAGCGAATTATCTCAAAACTGGAATGGCGGAGCCTGGGTAAATTACCAGCAAAAACAAAGTATTTACGATGTGAACAATAATCTGACGAGTTCTAAAAGCAAAAATTGGAACAGCTATTTCTGGGAAAATTCTGAATGGGATTCCATTACTTACAACGGGATCAATAAACCTTTGAATTACCTTGTTAAAACATGGAACGGTGCAGCATGGGCAATTTCGTTTCAACACTTATATTCTTATGACCAATTCAACAATCTAAGCCGTGATTTGATGCAGCATTGGACAGGAATCTGGGTGAATTCATCGCAGTCCATTATCGATTACAATTCAAACAATATCCTTTCTTATGAAATAGATCAAAATTACGATGAAATAAGTTCGATTTTTGTGAATTCAAAGCAGATAACTGCAGTGTTTTGCAGTAACGATATTTGTTTGAAAAGTTATGTAAGCCAATACTGGTCAGGGGGGGCAGTGGGTTCATGGAGCAGTAACGACAGCACGGAATATTTTGGATGCGCGGTTGCTGCGGGTATTGCTGTTGTGAGCGATAAAATAACCAGCATTTCTATTTATCCCAATCCTTTTACATTGCAAACCACGCTTTCAATAAGTAAGGAATTAAAAAGCGCATCAGTAAAGATTATAGACGTGTTAGGTAAGGAAGTGAAAAATATTGCCTTTACGGGAAATCAACTGATAATTAGAAAAGATGAGCTCCCCGCAGGTATTTACTTTATGCAGATTATTTCAGAAGGAGAAGTAATTGCTAAAAAGAAAATGATAATACAATAATCTGAAGCTAGCATTTAGTTTCAATTAAGCAGCAAATATGCCTGTTTGACTGCTGTTTACCCTGAAGCTTATTCTCACCGCTATTTAATTATAAAAAATTTCAAATATCATCTCTACAAATATTCCCTGATGGTATATTAAATCAATGCTGTTGCCGATTTTAGGAAGAGCTGTGTTTATATTGTATGTACATTTACCTTTTAGGTTTTTATGATAAAAAAAGGACAAGAAGTCCATCTGTAGAGAAGTTGCGGGAAATCTGAATTAGTGCAGCCTTCATCTTTCTAGAGTATTATTTAATTTGCCAGTCATTAACAAAAAAAATTAAATGCTGAAAAAAATAATGCTGTTAACAGCACTTCAATTGTTTGTTTATGCCTCAAAAGCACAGCAATTGAAAGATGTGAAGGTTACGGAATATTTTAATTACGTTTCTCTTGATGCCGTTTTTAAAACACTCCACGATAAATATAAACTGAAAATAAATTATGATTCCGTTTACTGTTCTTCTATAACCGGCTACACTCATACGTTTAATGGTACGGATGCGAATTTGGTTTTTCTGAATGTTTGTTCTGATAACAACATGCAATATATTGTTGGAGCTGATGGTACAATTACTGTTACGGTAAAATTAAGTACAATTCCTAATGCGAACTCAAACCCTGTAGTTGGAAATGAAAATGGAGATAATGCATCAAATGCTGCGAATTGGAAAAATGTAGCAAACACTAATTTTAAATATTCAGGTTCTCCAACCAGTGCAAACTTCACACTTTCTGGAATATTAAAAGACAGGAATACGGGTGAAGCACTGCCTTTTGCTACTATATACGTAAAAGGAACTTCCAACTCGGCAGTAACAAACGTGGATGGTTATTTTACCTTATTAAAAGTTCCAACTGATACTTCAACTCTTGCAATATCATACATAGGGTATGAAAAAGCCGAGTTTTTTCTTTCTCCGCAAATGTCAAAAACAAAATTGCTTGTTGAGATAGGATCTTCGATGCACAATTTAAATCAAGTTGAAATTACGACCGAGCGAGAGGATATTATGAATGTGGGAAGTAAAACTGAAGTAAGTACAATTAAGATGTCGCCGCAGAAACTCGCTGTCCTTCCAAATTTAGGCGAGCATGATATTATGCGTTCATTTCAGCTAATGCCAGGCGTATCAGGCAGCAATGAGTCTTCATCAGGTCTATACGTTAGAGGAGGGACTCCAGATCAAAATCTGGTTTTGTATGATGGTTTTACGGTTTATCATGTCGACCATCTTTATGGTTTCTTTAGTGCATTTAATGCGAATGCAATCAAGGACATTGAGCTTTATAAAGGAGGGTTTGAATCCCGCTTTGGCGGACGTTTATCAAGTGTTGTTGACATAACATCAAAAGATGGAAATCAAAAAGGATTTAATATTGGCGGAGATTTAAGTTTATTGAGTTTTAACGCTTTTGCAGAAGTGCCGATTGGAGAAAAGTTTTCATCGTCATTCGCAGTACGCAGGTCTTATCAAGGCCCGGTTTATACCGCAATATTTTCTGAATTTAATAAAAGAACAAGCAGATTTGGCGGTGGCGGGAGCGGCGGCGGAAGAGGCGGGAGTTCACCCGCATTGGCCGCATCCTATTTTTATGATTTAAATTGTAAACTTACTTACAAGCCGACTGATAAAGATATTATTTCGCTTAGTTTCTATAATGGGACAGATAATCTCGACAATAGTATTTCTAGGCAGGGCCCCACTAATAGTCAAGGTGCAACCTCTCAGTTCGGTAACAGCGATTTAACAAAATACGGAAATCTGGGATCGAGTTTAAAATGGTCGCGCAGGTGGAATTCGCGTATTTATGGAAATACGCTGATCAGTTACTCTGATTATTACAGCAATAGAGATCTCACCAATCAAGGAAGTACAACTTCCAGCACTGGTGAAGTAAAAACATTCAAATCGGGAACTATAGAAAACAATAATCTTCAGGATTTTAGTTTTAAAACAGATTACCAGGCAGATCTGTTTAAAAATAATCAGCTTCAATTTGGAGCATTTGCTACCTATTTCGACATTGCTTATAACTACAGTCAGAACGATACAATCACTGTCCTTGACCGCAGAAACTACGGCACATTGGCAGGCGGGTATGTTCAGGACAAAATAAAATTAGCTGGAAATAAGCTGCAGTTTATTCCAGGAATCAGATGGAGTTATTTCAGCGTAACTAATAAATCATATAACGAACCTCGCTTTTCAGCAATATATAATTTAACGGACCAGCTTTCATTAAAGGCCGCAACCGGGCAGTATTACCAATTTGCGAATCAAATTACAAGGGAGGATATTCTTCAGGGCAGCCGAGATTTTTGGATACTTTCAGATGGAAATAAAATTCCCGTGGGAGGTGCTCAGCATTATATCACAGGTGCATCTTATGAAAACAGAAACTATCTTTTCAGTGTAGAAGGTTTTTATAAAGTGTTGTCGGGATTAACAAATTATAATCTTAGTTTTAATAGAACAGGACAGACAATTTCGGCAGATGAAAATTTTTATAATGGAAATGGCATAGCGAAAGGTGTTGAATTTTTACTTCAGAAAAAATTCGGAACACTTACCGGTTGGGTATCTTATACACTCGAACAGGTGAGAAGTAATTTCCCAGTTTATGGCCCTGGAGATTTTCCTGCAAACCAAGATATACCCAACGAATTTAAAATAGTTTCTTTATACAAATATAAACGCTGGAATTTTGCAGCAACTTGGGTATACGCCACAGGCGCCCCTTATACAGCACCGTCTGGAGGTTACAGCCTTACGTTAATAGATGGCACAACTCGTAATTATTTTACTGTAACTTCAAAAAATAGTCTGCGTCTTCCCGATTATAACCGGCTGGATATCTCAGCAACCTATAAATTAATTGTGAATGGCAACAAAGAAATCGGTGCTATCGGCATATCAATTTTTAATGTTTATAACCGGACAAATGTCTGGTATAAACAATTCCAAATTATAGATTCGCAGATAATTGAAACCAACATCAATTACCTTGGTATTATTCCAAACCTTACTCTATCACTAAAGCTCAGATAAAATGAAAATTCGAATTCAGATTTATACAATTTTTTTTGCATCAGTTTTTTTATTTTCATGCAAAAAAGAATCGAGTGCACCCGCTTTTAATGATATTCCTGTTGTACAATCTTATCTTCAGGCAGGCAGCCCTGCATCGGTAAGCATAAGTAAATTGGTTGCAATGGATCCCAATGCCCAATATTTACCTGTAAACATAAATGCGTTAAATGTTACAATTACTTGCAATAACATTTCTTACCCAATGTCATCAACCTCTAGCTCAAGTGATAGCAGCTATTACATTAACAGTTCTTTAATAATAAGTGACAGCACAAATTACACACTACAGTTTAATTATAATGGAACAGCTGTTACTGCATTTACAAATCCCCCTTCTAAACCGAAAAGCTGTACGCAGTCGGCTACAGTTATTAGTATTGCACAAAGAAATGCTGGAGGAACAGTAACTACAACTACTGGTCTTCCTGCATTGCAGCCCGATCCTGTTACACTTACCTGGGCCAACCCTGATCATTCGTATTATTTGGTTGCGGTGCAGAATGTTGAGGCAAATCCTGAATTGATTAATTTGGCTGATGCTAGTCAGCCTGCCAGATTATTCAGGAGTGAACCGACGCAGGATATAAGTTCTCTAGTCAACCCACGGCAATTCCATTACTATGGAACGCATAAATTAACAATATACCACATCCTTCCTGATTACGCTGCTCTATATAAAGCACAGTCAAATAGTTCTCAAAACCTAACCACATCAGCATCCTCGGTAACTAACGGATTAGGCATCTTTACAGGAGTAAACAGTACAGCATTATATATTAATGTTACAAAACAATAATATGGATTTTCTTTATTAAAATTGTAACAAAATATTTACACCAGCAATGTTTAATTGATGGTTGATATCGGCTTCGTATTGTTCGGTTTTGGTTTTATTTGTATATTTTTGAATATGAAAATATTAAATTTTAAAAAAAAAATAGGTGTAGGAATTGTTCTCACTTTTGCAGTTTCATGCACACATTACGTCTATATTGCCAGAAGCCCTTGGCAGAAGACTGCTGTGATTGCAGATGGAAAGCCCAATGAATGGCCGACTCCTCTCAAATATTATGATGAAAAGAGCAAGCTGCAGTTTGCTGTTACCAATGACTTTGAAAATCTTTATTTCTGTATAAAAGCAACGGAAGAGCAGACCCAGTCGAAAATACTTCGTGCTGGAATGCAGATATGGATTGACACTACTGGAAAAGATCTGAATCGGGTCGGAATTTTATTTCCATTGTCAAGTGCTGTAAGAAGAGCCGATGATAATCCGGCGCCAAAAGAAGCCGGGAACGGAGAAAACAAAACTGAACGGAATTCAGGAAAAAAACAGGACATAAGCGGTTCCAGAAAAAAATTTCTTAACGAATATAAAGAAATGGAACTATCGGGATTTAAACCGCCTATTAATGGTATGAATCCTATACAAAACAGCTATGGTATTGCAGTAAACATTAATTGGGACAGCAGCGGCATCATGACATACGAAGCCGTTGTACCTTTTAAAACTTTTTTTAAGGATGCACTTGCAGCCTCCGACAGTTTAAAATTACTTGGGTTTTCAATTGTACTGAATGCACTGCCGATGCCGGAAGGCCATAGTGGCGGCGGAGGAGGACATGGCGGTGGCGGCGGTGGTGGAATGGGCGGCGGAGGAATGGGTGGAACCGGCATGGGTGGCGGGGGAATGCGCGGCGGTGGCGGCGGACATGGCGGGGGTGGACATGGAGGCGGCGGCGGGGCCTCTCAAGGATCGCAATATCTATATGAAAAGAATACGATAAAAAAAACATTTCAGGTAGCAGTAAAAAAGTAAATGAACAGCAGTCGAATAGTATCCTTATTTTTTGCGTCATTCGCTGTCATCATTGTATGCAGTTTTGATGTAAACGCTCAGAATACTGTATCGGCAGGCACTGTATCCGGAATTATTCAGGAAGCTAAAACTAAGCAGCCTGTAGAATTCGCATCTGTGGCTGTTTTCAATGCTAAAGATTCTTCTATTGCCGGCGGTATAACCGGAGACGAAACCGGAAATTTTAGAATCGAATCACTTCCTTTTGGAAACTATTTTCTGAAAATTTCATATCTCGGTTTTCAAACATTGAAGACTGAAACCTTTTCTCTTAACTCAAATCAGCCTGATAAAATTTTTGGAACTATTAAACTAAAATCAGCAATTAATGAATTAAAAACGGTTAATGTTGAAACGAAACAAGAACGAATGCAGCAAAACGGTGACACAATCGGCTACAATGCAAAAGCATATAAAACAAATCCGGATGCAACAGCTGAAGACCTTGTTACAAAAATGCCCGGGATCACTTCCGAAAATGGAACTGTAACGGCCCATGGCGAAACCGTGAAGCAGGTATTGGTTGATGGTAAGCCTTTCTTCGGCGATGATCTTAATGCTGCATTAAAAAATTTACCTGCCGAAGTGATTGATAAAATTCAAGTATATGACAAATTAAGCGACCAGTCGCAGTTCACCGGCTTCGATGACGGACAGTCGTCTAAAACAATTAATATTGTTACTAAAGCCGGAAAAAATAACGGGCAGTTTGGTAAAGTATATGCAGGTTACGGGACAGATGACAAATATATTGCCGGTGCAAATGTTAATCTTTTTAACGGAGACAGAAGAATATCAATACTTGCGCTTTCAAATAACATCAACCAGCAGAATTTTACAACCCAGGATATACTTGGTGCAACCGGCGGTAATAGCGGGGCAGGACAAGGCAGAGGCGGACGCGGCGGGGGCGGAATGTCAGGCGGACAAGGAGGCGGGCAAGGCAGCAGCGCCAATAATTTTTTAGTAGGCCCGTCAGCAGGTATTGCCGCAACACAGGCTTTAGGGCTTAATTACAGTGATAAATGGAGCAAGAATATAAAAGTAACAGGAAGCTATTTTTTTAATCAAACAGACATTCAAAACAACACTTCTCTTACCAGAAAATATATTACAGCAAAGGACAATGGATTGTTATACAATGAAGCAGATACGTCAAGAAATAAAAATAATAACCACCGTGTTAATTTCAGATTTGAATATAAAATAGATTCGCTTAACTCACTTATCATTACTCCAAAGCTGAATTTTCAGCAGAACAATGCAAATGCATCTGCGCTTGGTTCTAATTTCCGCAATGATGCAAACTCCCCAGAGAGCAGAACAAATACAAGCAATACTTCTTTTAATAGCGGTTATACATTTTCCAACAACATTTTATTGCAGCATAAATTTGCTAAACGCGGAAGAACTATTTCGTGGAATATTGAAACAGACTTGAACAACAAGAGCGGTAACAGCACTTTATATTCATTAAATAATTATTATACTGTGAATGACAGCACCCTTATTGATCAACATGCTTCTCAATATACAAAGGGATATACGCTTGCTTCAACTTTTGTTTATACTGAACCGCTGGACAGTTTCAGCAGGTTAATGTTTACTTATACTCCCTCTTATACCAGCAATATCAATGATAAGGAGACCAATAATTTTAATCAGGCAGGCGACAGCTATTCTCTATTAGATACGCTGCTGAGTAATAAATACAAAAGCATTTACCTGTCGAACCGTGCAGGCATCGGCTATAACATGAACAAGAAAAAATTCATGTTTATGACAAGTATAAATGTTCAATACGCTGCACTCACCGGAACACAGGATTTCCCTGTGGTATTTGCTGCTGATAAAACTTTTTTGAGTCTGCTGCCTCAGGTAATGTTCAATTATAAATTTTCAGGAGGGACCAATTTGCGCGTTATGTACCGCACTACCAATACCACTCCAAGTATAGCACAATTGCAAAATGTTATCAATAATTCCAACCCATTGCTGCTAAGCACTGGTAACCCTGATCTCAAGCAGGATTACGAACACTCGCTTATGCTGCGATACGGAAAAACAAGTAAGGAAAAAGCCACTGGATTATTTGGTTTCTTATATGGAAATTATGCTCAGAATTATATCGGCAATTCCACGTTAATTCCAACACATGATACAACTATCAACAACTCGTTTGTTTTAAAAAGAGGAAGTCAGCTTTCCAAACCGGTTAATCTGCAAGGATACTGGAGCAGCAGGGGATTGGTAACTTATGCTTTGCCGATCAGTTCCATTAAATGTAATCTTAATTTTAACACTGCACTTACTTACAGCCGGACTCCTGCTTTGATCAATGGTGAAAGCAATATTGCAAGTACGTATAATTTCAGCGGAGGCACTGGCTTGAGCAGCAATATCAGTGAAAATATCGACTTTAATATACTGTACACTGCTAATTACAGCATTGCTGATAACAGCCTGCAGCTGCAGTCGAACAATAATTATTTTTATCAAACAACTTCTTTAAAATTAAATTGGATAATCTGGAAAGGCATAGTATTTAATACCAATCTTACGCATACCCTTTATACAGGGCTTTCGCAAAGCTTTGATCAAAAATATCTTTTATGGAATACTTCATTTGCCTATAAATTTTTCAAGAGCCGCTCACTTGAAGTGAAAGTAAGTGTATTTGATATGCTCGGACAAAACACCAGTATCAGCCGAAATGTTACCGATACCTATATTGAAGACTGCAGGACAAATGTATTAAGCCGTTATTATATGCTAGTATTAACTTACAATCTTAAAAATTTTAAAATTTGATCTACTGATTTCCTACAGAAACAGGTACTATTATTATAAAGAAAGTGTGTAAGCAGGATAAAACTATTTCGAAATTAAATTTCAAACAGTTTTCAGAAAAATTATTTTTGACGATTAAAATATTTTTTAAACGGTGAACAATATAAATGTATATACATACGTTTTCAATTAAAACTGTTTATATTTGAAAAATGGAAAGAAAAGAATTTTTATCGATGATCGGCATGAGCTTGGGAGCTTTTACAATCGGGAGCCGCATGCAGAGTTGTAAAAAAATAAGTCCGGCACCGGCAGCACCTGTTGTTGATTTTACACTTAATCTGGCTGATCCGGCTTATGCTGCGTTAGGTCACAATGGCGGTTATTTATATAATAATGGAGTTATTGTTGCAAGAACTAATACAGGTACGTACATTGCAGTTTCTGAATTTTGCACGCATAAAGGATCTCCTGTAATTTATGAGGCTGCAGGAAATGATTTTTTCTGCAACAGCCATGGAGCCAGCTATTCTTCTATTGGTGCAGTAACAGGCGGGCCTGCCCCGTCCGCTCTTAAACAATACACAACAACCCTCACCGGTACGTCGCTTCGGGTGAATGGATAGTAAGTTTTTTAAAGATTAAGCTTTTAAACTATAATTTATTTATAAAATTAGAAACACCAATATGAAAAAATTCGCTGCTCTATTTGTTTTCATAACTTTCTTTGCAACTGGGTTTGCACAAAACGACCCCGGTCCGAAAAACTATACCCTCAGCGGTTATGTAAAGGACGGTAAAACCGGAGAAGAACTCATTGGTGCGGTGGTCGTAATTAAAGAAATCCCGGCCACGGGTGTAAGTACCAATGCCTACGGCTTTTATTCTATAACTATCCCCGAAGGAAACTATACGGTTTCAGTTCAATACATGGGTTATGAAATAAGTACCCAGCAGATTGCGTTGAAACAGAATATCAAACAAAATATTATTCTTAAAACTAAAAGCAAGCAGCTTGAAGAGGTTGAGGTAAGTGCTGAAAGAAAAAATGAGAACATAACCAGCGTACAGATGGGGGTCGAGAAACTCGACATGCAGGAAATAAAGAATATTCCTGTGATTTTCGGCGAGAAGGATGTGTTAAAAACAATTTCGCTGCTGCCGGGAATAAAGTCTGCAGGCGAAGGTAACAGCGGGTTTTATGTCAGGGGCGGTGCGGCTGATCAAAACCTTATATTGCTTGATGAAGCCACTGTTTACAATGCTTCTCACTTATTAGGATTTTTTTCCGTGTTTAATTCTGATGCAATAAAAGATGTTACTGTTTACAAAGGCGGCGGTGAGCCTGCTGAATATGGCGGAAGGCTTGCATCGGTTCTGGATATTAAAATGAATGACGGAAACGATAAAAAATTCGCTGTAAACGGAGGTATCGGTTTAATTTCCTCACGATTAAATATTGAAGGCCCTATTGTAAAAGAAAAAGGATCGTTTATTGTCTCTGCCAGAAGAACCTATGCTGATATGTTTCTTAAGCTTTCTAAAGACACCACTATTAATAAAGCCAGACTTTATTTTTATGATATAAATCTAAAGGCCAATTACAGGATTAATGATAAAAACCGCATTTATTTATCGGGATATTTTGGGCAGGATGTATTAGGGTTCGGAACCACATTCGGCATCAATTGGGGTAATGCAACGGGAACATTAAGATGGAACCATTTATTCAGTGAAAAATTATTCTGTAATACTTCTGCCATTTTCAGCAATTATGCCTACCAGATAAATATCAATTTCGGCGGCACTCCTATTAACATTGTGTCAAGGATTCAAGATTATAATTTGAAGCAGGATTATGAATATTTTATCAACTCAAAAAATAAAATAAAATTCGGATTTAATTCTATTTATCACCAGATAATTCCTGGTGCAATCACAGCAGGGTCTTCTACATCCAGGATAAGCAGTCTTCATCTGCCGAATAAATACGGCTCAGAGAATGCTCTTTATATATCACAGGAGTTAAAACCTTTTGCCCGGTTCAGTTTTGAGTACGGTGCGCGCCTTGCATCCTTCAGTTTAATCGGCCCCGGCGATATTTATACCTACAATGCTGACGGAGAAACGCTGGATACAACCAACTACCGTTCTGGTCAGATTGTTAAAACATACGTCAATTTAGAACCGCGTGCCACAGCCAACTATGTTATCAATGAAAAAAATTCAATAAAAGCTTCGTATGGAAGAAACACTCAGAATCTTCACTTGATTTCGAATTCAACATCAGGAAACCCCACTGATGTTTGGATACCGAGCAGTAACAATGTAAAGCCGGAAATAGCCGATCAGGTTTCGCTGGGTTATTTTAGAAATTTAAAAGATAATATGTATGAGTTTTCTTCTGAAGTGTATTATAAAAACATGCAGAACCAGGTTGATTATAAAAACGGCGCTCAGCTTAACTTTAATGCAAACATAGAATCGCAGCTGCTTTATGGAAGCGGCAGAGCGTATGGTTTGGAAGTACTAATGAAAAAGAAATACGGAAAATTTAATGGATGGATTTCTTATACCTTATCCCGCACCGAGCGGCTGATTGCTGGTATCAATAATGACAAATACTATCCTGCAAAACAGGACAGGACGCATGACATTGCGATTGTCGGCATATATGAGCTGTCTCCTAAATGGACATTTTCAGCAACATGGGTTTATTATACTGGAAACGCAGTTACTTTCCCAAGCGGTAAATACGAAGTGGGCGGACAGGTGATGAATTATTATACTGAACGCAACGGCTATCGGATGCCTGCATACCACCGCATGGATATTGGAGCTACATGGCAGGGAAAGAAGACTGAGAGATATGAATCGAGCTGGAACTTCTCTATTTACAATGTTTACGCAAGGGAAAATGCATACACTATTACTTTCCAGACAGACCCAAATGATGCAACAAAAACGCAGGCGCTGCAAACATCATTATTCAGGTTAGTTCCTGCAATTACTTACAATTTTAAATTTTAAAAAAATGATAAAATCCACTAAACATTCAGCTGTCAGCTATTGCTTATTGCCAATTGCCTATTGCCTGCTTTTTTCCTCCTGCCAAAAAGTAATTGACATAAATTTAAATGCAGCCGCCCCGCAGATTGTGATTGAAGCCAGTATCAATGATCAGCCAGGGCCTTATTATGTTAAACTTTCACAGACAGTTAATTTCAGCGAAACCAATATATTTCCAGCTGTATCTGGCGCTCTTGTGAAAATCACTGATAATACAGGGCTTTCAGAAATATTAACCGAAGATCCTGCGGTACCTGGAAGCTACAAAACATCAACTATTCAGGGAGTGCCCGGAAGAAGCTACACTCTATCTGTTTCTGCTGCAGGAAAAAATTACACATCTGTTTCGGATATGCCGCTGCCAGTAAATATTGATTCCCTTGCTATTAATACTACAACAGGAGGTTTCGGCGGGCCTCGCAAAAATCTAGAAGCATATTTCCGCGATCCTGCGGGAGTTGCTAATTATTATCGTTTCGGAGGAACACTTTTTGTATTAAGCAATCATGTGATTCAATTTTCGATTAAGCAAAATTCAAATCCAATTACCAGTGATAAATTAAGGGATGGCAGTGAGTTGACAAACAACTTTGGCGGAAGGAATACTTTAATTTCAGGAGATTCAATTGTTATTGCGCTGCAGGCAATTGATAAGGGAGCTTATGATTATTTTAGAACGCTCGGACAATCGAATAATGGTATAACATCTGCCACACCTGCAAATCCTGAATCAAACATATCTAACGGTGCGTTAGGATATTTCAGCGCTTACTCTGTAAGATCAAAAGGGATAGCAGTTCCGTAATAATTTGAAAATTTGAAAATGTGTTAATTTGAAATTTAAATTGGCATATTTTCAAATCAGCAGTTTAATTCCCCAATACAGGCGGGTTTGTGAGATTATTATCTTCCGCCTCTTTTTCCTTTTTAAATTCCAGTTTCCCGAATTTATAAGTGAAATTAATTCCGAAAGAACGGAAAGGTAATTGGCGCATGTTATCTAATGTAAAATTTTCTCCGGTAAGTTTTGTTTCCTGATTTACATATTTATTAAATGGATTTGCTGCAGTTACTGCAACGCTTGCTTTTTTATTAAACAGCTGTTTGCGAAAAGCAAAATTATAAGTTGTGAAAGAGGGCATTGTTCCCTGTGCATTTATTCTCGGAGAATTAAAATTACCGAAAAACTCAATAACTAATGTTTTGCTGATTTCATAGGAGGCGTTCATGTTAATGCGGTAATTGAAGCCCTGCACATTACTTCCGGGTAAAGCCCCGTTAATGATATATCTTTGAAAACCGGAAATATTTGTCCGCAGATTAATTTTTGATGTAAAAGGAATAGAAGCAAAAATGTTTACTCCGAAATTATTTTCACGTCCGATATTTTCACGAGTGCTTACTGCAGCGTTGGTATATATTGAATCTCCTACTTTATAAGCGGAGTAGTATCTTGTATAAGATTGTATGTCGTCTTTGTTGCCGCGGTAAAAAAGAGTGCCATTGACGTTTATTCCTTTTTCAAAAATTTTGGAATAACCCAATTCAATTTTATCGCCAATTTCCGGACGCAGCGTTGTATTTCCTGTGTTGATATTTTTGGGGTCGCTTGCATTTACAAATGGATTTAAATCGCGGTATCCGGGACGTTCTATACGATGAGTATAACTCAGTTTAACAGTTTGATTGTTTTTAAATTTATGCGAAACAACTCCGGAAGGTACATAGGTACCGTATTGCTGAATGTTAACAATGCCTGAATTTGAGAAATACGCATGCGGGTCGGTATATTCATAGCGCAGTCCTGTTTTAACATCGAGCCAGTTAAACAACTTAAACTTAACTGAAAGGTAAGCTGCATAAACATTTGTTTTATAATCCAGACTGCTTGACTGCGGTGAATTATAAGCATAATCATTTGTTAAAATATCTAATAAATAAATATCAGAAGTACTGTTGATATCGCTGATTACTGTTTTGACGCCAGTTTCAAGCATAATGTCTTTTGCAAGAGGCTGTACATAATCAATTGCTATTCGTGTTTCTTTATTTGTTCCGGGATTATTTCCATACGAACCAGAGTAAATAAAAGCAGGAGATACGTATTGCTGCGTCTGCATGAAATAAGAATAATTATTTCCCGCGGATGAGAAATAGGATATTTCTAATTCCTGATCTTCCTTTTTAAATTTTCGTTTATAATTCAATCCCCAGTCAATAGTTTGAAAATGTGAATTGCCTGTTGTACCAGCCTGGTCGTTAACATTGGAAATAGTGTTTCCCAAGGAATCCTTTATTAAGGAATTCCGGATGTTTATCCCGTTGTTATTATTAGCAAAATAGTCAATGCCGAAAGAGCCTGTTAAGTTGTCTTTTGGAGTAATTTCCCAATCAAAACCAAGACCGGATTCAAAACCGTTTCTGTTGAACTGGCTTGTTCCGTTTTGTGTTAACTGGGCAGACTGCATTGAAATATTGTCCTGTGATTGGCGATCCATAGTGTTTACAACTGTTGATGCCAATAACGCGTTCCCGCTTAAAAATGCGTTGGCACTGAAATGAACGTGATGTGCGTTTAAATTAAGAGAACCATTCTCGAGTCTTGTGCCAGCTGATAATGATACACTGCCATTAATCCCTTCGGCAGTACTCTTTTTTAAAATGATATTAATGATGCCCCCCGTACCTTCTGCATCATACTTTGCACCCGGACTGGTAATGATTTCAATGCTCTGTATCTGGCTTGCAGGCAATGACTGAAGAACATCGGCAATATTATTACCGAAAATTACTGAGGGTTTCCCATTGATCAAAAAACGGATATTTGCATTGCCCTGCAGCTCAACATTGCCGTCAACATCAACTGATACCTGCGGTACTTTTTTTAATACATCTGCAGCTGTGCCATTTTGCGAAGTGATATCCTGATCGGCATTGAAAACCATTTTATCAATCTTATCTTCGATAATGCTTTTTTCTGTGGTAATAGTAATTTCTTTTAGAGCGGTATTTTTACTTACTAATTTAATGCCGCCTAATTGTATAATTGGATTTTTCTCTGTGATAACAATATTGTTCAACTCTTTTGTTTGGTAACCGATAAAATAAAGAAGCATTTTATAACTGCCGGTATCAATATTGGATAATTCGAATACCCCGTTAAGAGCGGAAGTTCCGCCATTTACAGTTTTACTTCCCGTTTGTGTTATTAAGCTGATGGCAGCATATTCTATCGGCTGAGAAGTTGCAGCATCGATTGCCCTCCCCGTAATTTTTCCAACCCCATTATTTTGAGTACGCTGTGCCTCGGATTCATAAAATAAAATGGTGAATAATAATAGAATAAGAGGGTACTTCATAAATGAATTCTTTGCATGAGCACGCAAAAGTAGATAAGAATTCTATAGAAATGTTAATGATTTTTTAAGATTTTGATTTCTTTCATCTATGCAGCTTCAGTCCTTAAATTTGCTTTAGTACATTCACATCAAAATGTTACCTGCCATTTATTAATTGAATAAATCCTTTGTCGTTCAGAAGCTGACCATTCAATTTTTCTGCTTTCAAAATAAAAAAATAAACACCGTCGCTGCATTTCAAACCGGAAATAGTTCTTCCGTTCCAAGCTTCATTTATGTTTTTTATTTCATAGATTAAAATACCCCAGCGATTATAGATTTGGCACTGTGTGGATTTATAACCTTTTGTATAAATAATGAATTCATCGTTTATCCCGTCGCCATTGGGGGTGAATACATTCGGAATGTGTATTGAGTCATTCGGGCAGGTGTCGGCTGAAATTAAAACAACAGCATTTGAGGCGCAGGTGTTTGTCCCGGAAACGGTAACGGTTAGGGTTTCAGCGCTAAGTCCTGTGATTGTCTGCGCGGTTTCCCCACCGGGAGTCCAGGCATATGAATAAGGGCCTGTTCCGCCTGTTACAGCGGCTGAAGCTGTTCCGTCATTTGCCCCGAAGCAGGTAACATTAGTTCCTGCTGCAGTTACTGAAATCATAGACAAAGGAACTAAAACGGTTCCTGATGCATTGCAGGGTCCGCTTGCAGTAAGTGAAACATTGTAAGTTCCGGCTGCAGAATAGGTGTGGTTGGGATTTTGAAGTGAAGATATATTGGAAGCTCCAGAACCTGGATCGCCGAAATTCCATGAATATTGCGATGGGCAAGGAGCTGAAGTGTTTGTAAATACTGAAGTATTTGAACTTGTACACAAAGAGGTGAAACTGGCAATGTTTGGTGCAGCATTGTCAATAAGAATATCATCTATTGCAATTCCGTCATACCCATTACATGTTGTTCCGGCTCCAAAAAGAAAACGGAAGCGGACATTTGGTTTGCCAGCCAATGCCGACATGCAGTGCTTTGCTGTTACCCAGCCTAAACTTCCATGGCCGCCCTGGCAGGCACCTGCTGTTGCTCCGGAACGGCCTGTCCATCCTTGTTTGGGATTTGCGGAACTAAGCCCTGTTATTGAATTATAGTTATACCAGTTATCATTCAAACAATTCACTGGATCGGTATCAGTGCCCACATTCACCCATGTACTGCTTCCATTGAGGGAATATTGTAAAACCATGCCGTCGTATTTCCATTCAGTTTCCCAGAATATTTTAAATGAAATCCAGGGATAAGTTAATGTTGTAAAATCAAAGCAGGGGCTCATCAGCCAGGAGAGTTCGCCGTTGTTATAGAATGAACCTGTAAGCCCTCCGGTGCATCTGCATTTAGCTCCTCCTCCTGCAGAATTAATGAGTGGATGAGAAGGCGCGCCCCAGGCCCAATCGGAATTGGTACCGCCTGAAGTCCAAGCAGCAGATGTTTCAAACCCTTCGTTGTAAGGAAAAGTATTGATTAGTGTTCCGCACTGAGACCAGCCTTTAGAAGTAATAAACAAACAAAGCAAAAAAATAACAAGAGGCCGGCACAATAGTATTTTCATTAGTGTTGTTTTATTAAAAGCCCTGTAACCATTTGTATAAGATGGTTACAGGGCTTATAAAATTAAAATCAATAAACTTATTAATAGGCTTTCACAACCTCTTTGGCAACACCTTGAGCATTTGTCCAATCGGCTTTCCATCCGTAAGGACATGGGTCAGTGCTTGGAGCACCGCTTGAAGTAACACCATAAGTAAGAGTAACCACATGGGCTATTCCATTAAGAACTCTTACTCCGCTGAGCGGTTTATATAAACAAGAGGTACCAGCTATATTTTCAACAACCGGAGTTGGAATTGTGACATCGAAACTTTCTCCAGCTCTGTTTGTTCCCCACATTACAGTATTAGTATAAGTGCCTACTGTTGTATCTCCTTCTATTTTCTCAGATATTATGCTGTTAGCAAAAGAAAAGGTTCTTTTTCTTGCAGCACCCCAGGCACGAGTGGTTCCATCATCAAATAAGATCGTCATATTTGCTCTTATTTTGTGTATGACTGGAGTACTTGTACTAACTAAAGTGGCCATATTACCGCCGCTCACATTAGTTACGGTGTGAGTACCGTTAATGGTGATTGATTTGTTATCTGATAGATTAGTTACCTTATAGTTATTATAGGTAAGTGTAACTACTGCACCAACAACTTTCCATCTTGTAATGTGAGCAGGTGTTCCGCCATAAGGAAGCTGAATGCTGATTGAACCAGTGCGTGATTTAGTACCGGCACAATTGTTTCCGCTATAATTCAATACAAGCAATCCTGTTGCAGCATTTGTTGAGTCAACAGTTACGCCGCAAGGAAATGATTCCATACCCCTTGTAGTTGAAACACCCTGCAAAGTTGAATTGCAATCATCCATACTTTGGTTAGATTCATTGTCAACTCTTGTTTGATCATTCGCAGTTACAGATTGCTGTGCAGCATCATCTGCAGGAGTGGGCGTTACAGTGGTTGTATCAGCTGCTTTTTTACAGCCTGCAAAAATTAAACCTACAACAGCTGCTGCTAATAGGTACTTTGTTATTTGTTTTGTTTTCATGGTTTTTGGTTTTGGTTTGGATTAACTTGCGGTAGATGTATTAAACATTAAATAGCTGCACACGATTATTAATTTTTCAATCATTTATTTGAATTTCACGTTCATCAGATTTAGGTTATTATTTGTTTGTTTTTTGTCAGACCAGCATAAACATGAAAGGTTTAATTTAATAATCAAATTAATGCCTAATCAAATTGATAATAAATCAGAACTCAAGTATAAGAATGAAATCTATTTGAATTTTATTCTTTTTAATATAGCATCATTTATAATATTAACCTCTTAGATAATCCAAATACAACTTACTTCTTTTTGGCATTATCAGCCTTAGCACGGTATGCCAAAGCCAATTTTAATGACTCAACAGCTTTTTTTGTATCCTTAATGGCTTCTGCTTTGTGTCCGCCAAAGTCATGCGGTGCTTTTTCCATATAATCAATGGCATCTTCCATTTCATGTATGGCTTTTTTAATCCGTGGATGTTCAGCGGCTTCTGTTTTTTCGTTTTGCTGAGGGATAACAAATGCCGATGTAATAACAAAGGCAAGCGCAATAATTGCAAAATACTTCTTCATGATTTTAATGATTTATTGTTGTTCCTATTCATTTTGCTTTTCAGACTACGTCCTTCACTCTATTATTGGTTTTCCGGTTTCCCGTTATAACTATAACGCCGCCTTTCAGGGGCGGCGTTAATGAAAGTTAAATTAGTAGATTATTGTACTATTATCTTTTTTACCGTTTTGGATTTTGCATTGCTGATTTCTAAAAAGTAAGCACCTTTTTCAATGCCTGTAGTATTAATCTGCAAAGAGCCTGCTCCCGAGTGAATATCAAATAGTTCTTTATGAATTATTCTGCCTGTTACATCTATTAATACAACTTCAGTGTTTTTTGCATCTTCAATTGCATTCATAGAAACAGTAAATACACCGTTATTAGGGTTTGGATAAATGGCCAGGTCTGTAAAATTGTTTTTATAATCAGTGATACCAGCAGTTACGCCTAGTGAATCAATATCTGCTATATTACGCGGCTCTATCCAAAATGCATACTCAAATTTTACAACACCTGTGATATTATATTTTTTTCCCTGAGTATAAGCATAAGTGTATATAACGTTGTCAACCGTATCAATACCGCCGGTAGAATCGGAAAACACATACCATGCCTGAGCTGAATTATATCTGACATCAGTTGCATCTTTAACTTTTACTAAAATACCTTCGTATTTTTCATTTTGAATATTGTTAAGACTTACTACTGTTGGAGGAGTGAGTGCCTGATTGCCGGAGGAAACTTTTGTGAAATTACATACCTGTGCCATCTCTGTTTCATTATAATATTCCTGCACCATACCTGAAAAAATAACACTATCGCCTACTGATACAAGATGGCTGAAATCATACACATTCACTGCCGACCAGGCATGAGACCCGCTCGTTTGAACATAATAGCCTGATTGTGAGATAGGGGTTGTTGTTCCCATATATACAGCTGTAACAATTCCGCCTGTTGTAACATATTGGTTCAAGTATGGGGAGTCAGCAGGAGTTGCGGTGGTATATTGAACTGCATATAAAGACTTAACCGGAGCTGAGCCTACAGCAGTTATTGTTACACTGTCAATATCAATGTTTCCGCTTGCGGCAACTGTATTCTTAACTGAGAATAAGAATTGGGCAATGGAACTTGTGGTATCGGCCATTAATGTTTGGGTGTAAACAGTCCAGCTTGGAGAGCTTACTGCGATATAAGAATTGTATTCGTAACCGAACCCTGTTGAAAATTTAACCCCGGCTAATCCTGTGCGGACACTTCCTGCACCTTTTGCCCAAAACCTCATATTGTAAACTGTTCCAGAGGTTATGGATAACGGCTGTGTTGAATAACGTTTAGCTGTGGCAGTTGTATTTACAAGTTTCACGCAATAAAGTCCGTGTTTTGGTGCTATGCTGTCTTTTCTGGCACTATCGCCTGTTACCAGGATATTAGTTTTTGATCCGTTCCAGCCTGTAGCTGCTTCAACACCTGTCCAAGTTTCAAAATCGCTTTGAAACACAACTTGAGCGCTCAGGTTGTTCATAAATAACCCTGCACTGATTACTGTAAAAAGTAAAGTTTTCTTCATCTTGTTTATTTTAATTGTTTTTAAGTTTAATTGTTTTCGGATTTAGCTGTTGTTGAAGTAAATGTTTTAACATTAATTGTTGAAGCAATAAAAGTAATTTTTAAAGGCAACATAGATTTGTTATTTTTTGTTAATTAATTATAGAAATAAATAGATTTAACAATTATATAATTTTAAGATAATTTGCTTTCATCTCAATAAACTAAATATTTTGTAAATATTTTATCTGCAATAATTTAATGCACCCTACTTTTTAACATCATTTTTGCGCATAAATTCAACAATATCGCGGGAATCTGCAACTGTTAAACTTTGATTAGGCATACGTACCTGGCATGTTTCAAGTAGTTTTTGTGCTGCAGGATCTTTGTCGAGCATCATGTCAGTGTTTGTTATCATATTCATTATCCATTCAGGTGTTCTGCGGGTGGTTACACCTAACCAGCCTGGGCCTACTAAACGTTCAGCATTTAATTTATGACAGGCCGCGCACTTCATTTCAAAAATACTTTTTGCGCGTGTAACCATTTCTTCATTGATTGGCCCGCTGACATCTACATGCTTAATTTCACCGATTCCATTAGGGTTTGCCACAGTGGCAGCGGGAGCAGGTGCAGATTCGGAGTTCCCATTATACGATTCTGATACAGGTTCCTTGCAGGAGGAGGAAAATACAATTACAGAAGAAATAAAAAGAACTCCAGCTTTTAATACAAAATTGTGTTTTTTCATGTTTTGTTTTTATGGTTATTATTAAGCAATTACAGGGTTGAATATAAATTTATAAAATGCATCCTAAATACTAATAAAAAGAATATACTCCAAGGTGTTTGTGATCCTTATATGTATGAAACTCTTTTACTTCACAACAAAAAGCTTTCTTTAATGTATCAAATTTTCAGGCAAAATCATCATGTTGATGAACATTGCTTCTATGTTGAAGAACATTGACTCATTGTTGAAGAACATTGGCTCCATGTTGATGAACATTGGCTTTATGTTGAAGAACATTGCTTCCATGTTGAAGAACATTGGCTTTTCGATGAAAAATAATCACTTTATGCCATACAACACTATCCTCAGAACAATATAAACTATGATTTATTTAAGCAGCATAATCTTTTTTGTCTGGATATTTCCATCAGTGCTGATTCTAAACAAATAAATACCCTTCTTAAATGCACTCATGTCTATAATTTTATTGCAGTCATTTGTGCAGCCGTTAATCATTTGAGTATATACCAACTTTCCTAAATCATTTATTACTTCAATGCTGATATGCCTGTTGCTGCCTGCGAAATTAAGTGTAACAATTCCATCAGATGGATTAGGGAAAACGTTCAGGACAGCATTGTTCTCAACGGTACTGATTCCAGTTGTGAAAACTGTTGTTGCCGAAGAAGTGCTTGAGCATCCAAAGGAATTTGTAACAACAACAGTGTATGAACCATTTGCAGCGGCAGTGTATGCCGGATTAACTGCACCGTTAATTATTGCCGCATTCAAATACCATTGATTACCTGAAGATGCACTGGAAGTTAATGTATTGCCTGTAACTGTAATTGTTGGAACCTGAGGGTTTGCATTTATTGTCACCGTTACGCCTGTACTTGTTGCTGTTGCTGGACTGGCACATGATGAAGAGGATGTCATCACACAAGTTATAACAGCATTATTTGCTAAAGTACTTGATGTGTAAGTCGCGCTGTTGGTTCCGGAGTTTGTACCATTTACTTTCCATTGATAGGTCGGTGTGGTGCCTCCGTTAACCGGTGTGGCTGTAAATGTCAATGATGCTCCAGTACATGCTGGATTTGTACCGGAGGTGACTGCAATGGTCACAGAGGGAACTAGTGTGCCGTTCACCACCATTGTAACTGCATTTGATGTTGCCGTATTAGCTCCTGAAGTTAATACACAGGTAACTATCTGCCCATTTGTTAAATTAGATGTAGTATATGTTGCACTGTTTGTGCCGATATTAGTTCCATTTACTTTCCATTGATAACTTGGAGTTCCACCGCCTGTCGGCGTTGCTGTGAAAGTTACACTATTTCCTGTGCATATTGCTCCAGCAGGTGATGCAGCGATTGTAATTCCTATGCTTGCACAGTTGGCCGGGGTTGTGAGTGTGCCGAGCAGATCAGTGAAATTTTGATGAAATGCCTGATAGTATATATTCGCAATGGTATCATTATGAATAATAATCATGTTCTCATCATTTTTTGTGTCGGCAGCCGAAGTCCAGTTATAAGAGCCAGTTGTAACCTGAGGGTCAGAACAAAAATTGTTTGGATCCACAATCATGTATTTATTGTGATAAACATAAGTGGAGTTTGCGTAAGTAATTAATTTGCTTCCAAGCCCCGCCGTTAAAGTGTTATAAGCAGTTGGTGTGGTACCGTTGCTGTATTGGTCAACAATCCCGGCAACATACACTCCGGCATTTTTTTTGGCAACGATGTTAGTGGCATTTGTATTTTGAGTGAATGTATAAACACCAAAGTATAAGTCGGTATTTGCTGATGCAATAGAAGTAAGGATATGAGAGTTAGTTCCATCCATTGGGCTGAAATAAAGTTCAACCGTTCTGCCCCCTATAACAAAAGTGCTGGGACCAGTGCTTGCAGTTTTGTTAGGTCCGAACTTTTCATTAGCAGTAACCGGCGTTAGCCCTGGTCCGCCCCACATCATATTAAACTGGGCAAGATGCGCTTGTGCAAATGCATAATCCTGTATAATAATAACATTGTTCTGGCAGGTGTTAAACTGCTGTCCGCTCCAGTCTGGAGAGCCGGTCCAAACAATAGGGTCATTATGATTGGTTGAACTTGCATCAATTATCATAAACTTATTGTGCATGATTCCATATGGTGTTCCTGTTGGGCTTGCTAATTTGTGATTTGTTCCGATATTAACATTTGCAAGCTCTGCATTGGTCTGACTGCCGTCATATATCCAGCGCACGTGTACCCCCCTGGTATAGGCCGCGTTTATTGCCGCAGTAATCGGCGCTGTTGTAGTGCTTGTGCTGTAATTATACTGCGCTATATCAATCGTGTATTTAGCCCGGCTGATATATGCTGCAAGCGTATCAGCCATTTTGCCGTTTAAATAAATTGCATTTACTCCTGAAGAAACAGTATTATCAACCGGGGTGTTGAAGTAAACAACCATTTTTCCGCCTGCTGAATAGGTGCGGTCGGGCTGTGCTTCAATGGAAATTGAGAAGCAGAGGGTCACTAAATAAGCAGATGCAAGTATTGATTTTTTCATGAGTGATAATTTAAAATTATTGGCCTGACAATTTATAGATTTAATTTATCGTTTCCAAATCCAGTATTACAAACGACTTTGCCTTGATACTGGGGCGGGGTTTCGTATTATCTTTTGTTTTTTCAGGGGTAGGATTATACTCGGCTGTCGGTAAAAAAAGGTGATGCGTTTTATTATTGAGGGTAATAGTGCGCGCTCCTTTCTGAGTGTTTACTGTTTCCAAAACTTTAAAAGTGTCAGCGTTTTCTTCCTGCACAACTGTCATTGTACCATCTCCATTTGAGCTGTAGGCGCGCTTTTTACCGGTATCAAAAGATACCCCGTCAACATTTTCGCCGATAGGAAGTGTAGTGATTATTTTTCCTGATAGAGCATCAACTATAACCATAAGCTTATTGTCACATACTGAAAACAAGCGATGCGTTTCATTATCAATTGCCAAACCGCTGGGTTCCTTGCCGGGAGAAACAGACCAGGACTGTTCTACTTTCATAGTTAAAGTATTTATCACGCAGATTTTGCCTTTGTCTTCAATGTTCACATATATTTTTCCTTTTCCGTCAGTAACCGAAAATTCCGGTTTGCCTTCCAGAGGAATTGTATTTACTACTGCATTGGTGGCAGCATCAATTACTGTTGCATTTGAGCTGCGTCCGTTAAACGTGAACACTTTGTGAGAGAATGGGTCATACAAAATTGCATCAGGATTTGCTCCTGTTACTTTTACTTTTGTAATTACAGCTAATGTTTTTAAATCGAAAATAGTTACAGAAGAATCTCTTCCATCGCTTATAAAACCTTTGTTTAATTCAAATGCGCCAGCAATTCCATGAACTCCTTTCAAACCGGAGATGGTGCCTAAGAGACTGCCAGTTTTTTCATCCACAACATTAACAGCTGTTCCGTGCGAAACAAATAATCTTGCGGAAGCATCATCTTCAAAAATATAATCCCAGCCTCCATCGCCTTCAACAGAAAATTTATTAAGTACCTTATAGGATGATTGGGCTGTGCAGCGGCTGATTGCAAAAAATAGTATTAAAAAGCAAAGGAGATTAAATGAGTACAGGGGAGTAAATGTTTTTTTCATGAAAAAGAGTTTAATTGTTTTTTATAAATTTTGGAATTCAAATTTAGTTTTACATTCTGTAGCGATTCTGTTTACTGGATAAGCATTAAAAATTGGACTGAAGATGCGGATTTAATACATGGCGGATATTTTAAAATAGTGTTTAGAATTAAGAAAACATGAAGCTTTGTAATGGTTTAAACTTTAATCCTTAATATGGTATTAAATACTCTTCCGCTAAGATAATAAAAAGTTAAAAGTTATAACCCGCAATGAATTCAGTGTTTTTAGTTGTATTGATATTGATTTTTAAATACTTCTCTTTTAGAAAAACGAGATTTAACACTTCTTATCGATGAAACATTCATCCGAACAAAATCACCTTAGAATTAAAGTGTAGTTTTGTCATTTAAATTTAATTGAATGAAAATCCTTGTTATTGAAGACGAAAAGGCACTTTCAGAATCTATCGTAAAATACCTTAAACAAGAAGGGCACGTTTGCGAGTCAGCCTTGAATTATAACACTGCGGATAATAAAGTCGGCAGTTATGATTACGACTGCCTGATTGTAGATATTACCCTGCCGGGCGGAAATGGATTGGATATTATCAGGAAACTCCGAAAAGAGGACAGCCAGGCGGGGGTTATAATTATTTCTGCTAAAAATTCATTAGATGATAAACTTGTCGGACTTGACATCGGCGCTGATGATTATCTTACCAAGCCATTTCACCTTTCGGAGTTAAATGCGAGGTTAAAATCATTATTAAGACGAAGGAATTTTGATGGTAAAAAAGAAATTAATATTAATGAAATAACCATTACTCCTGACTTAGAACTCGTTTCTGTAAATAATAAGCAGCTCTTCCTTACCAAAAAAGAATATGATTTATTAATGTATTTTGTTACCAACAAAAACAGGGTGTTGACTAAAGATGCAATAGCTGAGCACCTTTGGGGCGATAACATTGATGCTTCCGACAGCTTTGACTTTATTTATAACCACATCAAAAATCTGCGAAAAAAATTAATCGAAAAAGGATGTCCTGATTATATTAAAACTGTTTATGCAATGGGCTATAAATTTGTTTTAGAATGAAACTTCTTAATAAAACCTCTAAATATTATGCAATAGCTGCACTATTAATGTTTTTGATAGGCAGCATTGTTTTTTATTTTGCTCTGATAAGCTTTGTGGACAATGATATTAAAGGAAAACTGGATGATGCAAAACAAAAACTTGAAAATCAGGTTGCCGTATTTGACAGCATTCCGCGGGTACTTTTTTCTTTGGCTGATAATATCACTCTCACTAAAACTGATCCTCATAATTTTAATACCAATTCAATAATAAAGGACACTATTCTCTATGATGAAAATGAAGAACATGAAGTAGTCCACGCAATGTCAATACAGTTTTATGCCAAAAGTAAATACAACACCTATCGCATAACCATTGTTAAGTCAGCAGTTGAAAATGATGATTTAATTGGAGCCATTGGAATTACATTGTTAGCCCTTATTATTTCATTTTTAATTGTTATTTATTTTGTCAATCGTAAAATTTCAAAAATAATCTGGGAGCCATTCTATAGCAGTCTTGATAAGATAAAAAAAATCGATATTTCTAATGCTCAAACTATAAGCCTGGAAAATTCGGACATAACTGAATTCAGCGAATTAAACAAAGCTCTGATTTTAATGACTGATAAAATTCATGCTGATTATAAAAACCTGAAAGAGTTTACTGAAAATGCTTCGCATGAAATACAAACGCCGCTCGCAATTATAAAAACGAAACTTGAGCTGCTCGTTCAAGCTGATAATTTGGAAGAAGAGCAGATGCACAATATACAATCAGTGTATGATGCGGCAAACCGTCTTTCTAAGCTCAATCAATCATTGATACTGCTCACTAAAATTGAAAATCATCAGTTTTCGGAAAAAGGACTGATCAACTTTAGTGAAAAAGTATTAAAACAAATCGCAAATTACAAGGAATTAGTTAGTGCTAAAAAATTAAATCTAATCACAAGTGTTGATGATAATGTTGAACTGAAAATAAATACGGCTTTGTCTGATATTTTAATCAGCAACCTTTTAACGAATGCTATTAAACACAATATTGAAAATGGCGAAATAAAAATTCATTTAACTCAAGGAAGCTTTATGGTTTCAAATTCCGGCGCTTCATTGCAAAGCAGGCCGTCCGAACTTTTTGAACGTTTTAAAAAAGATAAATCAGCTTCAGAGTCATTGGGATTAGGGCTTTCTATTGTAAAAAAAATATGCGATACCGAACAAATCCAAATTAGTTACAACTTCTTTGAACAGTATCATGTAATGGAGCTTAAATTTTAATTTTTAAAATTGAGGGCAGCGCTGAACATTACAGATTTGTATTATCTACGATGATTAGGCCAATAAAAAAAGGAAGGATATTTTAAAATCCTTCCTTTCCGTACTGTCCTTTTGGGATTACGATGATCTAAAATAATAATTTATTAATCCTGTGATTCCTTAATAAATTTACCTTCTGAATCAAACAGCACATCCTTTTTATTAATTTCAGCTTCATAAGTAATTACACCTTTTGCATCTACAATTTTAGAAGCTTCTGCAATTTTTTTGTCAGCATAATTTTTTACGCAGTAGTCTGTAACTGTTTTAGGCAATGCTGATACGGCTATTTTAGATTCTGTTTCAGTTATATTGCCTTTAGGATCTATTAAAACAGAAGTTTTAACTTTATTAAGGTCAAACCCGGCTTCATACTTGCCGTCTTCCATTTCCCAATTAACAACTTTTACAGCTGCATATTGTTTTGCAAATGCCGATTTAACTGTGGCTGGAACATCAGCTTCTTTCATTTTTTGTGCATAGGAGTTGAAAATTGTGAATCCGGCCGCTACTGATAAAATTATTTTTTTCATTTGTTGGGTTTTAAGCGTTTTTAAAATTTAGATTTTTAATTATACTGCAATAGTAATTAAAGAATCTGTTTTGAATCTACACTTATTGTTTTTTATTTTACTACCAAAACTTTCTTCGTGTAAGTTATGCCGTTGGTATGTATCCTGAATAAGTAAATGCCATTCATAAACGGGCTCATATCAATAATTTTACTGCAGTCTTTAGTGCAGTCATCTGCCTTTTCACTGTAAACCAACTGCCCCAGATCATTCATTATTTCAATAAGAGTCTCTTTACTTTTCTCCACAAAATTAATTGTAATGCTGCTGCTCGCTGGATTTGGATAAATACTCAAAACATCATTATTTATTAACGGATTTATACCTGTAGTAGTTATAACAAGCGGCACAGAGCTTGTTGAACATCCAAATGTACTTGTAACAATCACCGTGTAAGTTCCACTTGCGGCAACAGTGTAGGTTTGGCTGACTTCACCATTTATCAATACGCCGTTTAAATACCATTGATTTCCAAAAGAAGCGCTTGATGTTAAAATATTTCCGTTTGCTGTAATTACTGGGATTGCAGGGTCAGAATTAACTGTTACAGTTGCAACTGCGGATTGACTGCATCCATTGGTTGTGCCGGTAACGGTGTAACTGGTAGTGGAAGCAGGAGTTATGCTGAGGCTTGAATCAACAGATCCCGTGTTCCAGCTGTAAGCAGCAGCTCCGCTTCCAGCAATGGAAGCAGTCTGTCCTGCGCAGATAGTCTGCGAACTCACAGTTAAATTCGGCAGTGCTTTTACAGTTATTGTTTTTGAAAACACTGCACTGCTGCCTCCGGAATTCGTTGCTGTCAAGCTGATAGTGTGGGTTCCGTCAGCCGCATAAGTCACTGAAGGATTTTGTAAAGATGATATTGGAGGTGTACCGCCCGCCATTACCCAGCTCCAGGAAGTAGGTGAATTAGTTGAAACATCTGTAAGTGCTACAGACTGGCCCGCACAGACAGTTGATGAAGATGTATTGAAATTTGCAACGGGGGGAGTAACTGCAGGACCGCTTATCTTAAAAGAATAAATTCGTGTGGCTGGACTATTTGATACGCAATACTCTCCCGTATGCCAAAAGGTTTGTCCGTCGGGGTCAAGCATTAAATGCGTGTAATCCCCGTCACGAGCACCGCATGTGGTTAACGACGAAGTTGAGGCAATTGCAGTCTGCTCAGCAAAAGTCATTTGATTTAATGGATCAGATTTCAGTCTTCCTGTATAACGCAGGCTTAAATAATTAGGTGCGGTGCTTCCTGAAGTGCAGTATGCCATTCCGATATTTCCATTGTCATCCATACCTATACTGCCCATCCAGCGGTTTAAAGCATCTGGTGCAAGTGTCGACTGCTGGTAGATGCTCCATACATTGGTGTTTTGATCCTGGCGTAATTCATACCATCTGATGCCTGTCTGGCTTGCACTTATTTTAACAGCATGGCAGATGGTTACAGTATTATATCCATTCCATCTTCTGTACTGTGCCCTGTAATTAAGCACTCCAGCAATTGCATCTATTTTTTGAGAAGTTCCAGGCTGAGGAATATCATTCCAGTTGGGATTAAAAGATGCAGCATCAAAAGGTATGGTAGCTATTGTTTGATCGCTTGCTATTGTAGTGTTGGCAGGGGTTGTAAAATCTACATGCATTTTCCAAATTCTAAGCTGGTCTTGCGGTGCTCCCCAGCTGTCGTCCTCATAAGAGAAAATAGGGCAGTAAGTAACTGTTGACGGAGGCAGCTGGCTGTCGCTTGCATCACCGGCAAGTGGACAAAAAAATCCTCCAGTAATGGGACTTGGCAGTGTTTTTACAATCATTCCTGCTGCAGAATTACCAGCTAACATTTTTGTTCTGTCGAATACAACTATTTTTGGAGTAGTATAATTTGAGGTCATGTAATATCCATCCGACCATATTGAAAACTTAGGGTAATCAGGTGTATCGCTCGCAGCAGGAACATAAGTGAAAATGTAATATGTTCCTGTTGCATCATTGGTAGTTGAAATGGCAATATGAATTTTATTACTGTTGTCAGTTACCTGGAACTGCATAATAAACCAACGGTCTGCCGCCTTATCATAAAGAACAATAGGATCACCGTCATCCAGGCTGCCTGGCCAAAATGTTTTTAAATCTTTTGCGGCAATTAAAGGTGCACCCGTTGATTTGTTATAAACACGAAACGATAAATTAACGGCTTGAGCATATTGTGTTAATCCTGCAGAACCTGTCGGATCAGGCGGACAGCTGTTGCCTGCCTGCCCCTGCCAGTTTTGAACAGTGGATGACATTGATTTTGAACCATGAGCTAATTGTAGAGCTTTATCTTCATTTTGAGCATGGAGGTTTGTAATAGGCGGTAAATGTCTTCTGTCATGATCGTCATCCGACTCTTTAAATATACCTGTTTCAAGAGCATCAGGTAAATCCCTTACTGCTTTAGAAATTTCAAAACTCGAACATTTGATAAATGATACATCTTTATCATTTTTTTCATTGCCTTGGTTTTGCACACTCTGTGCAGACAATCCATTTAAAAATAGTAATCCGCTGATAAGTAATATTGATTTTTTCATTTCATAATATTTATACGTTTGTAAAATTTAAGTTCTTAGCATAGGTGAAGAGGAAACAAAATTCTATTTTTGAATCTGTGCTTTTTTAAACTGTGTTTTTTATTTAACCAGCTGAACTTTCGCTGGGAGAAAAATTCTCTGCGGATTTGTAACTCGATAAGGAGTTTTAATGAGGCGGGCTGCGTGAGAAGACTTACTCTAAATATTTTTTTCATTGACTCGATTTCTTATAATGAAGATATATTTTAAATCTGTTGAAATTTTGTAGCAATTCTGTTCTCCTGTCGTTACTTATGTTCTCAACAGTATCTCTACAGAATCTGAAAATATATTTGTAAAATAATTTTAGAATCTTTTTTCTCTTTTCTAATTAAATATTTTTTGCAAATGAAAAATGTATTTCTATTTCTCACTTTATTTTTGTCTGATTTTATTTTCGGGCAGACAAAAATTTTATTCGATGCTGCAAAAGCTGAATCAGCTGGCAATGCCGATTGGGTTATTGATGCCGATTTGCATAATATCGGATTCAGCAATGGCCCGGCTGTTGTCGGCTCAGGAAATGAATCTAATCCGCAGCGGTTTCCCAGCCCTGCGCAATCTAACATCACGAGCAGCACTCCTGAAACCTACTGGAATGGCTCTCTTTCTTCATGGGGTATCGACTGTGTAAAAAAAGGTTATTCAGTTGAAACGCTTCCTTATAATGTTTCAATTACGTACGGAAATACGTCAAATGTTCAGGACTTGTCAAATTATAAAGTATTTGTTGTAGACGAACCCAATATTGTTTTTACGGCTGTTGAAAAAACTGCAATCATGCATTTTGTTCAGAACGGAGGAGGATTGTTTATGATATCAGATCATGTAGTATCTGACAGAAATAACGATGGATGGGATTCTCCGCACATCTGGAATGATTTAATGAAAAACAATACAGTCCAGAATAATCCTTTCGGGATAACATTTGATTCTGCAAATTTTTCTGAAACTTCAACTAACATTCCTTCACTGCCGAATGATTCTCTGCTTCATGGGCCAATGGGAAATGTAACAGAAGTAATGTGGTCAAACGGAACTTCAATGACACTGAATACTTCTCAAAATAGTTCAGTAAAAGGAGTTGTTTACAAAACAGGATCAACATTTGGAAATTCAAATGTAATGATGGCTTATGCACGCTTCGGGCAGGGAAAAATCGCCGCTTTAGGCGACAGTTCTCCCCCTGATGACGGCACAGGTGATCCAAATGATGTTTTATACAATGGATGGACCTTGGATGCAAATGGCAATCATGAAAGATTGATAATGAACGCAACCATTTGGCTGGCAGCTTCAAATACCATGACAACGGGAGTCACAAACATTGAGGACAATGCATCGATACGTTTTTATCCAAATCCTTTCAATACCTCGGCCACCCTTGAATTCGAAACCAATCAAAAAAATTACAATACTACTCTTAGTATTTTTGATATTGTCGGAAAAGAAATCAAACGAATAGATAATATAGGTAATAACAGCGTTACTGTTGAAAAGGGAGAATTAAATCAAGGTGTTTATTTTTATAACTTATATAACGCAGAAAAAATAATCGGCAGAGGAAAGTTTATTATTAATTGATTAATGAACAATACTTACAATTCCAATGTAATTATGAGCTTCCCCTGAAGTTTCTGATAGTTGTGCTTTCCAAACATATACATCTGTCTCTTCATACTTAGTACCGTTTTTTACTTTTCCATCCCAGCCTTTAGTCATGTCTGTGGAATAGAAACATAGATTTCCCCACCTGTCAAATACCCATAAATTAAAAGTGGCAGGATCCCAGCCTGTTCCTTTAGGAAGAAAAACATCGTTTATTCCGTTATCATTTGGAGTAAATGCATTCGGGGAATAAAAGGTAAATCCGTAAGTAATTTTGACTACATGTTTAACACTGTCGATACATCCTTTATCACTAACAACAGTGAGCACAACAGGGTAATCACCAACACTTTCATAAATATGTGTGGGGTTTTTTACCCCTGAAAAAGTTGTATCTCCGAAAGACCAATGCCAGTTCGAAATAGTTCCCTGAAGAACTGTACTGTGATCGGTAAAATTAATACTTGAATTATAGATGTCTGTTATTACAGGGTCGCTGTCAAATGCTGCCTGGGGTATTGGAAATACAGAAATGTAATTATTTTTCGAAAAGGAATTAATGCAGCCATTAGAAGAAGTAACTCTTAAATCGATATTGTAATTGCCTGCATTCGGAAAACAATGCTGGGGATTTTGACTTGATGAAGAAGAGTTATCTCCAAAGCTCCAAAGCCAGTTTGAAATACTTCCTCCCTGAACAATGGAGCTGTCCGTAAAATTTACACATACCGGAGCGCATCCTGATAATTTATCTGCAGAAAAATTTACAACCGGAGATGGTGCAATAATAACGGCTGCACTGTCCTGTGCAGACACTACTGTACAGCCGTCAGTTAAAGTAACTGTATATGATGTGCTGGCTGTGGGACTAACAGAAATACTGCTCCCTGTTATATTTCCCGGCGTCCATGAATAGCTGTAATTGCCGTTACCGCCTATTCCTGATGCAGTAAGATTTGCAGAACCGCCCAGGCATATTGAGGTGCCGGCAGTGCTTACGGCCAAAGGCTGTAAAATAAAAATAGCGGCTGTGTCAGGCAGAGAAATACATCCATGAGCATCAGTTGCTGTTACAGAATATGTTGTGCTTGCAATTGGTGTAGAGTTATATGTCTGACCAATAAAAGCTCCGTTATTCCAGTTATAAGAATAGGGAGCTGTTCCACTTGATGCATTTGCTGTTATGGATGACGTCTGTCCGAAGCAGATAGACTGCCCGTTTGCTGTTACAGTTACCTGAGTCGGGTTTGTTAGAAGTGTGCATACTGAATCACGGCATCCGGCAGAATCTGTAGCAACAACACAATAGTTTCCTGCGCCGATATTATTTATTGATAAACCAGTTTGTCCGGTACTCCATAAATAAGTAATTGGTGATGTACCTCCGTTTGATGATGCTGTTATTGTTCCATCGGCGCCGCCGAAACAAGTCGGCATCACTGTCGTCGTTGAAGCAGCAATACCATTGGGATTTGTAATAACTATTGCAGTAGTTGACGCTGGGCAGCTGTTAGGTACAGTTACAATATATGTCCCTGCACTTAATCCGGTAATTGTCTGCGCAGTCTGTCCGCCGGGAGCCCACGCATACGTGAATGGACCGGAACCGCCCAAAACATGCGCTGTTGCAGAGCCATCATTAGCACCGGGGCAGGTAACCGGCGTTACTGTTGTATATACAGAATAAATAGTAACAGGAATTGAAACAGAGCCTGGGGCATTGCAGGGTCCGCTTGCAGTAAGGGTTACAGAATAGACTCCCGGCGCAGAAAAAGAATGGGACGGGTTTGGAAGGGTGGATGTATTAGAAACCCCGGAACCCGGATCGCCGAAGTTCCATAAATATCCCGTCGGACAAAGGATGGAGGTATTCGTGAAATTTAAAACGTTAACGCTTGCGCATGCGTAGGTAAAGCTGGCAGCATTTGGCGGTGCATTATCAATTAAGATATCATCTATAGCTATCCCGTCAAAGCTGTTGCAAGTGGTGCCGCTTCCAAAAAGAAAGCGAAAGCGCACGCTTGGCTGGCCTGCCAATGAAGCCATACAGTGTTTTGCTGTTAACCAGCCTGCACTTCCATTACCGCCCTGACAGGAACCAGCAGTAGGCCCTATGCGTCCGGTCCACCCGTGTTTAGGGGTAGTGGATGGCAGATTAGTTACGTTGTTATAATCATACCAATGATCATTCAAACAATCAACCGGGTCACCGTAAATGCCTACATTGGTCCACGTGGTTCCGCCATTCAAAGAGGATTGCAGTACTAAACCATCGTATTTCCATTCATCTTCCCAGAAAATTTTGAAGGAGATCCATGGATAAGTAACTGTGCTGAAATCAAAGCAGGGGCTCATTATCCATGATAATTCGCCGTAATTATAAAAAGATCCGGTTAAACCGCCGACAACCCAGCATTTTGTGCCTCCTCCGGCGCCTGAAATTGTTGCATGCGACGGCGTACCCCAGGCCCAGTCGGAATTCGTACCGCCTGAAGTCCAGGCAGGACCTGTTTCAAAACCTTCAGTATAGGGGAAAGTGGAAATAAAAGTGCCGCATTGTGATAAGCTTTGTTTAGGCATAAAAATGCATAAACAAAACAAAAGTAGAATATGAATCACGGATGCCTTAATAATTACCCCTTTTGCAAACATCTATTGTATAATTTTATTGAATTTGAAATTAACTTTAGAATATAGTTATCCGAAATTCATAATCAGCAAGTTTAACGAAAAAAACTTTCAGTTTAAACTTTAAAGGGATTTGTTTTTTTGTTTACCGAACTGTTTTTATCAAAGGTCATTTTAGATTCTGAGGCAAATTTGTAGTTTTTTGATAAATGAAAAAAATTGAAAATCCCCAATGAATATTTATTAATACGGTAATATTAGTTTAAGAATTTGTTTACTATTAAATCTTCATCAGGCAGTTGAAAATTGATATGTTAAAAATAAATGTGAGTATTCGAACGTGTTAATGCATAGAAGTTAAAAATTATAATGCCTAAATCATTTATTTTTTTACATTTTTAATTAGTAATTAATTAAAAGTTAATCAGTGCTTTCGATTTATTTTTTTAATTTTAGTTCCTTAAATATTTAATTAAAACGTTATGTCTTTACTTATTAAAAACGGAAGGGTAATTACTGCAGCTGACGATTATACTGCGGACATTTTTATTGAAAATGAAAAAATAAAACTCATAGGAAAAAACCTGGAAGTAAAAGCTGATAAGGTTATTGATGCCGCTGGCAAATTAATTTTCCCTGGCGGTATTGATCCTCATGTCCATCTAGATATGCCTTTCATGGGCACTTATTCAAGTGACAATTATGAAACCGGAACCCGTGCCGCTCTTTTCGGAGGCACAACAATGGTCATTGATTTTATCCTTCAGACTCAGGGTAAATCATTGCACGACGCGCTGGGCGAGTGGAAAGGCCGTTCGGATGGCAATGCAGTCGGCGACTATTCGTTTCACATGGCCGTCACTGATTTTAATGAAAATACAAAAGCTGAAATTAAAGAAATAATTGAAAAAGAAGGCATTACTTCTTTTAAAACGTTCATGGCTTACAAAGGCGCATTGATGATAGATGACAGACAGATGGTGGGGTTGATGAATGAAGTGAAAAAACAGGGAGGCATGGTTACCACTCACGCCACTAACGGCGACATGATTGATTACCTCGTTGCCAAACATAAATCCGAAGGAAAACTTTCTCCGCTTTATCATTACATTTCTCAGCCTGAAATTACTGAATCAGAAGCCAGCAATAGGTTTGCAGACATGGCTCATCATACAGGAGTGCCCTCTTATATCGTTCATATGACCTGCGAAGGCGCACTGAATCATATAAGAGACGCTGCAAAAAGAAATCAAAAAGTTTTTGTTGAAACCTGTATTCAATATTTGGTTCTCGATGCATCCCTTTACGACAAAGGATTTGAATCCGCCAAATGGGTGATGAGTCCGCCATTGAGAGAGAAAAAAGATCAGGCCGCATTATGGGCAGGGATTAACCAGGGAACAGTTCAGGTGGTTGCTACTGATCACTGCCCGTTTATGTGGGAGCAGAAAAAAATGGGTGAAAAAGATTTTTCAAAAATCCCCAACGGACATCCTGCTATTGAACACCGGATGGAATTATTATTTTCTGAAGGTGTAAAAAAAGACAGAATAAGTTTAAATAAATTTGTGGAAGTAACGTCCACAAATGCCGCCAAAATTTTTGGGATGTATCCTGAGAAAGGTACTATTGCCATAGGCTCCGATGCCGATTTAGTGATTTTTGATCCCAATGAAAAACATACAATTTCTGTAAACACACATCACATGAACTGCGATTACTCCGGCTATGAAGGATGGGAAATAACAGGTAAATGCAAAACAATAATTTTAAGAGGCAAAGTTGCTGTTGATGATAATAAATTGCTCGTTGATAAAGGATACGGGAAATTTATTAAACGGAAAAAGGTTTCTATAGTTTAAAATTAATAGTGAAGAGTTATGAGTATGATAAAAAATAATGACAGCATCGTTGGCAGAAAATCATATCATTTTGCTTTATCAATAATTAAACTTTACAAAAATTTAGCAGTTGAAAAGAGAGAGTTTATTTTGTCAAAATAGGTTTTGCGGTCAGGTACTTCAATAGGTGCTAATATTAACGAGGCTTTAGCTGGAGAATCGAAAAGAGATTTCGTCCATAAAATGAGTATCTCTTTAAAAGAGGCAAGGGAAACTGCTTATTGGCTTAACCTTCTTTCTGATAGCGGCTTTATTGAAAAAGAAGGATTCGAAATCTTAATAAACAACTGCAATGAATTAATGAAAATTCTCAGCAGTATTATACTCACAACAAAAGAAAAATATTTATCAAAACAACTATAAATATTTATTAAAACACTTTTAACTTTAAATTATAAATTCATATCTAATTTACTCATAACTCAAAACTTTTAACTCTAAACTAACTATCTATGTCAAGAATTATCAAATCAGGACTTATTCAAATGAGCCTTCCAATGACTGAAGGCGAAGGAACCATCAAAGAAATCTGCGATGCAATGGTGCAGAAGCACATTCCGTATATCGAGGAAGCGGGAAAAAAAGGAGTTCAGATTTTATGTCTTCAGGAAATATTTAATACACCTTATTTCTGTCCCGGGCAGGATAAAAAATGGTATGCTTCAGCAGAGTCAGTACCGGGGCCTACTACAGACCTTATGGCAACTTATGCTAAAAAATACAACATGGTAATTATTGTTCCGATTTATGAAAAGGAGCAGGAAGGCGTTTTATATAACACAGCTGCAGTGATTGATGCAGACGGTACATATCTTGGAAAATACAGAAAAAATCACATTCCGCAGACATCAGGTTTCTGGGAAAAGTTTTTCTTCAAACCGGGAAACTTAGGCTATCCAGTGTTTCAGACAAAATATGCGAAAATTGGGGTTTACATTTGTTACGACAGGCATTTTCCTGACGGTGCAAGATGCCTTGGATTAAATGGCGCTGAGATAGTTTACAATCCTTCAGCAACAGTTCAGGGATTATCGCAATACTTATGGAAACTGGAGCAGCCGGCACATGCAGCAGCGAATGGTTATTTTATGGGATGTATCAACAGGGTAGGTATGGAAAAACCTTGGAACCTAGGAAAGTTTTATGGCAACTCTTATTTCGTTGATCCTCGCGGGCAGATATTTGCATGTGCTTCTGAAGATAAAGATGAATTATTAATTGCTGAATTCGATCTTGATATGATTGAGGAAGTAAGGGGTACATGGCAGTTTTACAGAGACAGAAGACCTGAAACGTATGGAAGATTAACTGAACTTTAATTTTAAAATAAATTTTTTCTGTTCTGATTATTTTCTTGAAACGAAATTATGATCGGAATAATTGCCCCTTGAAAAGGGGGGAGGGGGGATTAAGATGAATGCCCCTTATTTACTGCACTTCAAAGAGTACTATAAATATAAAAACTATAAAAATAAAAGTATATGGAAACGGCAAAACATTTAAAAATCGGCGATAAAACTCAGTTTTCAAAATCAATATCAGAAGAGGAAGTTACTGTTTTTGCAAAAATTTCCGGCGATGATAACCCCATTCATCTTAATGGAGAATATGCGAAAAATAGTATTTTTAAACAGAAAATAGTTCATGGTTTTTTAGCCGGCAGCTTAATTTCGGCAGCAATAGGAAAAAATCTTCCGGGAAACGGCACCATTTATCTGAACCAGACAATGAAATTTCTTGCTCCTGTATTCATGAATGAAACAATTACAGCTTATATCGAAGTGATTGATTTTCCTAAAGGAAACCAAGTGCTGCTGAGTACAATCTGCAAGAACCAGGATCAAAAAATTGTTATCGACGGCACTGCATTGGTGATTGCTCCAAAAGATATTATTTTGGTTAAACAAGAAACCACAACTGCAGCCGTTTAGTAAATAAATTATAAATTAAGAATTGCCTTAAAAGTCTTATCGTTACGGAGATTTAGAGGGGCTTCAAATTTTAAAATATGTCAATCCAAAACAACCGTTTATCAAAAGAAATTTTTGCAGAAAATTTTTCTGATGTTCATCCGCCTTTCGAACATGCCGAAGGTGCTGCTATTGAGGCCGACAGATGTATTAACTGCTACGATGCACCATGTACTAAATCCTGCCCTACCAGCATTGATGTTCCTTTATTTATTAAACAGATTTCATCTGGAAATATAAGAGGGTCGGCGCGTACTATTCTTTCTTCAAACATCATGGGCGGTGCCTGTTCAAAAGTATGCCCTGTTGAAAAATTATGTGAAGGTTCATGCGTTTATAATCTGCTTGAAGAGGAACCTATTGCTATTGCTAAGCTGCAACGCTATGCAGCTGAAAAAGCAATTAAAGAAAATTGGAAACTATTTGAACGCAAACCTTCTAATGGAAAAAAAGTTGCTGTTGTAGGTGCCGGTCCTGCCGGATTAGCCTGTGCACATGCACTTTCATTACAAGGGGTAGATGTAACTATTTTTGAAAAAGAAGAAAAAAGCGGTGGTTTAATGACTTATGGAGTTGCCGCTTACAAGGTTACTCCAGAGTTCTGTAAAGAGGAAACGGATTATATTCTTTCGCTAGGAGGTATTGATGTTCAGTACAAAAAGGAGTTGGGTAAGGATATTACACTTGTTGGATTGCAGCAGAAATTTGATGCCGTGTTTTTGGGAATAGGAGTGGGGATAGCACGTTCATTGGATATTCCCGGTGAAGAACTGGATGGAGTTGTTGATGCGATTTCATTTATTTATGATTTACGTACTAACGATTATTCGAAGATTGCAGTAGGCGATAAGGTTGCCGTAATCGGTATGGGAATGACAGCAATTGATGTTGCAACTCAGTCGAAAAGGCTTGGGGCAAAAGAAGTGACCATGATTTACCGCCGTACTGAGGACGAAAAACCTTGCACTGATGTAGAACTTGATTTAGCTAAACTCGACGGCTGTTCTTTTATCTGGCTTGCAAGTCCTAAAGAAATTATCGGCGAAAACGGTAAAGTAAAAAAATTGGTCTGCAGTAAAATGAAGCTTGGAGATCCCGATGCTTCGGGCAGAAGAGCGCCTGTAGATACCGGTGAAACATTTACAATTGATGTGGACATGGTAATTAAAGCAGCAGGACAGATTCCATTTGAAGAGCTAGTAAACAAATCATCAGTACAAAATAAAAGCGGGAAAATTGCAATCAATAATAAATCAGAAACAAATCTTAAGGGAGTGTTTGCCGGAGGCGATTCTGTTAATGGCGGCAAAGAAGTTGTTGATGCTGTTCAAGCCGGAAAAGACGGTGCGAAAGGGATTCTAGAATACTTGGGTCTGTAAAAAAATCTCCCGCAGATATCGCAGATTTTCGCAGATTTTAGAAATCCAACGAATCTGAAAAAACTAGTTATATCATTTTCAAATTTATTAATAAAAGCAAATAATTTAATAGCAGCTATACTCAATCTTTTATCAGCGAAAATTCGCGAGATCTGCGAGAAACAAAAACAAAAATTATGGCAAATTTACAATCGAGCTTCCTGGGAATAAAATCGCCCAATCCTTTTTGGTTAGCATCTGCACCGCCGACCGATAAAAAAACAAATGTCATTCGCGCTTTTGAAGCGGGTTGGGGAGGAGTTGTTTGGAAAACACTTGGTTCACAAGTAAAAAATGTTTCCTCACGTTATTCTGCAATGAATTATAACGGCAGAAAAGCAGTTGGTTTCAATAATATAGAACTTATTTCTGACCGGCCTTTGGATATTAATTTAAAGGAAATTGCCGAAGTATTAAAATTGTTCCCGGACCGTGCCATGATTGTTTCGCTGATGGCGGATAACGACAGAAAAAGCTGGCACGAATTGGTTAAAAAAGCCCAGGACACCGGCGCTCACGGATTAGAATTAAATTTCGGCTGTCCGCATGGAATGGTTGAAAGAGGTATGGGCGCTGCTGTTGGGCAGGATCCTGAAATTGCAAAAATGGTAGTTGAGTGGGTAATGGAAGCGGCGCAGATACCTGTAATAACTAAGCTTACCCCAAACGTTCACTCTGTTGTTCCTGGCGGCATAGCTGCTATAGAAGGTGGAACAAACGGGCTTTCCCTTATTAATACTATACAATCAGTTACAGGAATTGACTTAGATACACTTGTTCCGAATCCGAATGTCGGCGGTCAGTCCGTTTACGGCGGATACTGTGGACCGGCAGTAAAACCAATTGCATTAAAAATGCTTACTACGCTTGCCCAGAATGGGAAAACGCGTAAAACACCAATATCAGGAATAGGCGGGATTACAACCTGGAAAGATGCTGTAGAATTTATGCTGCTTGGTGCAAGCAATGTGCAGGTATGCACTGCTGCAATGATTTACGGTTTCAAAATCATTACCGATTTATGCGACGGAATGAGTAACTGGATGGATGAAAAAGGATATAGAAACATTAATGATTTTGTAGGTTTATCTGTTCCTAAAATTACGAAATGGGAAGAACTCGATATCAATTTTCATATTGTTGCAAATATAAATCAGGATAAATGTATTCACTGTGGATTGTGTTATATTTCATGTGAAGACACTTCGCATCAATCGATTTCAATTGAAAGAGGAAACCCATACAATAATTACACAATTAAAGAAGAAGAGTGTGTAGGCTGCAATTTATGCAAGATTGTTTGTCCGGTTAACGATTGCATTACCATGGTAGAGCAAAGGAAAGGCGATGAGTACCTTAACTGGATTGAATATCAAAAAAGAGGACTTCCTTTGAACGATCATTAATAGTAAAAAGAATATCTAAAAATAAATGTATGTACATATAATGTTTGTGTATTTAATTTTATTATCTTTGATGTAGTTAATTTAAATCAAATGGAAATCGGGAAGGAAATAAAGCAGAAAAAATTTAAAAGCGAGCATCAAAAAATGCTTATCAATATTTTTTTTACAAGCAGCTGGCTTGGCTCTAAACATGCCTGCACAATTAAACCTTACAGCATTTCATCCCAGCAGTTTAATATTTTGAGAATTCTGCGGGGGCAGTATCCAAAACCTGCAACCGTAAATTTATTGATTGACAGGATGCTTGATAAAAATTCTAACGCTTCCAGGCTGGTTGAAAAATTAAGATTAAAAAAATTAGTTGAAAGAGCAGTTTGTTGTGAAGACAGAAGAGCTGTAAACGTAGCGATTACTCAAAAAGGGCTGGATTTATTAATAGAATTGGATAAACAGGAATCAGCTTTTATTAAAGAATTAAAAACGATATCTGAAAAAGAAGCGGAGCAGATTAATTTACTGCTTGATAAATTAAGAGGCTGAAAATTTTTTTATTTGAATATATGTATATACATTAGTTGTATAGAATGATAATTAATAATTAAACTAAAAAAACCAAAAAATGGAAACAATCACAAAAAATGATGTAAAAACATGGTCGCTTGACCCATCACATTCAACTGTTCACTTTTCAGTGAAACACATGGTAATTGCTCAGGCAAAAGGTTCTTTTACAAATTACACGCTTAAGGCAGAAACAAATGGACTTGATTTTGCAGACGCAAAAATAGAACTTGAAATAGATGTAAAGAGTATCAATACTGGTGCAGTTGACAGAGACAATCATCTTCGTGCTGCCGATTTTTTTGATGTAGAAAAGTTTCCGGCAATAAAGTTTGTTTCAAAATCAATGACTAAGATCAATGACGAAGAGTACAAACTTACCGGAGATATAACTATTAAAGGAATTACTAAAACGATTGATTTTAAAGTAATTTACGGCGGTCAGATCATTGACCCTTGGGGAAATGTCCGCGCAGGATTTACAATTGATGGGTCGGTCGACCGCTTTGATTTCGGTTTAAACTGGAATACCCTTCTGGAGGCTGGTCATGCAATGCTTGGTAAAATTGTTAAACTTCAGGCAGAAATTGAAATCGTTACACCTAAATAATTTTTGATTTAAATTGTATGGATTCAATACCTATATTTGGCTGATCAGAGGATGCTGATTTAAATATTAATAATAAAGTTGCCGTACATATTTTAGGAATTGAATTTTAATCATAAAACGTAAATGCTGTATCGCGTATTTTGGCTCGATAAAATAACGGCATTTACGTTTAGATTAAAATTTTAATAAACTTTAAAACGAAACCTGTTAAATATTTTAACATGAAAAACTACATGGTCTGCATACAGCTTCCTTCGGAATTAACGGAGGATTTTATTTCAAGAATTCCCAAACAGCGCCTGCTGATTGATGAATTGATGGGCGAAGGAAAAATTCTTCACTACTCCCTTGCATTAAGCCGTTCCAAATTGTGGGTTACGGTTGCAGCAAAGTCAGAAAAAAAAGCAATGGAAATTATTAATTCCTTTCCTCTGATTGATTATATGAAACCGGAAATTTTTGAACTGGCATTTCATAACGGCATTTCAACTGAATTGCCTAAATTGATAATGAACTAACGACTAAAAAAATAAAAATGAAAACTGTTTTTCATAAAGCTACTGATAGGGGACATGCTGATCATGGCTGGCTGAATGCGCATCACTCCTTCAGTTTTGCAAGTTATCATGACCCTCGCAAGGTTCATTTTGGTTTGCTGCGAGTATTAAATGATGATATTGTTGCACCTGGAATGGGTTTTGGGACTCATCCCCATGATAACATGGAAATTGTGACAATTCCATTGAAAGGAGCATTAGAACATCGCGACAGCATGGGGAATATCGGAGTGATTCATCCGCATGAAATACAGGCGATGAGCGCTGGAAGCGGAATAACACATTCAGAATACAACCATTCGAAAACAGAAGAAATAAATTTATTGCAGATTTGGGTATTCCCTAAAGAGCGTAATATTACTCCCCGTTATGATCAGGGTGTATTTACAGAGGAAGAAAAAAACGGAAAATTTAAAACCATTGTGGCGCCCATAAAATCGGACGATGTAATGTGGATTAACCAGGATGCCTATTTTTCTTTGGGGAAATTTAAAACAGGTAGCTCTGTAGATTATAAGATCAAGAATAAAGGAAACGGAGCTTATGTTTTTGTAATTGAAGGCAGCGCGCTAATTGCTGATCAAGTGCTGGAAAGACGTGATGCCATTGGATTATGGGAAACCGATAATTTTAAAATTGATATTTCGAAAGATACAGAAATCCTGGTGATTGATGTACCCATGAATTAAAATGAAAAATCCTGCTTATAAGTATTAGGCAGGATTTTTTACTCTCAAAATACTCTCCTTAAAAGAGAAAAGTAGTCCTTCTTTTCTCAATGGATCACTGGAAATTATTGTTTGTAAGTGATTTTACAGCAGTTCAAAATGTTGAATCGTCTTCACGTGTGAAGATCAGATCATCTGGTATTTTCGTGAGCCAAAAAGTCATCTAAATTCAATTCCTTCCGCCAATTAGTCCATGACTGAGATCATTTTTAATTTTGGAATAAATTTTGACATTTGAGAGCCGAAAATCTAATGAGATGATAAAACGTGAATTTCTGAAGAGACAATTGGAAGAATTAGGACGTGACTTAGAAAAAGTAATTGCCAGCATTCAAAATTTAAAAGAGCAGGGGAAATTTATTGAAGGAATTGATATGGTTCAGAATAGTTTAGGAAGCATATTTGATTTAAGTATAGAAAAGGTTTTATCCATGCTGCCTGATAATTTTCCGGAAAGATTGCTAAAAGAAAAGAAGTTAACTCCTGTTCATTTAAGTTACTTGGGAGATATATTATTCGCAGCTTCTGAGTTATATGATGATGAAGGCGAAACAGAGAAGGTTAAATTGCTGCATAATAAAATTTTATCTGTTTTCAATTATATAAATGAAACAGAAAAAACATTTTCATCATCCAGAAATAACAAAATCGAAATCATAAAAAGGACTTGGAATTGAGTATTATTATAAATGAAAAATATGCGTGACTAATGACCCAATGACCAATGTACAATTTGCAAATGAAATTAAACTAACAAATTATGAATCTAAATAATTTTACAATTAAATCGCAGGAGGCTGTTCAGCAGGCAGTTCAGATAGCAACTGTGAATGGGCAGCAGTATATTGAAAACGGACATATTTTAAAAGGTATTCTTGAAGCAGATGAAAACGTAACACCTTTCATTTTGAAAAAGCTTAATGTAAATACAAATATGTTTTCGCTGGCTTTAGATAAAATAGTGGAAGGCTATCCAAAAGTTTCAGGTGGTCAGCCCATGTTATCGAGCAATGCAAACCAGGTTATTTCAAAGGCTGCCTCTTACTTGAAAGAGTTTGGCGACGAATACGTTTCTATCGAACATTTGCTTCTTGCTTTATTTGCGGTAAAAGATACAATCTCGCAATTGCTGAAAGACAACGGCGTTACTGAAAAAGATTTAAAAGCCGCTATAACCGAGCTTCGCAAAGGTGCTAAAGTAAACAGCCAGTCTGCTGAAGATACTTATAATTCACTCAGCAAATTTGCAATTAACCTGAACGAGCAGGCAAAGAAAGGGAAGCTAGATCCCGTAATCGGCCGTGATGAAGAGATACGAAGAGTATTACAGATTCTCTCACGAAGAACTAAAAATAATCCGATTTTAGTCGGCGAGCCGGGTGTTGGTAAAACCGCTATTGCGGAAGGTTTAGCCCATCGCATAGTCAATGGCGATGTACCTGAAAATTTAAAATCGAAACAGATTTTTTCTCTTGATATGGGTTCCTTAATTGCCGGTGCAAAATACAAAGGAGAGTTTGAAGAGCGTCTAAAATCAGTAGTTAAGGAAGTTATTGCTGCTGAAGGGGAAATTATTTTATTCATTGATGAAATTCATACCCTTGTTGGTGCAGGCGGAGGCGAAGGCGCAATGGATGCTGCAAATATCCTGAAACCTGCTTTAGCCCGCGGCGAGCTTCGCGCAATAGGTGCAACAACATTAAATGAGTTTCAAAAATATTTTGAGAAGGACAAAGCGCTTGAAAGACGTTTTCAAAAAGTAATGGTTGATGAACCGAGTGCTGAAGATGCTATCTCTATTTTGCGCGGAATTAAAGAGAAATATGAAGCACATCATAAAGTTCGGATTAAAGACGAAGCCATCATTTCGGCTGTGGAGCTCTCACAGCGGTATATCAACGATCGTTTCCTTCCGGATAAGGCAATTGACTTGATGGATGAGGCTGCATCGAAATTACGAATGCAGATTAACTCAATGCCCATTGAGCTGGACGTTTTGGAGCGTAAAATACGCCAGCTGGAAATTGAACGGGAAGCAATCAAGCGCGAAAATGATAAGAAAAAATTAGAGGACTTAAATAAAGAAATTGCTGAATTGGCCGACCAGAGAGCAGATTTGCGCGCAAAATGGCAGGGTGAAAAAGAAGTTGTTGAAGGCATTCAGAAAGCAAAAGAAAAAATCGAAAATTTTAAATTTGAAGCTGAACAGGCTGAGCGTGCTGGTGATTACGGCAAGGTAGCTGAAATTCGCTACGGAAAAATTCAGGAAGCAGAAAAGGAATTGAAATCATTTGAGGGCAAACTTGACCTGATGAAACAAAACGGTTCCCAGATGATTAAAGAAGAAGTGGACAGCGAAGATATAGCTGGCGTCATTGCGGTATGGACGGGCATTCCTGTTTCCCGTATGCTGCAAAGCGAACGCGAAAAACTTCTTCATTTAGAGACTGAATTGCATAAACGCGTGGTTGGGCAGGAGGAAGCCATTGAAGCTATAAGCGATGCTGTTCGGAGAAGCCGTGCTGGACTTCAGGATACAAAACGTCCGATAGGCTCTTTTATTTTTCTGGGTACTACCGGCGTCGGGAAAACTGAATTAGCAAAAGCCCTCGCGGAATTTTTATTCAATAATGAAAACAGTATGACGCGTATTGATATGAGCGAGTATCAGGAACGGCACTCTGTAAGCCGTTTGGTAGGCGCACCCCCGGGATATATCGGTTATGAAGAAGGAGGACAGTTAACGGAGGCCGTCCGCAGAAAACCGTACAGTGTGGTTCTCCTGGATGAAATTGAAAAAGCTCATCCTGATGTTTTTAATATTTTGCTGCAGGTGCTTGATGACGGCCGTTTGACAGATAATAAAGGGCGTGTTGTGAATTTTAAAAACACCATCATTATTATGACTTCCAATATGGGTTCTCATCTGATTCAGGAAAATTTTGAAAAGATGAATGAGAAAAATAAGGATGAAATAATGGCGAGAACAAAAGTTGAAGTGTTTGAACTTTTAAAGAAAAATTTACGCCCGGAATTTTTGAATAGAATCGATGAAACCATTATGTTCACGCCGCTTACACGTGGAGATGTTCATCGCATTGTAGAACTTCAATTCATGGGTGTTGCAAAAATGCTGGAAGAAAATAACATACACCTCACAGCAACACATGATGCAATTGATTGGCTGGCGCAGCTTGGCTACGATCCTCAGTTTGGTGCACGCCCTGTAAAACGTGTTATGCAGAAACGTGTATTGAATGAGCTTTCAAAGCAGATATTGGCCGGTACAGTTCAGAAAGACGCGCAGATTGTTTTGGATTTATTTAACAATGAGTTTGTGTTTCGAAATCCAATCGAAGCTGAAAAAAAAGGAAAAAAAGAAACTGAAAAATTAAATTAAAAAATTAAAAAATATAATCCCGCACCCAATAATTTCTTTTGATGTTAATATATGTTAACAGTGCAATATTCATTTGGGAACACGGTTTTATTTAAAAGACAAAAACAAAATAGCATGAAAACAAAAAAAGTGATTATAGACAGCCGTCCAAAATTTAAAATTAAACTGGACAACAAAACAACAGTAACAGTGCGCAGTGCCTATGCCTTAAAATCTTGGCAGGAACGATATCCGGAAGCAAAAATTATAGATTAAATTTTCGGATTTATTTCCAATTTCAATTCAAAACATCTGCCGATAATAATCAGCAGGTGTTTTTATTCCTGTTGCTTGAACAGCTCCGCCCTTGCTGGTTCAATGGTTAGTTTACCCCTTACTTCCAAACAGACTTTCCATATTTTGCAAAAAACAGCACTCCAAAATAAATTAAAAAAGGATATTACATCCTGAGTATATTTTAATTTTGAATCAATTTTTAAATTTGCTTAAAGCAATTCAGGCTTTGGACTATTGTTTTGATGCCTTTAACGAAAAGTTTTTGAAACATTTTAAAAACATTTATATTTGTAAATGGATTTTTGGAAAAAAAATATAAAAAAATTACTTCCTGCAATTCTTTTTCTATCCTTTAGCATATTGCCTTTCACTTCATTTTCCAAAATTGACCCGGAGGAAGTAAATAGGGAAACTAGCATCGATAATTCCATAATAATCGCTCGGATTTCAAATGATGATATCGAGGTAGCTATTCCTTCAATAATTTTCACATTCAATGATGCTGAAATTAAATTAAAATTTAAGAACCCCGAACATACACGGCTCCTGCTTAATAAAAACAAAATTAATTTTATCATTAATGGTGAAGAAGTAGAATTAAATTTTATTAACGGCGAAGCCAGTTTTAAAAAACAATTTGATACAAGTAATTCCTTAACTATTTATGCAGAAGAATTTAGTTACAATCATAAAATTACGGCATACCCGCTGTGGCTGTTGCTTTCCCCGTTTTTAATAATTGCAGCCATTATGATTTTAAGAATGTGGCTGAAAAATAAAAAATAGTTTCGGCAGGTATAAATTATTTCGCTTTACTTTACTGCCTCAATACATTGGGCAATTTTATTTTTCTAAATGGTCTCTATTAAATTTTTTCAGTCTGCATAAAAATTCACAATGCTGTTTTTGTTTAATTGTAGTTACAAATGATAAAATTAAAATCTTCAGATCTCAAAGAATTTCTTGACGAGAAGTACGAGCAGTATAACCGCATTGATTTTATTGATTCTGATCCCATCTCTATTCCCCGCAAATTCACAAAAAAAGAAGATATTGAAATTGCCGGATTCTTGGCAGCAACAATTGCCTGGGGGCAGCGTGTTACAATTATTAATAATGCAGACAAGCTGATGAAACTCATGAACAACAATCCTTTTGAGTTTGTGATGAATGCTTCAATAAAAGATTTGAAGCGATTTGCTGATTTCAAACACCGCACCTTTAATGGTGTTGACGCTGTTTTTTTTATGAAGGCCCTTCAGAATATTTACAAAAAACACGGCGGTCTGCAAAATGCTTTTTATCAATCTAATGATAATGCTGATGTAAATCTGCAGTCAGCTATTACTAACTTCCGTACCATTTTCTTTTCTATTCCTCACCCGCCCCGCACGGGAAAACATATTTCTAACCCTTCTGAAAACTCAGCTGCAAAACGTTTGTGTATGTACCTGCGATGGATGGTGAGGACGGATAAACGCGGGGTTGACTTTGGGTTATGGACGGGTACTGATCCGATTTCAAAAAAAGATAAGAGCTCTATTTCCAAAAATAATTTTCATCTGCCTGCAAACCTGATGTGCCCCTTAGATGTTCATTCAGGTAATACTGCCCGCAAACTTGGCTTACTAACCCGTACTCAAAATGATTGGAAAGCTGTTGAAGAATTAACCGCAAGCCTGAAAAAATTAGATCCTGCAGATCCCGTGAAATATGATTTTGCTTTGTTCGGGCTGGGTGTGTTTGAGAAGTTTTAGGATGATTTTAATAGCCTTTAATTTCCGATTTCTATTGATTACACCATTACTGGCGAAGTCAGGCAAAGGTACTAAAAGTCGAAGTAAGCTTTACTCAGATATGGTGAAAATTTACCAGTTAAAAGAACGGCTATAAATAACGTAAAATACGTCTTTTACGATAGCGTTTTAAATAGCAACTATAAAAGGTGCAATAGTTCGGTAATTTTCCAGAGTAGTATTAACAAAGGTATGCAGAAAAGTTTGTAGGTCAAGAGTTCAAACAAAAAAAGCATCGAGTTTGTTGTTAGAAAAACTCCAAGGATGATTTTAACCGGAGCGAGGCTCTCATAAGCACAATAATAGAAAAAATAAAACGGGATATATTTCAGAAGAAAATATAAAGCATATTTTGATATTGTTCATGAGCATAAGATGCCGATATAATTTTTTGAACAAATTTCGCTATGGAACATATAGTGAACAGAGCTATCGAAATAATTTTGAGAAGGGATTTAATTTTATAATGTTTAAAGCTGAATTAATAAATCATAGTTGTTCCTTATATAACCAAAAACGCTTAACGGCTTCTTCGATTTTACTCAAATCTATAACAATGAACTTTTAGAACCCACCTATAGATAACCAAGTTGTTTTATATAAATAACTTAGAAGCAGTTCCAGATAAACTATCCAAGGTGAAAAAAGACGACCTAAAATTGTTGTTGAATTAAAAAGGACTTCGTCTTCAACAAAACGTTTAGAATTAACGCAAATTTTTTAAACCGGAATTTTTAGCCAAATACATTTGATTCCATTAATCAAATGCAACCCCGAAAACAAGAGATATATTTTAACCTTCCGTTAATTATATTTTTCCTGTCGGGGGGGTATGAGTGTGAAGAGGGCCGGTGATAATTGGAGGAGCACCACCAAGTATTTTACTTGATTGATAATTATTTAAAATTGCCACTGTTTCTTTGTTTAAAAACAATTTGCAGTTTGATGTTTTTTTTTGCTTTTTCATAATTCCTGTGTTTAATTTATGTACAAATGTATAAATAAAAATTGCTTGGCCTAATATTATTTTGGCATTAAATTCAAGCATTAATTTAATTTAAAAAAAATAACTAATATTGTTAAAAGAATAAAGGCCAACCCAATAAAGTAAGAGATGATTAAAATTTCTAAAAATATTTTATTAAGGCATTTGGTAATATGGTTTTGTATAATACTTTATATAATTTTTTTTTATGTGGAGACTGAAGGAACTATCATATTGAAGTTTTTTTTCCTGCTTATCTTTATTATTAATTTCATAGTTTCTTATTATATCCTTTTACTTGTTGTCTTCTCTAATTTTTTTGAGAAAAATAAGTTGCTATTTATTTTAAGTTTTAGCGCAGTAATTGTTCTTTTTGTTTCGATAGATTATTTAAACTATAAAAAAATACTGCCACTTTTAGGTGGAAAGAATAAGGGTACCAACCAATCTACCTATAACTTTATCAAGGATTCTTTATTATTTTTTTCCTTTATCGCATTTTCTGCAATGGGTTCTTATTTTAATTGGAAAAGCATAGAACGTATTAAAGAAAATTTAGAAAAAGAAAAAAATGTTATTTCAAGGGAATTAAGCTTTCTTAAAAATCAGTTCCACTCCCATCTTACCTTTAATTTTTTAAATTTTTGTTACAGCAAAATGCTTCGCTCTGCTCCAAAGGCAGCGGAATCTGTTGAAGATTTTTCGGAAATGTTGCGTTATTCATTAAGTAATAGGCAGCCTGAGGAATATGTTCCTTTAAAAAAAGAAATATGTTATATTGAAAATTTTATAGCAATACAAAAATGTATAAGCTCTGGTGTATTTGTTAAATTGGATGTAGAAGGAGAAACGACTAATTATCTTATATTACCAATGATGCTTGCAGTTTTTGTTGAAAATTCTTTCAAACATGGCGTTTTTAGTGATCCCGAAAAACCAATCTGCATTTTGCTAATTGTTAAAAATGACAGCTTGTTTTTTAGTGTGAAAAATAATAAAACGAGAAAAACAACAATTGCTTCAACTGGCATTGGTTTAGCAAATATAAAGCAGCTATTATCCTTATTTTATTGTAATAAACATTCATTAATTATTGAAGAGACGGACTCGACTTACAGCTCTGAATTAATATTAAACACAATATCAATACTATGAACTATTTTTTTAGATTAAAACAATTTGCTGTTTTTTCGTTATTAACAGCTTCAATTACATGCTTGGAGTTCTGTACTGGCAGGTTTTCAGAAAATAAATTAAATATTCAATACCCCTATCTTAAAGCAGAGCCTGTATCTGATACCTATTTTGGCAAAACAATAATAGACCAATATCGACTTCTAGAAAATTCAGATAATACAACTGTCAGGCAATGGTTACTGAAGGAAAGACTCCTTTGCGATTCTGTATTAAATAGAATCTCATTCCGGGACTCTCTTCAAAAGGAAATAAAAGATGCCGTTTATTCCTCCAATATCAGGGGGGGCTTTCCAAGAACAGCGGGCAAAAAATTATTTTTCATCCGCAGTTATATTAAGGAAAAAACTCAAGTGCTTTTCTACAAAGACAGTATAGATGCCAAGGAAATTGAACTTTTTAATACAGCAAAATTAAATAAAGGGAATCAAGAATATAGTATTGACTATTTCGAACCATCCTTTGATGGAAAGTATCTTGCTTTTGGTCTTTCTTCTAATGGAGATGAAATGGCTGTGATAAAAATTATAGATGTGATGAATAAACTTGTACTTCCCGAATTCATTGACAGGGCAATCTACGGTGAACCGTTTTGGATACCGGGCAAAAATGGATTTTTCTATAATCAGTTAAAAGAAGTAAAATCTGCCGCTGATTCAAAAACGATATACGAAGATTCAAAAGTGAAATTACACTGGATAAATACAGATTCCAAAAATGATAAGGACGTTTTTTCGCGGGTTTTAAATAATGATTTAGAACTGAACGCAATTGACTTTTCAACTTTCTATACTTTTCCAAGTTCTGATAAAGTTTTGGCTTTTACTGTTCATGGCGCAACTCCATATATTTCTCTTTATTATGCTCCATTAAAAGACTTTACAGAACAGAACTTCGGCAAAAAAATACTCTGGAAAAACGTGTGCACTTCAAATGAAAAAATAACTGGCTTTGCTTTAAATAAACAGCAATTATATTTACTTAGTTTTAAAGACAATCCTAACGGAAGTATAAAAAAGTTTGACCTTAATAAAAATCATTTTTCTACACAAACGATAATAGAAGGCAAAGATGATGTGTTGGAAGAGATGATACAAACCCAAAACTCGATTTATATAAAAAAATTTAAAAATGGAATTAGTTCTATGATTAGAATTGATCTTGCAACGGAAATCATAGAAAATATTGAATTGCCATTTAATGGGTATGTTTATTTAAAGCCGGGATTTGGCATTTCTCCTGCATATCTTCATTCCAGCGATTTGTTTTTTGCTATGCAGTCATGGAATAAAGAAGTGGGTGTATATTCTTACAATCCTGTATCAAAAAAAACTACTAAAACAGATTTGCGTGCACAAGGCAAATATGGTGACAGAAGCGATTTAGTAATCAAAGAAGTAGAGATTCCATCGTATGACGGAACTTTAGTTCCTTTAAGCATTATTTATTTAGAGAATACTAAACTGGATGGAGAAAATCCGACATTAATGGAGGGTTATGGAGCTTTCGGAGTTTCATTGAATGCAGAATTTTATCTTCCCCTCCAAGTATGGTTAAATAATGGAGGCATATACGCAGTCGCCCACACTAGAGGCGGCGGAGAAAAAGGAGATGCATGGTATAAGGGAGGCTACAAATCAACAAAACCCAATAGCTGGAAAGATTTTATTGCTTGTGCAGAGTATTTAATTAAAAATAAATACACTTCAGCTCAGAAATTGTCTGCTAAGGGAGCAAGTGCAGGTGGCATCACTGTTGGAAGAGCTATAACAGAAAGGCCTGACCTTTTTAAAGCAGCGATACTTGATGTTGGCGTATTAAATTCTTTAAGATTTGAAAAATCCCATAATACAATCAATGTCACGGAATTTGGCTCCACAGAAGATTCTGTTGGATTCAGGAACTTATTTGAAATGGATGTTTATCATCATATAAGAGCGGATATTAAATACCCTTCTCTTTTAATAACTTCGGGGATGAATGATGCAAGGGTAGATTTCTGGCAGCCGGCAAAAGCAGTTGCTCGTTTTCAGAAAGTGTGTGAAAAAAATAATAATGTGATATTATTTAAAATAACTGATTTCGGACACCAAGGAGATTTGAATGTAATAAAGGAGGAAACCGATAATTATTCTTTTTTATTTTGGCGATTAAAACACCCTAAATTCATCTTGAATTAATTCCGAAATATGATAAGCATCAAATTGTCACAGAAAGAAAAAATCAAGCATTTGATTTATTGGCTAATTATTACAGCATTTTTATGTGTTGTAGATCCAGTACCTGCTAATTTATTTGTTCAGATTGTTAGTACTTTAATTATAATGCTCGTTTATATGTTTGTATATTATGCCCAATGCCTATATATTTTCCCAGCGTTTTATAAAAAACATACACTGAAATTGACTTTATCTATTCTATCCATTTTGATTTTATATTTTGCAATTAATTATTCAAACCTAAATTATGTTGTAACTTTATTTGGTAATGCCAACCCTGTATTGAGCGAGTCTAAGTTCACGTTGATATCCGACTATTTAATATTGTTTGCTATTGTTTCGGTTGTGGCGTTTGGATCCTTTCAAAATAAAATGAGTATCCTAAAAATACAACTGCAAAGTGAAAAAGAAAAAGCTTTGCTTATTAAAGAGCTTGGTTTTTTTAAAAACCAGTTTAATTCACATATTACTTTTAACTTTTTAAACTATTGTTATAACTACGTACATGAATCTTCAAAAGAAGCCGCAGAAGCTATTGAGTTATTTTCAGGAATGTTGCGTTATACAATCAATAGCAAACCAAATGAGCTTGTTCTGATAGAGAAGGAAGTAGAATATATCAACCAGTTTATTAATCTCAAAAAACAATTGAGCAAAGGGATGTATATTGAATTTCGGTCAGATGGCGATTTAAGTAATACATATATTTTTCCTAGGATGTTAATCACTTTCGTTGAAAATGCTTTTAAACATGGGAAAACCCATGAAGAATCCAATCCTATAAGTATCTCTTTGAATGCTATTGCAGATCAGGTTACTTTTGAAGTGAAAAATAAAAAAAATAAAAGTAAAACCCCTTTATCAACTGGCATAGGACAGAATAATGTAAAAAATCAGCTTGAACTTTATTACAAGAATCGGCATGACCTGAAAATTGCTGAAGATGACGACAATTATGCCTGCAAACTTGTACTGACAAATTAAAGAATTTATCTATGATCACTTGTATCGTTATTGATGACCAGGAAGAAGCCATTGAAGTGTTGACCGATCATATTCAGAAAAAACCAGAACTTTCTCTTGAAGGAAAATTCACCAATCCTCTTGAAGCGATGAGTTTTCTTGAAAATAAGAAAGTTGATCTTGTTTTTATCGATATTCAAATGCCGCACCTGAACGGACTCGAATTTATTGAAAGCCTTAGGGCAAAAAAAGGAAGTGATGTTCCCAAGTTTGTATTCACAACTGGGTTTAGTGAGTATGCCTTGTCGGGCTTTGAGCATGGCGTATCTGATTACCTGATGAAACCAATTGGGTTCAAACGATTTAACATTGCCATAGATCGTTTAATCAGCGATCTTAAAAAGAATAATGCAACAACCGAAGGTGCAAAAGATTTCTTTTTCGCGGATGTTGATGGTAAAAAAGTAAAGATCAACATGAAGGATATTGTATATATAGAGAGTTCAGGGAATTATATCACCGTTTTTGGCAACAATTTTAAACTATTATTGTACAAATCTATGAGTGCCATTCAGGAAATAATAGACCCAGATATTTTTATACGGTCGCATAAATCTTACATTGTTTCCATTAATTATATTGAAGCAATGAAAGGAAATGAACTTGCTTTAAAATTAGGTTCGGTAACTAGATATATCCCCATTGGCGCAACATTTAAAGATGCTATTTTAAAAAAATTAAGAATTTAATTTATGAATAACCATTTTTATTAAACTTTAAATTTCCCGAAAATTATTTTGCATTGCTAAGATTTAAGTTCATATCGCCAAAACTCCCGTTTGAATAAAATATTTTTTCTTCAATAAATTTCTCGCATTCTTTGCAATGTAATTAATTAATCTAATTTTATACCTTACTGTGTATAGGAAACAGTGTAAAACAATGAAAAAAGTAAAATTTCTGAAAAAACTTTCTTTAAACAAAGAAACTATTGCAAAGTTAAATACTGAGCAAATGAACCAGGTGAATGGCGGATTCACAATTATCAACACAGCGGCTGGAGGAGCTTGTAAGACCTATCAAAAAAGTTGTTTTGACCATTGTGGAAGTTGGATTAATTGTGCTGCGACCGCCTAATTGTGTTTGATTAATTTTTTAATTGAAAATTTGAACCCTTCGGGATAAACGTACCCGAAGGGTTTATCTTATTAAATTTACTAAGCATAATGTTTAAAATATGAAAAAACATAAATTTATACTGACAATATTATTGTTATTTGCCATTAATAGTAATTCTCAAAATTCAGATAAACTATCGCTAAATTCAAAGCTTTCAGATTTGTCTAAATCATGGGGCATTTTAAAATATCACCATCCGGGTATTGCTTCAGGCACAGTTAATTGGGATAGTTGCCTTTTATTTAGCATAAAAAAAGTATTGAATGATTCTTCGACAAATATTCAAAACGAAATAAAAAATCTTATTTTAATTGCTGAAAAGAACCAGCCCCCCACCTCGAAAAATAATATTAGTAAGAAAATATCTACTAATGATTCTTTCTTCAAATCGAACTACTTTTTAACCATTAATGATACAATAAAACAATTCTTAGAAAAAACAATAAAGGGAGACCATGCTCCTAAAAATTATTATATGCAAAGAAAATGGGACTTATTAGATTTTTCTTTTGAAAAAAACTATACAGACCAATTACCTGATGTGGAATATCGATTGCTTGGCTTGTTTCGCTTTTGGAATATAATTGAATTCTTTTATCCCTATAAAAATCTTATGGATTCCGATTGGGATCAATTATTATTAAAGTATATACCCCTGTTTCAACAATGTAAAAACCGGGAAGAATATTTTTGGATTGTTTCTGAATTTTTAACTAAGCTTGATGACGGTCATGCGCTTGTTTTTGATAAATACCGTTTTGATTATACGGACAAGTATGAATTACCTATTCATTTTAAATGGATAGGAAAAAAAATGGTTGTTGCCGATATTAATTCCCGAAAAATAAAACGAATATATAAAATTAATGCAGGAGATTATATAGTTAAAATAAACAACAGAACAGTTGATGAAGAAATAAAAAGATGGTCGAGAATGGCTCCTGCCTCAAATGAAGAAAGAAAAATGAATATAATTAGCATATATTTTTATCATGGAACATCAAAACGCATGTTGCTTAAAATAGCAAAACAAAATGGGGATACAGTGTCAATTGCATGTAGGTTGAAATCCCAAAATGCTTTTAGAAGAAATGTCCGTGATATAAAAGACCTTATTGCAAGCAATAGAAAAATAAGAAAAACAACCAAGCAACTTAAATCAGCCGGAATAGGTTTTATAAACGGCTTCGGGAATAACAATAAAGGCATCACAAAAGAATATCGCGTTGCAAAACAAAATAAAGCTATTATTATTGACATGAGAGATTATCCAAAAGCTGACCTTATGTTCCTGTTCAATCAATATTTATTTAAAGAGAAGAAAATATTTATAAAATACATTATAGCAGATTCTGTTTATGCCGGGCGTTTCAACATACAATATGATTCATTGTCAAGACTGCCTAACTATGGTGATAAAAACCTTTCCTATTACACGGGAAAGATAGTTGTATTGGTCAATACAAAAACATTAAGTAATGCGGAATGGGTTGTAATGGGATTACAAACACAGCCAAATGTGGTAGTAATAGGCAGTCAAACAGCAGGAGCAGACGGAAATATTGTACTAGTGCCATTGCCGGGAGGGTTTAAGGCTTGTTTTTCTGGACTTGGAGTAGAATATCCAGACGGAACTCAAACACAACGAATAGGACTAAAAATAGATGTAAAATTGCAGGAAACAATGCAGGGATTTATTTCAGGGAAAGACGAAGTTTTAGACTCCGCTATAGATTTTATAAAAAATAAAGGTTATGTCAATTAAGCTTGGACCCAATCCAGATATTGCGATTGTTTAGTTCCTGCAATGTCGCTTTAAATCTAGATTTGCATAATAACAGTCATACCTTTAAATAAATAAACTTGATATGTCAAAAAAATTGTATCCAGAAACATTAATTGAAACAATAACAAATATTTCAAAAACTCTTTCTGTAGATAAAAATCTTAATAATAAAAATAGCGGCATACATACAGGTTCAGCGGGGATAGCGCTTTTTTTTCACCATTTAAATCAAATTATCCCAAATGAAAGTAATCACGATAACTGTTTACGACATATAGAAAAATGTGTTGACGCTATTGAAAACCAGCAACTAGGCTATACCTTTTGTTCGGGGATCGCGGGGATTGCATGGGGATTAGAATATTTTTCTGATAAAGGCCTTTTTGAAGTTGAGGAGGAAGATTTTTTATCTGAATTGGATATTCATATATTTAATCACGCAACAAATGATATTGAAAATAATAATGTTGATTTTCTGCATGGTGGAATTGGTGCAATTGCTTATTTCTTAAATCGTTTGCCAAATATTTATGCAGAAGATTGTTTAATAAAATTTGTAAATCTTCTTTGGGAAAAAGCTGAAAAGGGAACAAATGAGATAAAATGGAAAAATAGTTTTAATCAGGAACTCTCTGAGCCCGGCATAATTAGGGAATACAATCTTGGTCTTTCTCATGGTATTCCCAGTTTAATTATTATTTTAATTAAAATATATAACAAAAATATTGCAGCAACTAAATGCAAAAAATTAATTATGGGCAGTATCGAATGGATACTAAATCAAAAACTTCCCGAGTCATACGATTCCATTTTTCCAAATTCGGTTGGTTCAACTATTGAAAAACATAGTAGTCGATTAGCATGGTGCTACGGAGATTTGGGTGTATCCTCCTCTATATGGCAGGCAGGTCAGGCACTTAATAGAGAAGATTGGAAACAAGAAGCTCTCAACATTCTATTGCACAGCAGCAAGCGAAGAGATTTAAAAGAAAACAGTGTGGTAGATGCTGCTTTATGCCACGGTACGGCAGGTATAGCACATATTTTTAACCGTTTCTATAAAGAAACAGGCATTAAAGAGTTTGATGATGCTCGTTGGTATTGGCTGGAACAAACTTTAAAAATGGCAAAATGGGAAGATGGCCTTGCCGGATACAAAGTCTGGCAAGCGGAACGAGGATGGCAAAACGAGGATGGACTTTTGGAGGGGGTAGCAGGTATTGGCTTGACCTTGCTCGGTTTTTTAACTAATGATGTAAATGATTTAAGCTGGGACAGTTGTTTATTATTAAGCTAAAAAATATTTTAATTGACAAATTATACTTATCACACCTGTTTTATTTTCCGATCACCACAGCTTCCGATTCAAAAAAATGGAATCAGTGTATCCGACTTATTTAATTTTAGTAAACAGGCTTTTTTTAAAGAAGCGATCTATATTGCATCTCCTGTTTTACTCGATGAATTAGTAAAATGGCATAATGGCGAACTTAAGGATACTAAGGAGGTTGATAAACTTGTAGTTTCACTTTACAAATATTACACACGTATGCAGAGTCGTTGCACACCTTATGGATTATTTGCTGCGTGTGCAAGTGGAAAATGGGGCGGACAAAATGAGCTGATAATTGATGATAGGGTAAAACGCCACACACGTTTAGATATGAATTATCTGTGCGCACTGGCACAAAAATTAAATACACATACAGTTCTCATACCCTTGTTAAGATTCTATCCCAATAACAGTATTTATGCTTTTGGTGAAACATTGCGTTATGTGGAATACAAATACGTAAACAATAAGCGCATTCATCAAATAAATAGTGTTGAAAATTCCGAGTATTTGAGCGCATTATTAGTGTGCGCCCAAAAGGGCGCACCAATAAATGAGTTGTCATCCATAATAATTGATGACGAAATTTCGGAAGAGGAAGCTGAGAGTTTTGTAAGAGAATTAATTCAAAGTCAAATATTAGTTTCTGAACTTGAGCCAGCAGTTACTGGTGATGAATTTATTTTTCAAATTATTAATTCTCTTAAACTTATCAATAAAAATAATAATCCTGAAATTGATTCGGTCATTCAATTGCTAATATCTACTCAAGAACAGATTGCAGTTATTGATAACCAGTTGGGAAATAATGTGGAAACTTATCGAAACATTTATCAAAATTTAAAAACATTAGAAACTCCAATTGAAGAAAATCAACTGTTTCAAACCGATCTTTATAAAACAACAACATCTGCATCGCTTGATAAATCAATACAGATAAAATTATCAGAAGCCGTTGAATTTTTAAATAAATTCTCAACTATTAGTGAAAATTCAAATCTTAAAAAGTTTAAAGAAAATTTTTATACCCAGTATGAAGATTCTGAGGTTCCTTTATTGGAAGTATTAGATACAGAAACAGGAATAGGGTATACAGGAAAAGACATATTTGGAGTTAATACTTTATTAGATGATATTTATTTTCCAGGAAAAGAGGCAGAATCGTCGGAAATACGCTGGAACAAACAGCAGGAATTACTGCAGGGCAAATTGCTGCAGGCAATAAAAAATAATGATTATATCGTGTCATTTAATGATGAAGAAATAAAAAATGTCGGGAAGCATTCAACCCTGTTGCCGGATACTATTCCGATTATGTTCCGTTTGATAGATAATGAAAATAAAATTTATTTGCAAAATTGTGGTGGTTCAAGTGCCGCAAATTTATTAGGACGTTTCGCCCACGGTGATACTGAAATCCACGGTATCATAAATGACATCACTGCTCACGAAGAAAAATTAAATAAGGAAAAAGTCTTAGCTGAAATTGTGCATCTGCCTGAAAGTCGCATTGGCAACATTTTATTACGTCCTGTTTTAAGAAATTATGAAATTCCTTATTTAGGAAAGTCTGCTTTGCCTTTCGAAAAACAAATTCAATTACAGGATTTAATGGTGTCTGTCCAAAACAATAAAATTATTCTCCGTTCTAAAATATTGAATAAAGAAATTATTCCACGATTAAGTTCCGCTCATAATTATACTTTCGAAGCCTTACCTGTTTACCAATTTTTGTGCGATTTACAAACACAGTATTTCGAAAAATCAGGATTAGGTTTTAGCTGGGGATATATAAGTGGTGGATATAAATTTTTACCTCGTGCCGAATATAAAAATGTTATTTTGGAACGAGCAAAATGGCAATTAATAAAATCGGATTTTCAGATTTTGTTGGATGAAAAAAATCCAAACTACATAAAAAATATTATAGACTGGCGCACACAATTAAATATGCCACTTCATGTTGTTTTAGTTGAAGGCGACAATGAATTGCTTGTAAACTTTGAAGATGAGTTAAGCATTAAAATGCTTGTGAACAGCATTAAAAAAAGAGAAAAAATTGTACTCGAAGAATTTTTGTTTGATACTAAGAATTTAGTTATAAAAGATACTAATGGAAATGGTTATACAAATGAATTTATTGCTATCCTTTTAAAAAATGTAATTCCAACTACAGCTCCCACACCAGCTTTAGCTGGGGTGAAGAAAATTGAAGTTAGTTTTAGTGTGCCCTTGCAACGTACATTTAGTATCGGTAGCGAGTGGCTTTATTATAAATTTTATTCTGGCGTTAAAACTGCCGACAAGTTGTTAGCAGACGTAATCAGGCCACTTACTGATGAACTAATAGCACACAAGTGGATCGATAAGTTTTTCTTTATTCGTTACTCCGATCCGGAAACGCATATCCGTTTGCGTTTTCATTTTACTGAACTTGATAAAATTGGAAATGTTATAGCTACCGTTAATAAAAGGTTTCAGCCGTTTATGGATCAGGGATTAATTACAAAAATTCAAACCGATACTTATCGCCGAGAATTAGAACGGTATGGTTCAAATTCGATGGAAATAGGAGAATCTGTTTTTTTTATTGATAGTGTTGTAACACTAAATCTCTTGGATTTAATTGATGGCGAAGAAGGTGAAAAAATAAGGTGGCAGTTTGCCGTTCGGAGCTTAGATGCTCTTTTAACTGATTTCAAATTTAATTCTAATGAAAAGTTATTGTTACTTGAACATTTAAAAGATGGATTTATACGTGAACATGGTGGAAGCAAGGAATTGAAATTACAACTCGATAATAAATTCCGTAATGTTCGCAAGCAGGTTGAAGATATTTTGAACATCGATTCAGATGCTTCTAGTGAAATCCTTCCATTGATTGAACTTTTAGAATGGAAAAAGGAGCAGTTAGAACCATTGGCCGAAAAAATTATTGAACTCAAAAACACTAATCAGTTGCAAATTGGTTTGAATGATTTATTGGGAAGCTATATTCACATGACACTAAACCGTGTTTTTATGGCACGTCAGCGTACTTACGAATTGGTGGTATATGATTTACTTTACAGATATTATAAATCTTTGGCAGGAAGGGAAAAAAGTCGGAAAAATATCCCTATCATTAACAAAGATTTATAAAACGAATGGCGTTTCCCTTCTATAAACAACCTGATGAAATGGACTGCGGTCCTACCTGTTTGCGCATGATAACTAAGTATTATGGGCAAAGTGTTTTATTGCAGGAAATACGTGCGTTAGCTAATACAACTCGTGAAGGCAGTAGTTTATTGGGGATAAGTGATGCAGCCGAAAAAATCGGTTTCAGAACATTATGTGTAAAAGTAACATTTGAAGAAATGTTAGAAGATGCCCCTCTACCTTGCATCGCACATTGGAATCAGAATCATTTTGTTGTAATCTACAAAATTAAAAAAAACACAGTTTATATTGCCGATCCAGGGCACGGTCTATTAAAATATTCCAAAGAAGAATTTTTAAAATCCTGGAAAAGTGATGCTCATCAGGGCATTTTACTTTTATTTGAACCAAGCCCTGAGTTTTATGAAGAATCTGCTTCTTCCGAGAAGACTGTTGCAAAATCGAAAGGATTTTCTTTTTTATTCAAATATCTTTTCCGCTACAAAAAACTATTAGTACAGCTGGTCATTGGGTTGCTTGCAGGAAGTTTACTGCAATTAATATTTCCTTTCTTAACCCAAAGTATTGTTGATATTGGCGTACAAAATAATGATATCAATTTTATTTATCTCATTTTGTTTGCTCAGCTTATGCTTTTCTTTGGACGAACAACAATTGAAATAGTCAGGAGCTGGATATTGATGCATATTAGCAGCCGAATAAACATTTCATTGGTTTCCGATTTTTTTGTAAAGCTGATGAAATTACCTATTTCTTTTTTTGACACAAAAATGACAGGTGATATTATGCAGCGCATTAATGACCATCATAGGATTGAAAATTTTTTAACCTCCACCTCACTCAATGTGCTGTTCTCTTTTGTTAATCTTATTGTATTTAGTTTTGTATTAGCATATTACAATTTAACAATTTTTGCTGTTTTTATTTTTGGCAGTAGTCTTTATTTTATTTGGATTTTATTTTTCTTAAAACGTAGAGCTGATCTGGATTTCAAACGCTTCAACCAAAACTCCCAAAACCAAAGCAAGGTAATGGAACTCATTACAGGGATGCAGGAAATAAAACTTCACAATGCCGAACGCCAAAAACGCTGGCAATGGGAAAACATTCAAGTACGGCTGTTTAAAATAAATATTAAAGGATTAGCGTTGGAGCAGACTCAGAATGCCGGCTCCAATTTAATCAATGAGTTAAAAAATATTATCATTACATTTTTATCAGCAAAATTAGTTATTGATGGAAAAATTACCTTAGGGATGATGCTTTCCATTAGTTATATTATCGGACAGTTAAACAGCCCGATCATGCAGTTAGTAAGTTTTACGCAAAGTTTACAAGATGCAAAATTAAGTTTGGAAAGGCTGTCCGAAATACACAGTAAACAAAATGAAGAATCAACATTAAATGAAACGACTTCTGAAATTGAACCTAACGCATCAATTGATATAAAAAATGTTTCCTTTCAATATACCGGTATGTATGGCGATATGGTTTTAAAAGATTTGGATTTAGTTATTCCTGCTAATAAAATAACTGCTGTTGTAGGCACAAGCGGAAGCGGCAAAACCACTTTAATGAAATTGCTCTTAAAGTTTTATGACCCTAATACCGGTGAAATAAAAATTGCGCATCAAAATTTACATTCTATTTCACCAAAAGCTTGGAGAGATAAGTGCGGAGTAGTCATGCAGGAAGGATATATTTTTTCAGATACAATAGCAAATAATATAGCAGTTGGGGAGGAAAATATAGATAAAGAAAAACTTCGACATGCAGTAACAATTGCCAATATCAAAGAACATATTGAATCTCTGCCATTGGGATACAATACAAAAATAGGAATGGAAGGCATTGGATTAAGCACAGGGCAAAAGCAGCGTATTTTAATTGCCCGTGCTGTCTATAAAAATCCGGATTATTTATTTTTTGATGAAGCAACGAGTGCGCTGGATGCCAACAATGAAAAAGTAATAATGAATAATTTGAATGAATTTTTTAAAGGCAAAACAGTTTTAATCATTGCTCACCGTTTAAGCACCGTAAAAAATGCAGACCAAATAATTGTTTTGGATAAAGGGAAAATTGCAGAACTTGGTAATCATAATGAGTTAACAGCTAAAAGAGGTGCATATTACGAGTTAGTGAAAAATCAATTGGAGTTAGGGAATTAATAGATGTCGGAAGAAAAAGAAATAGAGATTAAAACGGAAGAAGTAAATGAATTGCTTACAGCTGTTCCAAAATGGATTGTGCGATGGGGTGTTTCTATAATTTTTTTAATTATGGTATTGGTATTAACCTTATCATTTTTTATTAAATACCCGGACAAACTTTCAGCCAAAACAATTATTACAACAACCAATCCGCCTGTTACACTTATTGCCAAAGTAAATGGAAAGATTACTGAACTAACAGTAAAAAACAATCAATCTGTAAAAAAGGGGGAAGTTTTACTTGTTTTAGAAAATTCTGCCAATTACATAGATGTAAATAAAGTAAAACTGTTGATTGATACATTGCAATCCAAATTAAAATCTAAATTATTACCAAAAATAATTTCTTACGATTCCTTACACATGGGTGATTTAACGCCTCCATTTATTGCTTTTTTGAGAAGCGGCAATGATTATAAATTACAATTAGAAATTAGTCCTCAGGAGAAAGAAATTGAAATAATAAACAAAGAGCTTATCGCTTATCATACACTTCAGGGAAAATATCAAACGCAGGAGAACATTTACAATGATGAATTTTCATTGATTGAAATAGATTATAACAGGTACAATACCTTATTTCAAAACCAATCCATTGCAGCAAAAGAATACGAAGATAAAAAACGTGAGTATTTATCTGCAAAACGCAATTATGAAACCATTAAAATCACTAACATCAGTAATAAATTAACAATCAATAATCTCGAAAAGAATAAACTTCAGCTGCAAATGCAAGCCTATCAGGAAAATTCAAAGTATGAACAGACTTTAAATCAAAGTATTCAAACTTTAAAATCGCAGATTGAAATATGGGAACAAACCTTTTTACTTAAAGCCCCCATAGATGGCAAGATTTCCTTATTTAATTATTGGAGCATTAATCAAAATATAAAACAAGGGGATGAGGTATTGAGTATTGTCCCGACAGAAAAACAAGCACTAATTGCAAAATTATTTCTACCAGTTCAAAATTCCGGCAAATTAAAAATTGGACAAACCGTAAATATTAAGTTGAACAATTATTTGTATCAGGAATACGGAATGTTAAAAGGTAGTGTAAAGAACATTTCTATCATGCCGCAAAAAGAAATCTATGCCATTGAAGTTTCTCTTCCTAATAATTTAACAACCTCTTATAATAAACATCTTGAATACAAAGAGGAGATGCAAGGTTCAGCCGATATTATTACCGAAGAATTAAGTGTTTTTGAAAGAGTGTTTTATCAATTCAGGAAGCTTCTTAAAAAATAACTCCATTCCTCTTATTGCTAAAAAATGGATAAACTAATGATTATTTATTGCGCTTTAGGCTTAATGACAAGCTGTGATGACAATAATCTAAATTCTAAAAAAAAAACAATTCCATCTCAGCCAGACAATTTTGTTCCTTCTTTAGATTATTCTATTGTTAGCAGGCTTCCTCATGATACGACTTCATTTACAGAAGGCTTATTGTTTCATAATAATCTTTTGTTCGAAAGTACAGGTTCGCCCGATAACCTTCCCCAAACCAAATCTACTTTTGGTATTGTGAACTTAAAAACTGGAAAAATAGACTCAAAGGTTGAGTTAGATAAAAGTGAATTTTTTGGAGAGGGAATTGTGTTTTTCAATAATAAGGTTTATCAACTTACTTATAAAAACCAAATAGGTTTTATATATGATAGTAAAACCTACAAACAACTCGGACGATTTAGTTTTCAAAATAAAGAGGGATGGGGCTTTACAACTGACGGAAAATTTTTAATTATGAGCGATGGAACAAATAACTTAACTTACTTAGATCCAGTTAATTTAAAAGTTGTTAAAACACTTAGTGTTAGTAATACAGGATATGCAGAAGACTTTCTAAATGAATTAGAATATATTAAGGGGTATATTTATGCTAATATTTGGACTAAAAATTATATTGTAAAAATTGACCCTATCAATGGTAAAGTAGTTGGATTGCTTAACTTATCTTTTTTAACCGATGAAGCAAAAAGTAAGAATAAAAATTCGGAAGTAATTAACGGAATTGCATTCGATTCAATATCCGACAAGATATATGTCACTGGCAAGTTATGGCCTAACATATATCAAATAGAATTTCCCCATTGAAATGTACAAAACAACAAGTACCAATAATGCAGGCTTTTATTAAAGGTATGATTTTAGAAGTTGCAATAGTAAAGTATATAGGCAGAACTTAAATTCTAAAAGTTAATTATAAATATAAAGAATCATTTTTTTATGAAAAAAGATATAGGGGCATTGTTTGATGAGCTTTTAATCCGGTACACCAAAACCGTTGAGCAGAATATAAAATCAAGAATAAAAAAAGCGAGAGATAAAGAAGATGTTAAGAAACAAATAAAGTCAGAACTGAATTTACTCATACGTTATATGCAAATCGATAAAAATGAAGCTAAGTTATCGGAAGTCTTTGTAGAGTGGTATAAACGAGGAGAAGAAACAGGAAAAATATTTGCTCATATCCGCAAAGTTTTTGGCGAAGATGTGGAGGATATTTTACCCTTTAAAAGAAAAGAAAATGGTAAAAGCATAACTCTTTATATTTCAGAAGAAGATAAAGCCCTAAAACAATTGGCTTTAAATGATAGTAAATTAATGAAATTTTTTATCCGCTATATCGCCAACCTTGATATTAGGAAACGTCTGCCGGATTTATTTAGCGAAGAAAAACAGGATATAAAAACAAAAAATAATCCTGTCGTAAAATGGACAAGCAGCAAGGATAATAAAAATGAATTTGTTCAGCTTATTTATGGTTTGTATCAGGCAGGCTTTATCAATGAAGGTAAAGGCGAAATCACCAAGATTACAGAGGCTCTTGCCGAAGTTTTTGACATCAGCTTAGGCAAAAATTGGCAGAGCAACCATTCCGCAAGCGTTCATAGGGGGAACAATGACCGCCAAGCCTCAGTCTTCCATAAAATACAGGAAGCTTATAAGCAATACACCGAAAGCCTGATAGAGCATAAAAAGAAAATCAAGTAGCGCATTTTTCGCTAAGAAAATTATAAGGATGGATATTTTATTCATCCTTTTTTATTTTACGGCAGATACTCGTTTCCAGTATTTTACATAAATATTTACTCCCACCCGCCCCAAGTGGGGTGCTGCTCCAAATTCGATGCCTTTCCTTTGTGCTGTAAAACACGCTGAGCGATAACAGCAATAAAGCCACAATCGCTAATATCAGCGGTTTTCAGGAAAGCGTAAAATAACAGTAAAATAAATTGCAGCACATTTAAAAACAAAAACTATGAAAGAACAAGAACAAACAAATCAGAAACAGGAAAGCCCAAAGGTTCAGCCCGATAAAAAAAATTTATCAGGAACAGAAGAACCATCCGTGCTGGAAAAGGCAGCCCAGACCATAGCAGGCGATAACAAACTAATGGCTGCCGTTTTAAAAATATTATTAAGCCCTTTAGCTCTGCTTGCAGGAGGAGGATTAATCATCTTCTGTTTTTCAAAAATGAAAGGTCAGAAAGATGAAATAGAAAAATTAAAAATTGAAAACAAAAAGCTGGACGATGAAAAAAAAGAACTGGAAGAGGATTATAATAAGGTAAAAAAGAAGTACAAAAAACTCAAAGCCCTGAATGAAACAGAAATAGAAAAAAGCATGGCGGGAGTAGGATTTATACCGCATCAAGCATTGCCGCCGGATTTAAAACAAAAGAAAACGTATCAGTCAGCGTATTTAGATTAAAAATAAAAAATGGAAAACAAAGCAAACATAAAAAGCTACAAAGTACCGCAGGATCTGCTGATGGATATTTTGCGCATCCTTTTCGGAAATAAAATAAAACACAAAATCGAAGGCATAAAAGAAAAAGAGAACATCATCATTCTGCAAGTGTATTTTACCAATGCCGGCAATAGCGCAAACGCACAGGGAAATATAGAAGATGTCCTGAACGATTACAGTGAGTACATGAAAGAGCTTTTAAGCGACGCTACTCTTTTCATAGATGGAGAAGAAGATTAAAATAAAAAATAAAGACAGGATTTTAAATGGAAAAGGATTGTTTATACTGCGGAACGCATTTTACGGCACAGAGAGCCAGTAAAAAATATTGCAGCGATAACTGCAAGCAGATGGCGTACTTCAAACGCAATGGCTTGGTTTTATCAGGTGGTTCAGATACGAGTGATTTGAAATATGAAACGCCTGTTATCGTAAAAACAGAAAATTTAAAAGATTCTGTTCATGCTATCGTAAAAGGCGAAATGAAATTTTCAGAAAAAGAAATTGTAAAATCAGATGCTATTGCAATAGATGATAAAATACGTGATTCAATAATCAGCCGGTTAACTATTGTAATGACAGGAAAACTTAATCAGGCAATTGAAAAAATAAAAAATGAGCTTAACGTAAAATATGAAAATCCTATAGTAAAGCCGGATTTTACGGAAAGTATAGCTGCCAAAGATAACACACAATTATTTTGTAATTATATTTCATTTAATGGAGTTCTAAATTCCACAACAGAAAACAAGTACCACAAAAATTATTGCTATCCCAGCGAAGAGCTAATCGTAAAACGTGCATCAGTACCGGAAAATGCGATAACAGCAAATCCTGAAAATCAAGAAGCGGATTTTACATTAACAGAAATAAAAGATACTTCATTTAAAAATTCAGAAAGTGAAAATAAAGAAACTCAAGAAGAACAGACAGCCGAAATCCCCCATCAAATGGAGGTTTTAGAATTAGCGGATGATGAAGATGAGCTGGATGAAGAACAGGAAGCTGAAAACATTATTCCTAATATCGGATTAAGCCAAATACAGGAATCGGAACAGAAAATAAATAAGCAGGATACAGAACTTGAAAATAAAAGTTCTTCTGCCGTAGAACAAGAGGAAACGCAGGAATACAAGCGGTTAGAATCGAAATTTATTAAAAGCATAGAAAAAAACTATTTGAATAATAACGAACATCTTTTTAACGAACCATTACGTTATTGGAATGGCAGCCATGCTGTAAATGTAAACTGGATAAGTGTGCGCCTGCGATGTTTATTGGAGAGTATAATCAAGCTGAGTAATTATAATAAAATTGATAAGCACACCTTGTTATGTATAACAGATGCTTTTAACAGATTAATAAAAAGCAATGCCTTTAAAAATCTTCCCGATAAGTATCCGTATTCAGGATTGATTAAGGAGCTGTGCATAAAGTTAAACCGCTTAGTGCAAAAGAGCGAGTATTCAGAGCAAATAAAATTCAGCCTTTCAACGGAAATAAAATCAAGGTTAATCAGCATCCGGTACGAAATGCTGAATTATTTTCCTGCATCGAAATTCAGCGAACTTGATTTTATCGAAGAAAAAAACTTGCTGGGGAAGAATGAAAAAAATGAGAATGAAAAGGAGAATGAAAAAAAGACGGCAATAAAAAATAATTGGCGGATACGTCACGAAGCAATGAAAAGACAACAGCTGCGCGGAGCAGCATAAACAGACAACAGAAAAATGAAAAGCAAAATAAAGAACCGTTCGCCCTGCTAAAAAAAAGGATGCGGATAAAATGAAAATCAAAAAATAATAATGGACAAATTAAAACCCCAGCAAATGGCAAAGGACACACAAACAGAGAAAACAAGATATATGGAATTAAGTATTCCGCAAGAAATTATGGCTGATACCGCGCAAATTATTCAGGACAATGAAATAAATGCAGCCATTTTAGGCAGAGTTGATGAGGAAAACTGCATTGTAGTTGGCTTTGATTATTCACCTGAACAGCGTAAAAGCGTTATGGAAATTCTCGAACTCATCGAAGATTATAATAATGATGACGAAGCGGATGACGATTAAGCTAAACACCCCGATAAAAAAACGTGTGATGCTCCTGTATCGCACGTTTTTAGAGGGACTTGAAAAATAATTTTTTTATATGAAACATGGTATGTAAATTGCTACCGCATTGATAATCAATATGGTTGCGTAAGAAAGGGAACTCAAAATGTTAGAACTGAACGCAAATATAGAACACGAAAATAAAAACGAATTATCGCTTGCCAAAGCAAGAGAAATTTTAAATGATGAAACGATGAGTGATGAACAGCTAAACAAAATAATTGATAGTGTGAATATATTTTGCCGGATTTCTTACGAATTGTTTTCTCAGCAGCAAGAACCAATACAGCAAGCCGCTTAATTTAATTATTGCGAAAAAAAAGGAGGTAAAAAAAACAGAACAAAATTCAGAAAACAGATTTTAAAAATTAATACAAAAATTAAAAAAACAAAAAAATGGATAACAATCAATTATTTAAAACATTTGCAAAAGGTAAAAAACTCTTTCAGGTTATAACCGATGACTGCGTTATTTATACCCGTGTTTCAGGAGCGAAACAAATGGATGGTCTCAGCCTTGAAACCCAGCTCAAGGGCACTCAGGAATATGCCAAAAGACACAAACTCATTATTCGTGAGCATTTCGGAGGCACTTATGAAAGTGCGCAGACGGATGAACGTAAACAATTTCAGCGTATGATTAAATACCTGAAAACCTCAAAGCATAAAATCTCAAAGATTTTAGTATATAGCTTAGAACGGTTCTCCCGAAATGAAAATTCAATTTGGTTAAGCAGTCAGCTAAGAAAATTAGGAACTGAAATTGTATCGGTAACGCAGCCCATTGATACTACAAACCCTGCCGGAATTATGCAGCAAAAAATGTTATTTCTTTTCGGGGAGTTTGACAATCAATTAAGAAGGCAGAAAAGTATGGCAGGAGTGAGAGAGCGTTTGCTTACAGGCGAATGGTGCGCCAAACCTCCTGTTGGATATGATATTTTAAGAACCAACGGAGTGCGGAAAATTATTCTTAATGAACAAAGTAAAATTATTAAAAAGATTTTCTTTTGGAAACAAGATGAACGTTTGCCGAATCAGCAAATCCACCAGCGTCTTTTGAATTACAAGGTAAATTTCGGCTTGAGAAGAATTGGTGAAATATTAACGAATCCTTTTTACTGCGGTATAATGATTCACAAAGCCTTAGAAGGAGAGGTATTGGAGGGGAAGCATGAAAAGCTAATTACAAAAGAAATGTTTCTAAAAGTTAACGGTATCCTTGCAGAAAAAAAACTCGGCTTGCAAACCCGCAAAGAACGCCCTGAAATTGCCTTAAAGCGCTTTATGAAATGTGAGGGTTGTAATCAGCCGATGAGAGGTTATATTGCTAACAGCTGCGATACACCCTATTACAAATGCAATACAGCCGGCTGTAAATGCAACCGCAATGCTAATGAAGTTAATGAAAAATTTATGGGTTTGGCAGGCAGATATGACGTTAACGTAAAATACGCTGACTTAATTCAGCACCAGCTAAAAAACACTTTTACGTTAATGAACAAGAGTATAGAGGAAAACCAAAAAGCTACAAAGTCAAAAATAGAAGACCTGAGCCGTAAAATACAGCGCATCGAAGAACGTTATATTTTAGAAGAAATATCAGGAGAGCTTTATAATAAGTACAAACAGAAATTTGAAGCGGAAAAGGACGAAATTGAAGGGCAGATTAAGAAAAACAAAATTGAGATGTCGAAGCTTGATGACTATATAAATTTCAGTTTAGACCTTTCTGTAAACCTTTGTAAAATGTGGTCTTCCGGTGATTATAACCAACGTCAGGAATTACAAAAAACTTTCTTCCCTGAAGGAATTACCTATAATCGCAATAAAGACCAATGTCGAATTGTAGAAGTAAATGAATTCTTACAAGAGAGTGCCAAGTTATCAGGGGATTTCGGTACTTTTACTCCCAATCAATTAAAAAAATCGACACACCCTTCGGCTGTCGCAGTTCGAGCGGAGTCGAGAGCATGTGGCAGCTTGAGTATATATAATTAAAATTGAAGTCTTTCAATTAGTGCCTTGCTCGGAATCGTTTCGCACATGATAGTTCAGATAACAATACTCGCCTACTCTAAACTCAAATAATCCTTCTGCTCACATAATTAAACCTCCAGAATAAAAGCACAGCCGTTATAGTAAGCCCTAATGACAGGCCGTACCAAACACCCTGAGCGCCTAAATTAAATTTAAAGGCAAGCACATAACTTATCGGGAGGCCTATTCCCCAATAGGCTACAAGTGCAATAAAGGCGGGGGTTTTTACATCTTTCAGGCCGCGTAATGCTCCTAAGCCCACCACCTGGATGCCGTCGCTTAATTGAAAGAAAGCTGCGATTACAATTAAAGAAGAAGCGATTTTTATTACTTCCGTTTCTTTGCTGAAAAACACAGGGAGTACATTTTTAAATAAAATAAAGCTGAGAGCGGTAAAACTCATAAATACAAATACCATTACGAATGCGCTGAAGCCTGCAGTACGTATGCCTCTTTTGTTTTGCAATCCCAGCTGATTTCCCACGCGTACTGACGCCGCTGCAGATAACCCGCTTGCCATCATATAGGTGACAGCTGCAATGCTTAAAGCTGCCTGATGCGCTGCTTGAGCTGCAGGGCTTATCCAGCCTATCATTATAACTGCAAAGCTGAATGCGCCTACTTCAAATACTGCCTGCAGTCCTGACGGGACTCCCAGCGCTAAGATTTTTTTTGTTAAATCCAAAGAGATGTTTTTGAAATTAAAACCCTTCCAATACACTTTAAAAGGTTTGTTGTAAAACACATAAAGAAACATTGCCAAAGCCATTGCTGCACGTGAAATAAAACTCGCCCAGCAGGAGCCCATCAAGCCCATTTCGGGGAAACCCCAGTGTCCGAATATCATTAAATAATTAAGTAAAATATTCAGCAGGTTAGAACCTATTGTTATAACCATTGCTATTCCTGTAAAGGAAAGCCCCTCCGTAAATTGTTTTAACCCAGAGAAAATACATAGCGGAATCATTCCCAGCATCATCACATTCAAAAAAGGAATTGCAGAATCAACAACTTCCTTTTTCTGTCCGAAAAAATTTAAAATGGGAGAGAGGGCAAGCAGCAGCAAAAATAAAAGTACGCCGGCTGCTGTATTGATAATTAAACTATGTTTCAGCAGAGCAGCATTGTCTGAATAATTTTTAGAACTGTCCGCAAAGGCGACCATGGGTGTTACTCCGTAAGAAATGCCGAGGCCGAAAACTAAAACCAAGATGTAAAGGCTGTTTGACAGAGCCACTGCTGCCTGCGGGATAGTGCCTATCTGGCCAACCATAGCAGTATCTACAACGCCTACCATAATATGCCCGAACTGACTTAATATTACCGGATACGCAAGGAAAAATGTTTTTTGATAATTTTGTTTGTACTCTAATGATAAAATGGATTTCATAGCTGGCAAAGATAGATTTTTCCTGTAATCAAATTTGTTTTCGTGAAACTTCAGATGCTTGTAAACACAAGTGTACGGGAAAATCTACAAGTTTATTTTTACAATAGATAGACCTGTCAGGTTTTTAAAACCTGACAGGTCTAAACGGTGCAGTTTATCGTATACCAACGTAAACAATAGCTTTTGCACTTTGTGGATTTATTTTTTACATTTACCAGCCACTGTCTTACAGTGATAGAAAATTGAATAATGAAAAACATCATATTATTAACAACATTCATTTTGTCTGCCTGTTTTGCAAATGCGCAGCATGGCAGCTTTGACAAGCGGCTTCTTTCAAAATTTTCTGAAACCGAACTGAAGGAAATGCAGCTGAAAAATCCTGATACGTATGCCTATTGGAATTTTTATACTGCAAACGCATATCAAATAACGGATCTCCCTTCCGAAAAATCAAATGCGCATGAAATAAAAGGAACAATAAAACTCAGTGATATAAATTCAGTAAATATTTTTGATCTGCACTTTACTCCTTCAGTAAAGGATTATCAGTATTATAGAATAGAAGGCAGCAATAAACTGCTTGTGATTATTTCTGAAGAACAGATAAAAGACAGATATAAAAAATCAGTAAAATAATCTGAATGATGAAATTAAAATTTCTGGCTTCCATCTTATTTTTTTGCTTCACTGCAGAAATTTCTATTGCTCAGATATTAATTACCGGTCCTGATAACTCACCCTCCAATCCCATTAACTGCACGCTGTTTAACGATGGTTCTGTTCAGAACTTTTTTGATTCAGGAGGAGCACTGTCTGATTATGGCAATAATGAGAATGAGGTTATTACTATTTGTCCTGATCTGGTGAACGGAGATAAAATTTCTGTTTCCTTTGCAACAAACATAGGCTTTTCGTGGAATGTTGACGGTACTGATACACTTTATATTTACGATGGTTCAAGCGCATCTGCACCGTTAATAGGGGCATACAATAGCGTTACAAATCCAAATGGTTTTTCAGTTACAGCAGGATGGAGTAATCCTCAGGGATGTTTAACTTTTAAATTTGTTTCTAATGGTTCTGTAACAGGTACCGGCTGGGCTGCAAATATTTCATGCGGTAATCCTCCCCAGCCCTTTAACCCGCATATTCAGGCTTTTTTAAACGGCTCAGGCTCAAATGTATTAAGCCCTGCAGATACCGGTTATGTCAATATTTGTTTCGGCGATTCGATATTATTTGTTGCCACAGGCACTTTTCCTTTTGCCCCTGTGCCTCCGGCGACATCTCCCGGCTATGTTCAGAATGATAATAACTGTACTTATTTTTGGAATATCAGCAGCGGTGCTGTTTCATCCAATGATTCGGTTTGGTTTCGTCCGCCAAACAGGGAAGGTTATATAGTAACCTTAAAGATGACTGACATTATGAATCAGATAAGAGTGATCAGGTGTAAGGTAAGGGTATCAACAATTCCAAGCTTTGCGCAGATGGGGGGCGCTCTGCACAGCACCATCTGCCTGGGGCAGACAAGCACTATACTCGGGGGTGTTGCAAACACGGATACGGTGGGCGTTAACACATCCCAGGCTTCATTTGAAACAGGTGGAGTTTTTGCAGGACTTACTTATCTGCCCGACGGATCCGGAATTAATTCTACAACAAGTATTTCAATAAGTGATTTTTCTCCCGGGCAGACTATCACCAGCGGATCGGATATACAAGAGATGTGTGTTACAATGGAGCATTCTTTTTTAGGAGATCTGGAAATGGTGCTTACCTGCCCCAATGGCACGCAGACGACCATATTCAATAGTTATAACGGCTCAGGCGGTTTGGTTCCTGGCGGCTTTGGAGGAGGCGGTATATTTTTGGGCCAGGCTGATGATAATGGAAACGGAACACCAGGTATCGGCTGGGACTATTGTTTTAAGGATAATGCGGTTTGGGGAACCTTTGCCACTGAGTTTGCTGCAAGTAATTTTACTCCGGTATTTTTTCCTTCACCCGGACAATCAATGTCGGCAGGGACTTACAAGCCTGAGCAGAGTTTTTCGAATTTTATCGGCTGCCCGATAAATGGCAATTGGACCCTGACAGTGCGGGATAATCAGGCTATTGATGACGGCTTTATTTTTCAGTGGGGGATAACATTTAATCCAGCCGTAAATCCCAATACAGAATATTATAAACCAATGATTGTTTCAGAAGCATGGCAGACTGATCCTACCATTGTTTCCGGGCAGAATGATACAGCAATTGTTGTAAAGCCCACAGTACTTGGCCCGCATTCATATACTTATTCCGTTACGGATAATTTTGGCTGCACGTATGACACAACTGTAACTCTCCATGTTATTGGTCTTTCAACGCTGCCTTCAAACACCCTGCAAACCTGCGATTTGTTTTACCAGATAAGCGGTTTAACAGCGCCTGGGATTGTAAGCTGGTCTGTCAGCGGAAAGCCGGCGGGTTCAAGCGTTGGTTTTTTGCAAAGTGCTTCATCTTTGAATCCTAAAATCACAGTAAGTGAACCAGGAAATTACCAGATGACTATTTCCGACAATGTATGCAGCATGTCAAACACATACACCATCCAGTATTTAGATGATCCTCATCCTGTAATGCGCGATACTTCGCTGTGTGTAAATAATGTTTTAACACTTATTGTAAAAGGCGGCGGGCCTGGAGCATCCTATCTCTGGAGCACAGGCTCTGTTGATTCTACAGCTCAGATAATAGGAAGCGGCACATACAGTGTTAATGTTACAAACACTTGTGCATCTGTTTCTGATTCGGCCAAAGTAATTTTCTTTTCCTGCGACTTAAATATTCCGAATGTGATTACTCCTAACGGCAAAGGAAGCGCTGTGAATGAACTTTTCTACCTGAAGAATTTAGAGTTTTATCCAAATACTTCTTTGACAATTTTTAATAGATGGGGATTGAAACTGTTTGAAACAAACAATTACCTTAATGACTGGACAAGTACCAAATATGCCGACGGCGTTTATTATTATATTCTTTCAGGACCCAAATTGAAAGAACCCGTTACTGGTTTTTTTGAGATAGTCAGATAGGTAAAACTTCCTTAGCAAAATTATTTCTTTGGTTTTGTAAAGTACAAAATATTTTATCTGCGAAATTAAATTGAATTGTATTTTGCCGATGCTCTCATAAAATTTGGATGTCCGCCTTAGAGCTTTGGATGCTCATCTTATTGCTCCGGGCGTCCGCCTTTTTGAATAAGGCGCTCATCTTATTGCTCCGGGCGCCCGCCTTTTTGAATAAGGCGGTCGCCTTTTTGCTCCGGGCGCCCGCCTTTTTGAATAAGGCGGTCGCCTTTTTGCTCCGGGCGTTCGCCTTTTTGAATAAGACGGTCGCCTTTTTGCTCTGGGCGCTCGCCTTTTTGAATAAGGCGGTCGCCTTTTTACTCCGGGTGTCTGTCTTTTTGAATTATACGCTCATCTTATTGGGTTAGGCGGTCGCCTTATTGCATTAGAAGAGGAACTCTGGAAATTACCACCGCAAAAATTTAAAAATTAAGGTTTGCTGATTATCAAATTATCAAATTATCAAATTGGCAAATTGTCAAATTAGTAATCGGCACTAAAACTTAAACCTAACCTCTGCTCTTACTTCTGATTTGGTATTACCCTGAATTTCGGTGAGGGCACCGGGGCTGATTACACTTGTGTTGTCATAGAATGTCTGGGAGTAACGCAGCCAGAATTCAATTTTGCGTGTAATCATATAATCGAGGATGATATAAAAGCGCGAACCGCGGTCGTAAAATGCCGGAATAGAGTAGGAGCCTGGTACATCGCTTTCCATTGAATAAATACGTGAATTATAACCGTCGGTTTGAAACAGGGCATATCTCAAAGTAAATGACAGCGGCTTCCCTATTTTGTTATAAGTTACATCCTGGTAAATCAAATATCCATTTTCAGTTTTTTTATCGCCTAATTTATATTTAATCAGCTCAACCCTGTTTTTTAATTTAACATCGGGCAGTATGCTGTATGAAATATTAAAACGGTAATTATTTTCCTGCAGGGGAATAAGATAATTTATAACAGCATCGGTGCTGGCGGAGTTTTGTTCTTTGTCACGTTCACGGAACCGCACATACATATCCACTTTTTTATTAGGGGTATAATTAAACTGTGCCACATAATCATTGCCCTTTGAGGGAGCATCTACCTGGTATTTCAGCCAGGGGAACTCAAAGCGGTCGTAATAAGCTGTAATGGTGGTAGTGTTAGATGGTTTGGCAATGGTGCCGAAATACAAACCTTTTTCATTTTCGGCAGTAGTGTTTTCAGCAAACCCGCTGCTTAATAAATTCTGATAGTTACGCTGGTAGTTTCTATGCAGCACGGTTAATGATAAGCGGTCATCAAGGCTTATTAAAACACCATTCAGGAAAGCCATTCCGCCGTTTTGACTTCTTGCTTCTTCGCCGAAGAAATTGAAATTATGAAATATATAATTATAATCTATGCCAGCATTAAAATTTTGTTTCGATGAAAATTCAAACTGATTGTAATAAGATAAAGAACGGTTAAAATCATTATCCAGCTGATATTTTACAGCAGTTAAACCTACAGTAAGCTGCCTGCCTTTATAAGAAAGGTTGCCTCCGTAAATTGTCTGCAGGAGGGAGTGCCTGTCTGCAATTTCAGCAGGTGTAGTATGGTACCCGGTTGTCTCTAATGCCGAAATGGCTGCTATGTCACCGTTAGCTAATGTGTCGCTGATATTTGCATCTACATGCTTGCGCGAGAAAAAACCGGTTGCTTCAAAATATTTAAGAAAGCCGACAGTTGCTGCAGCACCGCGTAAAAATTTATTTTCATCAACCGAAGTGTAAGGATGAATTCCTAAAGCCGATTTTTTAGCAGCCATTATATTAGCGCTCTTGCCAAAAGCATACGAACTCCAGGCTGTAAGCCCCTGCCCGAAGGTTACCTGGTAATCGCCTATGGCAAGCGACTTAATAAATTTAATATTGTGCATATAAAAATGAGCAGAATAAAAATCAAATCCGGTTCCCAGATTTCCCTTTAAAGATTGGTTATACCAGGGATAATTAAACCGCTGATCGTTTTTAAAAAATGTTTCACCCTGATCTTTCTCACCGGTTATTCCCCAGCTGATGTTTGTGCCGTAAGTAAAACGGTAGCGCGCATACAGCTTTTGCGGTGTGCCGATGTAACGGGAATTAGGACTCTTATATAACGCTGCGCTGTCAATAGGTGCGAAACCCGTCTGCTTTTCTAAAATCTGACCGTAACGCAGCATTACCATATTCTGTCCGCTGCGGAACATTTCTTTTATGGTAAAGTTTGCGGTATTGAAATTATCAGTAACACGCACATAGGGCAGTATTTTTTGGATAGTCTGCATATCAAAACCTTCAATTCCCTGCAGTTCATATATAGTAATCAGCTTTCCTGTTTTCTCAGTATGGGTCAGCAGATTATTTATTTGAATATCATTCAATAATTGCAGCGATGCCAATTCTTCTTTATTAGTATGATTAAGATTGATAGGATGTTCGCGGAAACGTGTTAAGGCATCTAATATATCAGTATAGTCGGTCTCCTCATTCTGGGTAGTTTCTGCCATATTCTCTAACTGCTCTTGAATATTATCATCCTCTAATATCGAAGGAATAGAATCAAGTTTGGAAGGAATAGTATCATCTTTAATAGATGGAATGTTTTTTTGAGCAAAGGATTTAGCAGGTAATACAGCAAGAGAAACAAACAAAATAATGAATAAGAAATAGTTGTAATATTTCCTTTTGCCGCCTTTCGATGCCGAATTATATTTATTCATTAATCTGATTTGACTTAAATAAAGTCTTCATTAAAAAGGATTAGTCAATTGGAGGCTTCGCGCTCTCTGGTTTCTTAAATATATATGTTAAACCAAACTGAGGGCTGAAACCAAGCACCTGGTGATAGGTACCTGAAAAATCAATCTTTAAATTTTTAAGATTTAGTCCGAAACCAAATGAACTCATATTGGGATTAGTAGAAAGACCAGCACGGAGATAAAATTCTTTAACCGCTTTGTATTCAACACCTGCTTTAAAAAAAGCCGTCTGTGCCATATCTTTTTGGGTTTCTACAGCAACAATTACTTTATCAGAAAAGCTGTAATCAGCACCTAGGCGGAGAATAGTAGGGATGCGTTCATTGTTATAATCAGCAAGCTGTGTGCGGGTAGGATTAAATAAATGAGCGCCGATAGTCAGGCCTTTAATCGGTTTAGCCTGCAGCCCTATTTCAGCTGCCAGAACACCTTTACTGCCGTAGCCTTCTGCAATTTTTGTAGTTAAATAATCCATTGCTATGGCCATAGAAAACTTTTTGCTGAAAGCTTTAGCAAACGAAAAGCAATATTTGTTTTCGCTGTAGCTCGAATATCCGAAATCAGTAATGCCGATGCCGAAAGTGCCGCCTTTCACAGGAAGTGCGATAACAGCGGCTTTCAGGCTGAGTTCTTTTAACAAAAAACGATTTTCGTAATAAACTCCGGCTGAAATATCATGTATAAAACCCAGCCCTGCCTGGTTTTGCTGAACGCTCCAAACATCGCTTAATGATACCGATGCATTACCCATTGCAGCAGAGCGCGACCCGATCGGAAAATTTTCATTGCCTGCGTCTGCAAGCAGAACAAGGCATATAGAAAAGATGGAAAAGTAAATTTTTTTCATATTTGACAGAAGACCCTTTCTATACATTTCTTCCTGTTAGGAAAAAATATTTAATTCGTTTTAAATTCAAACTTGATAGCGGCAAGTTCTTTATTCGCTTTTAAAATTTTATTTTTCAAATTTTCTTTAAAGTCAATTACCTTTTTTAAAAGATCGTCATCGCCTGCAGCCAATATCTGCACTGCTAAAATTCCTGCATTTTGTCCGCCGTCCAATGCAACAGTTGCTACAGGTATTCCCGGAGGCATCTGTAGAATTGATAGTACGGAGTCCCAGCCGTCAATAGAGATAACAGAACGGCAGGGTACACCTATCACCGGCAGAGGAGTAAAAGCTGCAACAACGCCGGGCAGATGAGCGGCACCGCCTGCTCCTGCAATAATTACACGGATGCCTTTAGTATGTGCATTTTTAGCAAATGCTGCTACTTCTTCCGGTACACGGTGTGCACTCAAAGCATTAATTTCAAAAGGGATTTTAAATTCGTTCAGAATAACTGCCGCCTGCTGCATAACCGGCATATCTGTTGTGCTGCCCATAATAATACTTACCTTAGGAATCATAGCTTTTTAAATGGTTAAATTTTTAAATCTCTGCGGCAATATTTGATTTGAAGAATTTGTTGTACAAAAGGTAAAAATAACTTTTTTCCGCATATAAATAAAATAAAATCAAACGGTTTTCATTGATGTATTTTGCGTAATTTCGTTTCCTTAAAAGCAATTTATGGGCAATGTTGTAGTACACGGGCATACGTTTAAAGTAAAAATAACTGCAGCTGAAATTCAAAAAGCCGTTGCAGATACTGCAAGGCAGATTAATGCTGATTTAAAGGGTAAAAAACCTTTGTTTTTAGCTGTTTTAAACGGATCCTTTATGTTTGCTTCTGATTTGATGAAGAAGGTGAATATTGAATGCGAAATTTCATTTATGAAAGTTGCTTCGTATGAAGGCACTTCTTCAACAGGAGAGATTAAACAGCTCATAGGCATTAGTGAAGAGATTAAAGGCCGCACCATCGTTGTTATTGAAGACATAGTTGATACCGGCACTACAATCGAAAATATTTGGAAGCTGCTAAAAGATCAGGGCGCTGCTGAAGTGAAAATTGCCACACTTCTTTTTAAGCCGGAAGCATATACTAAATCAGTCCCTATCGAATATGCTGCTATTGTTGTTCCAAATGATTTTTTATTAGGCTACGGCCTCGATTATAACGGACTTGGCAGAAACCTGGCAGATATTTATGTGCTGGATTATGCGAGTGATGAAAAAAAATAAACGGCATTCCTGCGAAGGGAATAATTTAAAACTGGCTGCAGGATCAATCAGAAATTCGTTAAATTATTAATTCAAATTTGAGATGTTAAACATTGTTTTATTCGGTCCTCCGGGCGCAGGAAAAGGAACTCAGTCAGAAAAATTGATCGCAGAATATCAATTAATGCATCTTTCAACCGGTGATATTTTACGCGGAGAAATTGCTGCGGGAACAGCTTTGGGACTTGAAGCAAAAAAGCTGATGGATGCCGGAAGTCTTGTTCCGGATGAAGTTGTAATAGGGATGATAAGTTCAAAACTTGATCAGAATAAAAATGCAGACGGTTTTATCTTTGACGGATTTCCGCGTACTGTTAAGCAGGCAGAAGCTTTAGATAAATTGCTTGCTCAGAAAAACACTTCCATTACAATGATGCTGGCATTGGAAGTGAATGATGAAGAACTAACCAAACGTCTCCTGTTCCGTGGTAAATTCAGCGGACGGGCAGATGATCAGAATGAAGAAATTATCCGTAACCGGATTAAAGAATATAATAATAAAACTGCACCGCTGAAAAGTTATTACAGTGCACAGTCTAAATTTCAATCGGTGAACGGTGTTGGAACGGTTGACGAAATATTTTCAAACCTGCGCGGCAAAATTGCAACTGTTAAATAATTTTTGTTGATCATAAGTTCTAAGCCGATTACAAATAAAAATCATATTTAATAATAGGCTTCTTCGTCATCGGCGTTTATCCGCTTTTAAATAATAAACAATAAAATTCTAATTCAGGTTTCCGAAATTTAAAATATGTCAGATAGTAATTTTGTTGATTATGTAAAAATTTGCTGCCGCTCAGGTAAGGGCGGTAAAGGCTCGATGCATCTCCATCGAAGTAAGTTAACGGCTAAAGGAGGCCCCGACGGCGGTGACGGCGGGCGAGGCGGGCACATTATTGCGAGGGGCAATAAACAATTCTGGACACTCATCCACTTAAAATACCGTAAACATATTATTGCTGAAGACGGCATCGGCGGTGGCAGCCAGCGCATGACGGGTGCGGAAGGCAAAGATGAAATTTTAGATGTGCCTCTCGGAACAATCATCAGAGATGTGGAAACGGGCGAAATTGAAGGAGAAATTACTGAAGAAGGGGAAGAAAAAATTGTTGTTCCCGGCGGGCGGGGCGGGCTAGGCAACGATCATTTTAAATCATCAACAAATCAAACACCTCGGTTTGCGCAGCCTGGTGAAGACGGACGCAGCGAATGGAAAATTTTAGAATTAAAACTTTTAGCTGATGTCGGCCTGGTAGGTTTTCCGAATGCGGGCAAATCAACTCTTTTGTCGGTGGTTTCAGCAGCCAAACCGGAAATTGCAAATTATCCATTTACTACACTGGTTCCTAATTTAGGAATTATCCAATACCGCGATTACCAAAGTTTTGTAATGGCAGATATCCCCGGAATTATTGAAGGAGCGAGTGAGGGGAAAGGTCTTGGAATCCGCTTCCTGCGACACATTGAGCGCAACTCTACTTTATTGTTTTTAGTTCCTGCCGATAGCAGCGACATAATTCAGGAATATAAAATATTATTAAATGAATTAGATAAATACAATCCTGAACTGCTTCATAAAAAACGGATTTTGGCTATATCTAAATGCGATATGCTGGATGAAGAATTGTTAACCGAATTAAAAAAGGATATCAGCAAAAAGTTTAAAGAAAAGAAAACGGTTCCTGTTATTTATTTCTCTGCTCAGACAGGCCAGGGCTTAACTGAACTGAAAGATGAATTGTGGAAACAGCTTAACAGCAAGGATAACAGCACTTTTGATTATTAGCCGGCTGCCGAAAATTTATTTTTACTTTGCGTCTTCGCGTCTTTGCGGCAAATATTAAATGCAGAATTTTTGAACTTCATTACTTCCATAAAAGACTTCGACACCCAGCTGTTTCTATTCTTAAACAGTAAACACAACGAGTTTTTTGATTTTATAATGTACTGGGCCAGCACCCGCTTTATTTGGATTCCACTTTATTTACTTTTTTTCTTTCTAGCATTTAAGCAGGTTGGACCGCGGATTTGGTTAGTAGCTGCTGCAGCTATACTTCTTATCTTATTGAGCGATCAGCTTTCGGTACATGCATTTAAAAATGTTTTCCTGCGTCTGCGCCCCTGCTATGAGCCTTTACTTGAAGGTAAAATACATTTGACAGGTGCCTGCGGCGGAACGTATGGTTTTGTTTCCTCTCACGCGGCCAACACATTTGCACTGGCTATGTTTTTATGTTTATTATTTCGCAGCCGCATAAAGTATTTTGGTTTATTTATTTTTTGCTGGGCACTATTCGTTTCATACAGCCGTATCTATAATGGCGTTCATTATCCTGCTGATGTTGCTGTCGGCGCAGTTTTAGGAATGGGAGTGGGTGCGGCAGTATTTAAATTATATCAATTTGCCAATTTTAGAATGGATCAAAAAAGCAAGCAAAAATGAAAAATGGTTTTCTGATTTTCTTATTGTTCTCTTTCAGTTTTTCTGCTATTTCTCAAAATACAGATATTAATATTTTAAAAAATATTAATGGGAATCGTAATAAAAAATTAGACAATACATTTGTCGGGATCAGTAATTCGGTAGCTCCTGTGAGTATTGCAATCCCTATAGGTGTTATGGCCGTTGGTTTTATTAAACACGACAGCGCTATTAAAAATAAAGGAATGTTTATCGGCGCCTCACTGGTATTATCTGTGGGCATTACAACAGGTTTAAAGTATATTGTGAAGCGCCCAAGACCGTTTGTAACATATCCCTATCCAATTATAGATAAAGTAATGAGTGCAGGGGACCCTTCTTTCCCATCTGGGCATACAACAGATGCATTTGCAACTGCGACATCTCTGAGTATAGCATTCCCCAAATGGTATGTTATTGCGCCTTCTTTTTTGTGGGCCTGCTCTGCGGCTTACTCGAGGATGGATTTAGGTGATCATTACCCAAGTGATGTTTTAACCGGCGCCATTATTGGATCTGGCACAACTTACTTATGTTATAAAGCAAACAATTGGCTACAGAAGCGTAAGCGCCAAAAATAAGTTTTATCTTTGTATCAGAAAAAAATTACCGCAAAGACGCAAGGGCGCGAAGGAGAAAAAATAGTACAAGAACTTTGCGCCTTTGTGTCTTTGCGGTGAAAGAAATATTTTTAGAATCAAAATATGAATAATATCCTGTTGGTGTTTTTGGGAGGCGGTGTTGGAAGCCTTGCCCGTATGGGAATTTCTTCAATTGTGATTTCAAATTTTAAGTCAGCTTTCCCGTTTGCAACCCTCTGTTCAAACGTTATCAGCTGCTTTGTACTTGCTATAACAGTGGCTGTATTCAGCGAAAAATTAATCGAGAACCCAAGCTTAAGAATGTTTGTTTTGGTTGGTTTTTGCGGTGGTTTCAGCACTTTCTCAACTTTTAGTTTTGAAACAGTGGAGTTAATCAAGTCAGGAAATTTTATGATAGCAGCAGCAAATATTTTAATCAGCGTAACAGTATGTATTGCCTTAATTTATTTTATAACTAAACAAATATAAATCAAACATAAATAAAAATCTCATGAAAAAATTATTGCTTATTCTTTGCATTGCCTTACCGTCTTTATTATTGATATCATGGGGTAATTTCGGGCACGAACACATTAACAGATCGGCGGTGTTCGCTTTGCCGGCTCCGCTCCAGACTTTTTTCTATAATCATATAGACTATATTACTCAGGAAGCAACTGTTCCTGATTTACGAAAGTATACGCTGAGCGATAAATCAGAAAACCCCCGCCATTTTATAGATTTGGAAAACTACGGCCCTATAGACAGTATGCCGAAAACAATGGAAGAGGCTAAGAAAAAACATGATGATAAATTTTTACAGTCAAATGGTATCCTGCCTTGGTATGTTGAAGATTTAATGGTGAAATTGACCAAAGCGTTTAAAGAAAAAAAGAAAACCGAAATTCTTTTCATTGCGGCCGATTTGGGCCATTACCTAGGCGATGCGAATATGCCGCTGCATACTTCCGCAAATTTCGACGGACAGAAAACAGATCAAAAAGGAATTCATTCTTTATGGGAAGCCCGCCTGCCGGAAATATTCGGAAAAAATTATAATTATTTTGTTGCTGATGCCAAGTTCATTGATGATGTGCCTAAAGAAACATGGAGGATTATTAATGCTACTCATAGCTTAATTGATACGCTGCTATTGAAAGACCGTCAATTGAGAGCAAAATTTCCAGAAGACAAAATTTTTAAAACCGACAGCGATGGTAAACCCTTAAAGAATAAATACGGTCAGGCTGTTTTTTCTGACGAATACGCAAAACAATTTCATGCATCCTTAAATGGAATGGTGGAAAAACAAATGCGGGCATCAGTAACCGCTGCCGCAAATTTCTGGTACACTGCATGGGTTAATGCAGGTAAACCTGACCTGAGCGAATTAGACCCATCTGAATTAACAAAGCGAAATATTAAACCTCTTGAAGAAGAATTACAGCTTTGGAAGCAGGGTAAATTGTTTGGTATTGAAAGTGAAAAAGAGTTTTAAATAATTCTACATAATTATCAAACATTTAAAAACACTCTTATGAAATTTTTAATTTCAATTTTCACTTTCATTTTTTCAGCTGCCTTATCAGCCCAAACACCAAAACAGACCATAGTTTCACCATCTATACCGAAAACTGCCGTTGCAATTGCATCTCCAGTTACAGCAGCTTCAGCCGCTTCAAAACCAAAATTGGTTGTAGGTATTGTGATTGATCAAATGCGTTACGATTATATTTACCGCTATTGGGATAAATTTGGTAACGATGGTTTTAAAAGGCTTGTGAATGAAGGTTTTTTCTGCCGGAACACCAATTATAATTATGTACCAACCTATACCGGCCCGGGACACACTTCTATTTATACCGGTACTACACCAGCGGTACACGGCATTATTGCGAATGATTGGTATGATAAAACAACCGGTAAAAATTTATACTGCGCCGAAGATGAAAATGTAAAAGGCGTTGGAACTACTGCGCCTGAAGGGAAACGCTCACCCGTGAACATGCTCACAACAACCATTACAGATGAACTGCACATTTCATCGAACATGAAATCGAAAATAATCGGCATTGCATTGAAAGACCGAAGCGCTATACTGCCCGCCGGACATACCGCAAATGCTGCCTATTGGTACGATGGCAGCATCGGGAGTTTTATTACCAGCACTTACTATATGAAGGAGCTGCCATTGTGGGTGCAGGAGTTTAATAAAAAAGAACTGCCGAATAAATACTTGAGCCAGCCCTGGAACACATTGCTGCCGATTGATCAGTACACCGAAAGCGTTGCTGATGACAATAAATATGAATTCATCGGCAAGGGAGAAACAAAACCGGTGTTCCCGCATAACCTTCCTGAATTGATGAAACTCAATGGCGGCTTGAATATGATAAGGTCAACGCCTTTCGGTAATTCATTAACAAAAGATTTTGCTATCGAAGTTATTAAAAACGAAAACATGGGAAAGTCTTCAGTAACGGACTTTCTAGCAGTTTCTTTTTCGTCCCCTGATTATATCGGTCATGCATACGGTCCTAATTCTGTTGAGCAGGAAGATGATTATTTGCGTTTAGATAAAGATCTGGCCGAGCTTCTGAAATTTATTGATACACAGATTGGCAGGAATAATACGTTGATTTTTTTGACTGCAGATCACGCAGCGCCTGAAGTACCGGCCTATTTAATGGATTTAAAAATCCCTGCCGGTTATGTAACTGAAAATAAAATAATTGATTCGTTAAAAAAACATTTAGTAAAAACATACGGCGATACCTTGGTTCTTTCATTCAGTAATCAGCAGGTGTTTTTAAATCATAAAATGATTGAGTCTAAGAAGCTGGTGCTGCAGCAGGTTCAGGAAGATGTTGCTGCATTCTTGCTGACAATGCCTTCAGTTGCTGAAGTTCTCACATCTGCCACACTGAATAATTCATCATTCACAGAAGGCTCTCGTTACCTGATGCAGAAAGGCTTTAACGCAAAACGTTCCGGTGATGTATTAGTCAATTATCTTCCAGGCTGGATAGATTATATGCCCACCGGCACTACTCACGGCTCGCCATACAGCTATGACACGCACGTGCCCTTAATATTTTACGGCTGGAATATCAAGCAAGGCAGTTCTTCTGAACAGGTTTATATCACTGATGTTGCCGCTACATTGTCGATGATGCTTAACATCCAGTTTCCGAATGGCTGCACTGGCAAGCCAATTTCTTTTTTAGTAAAATAAAAACAGACTGCAATAACGCAGAATAGTCTTGGCGCTTTGCGTCTTCGCGGAAAAAAAATAAGGCATGACTAAAGAAAAAATATTTACCCGCACCATTTGGTTACTCTCCTTTGTAAGTTTATTTAATGATGTCGGCAGTGAAATGTTAATTCCTGTAATGCCTATTTATTTAAAATCAATAGGCTTCACTGCCCTCTGGATCGGTATTTTAGAAGGAGCGGCTGAAGCAGTAGTCGGCGTTTCAAAAGGCTATTTCGGTAAATTATCGGATGAAAAAGGAAAGCGGCTTCCCTTTGTCCGGCTCGGATATTTATTAAGCAATATTTCTAAACCGCTGCTCGCAATTTTTACTTATCCTGTTTGGGTTTTATTTATCAGGAGCGGTGATAAATTAGGAAAAGGAATTCGAACAAGTGCCCGCGATGCAATGCTTTCGGATGAAAGTTCAAAAGAAAATAAAGGGAAGGTTTTTGGTCTTCATCGTGCTATGGATACAGTTGGTGCTGCCATTGGGCCATTTTTAGCATTGGTCTTTTTATTTTTTTATCCCGAACATTACAAACCTCTTTTTTTACTTGCTTTTATCCCGGGGAGCATCGCTGTAATTTTTACATTTTTAATTAAAGAAAAACAAAAAACTGTTCTTGTAAAATCTTCAAAAAGAAATTTTTTCTCCTACTTTTCTTATTGGAAATCAGCATCGCCGGAATATAAAAAACTAGTAAGCGGATTTCTATTATTCGCTCTGTTCAATAGTTCTGACGTGTTTTTACTGCTGATGTTAAAATTCAACGGGTTCGATGATCTGCATATTATTGCAGTTTATATCTTTTACAATTTGGTCTATGCATTATTCTCTTTCCCTATGGGCTCTTTGGCTGATAAGTTAGGTATGAAAACAGTTTTTATTTTGGGGCTGTTTTTGTTTTCTGTTATGTATGCCGGGGTGGCTTTTGTTAAAAACGAAGGGATGTTATATGTTTTGTTTTTTGCTTATGGAATATATGCAGCAGCAACAGACGGCGTTTCAAAAGCCTGGATTTCTAAAATTGTTCCCTCTTCCGAAACGGCAACAGCTATGGGTTTTTATGCAAGCTGTAATAGCATATTATTAATGATAGCGAGCAGTTTTGCCGGTTTAATATGGGTAAGCTTTAATCCTGCTGCAACATTTATAGTAACTGCTTCAGGGGTATTGGCAGTGATAGGATATTTTATTTTTCTGAAGAAATCTTATTGAAAATTTCAATAATGAATTAAAAACTTTTAAAAACCTTCGAAATTTTATCAAGCATCTCATCCGTAAAATCCAAATGAGTAACAAAACGTACTGATTGTTTTCCAAAGCCTGATGCCTTTATATTTTCTAAGGCTAATTTTTCGATAAAATTTTCAGGCTTTATTTTTTCATTCAAATTAAATATAATTATGTTGGTATCAACGGGAAGTAAATTATCAACATAACTCAACTCTTTAATTATAGTACTCAATTGCTTTGCTCGATTGTTGTCGTCTTTTAGGCGGAGTATATTATTATCTAATGCGTAAATGCCAGCTGCTGCAAGGTAACCAGCCTGCCTCATACCGCCGCCGAAAACTTTACGTACTCTCCTTGCCTTGCGTATAAATTCCTTATCACCCAACAAAACTGAGCCGATAGGTGCGCCCAGTCCCTTTGATAAACAGACAGAAATAGAATCAAAACAACTCCCGATTTCTAAAGTAGTTTTTTTAATATGATTTTCTGCTTCGATCTTATCTGAATGTGCTGCAAAAAATTCGGGTGATGAAATCTCCACAATTGCATTAAAAATTCTTGCTCCGTCTAAATGAAATTTTAAATTGTTTTTTCTGCAGACAGCAGCAAGTTCCTTCATCTGCGCAATTGAATAATAACTTCCTCCGGCCCGGTTTCCCGTATTTTCGATACATACAAGGCTGGTTCGTGTAAGCCAGTCAAAATTGGGGTTAATATTTTCTTCCACCTGCTGCATTGAAATCCGTCCTCTCTCCCCATGCAATAATTTCGCCTGTGCACCTGAATTAAACGAAATACCACCGCCTTCGTAATTATAAATATGCGCTGTAACATCGCAAAGCACTTCATCACCGGGCAGAGTATGAACCTTAATTGCAATCTGGTTAGTCATGGTGCCGGATGGGCAGAACAGCGCAGCTTCCTTCCCAAAAAGCATAGCCGTTTTTTCTTCCAATGCATTAACGGTCGGCTCTTCTCCGAATACATCATCACCCACTTCTGCGCTGAACATTGCTTCCAGCATGCCTTTCGATGGTTTAGTAACAGTGTCGCTTCTTAAATCTACTATCATGATTTTATTGATTGTTCTGGAAAAACAAATGTTAGGTGAAATATACTGTATTCGTTATTCGAGAAGATTCGTAATTCGATGTTATTTTTTTCTTACAAGCATCAGCCCGTCTCTGACTGGAAGCAGCATGTGTTCCACACGAATATCGGTATGGATTTTTTTATTGAAATCATCAATTGCTTTGGTATCCGCATTCATCTTTTCAGCCGCATCCAATACTTTTCCGCTCCACAATACATTGTCGGCGATAATGTATCCACCACGGCGCACTTTTTCAAAGACTAAGTCGTAATAAGATGCATAATTTTTTTTGTCGGCATCTATAAAAACCAAGTCAAATGTTTCCTTTATTGACGGGATAATTTCCAAGGCATTTCCGATATAGTAATTTATTTTATCGGTTAATCCTGCATCAGAAAAAAATGAACGTACCATTTTTTCTAATTCTTCATTAATATCAATGGTGTGCAGTTTTCCCCCTTCCTGTAAGCCTTGTGCCATGCAGATACCCGAATAGCCTGTGTAAGTGCCTATTTCCAAAATTTGTTTGGGCTGAATCATTTTACTGAGCATGCTCAAAAGATTACCCTGCATATGTCCCGAAAGCATCCTGGGCATCAATACATGTGCATGAGTATCACGGTTAAGTTTTTTTAAAACTTCAGATTCCGGCTGTGAATGAGCCAAGGAGTAGGCTTCGATTTTCTCGTCAATAAATTCCATTTTGTAAATTGTGTTGGATGCACGAATGTACATAATAGAATTGTTTCGATAAAACCAAAATGTTTTATATTTACGATTTGTAAACCCTTTATTTTTCGGAAGAATTTACGATATTTACAACTTATTAAAATAGAGATATAGTGAAATGGAGAATTGGAGAATTTAGTGTACCAATAATCTTTTCTTCAGCATTAAACTCTCTATTTCTCTAGATTTCTAATTCACTAATTCATTTTTAAAACATGTCAGAAGGAAGACAAATTATTTTTTCGATGGTGAACGTAAGCCGTACGTTACCTGCAGGTAAAACTATCTTGAAAGATATTTACCTGTCGTTTTATTACGGGGCTAAAATTGGTATTTTAGGTTTAAATGGTTCTGGTAAATCTACCCTCCTTAAAATTATTGCGGGTGTTGAAAAAAATTATCAGGGCGAAATACATTTTTCTCCCGGTTATAAAATCGGCATGCTGGAGCAGGAACCTCAATTAGATAACTCTAAAACTGTTATTGAAATTGTACGTGAAGGTGCGCAGGAACATGTAAATATTTTGAAAGAATATGAAGATGTAAATAACAAATTTGCTGAGGAAATGACGGCTGAAGAAATGGATAAGCTCATCAACCGCCAGGCAAAATTGCAGGATCAGATTGATCAGCTGGATTTATGGAACCTTGATAACCGCCTGGAGCAGGCAATGGAAGCATTGCGCTGTCCGGAGAGTGATACACCGGTTGTAAATTTATCGGGCGGGGAACGCAGGCGCGTTGCATTATGCCGTTTATTGATTCAGGAACCTGAAATTTTATTGTTAGATGAGCCAACCAACCATTTAGATGCAGAGTCCGTGGACTGGCTGGAGCAGCATCTTCAGGGTTATAAAGGAACTGTAATTGCTGTAACCCACGACCGTTATTTTCTTGATAATGTTGCAGGATGGATTTTAGAATTAGACCGCGGCGAAGGTATTCCATGGAAAGGAAATTATTCTGACTGGCTGGAGCAGAAACAAAAACGTTTGGCGCAGGAAGAGAAAACAGAAAGCAAGCGCCAGAAAACATTATTGCGTGAGCTGGATTGGGTGCGTCAGGGCGCGAAGGGACGGCAGTCCAAATCGAAAGCACGTTTGCAGAATTATGAAAAAATGCTTGGTGCCGATGCAAAAGCAACAGAAGAAAAATTAGAATTATTTATTCCAAACGGGCCTCGTTTGGGTAACGAAGTAATTGAAGCCATTGATGTTTCAAAAGCTTTCGGCGATAAATTATTATACGAACATTTAAATTTTAAACTGCCTCCTGCCGGAATAGTCGGTATTATAGGCCCTAACGGTGCCGGTAAAACTACTTTGTTCAGGATGATTATGAAGCAGGAAACACCTGATACCGGCGAATTTAGAGTCGGTTCAACGGTTAAAATAGCCTATGTTGATCAGTCGCATACAGAAATTGATCCTAATAAAACTATTTTTGAAGCGTTAACTGGCGGAAGCGAAAACATTGTAATAGGCGGTCAGACATTGAATTCAAGAGCCTATGTTTCTAAGTTTAATTTCAACGGTTCCGATCAAGGAAAAAAATGCGGCATACTTTCAGGCGGAGAGCGCAATCGTCTGCATTTGGCTTTGACATTGAAAAAGGAGGCTAACGTGCTGCTACTCGATGAGCCTACAAATGATTTGGACGTTAATACGCTTCGTGCATTAGAAGAAGGTTTAGAAAATTATGCCGGTTGTGCTGTTGTCATTTCCCACGACCGCTGGTTTCTCGATCGTATATGTACGCACATACTTGCATTTGAAGGTAATTCGCAGGTGTATTATTTCGAAGGAGGGTATTCCGAATACGAAGAAAATAAGAAAAAACGTTTAGGTAATGTTGAACCTAAACGTGTTCGTTATAAAAAAATAGCTGTGTAATATTAATTATCCAATTATCAAATGAAGGATTGCAAGTACTGAATAAATTGATGAAAAAATTTCTTTACATAATTCTTTTTTTTATATCCTTTCAGGCAGCAGGGCAGTTAACGCCTAAGCAGGAGCATGCTGTTGACTCATTGAAAATCCTCATCAATACTGTCCAGCATGACACAATTAAAATAAACGCCTACAAAGCTTGGGATGATATTATATATGTTTCGGACCCGAAACTTGACCAGGAGCTTAATCAAAAAATTATAGATCTGGCTGAAGAGAGTCTGAAAAATGAATCTCTAAGTATAGCTGAGAAAAAAACTTTAAAAAAAGCCTTGTCTTATGGATTGAATAGTCTTGGGATTATTTATTACAATAAAGGCGATATCGTCAGGGCAGTAAATTTTTATTCTCAAAGTTTGAAAACGCGGCAGGAAATAGGCGATAAGAAAGGCGTTGCGGGCACATTGAATAACCTTGGCATCATCAGTCAGGATCAGGGCGACTATTCAAAAGCGATTGATTATTACACACGCAGCCTGAAAGCAAATGAAGAAATAGGTAATAAAAAGGGAGAAGCAAATTCCTTAAGCAATATCGGCAGAATTTATTTTGATCAGAAGGATAATGTAAATGCGATGGATTATCAAACACGCAGTCTTCAGATTAGAATTGAAATTAATGATAAAACGGGAATCGCGAATGTTCTTAATATTATCGGCAATATTTATAAAGTTCAAGGTAATAAAACCAAAGCCATGGAATACTGCACCCGCAGTTTAAAACTCAGCGAGGAGATTGGTGATAAATATTTAATGGCTTTGGCCCTATGTAATATTGGACTTATTTATAGAGACCGAGGCGATAATGAAAACGCGATTGATTATTTAAACCGGAGTTTAATAATGTTTGAAGAAATCGGAAATAAAAAATCTGTTGCCGCCTCCCTTGTCAGCATTGGCAGCTTGTATACGAAAAAGGATGAAATTGAAAAAGCTGCTGAATTATTTCAAAAAGCACTATCTATTGCAAGAGGCGCCGCGTTTGTAGATATAACCAGAGATGCAAGCAAATCATTGTCTGATATCTATAAAAAAAGCGGTAAGTATAAAGAGGCACTTGAATTATATGAGCTTCACATCATGATGCGTGATAGCATCATGAGTGAAAAAAGTCAGAAGGATGTCATGAAACAGGAGATGAAGCATAACTATGATAAACAAAAGGAACTTGATGCAAAAGAATATGATAAACAGATTGCAGTTTCTGCCGAAAGGGAGCAAAACCAGAAGGTAATTAGGAATGCTATTGCAGGAAGCTTAGTGCTTGTAATGGTGTTTGCTGCCTTTGTTTTTAACCGTCTTCGTTTTACCCGCAATCAAAATAAGGTGATTGAAGAGCAGAAAAATTTGGTGGAAGGAAAGCAGAAAGAAATTCTTGCTTCAATAACCTATGCAAAACGGCTGCAAGAAGCTATTTTACCTCCTGATTCTTTTGTTAAAGAAAATCTTCCCCAGAGTTTTATACTTTATATGCCGAAAGACATTGTAGCCGGCGATTTTTATTGGATGGAGCAGAAAGAAAAGGTAACGCTGATTGCCGCAGCCGACTGCACCGGACATGGCGTTCCGGGAGCGATGGTCAGCGTGGTTTGCAGCAATGCATTAAACAGGGCTGTTTTGGAATTCGGATTAACTGAACCGGGAAAAATACTTGATAAAACGAGGGAGCTGGTATTGGAAACTTTTTCAAGAAGCGATAAAGATGTAAAAGACGGAATGGACATTTCACTCGTCTCTATTGATACCTATTCTAAAGAAATAAAATGGAGCGGCGCTAATAATCCATTATGGTATATAACCAATGGCTCGCTTAAAGAAATAAAAGCAGACAAGCAGGCAATTGGAAAAACGGAAAATCCTCTTCCTTTTACAACACATTCAATACAATTAAAAAAAGGCGATTCGCTTTATCTCTTTTCAGATGGTTATGCCGATCAGTTTGGAGGAGCAAAAGGAAAAAAACTGAAGAAAAAAGTTTTAAAGGAAATGCTCCTCCAGCATTCGCAGCTTTCTCAGAGCGAGCAAAAAGAAAAATTAGAAACGTCCTTCCTTAATTGGAAAGGAGCGTTTGAACAAGTTGACGATGTTTGTTTGATTGGTGTGAAAATATAAATATTAAATTTTTATTATATTTGCTTTACTTTAAAAGTATCGTCAAAAAAAAACATGAAAAATAAAAAAATAATTTTAGGTAGCATAACAGCGGTATTAATTGCCGTCTCCATAATTGCAGGCTGTAAAAAAAAGGAAGATGCACCAGTACCAGTTCCTGCTCCGCATGCTCTTACTGCTGACAGCCCGGCGAAGCAGTCCCAGAAAGCCGGCGATCAATTAAATTTCGAGAATGAAACTAATCAGGCTATGGATGACTGTAATTCTGCACTGCAGGGCGTTTCAACAACAAGAGGTACTCAGACTTTTTCATTTTGTAATGTAACAATCGATTCATCCCAGCAGGCACTTGGGAAAATTAAATTAACATATACCGGAAACGACTGTTATAACACAAAACTTCGTTCGGGTGTTATTGAAATTCAGCTTCCTTTTGCTAATGGGCATGTAACTACCTGGTCAACTGCCGGGGTAACTTCCTCGCTTACCTTCATTAACTATAAGGTTACATATATTGCTTCCGGGAAAAGCCTGCTCTTCAATGGAATTCATAAAGTTACCAACATTAACGGCGGCGGATTAGTGCAGCTTTATTTTGGAACTCCGATTATTCATAAAATAAGAGCGGCTATGCAGGTTGCATTTGATGATAGTACTGCCGTGACGTGGAATGTTGCAAGAAAAAGAACTTTTACTTATACCAACAGTCTGCAAAAAGTGTGGGGCTCTGAAGCAGGAGATACAATAATGGGCGGTTATAACCATGTGGCAATTTGGGGAATTAATAGAATAGGAGAGCATTTTACCTTTGATGTACCAACAGATATTACGTATGATATTTATTACTTATCAGGTTCAAATTCCTGCATTTATAGACCCTTGCACGGCCAGTTAATCGATCACGGTGTATCACATGAAATTACTGTTGATTACGGAGTTGATTCAAGCGGTACTGCGCAGACTTCCGGCTGCCCTTACGGATATAAAATCAGCTGGACTGATTCTAATGGCAGCCTTCATTTTGTACTTCCTTATTTGTAGTTTTTAAATTTAATTTTTTAATAAAACCCTTTCTGAAAAGATAAGGGTTTTATTTTTTGAAATTCTTTAGAACAGTAATCTCCGTTTGAAAGAATTGATTTTAAAGCAGTGTATGTGTTTGATAGGATTAAAAGATCGAATTTCAAAAATTATATTATATTTGTTTAAGTATTCAATTTTTATGAAAAATTTTTTTTATCACGCTGTATTAAACCTTTTAAAAATTGCAGAGTCGCAACGCTGAATTCTTTTAAGTAAATAGTATAAACCTTAAAAAATCCCCAACCATGAAAAATCGAAAAATAATTTTCAGAACTGTCTTAGCAATATTATTTGCTGGATTTGTAATTACAGGCTGCAAAAAGAAGTCAGACCCTGTTGAGGTTACACCAATTGATGATGCAGCACAGCAAACCCAGTCGGCAGCAGATCAGGCAAAAGTTGAAAATGAATCTGACCAAGCCATGGATGATTGTAACTCTGCTTTGCAAGGTGTTTCCACAACTCGAGGTATGGAAGCATTGCCTTGTGGTGCAACTATAAATGCAATTGACAGCGCAACTGGAAAAATTATACTGAATTATGATGGCACAACAATTTGCAATGGCAAAATCCGTTCAGGCTCTATTACTATTCAGTTACCTCATAATGGGACTCAAGTAACTGGGTGGCACACTGCGTTAGCTAAGGTAACTTTTACTTTTAACGACTACAAAGTTACCAGACAGGTAGATCAAAAATCAATTACTTTTAATGGAACACATACTATTATTAATCAATCTGGAGGGGTTGTTTCAGATTTGAAATCAGTATCAGATCCATCGATGCAGGTTATCCATAAAATTAAAGCAAATATGTCCCTGAAATTTGATGATAATACTAATTCCGTTTCTTGGGGTACACAAAGAATGAAGGTATATAATAGTCCAACAATGGGTGTTATTCAAGTTTCTGAGGTTGGTGATTCAAGTATAACTACATTCCCTCAAATTAATTATCTTTCAATGTGGGGAACCAACAGGGCCGGAGAAAGTTTCAAAATTACTACCCCGGCGCCTATTGTTTATTATGTGTATGGCCAATGTTTGTATAAACCTTTGAGCGGAAAAAGAGTTCATTTAGGAGTTGCACATGAAATTACAGTTACTTATGGTGTTGATGCAAATGGTAATGCGATGACAGGATGCCCAACTGATTGGAAGGCAAATTGGACAAACGCACAGGGTGTTGCCAAACTAATTATAGTACCGTATTAAGTTTATAGACTTTTTACTTTTATGACTAAACCCTCATCTTTTTTTTAAGATGGGGGTTTTGTTTTTTATCTGATATTTGCAACGATGAAATTAATACTATGGCCAGAGTCAAATACCTGCAATTATAAATTGAGACCACTGCAAGGTGAATTTATTAAGTTTCAAGAAAGAATTTGTTTGAAAGTATTGATATCATTGGTTTTTATAACGAATTGGTTTTATATTTTTGTAGCATGATAAAACAAAGTCACCTTTCATCTTTTGCAGACA
>CAINDA010000046.1 GCA_903847205.1 uncultured Bacteroidota bacterium
AAAAAATCATTCCACCCCATGGCGTAATCTCTTTATTGGTATAGCGTATATCTAATTCCATTGTGCAATTTTGTCTAACGCTAAGCATTAGAAATTTTAAACCAAATTAAATATTTTTTTCTATTGCGTAATTTGGGTTTAACAAGCAGCGACATAGAGGTATGGGCTACATGAACTGCCGGAATTGCTGCCTGCGCAACAAACGCGCTGTAAAACGCCGAAGTGGCTTCTTTTTTATAAGACGCGGCTAATAAAAACATATCGGCAATTATGCCGTCGATAGCAAGAATAGCTTTTTTAAAGTTTTTAAGATCTTCCGGCGAACCGGCATGTACGGCGGCAGAAGTACCCTGTGTACCGCTGTAAGTTGTAACCAAGCCTTGATAATCTAACAAATTCTGAGCGGTTACGTAATCGGGGCTGATGAAAGGAAAAATAGCAGCACCGGCTAATAAATCATGTGTGGACTGGCCTAAGGCTATCGCTTCAGGGTCGGATAAATGCATATAGTCGCTGGCGAAAATGTGCAGCTGGCCGGCTTCAGTTGTTTTATTCAATTTATTTAAGGCGACAAGAGCCCTGCCGGAAAGCGCGGCTGCTTCATCAGCCATTTTGCCCTTGGCATCTGTTTTTGCCTGGCTGTAAACAGTGTTGTCAATACTTAATGGAATTGCACAATTATTTACAACAAGCAGTTTAGCACCATATTCAATTACGGCAGCCTTAAACGGATTATCATTGGCAATAATAATGGCATTAAGCGGATCTGTTAAAAAAATGTATAAAGCAGGGTACATTTTGGTTTTTGCGATTTCTCTTTGATTCATGTTTTTTGAGGGTTAAATTGGTTAATTTATCGGTTAAATTGCGGACGAAAATATCGGGCTCAGAAATCAAAAACAATGACGGGCATCATAATTTAAACGGCCGTTTGCTTTTTTTGGGTAGATGCTGGTAAAATGTTTTCTGAATTTTGAATGTATTTCCTTGTACTTATGCGGTTTATTCTAACTTTGATGAATTATATTTTTTTTAATACGGGGAACATGCCTGAAATCCGATAATGAGAAGGCAGATAAAATATATTTTATGAAAAAATTGATACTTCCATTCCTTTTTATCCTGATTACAATAATCAAAGGATTTTCTCAATCACCAAGCCCAGCTGTTGACAGCAAAGAATATGAAGATATAAAACAGCAGGGAATACTTCAAAGAGGTTCAGCCTTGCCAAATGCTCAGTCATTCACTCCTTCATTAGAAGACTTTAAAAGATTAGGCATAACTCATCAAATGAGAAATAATGGAGGAGTGTCTTCAACAGCATCGACCAGTGGCTGCAGTTGTTATATTCCGCCGGATAATACTTATACGCTTGCATTGCCTCCCTCTGATGATGGCAGTACTAGTTCACTTAATATTCCTTTTGTTTTTTGTTTGTATGGCACCAATTATACATCATTATATATAAACAATAATGGCAATGTTTCATTTGGTGCATCTTATTCGTCATTTTCTGGGCAGGGATTTCCAAGTCAAAATAATATAATGCTTGCTCCTTTCTGGGCTGATGTTGACACAAGAGGTACAGGCAGTGTTAAATATAAAATTACTTCGACTGCAATTTATATAAATTGGACTTCTGTGGGTTATTATAATCAGCATACTGATAAGGTAAATTCTTTTCAATTAATTATTACAAATGGCAGCGACCCAATACTACCTCCAAGCAACAATATTGCATTTTGTTATGGTAATATGCAATGGACGACAGGCGATGCCTCAAATGGAACGAATGGGTTTGGAGGGGCGCCTGCAATAGTGGGTCTTAATAAGGGTGATGGAATAAGTTATGTTCAATTTGGCCTTTTCGATCAGCAGGGCATTATTTATGACGGCGGTTATGGTGCTAATGACGGGGTAGATTGGTTAGGTAATAAATCGTTTTATTTTAATTCCTGCCCAAATACTAATCTTCCTCCAATTGCAACCGGTTTTAATATCTGCGATACTATTAAAATATGCGGTAGCGGAGATTCTTTAATTCTAAAAGGATCATTTTTTGCCGCCGAAATTGGGCAGAATACAACTATCAGTGTGAATTTTAATGGGACCGCAAATGCAAGTGTGATAAGTAATATTCCCGGAAATACAGCAGAAGCTCAGGTCAAAATAATTGCAAGTGCAGCAAACGCAGGCAATAATATTATAACATTTACAGCAACCGATAATGGCTCACCTGCTGGAATTACAGTTGTAAATATAAACGTGCTAATTACATTAATTAATCCACTTACAGTCACCGCAAATGCAACTGCGACATCTGTTTGCGCAGGAACACCTGTAACACTTACAGGAGGCGGCGCTGCGTCATATACATGGACAGGCGGGATAACAAATGGAGTAGCTTTCATCCCTACTGCTACTGCTGTTTATTCATTGACAGGAACAGCAGGAGGATGTTCAAGTACAGTTACAAAAACAATTACAGTTAACCCATTACCAGTTTCTAATGCCGGAAATGATTTAACAATATGTGCTGGAGTTTCTCGCAGCATGGGTGCTGCACCAGTAACTGGAAATACCTATTCTTGGAGACCGGGTGCAGGATTAAGTGATTCAACGATTTCTAATCCAAATAACACAATTATTAATAATACAGGAAGCCCAATTGTAACAACTTATACTCTAACAACAATAACAACTTCAACTGGCTGTCAATCAAAAGATACTTCAATAGTAACAATAATAAATCAATCGCCTCCTTCGCTGGTAATTACAAACCCTGCAGCAGTGTGTTATCCTAACACAATAGATATAACTGCATCTTCTATAACTGCAGGAAGCACCGTAGGCGGAACATTAAGTTATTGGACTAATGCAGGAACCTCGAGCATATTATATTTACCGAATGCTGTTGCAACAAGCGGCACTAATTATATAAAACTTACCGCAGCAGGAGGCTGTACTGATATTAAGCCTATAATTGTTACTATTAATCCTGCACCGATTTCCAACGCAGGCAGTGATTTAACAATATGCTCCGGAATTGCTGGCAGCATAGGTGCTTCATCTATCGCTGGAAATACCTATTCATGGAATCCAAGTTCTGGCTTAAGCGATGCTGCAATTTCTAATCCTGCCAATACAACTGTTAATACAACCAATGCTCCTATTGTAACCACTTATACAGTCACAACAATTATTACAGCCACCGGCTGCCAATCTACTGACAACGCAGTAATAACTATAAACCCACAGCCTATTTTAACAATTACTAATCCGGCAGCTGTCTGCTCTCCTAATACAATCAATTTAAAAGCAACTTCAATAACCGCAGGAAGCACCGGAGGAGGTACCTTAAGTTATTGGACAGATGCAGGCTCATCAGATTCATTATCATCACCAAATGCTGTTACAGCGAGCGGAACAAATTATATAGAAGTCACAACAACAGGCGGATGCACAGATATTAAACCTGTAATTGTAACAATCCATCCCCAGCCCGTCGCCACATTCTCAACCCAAAACGAAAGTTCCAGCCTATACTGCGACGGCTCAATAAAAGCAATATTAACAGGCGGTACAGGAACAATACAAGACCAATGGCTTAATGCATCACAGACAATTTTATCAACAACTGATTCTGTCGGCGGGCTTTGTCCGGGCACTTATACTTTGAATTTAATTGATGCAAACAGCTGTACCAATACCTATACAGAAACTATACAAGCAGGCCCGCTCCCTCCCACTCCCCCAATATGTATGGTAACAGTAGATAATACCAATACCCATAATTTAGTAATATGGGAAAAATCAAATTTGAATAGCACAGCTATCGACAGCATAGAAATTTACCGCGAAATAGGCACCAACAGCTATGCCCGCATAGGGGCAGTTTCAAGTGATTCATTAAGTGTGTTTGATGATCATGGCGCTAATCCCGCATCAACAGGCTACCGCTATAAATTAAAAAGTAAAAACTATCACAGCGCAGTATCTTCACTCAGCGATTACCATAATACTATTTACTTAACTAACACCGGCGCAAACTTCAGCTGGACGCAGTACCAGGTGGAAAATAATACCACACCTGTATTCTCTTATCATATATATAGAGATGATAATTCAACAGGCAATTTTGTTGACATCGGCAATACAACCGGCAACCAGTTTGGTTATACCGATGTAAACTTTGCATCGTATCCAAATTCACAATATTATGTTGAAGCTGTTATGACTGCTGGTTCCTGCACCCCTACCCGCGCAAGTTTCGGCGGATCACGCTCTAATTTAAAACATTTTGGAATCTCTGCTGTGCAGGAATTAAATACTGATGCAGGCTTCAGCATTTACCCCAATCCTTTCAGCACTCAAACCACCATTACCTTTAATGAAGAACAAAAAAACACAACAATAAAAATAATTGATGTAATGGGCAGACAAATAAAAAGCATTGATTTTAAAGGCCGAACATTAATATTAGAAAAAGAAGAAATGAAACCCGGCATTTATTTTATTCAGATAAGTGATGAATCCTTCGACAAGCTCAGGATGACAAATGTGGTGAATAGGAAGATTGTGGTGGAGTAAAACCTCAGCCCTGCCCTCTCCTTGAAAATAAGGAGAGGGAGTAAAAAAATAAATCAATAGTCTTTCCTATCCTTTTTTCAAGGAGAGGAGCCGGGGAGGGAAGGTTTTACACAGGAATTTGTTTTACTCAAAATAAACCTCACCCCTGCCCTCTCCTTGAAAATAAGGAGAGGGAGTAAAAAAATAAATCCATTTCCATGGAAGTTCATAATAAAAAATCCTTAAAAGAAATTAGAAGAACTCTTCGTCAGACAATAACTCCTGCTGAGAATTTTTTATGGCAGCAGATCAGGAACAGGAAATTAAACAAGATGAAATTCAAACGCCAGCATAGCATTGGAAATTACATCGTTGATTTTTACTGCGCCTCAAGCAGGCTGATAATAGAGCTTGATGGGGAAGTGCATAATGTACCTGAGCAAATAGAAAAAGACAAATCAAGAGATGAAAATTTAAAAGAAATGGGCTTTAAAATTCTTCGATTTTCAAATGAATATGTTTTATCAAATATAAATTTAGTAAAACAAGAAATAATCAAGAATAGTTAGTCCTCTCTTCCCCCCTCTCCTTTTTTCAAGGAGAGGGGCCGGGGGTGAGGTTTTACACAGTATTTTGTTTTATTAAAATAAAACCACCCCTCAATCTCCTTTTTAAAACTCCATTTCACTATTACCAATTCTAAGCAAATAATCTTTTAATATAAAACTAAAATATTCTAATCCTTTTTTTAGGGTTAGAATATTTTCAAATTATATTAAACAACAGTTCGGCAGTTTTTTAAGCGGGGACAAAAATCCCTGAATTCATTGAGTTTCATTGTAAGCCCAGCCTTAAGGCTGGGCTTAATACAATACCTGATACTAGCCGGCTTCAGCCCTGAAACTAAAAAATCACCAAACCAATATTAAAGCTTACTCTATATTTCAGGACCTGAATTTAACATGCAAAATGTCCTTTAAATGTTACTACTATTTTTTCGTTCTTAAAATTATTATCCATTATCTTTGGAAACAATGAAAAAAAAACTTCTTTTAATCTGTTTCTTGTTATGTGCGGTTTTAATGCCGGGACAGAACAACGCCGTATTTCACCTGGATTCTCTACCGCCGGTGGATACAATTACATACCGCCAGATTCCGGCAATCCAGCTCACAAAACCCTGGAAGTATCAAAAAGGCGATGATATAACTTGGGCTGATTCATCCTATGATGACAGTAATTGGCAATTGATTGACCCCTCACTCGATTTAGAGAAACTGCCGGAAAACACTTTTGAGAACATAGGATGGTTCAGACTTCATATAGAAGTTGATTCGCAATTTATTAATCAAACACTAGGGCTGATGTTAACACAGTCAGGCGCATCTGAAATTTATCTGGATGGTAAACTTCTTCATAAATTCGGAAAAATTAACCGGATAAATCCGGCTAAGGAAGAGCGTTATGACCCTTTGAAACTGCCTGTAGATATACGTTTCGAGAAAACAAGAAAACATCTGCTGGCAGTTCGTTATGCTGATGCAGCAGCTGTAAGCGATTTTAAAAAGAGAGGCATCTCGTCAGCAGGGTTTGATATTTTTATCGGCAGACTTCGCGAAAATATTGCTTTCAGGTATAACGGTTCCATATTCCCGGCAGTAATTTTTATTTTCTATTTCACATTTTTTATTGCGCTTTGTTTTATGCATTTGATGTTTTTTATTTTTTACAGAACCAATAAATCAAATTTATATTACAGCATTTTTGCTGCCGGTGTTGGTTTATATTTTTTCTGGATTTTTATGCGTGCAGATTTTGTTTATCCCGATACGATAAACAAAATGAACTATTTTTTCAATCATTTGTATGATATATATATGACGGCATTGCTGGCTATGCTGTACACAATTTTCAATAAAAAACTACCTAAACTTTTCTGGATTTGGTCTGTACTTGCTGCTGCCGATTTTATTTTAGGTGCTTTAAACATAAATATTCCGTATTTCGGCGGACTCCTATTTCTCATTTTGTCGATTGAAGTTATCCGCATTATTATAGTTTCCATATATAGAAAGCTTGATGGTTCAAGGATCATAGGCTTTGGAGTTATAATTATGATTTTATTTTTTATGCTCTTTACGGTTCTAGGTTTTATTGGGAAGTCAATCAACTTCAACATTTCTGGCTGGTCAGGACTTATTATTGGAATACTTGCAATTTACGCCACATCGAGCGTACCCATTTCTATGTCAATTTACCTTGCGAGAGAATTTTCAAGGACAAGCCGAAATCTTGCAAAAAAATTAGTTGAAGTAGAAGACCTCTCAGCGAAAGCGATAGACCAGGAAAAAGAAAAACAGAAAATTTTAGAGAATCAAAAAGAAACACTTGAAATTCAGGTAGAAGAACGTACATCAGAAATTATCAAACAGAAAACAATAATTGAAGAAAAAAACAAGGACATTACTGACAGCATAAATTATGCGAAAACAATTCAGAATGCGATCCTTCCTTCAAAAGAGCTTAAACAGGAGCTTTTTCCCGAATCATTTGTATTGTTTAAACCAAAGGATATTGTAAGCGGAGATTTTTACTGGTTTGCAGAGAAAGACGGCAAAAAATTAATTGCCACCTGCGACTGCACCGGACATGGGGTTCCTGGTGCATTGATGAGTATGATCGGAAATAATATTCTCAACCAGATTGTAAATGAAAAAGGACATACTTCGCCTGATGAAATTTTGAACCAGCTGCACAAAGAAATCAGAAAATCACTGAAGCAGGAAGAACAGAATGATACAAAGGACGGGATGGACATAGCACTTGTTACTTTCAATACAGACTCTGAAATTGAATTTGCCGGAGCGCAAAGGCCTTTGTGGATAATTAGAAACACTGAAGATGCTTCTCTTACTGAGATTAAAGGAGACAAATATGCAATCGGCGGCCTGCAGGCAGAAGCAGAAAGGAAATTTACAAATCACAAAATAACCCTCTCTAAAGGCGACCGTATTTATGTCTCAACAGACGGTTTTGCCGATCAGTTCAATGTTTCAGATAAAAAATTAATGACATCCAAATTCAAAGAAATTCTGCTCAGCATACGGCAGAAATCAATGCCTGAGCAGGAAAAATTCCTGGATGATTATATCGAAGATTGGAAAGGCCGGCGTGAACAGATTGATGATATACTGGTAATAGGAATCAAGATTTAATTTTAAAATTACTTTATATTTTTACATGAAAGCCTGGATTCTCTTACCTTTTTTATTTATCTGCCTGCATTTCTCAAAAGCGCAAAACAACACTGTTTTTGTAATAGATACAGTTCCTCCTGGTGGTGTTGAATTAAATCAATTTTGGAAATTCCATTCAGGAGATAATGCAGATTGGGCTTCTTCAGATTTTGATGACAATTTGTGGGATACAATTAACACAGCAGAGCTGAATGCAGCAAACTTCACCGGTATCGGCTGGTTTCGCATACACCTTGGATTTGACAGTTCTTTATCATCCCTTCCTCTTGCATTAGGGATACTGCAGACGAGTGCATCCGAAATTTATTTTAACGGCAGAAAATTAATGAGCCTCGGCAAGGTCAGTACTGATGCGGCTAGGGAAGAAAGATACAGCTCTAAGCTGCTGCCGACAGCGTTGAATTTTATACCCGGAACAGAATGTATAATTGCAGTGCGCTATTCCAACCACAAACAAGATTCTAATGATAAAGGATTTAACGCTTTTATTATTCCGGCCAACGAACAGATAGTATCTTTTCTCGAAGAAAAAACAGGAATTAATTCAATAAGCAGTGTGTTTTTATTTGGTTTTATTGTTGCGCTTGGCATCGCACATTTATTTATATTTCTTTTCTACAAAGCGAATAAAAGCAATTTATTTTATTTCTTTTTCGCAGCCCTGCTTTCAATTTATGCATTAACCCCGTTTTTTGAAATAAGCGTGAGCAGCGCATCATTATTCGATTCGTTTGAAAACCTCACTGGAAAGTTGTTTCCGATAGTCTTAACAACTTTAATAATTTTGGTTTATTCCATTTTCTATGAGAGGTTTCCCAAAGTAGTATGGTATATACTTTCCCTTGGTTTAATTAATTTTATTTTGACATTTTTACAATGGGAACATAAAAATATCATCATCTATATTTTTGTTGTTTTATCTATTATCGAAGTACTCCGCGTTGTTATCACCGCTTTGATTAAGAAAAAGCAGGGCTCATTGATCATCGGCATTGGGACAGGAATTTTTATAGTTTTAGTATCAGTCATATTACTGATAATACTATTCCCTACTGACAGCGACTTTTCGCGATTCTGGATACTGTTTGTTTTTGCAATCATGAGTATCCCTGTTTCTATGTCGCTTTATTTAGCGAAGCAGTTTGCCGCAACAAATAATGATCTCAAAAGAAAATTAACTGAAGTGGAATACCTGTCGGCAAAGAACTTAGAACAGGAAAAAGAAAAACAAAAGATTCTGGAAACGCAGAAAGAAACGCTTGAAATACAGGTTAAGGAAAGGACCCAGGAAATTGTTGAACAAAAAACAATAATTGAAGAAAAAAATAAAGACATTACCGACAGCATAGATTATGCAAAAACAATTCAGGATGCTATTCTTCCAGACAAAGAGCTTAAGAATAAGTATTTTCCGGATTCTTTTATTTTGTTTAAGCCTAAAGATATTGTCAGCGGAGATTTTTACTGGTTCACAGAAAAAGACGGCAAAAGATTAATTGCCGCCTGCGACTGCACGGGGCATGGTGTTCCAGGGGCATTGATGAGCATGATAGGTAATAATATTCTCAACCAGATTGTGAATGAAAAAGGAATTACTTCACCTGATGAAATACTAAATCAACTCCATAAAGAAATTCGCAAAACTTTGAAACAGGAAAATCAAAACGAAGCGAAAGATGGGATGGATATAGCCGTAATTGCTTTCAACAGTACTTACGAAATTGAATTTGCAGGGGCGCAAAGGCCTTTGTGGATAATAAAAGGCGATGGAATACTTACTCTTACCGAAATCAAAGGAGATAAATTTGCAATAGGAGGCATGCAGGAAGAAACTGAAAGAAAATTTACAAATCATAAAATTACACTCACTGAAAACAACAGCTGCTATATCTTTTCAGACGGTTTTGCCGACCAATTCAGTGTTTTAGATAAAAAATTAATGACAGGAAGATTCAAACAAACGATCTTAAGCATAAACCAAAAATCAATGCCGGAGCAGGAACTGTTCCTTAATAACTTTATTGAAGATTGGAGAGGCGCAAGGGAACAGATTGATGATATACTCGTTATCGGCATCAGGATTTAGCAATGAGTCCGAAAGGGTATAAACACTACTAAAACCCATAGATTAAGTAATTATAGAATAATTGAAAAATAAAATATTCATAACTATTTTATTTGTTTTTACAAGCCTATTTGTAAATGCTCAGAGCGGATGGACTAAAAAAATCAACTTTGCTGCAACTGCTCGAATAGCTGGCAATGTGAGCGTGTCGGCTAAAAGAATAAGTAAATCAACACCAGGATTAGCAGGCGTTGCCGTCCGATTGATTGGCTCAGCGGCAGGGGCAATAAGTTCAAGCGCACAAAAATCAAACGCTGCAAAAAGAAATAAAAGATAAGAAAAAACAGAAGAAAAAATATTTCAGGAGCAAGCCTGAAATGCAAGAATGAAATTCATTAATGATTATTTCCGCTTGAGATCTGGAACCTTCCGGCGCTAACAGCATAAGCAGTAACATCGCCTTCGTTATTGTAATACGGTTTTACTTCCAATTTACGCCCGGTAAGTTTCCTTATGCCGCTTGTTACCATCTGTGCTATATCCCAGCCGTTAATCTTTTTCAGACGATTACTTTTTTTCTGTGACGCAATAGAGTTTTTATCTAATAATTTTTCTTTTATTTTTTCAACAGCAGCTTGGCCAAGGGATACAAATTCATCAGATTTAGCGGTTTCATTTTTCTTTGGATTAATTATTGCCAAGCTTAAATCAGAGGGCGCATGTTTTGTCGCGGAAGAAACAGCTGCAACAGTATCTTTTAACACTGCAGCTCCATTGTTTTTATTAACAACAGCCATTGCATCCTTACTCTCTTCATTCGGCGATTGAAATAAAGAATCTGGCCGAACCGGCATTTTAATTTCTGCAGTTTCTTTTTGAAGCGGAGAAGTGAAATGGCCTGTATGTTTCTTAGTGTTTATTTTTTCTTTATTAACAGCGATTTCAATGCTTCTAGCAGGAGCCTCCTTCTGTTTTATTACCGGATGTTTAATCCCCGCAAACTTATGCTCAACATTGCTATTATTAAATAAAAAGAATAATCCAAATAGCAATAATACGGAGGCAGCAATAGCTGCAGCATAATAAAAAAGAGGAATTGTTTTTCTCTGCCTGTGTTTCAGCGATTCTTTATTTTCAAATTTAATGGATGTATCAGCTTTTAAAATAGTCTGTTTGAATAATCTTAAATTGTTTTCTGCTTCTGCATTATTTGAAAGCTGGAAATTAAATAATACTTGTTTTTCCTTTGATAATAAACCTTCTACAGCTTCTATAAATATTTCTTCTGCTTCATTTGTATTTTTTAAGCCATCCTCTGATGCAGAAGAAGAATGAAAACTCAAAACATCTTTCTTTAATTCATTTTTATTTTCAAAAATAATAAAATCATCAGCAAGTATCTTTGTTTTCTGAAACAGTTCAAACTCCCCTAAAAATTGAGGATTCAATTTTAAAAAATTATTTAACAACTCTGTTTCAGCCTTGTTTAAAGTATTTTCCAAGGATTTAATAAAATACTCTTCCTTATTCTCAACCGTAATTTCTTTTTTTAGAATTTCTTTGTTTTCAAATGAAGGAAATGAAAAATCTTCAAGCATAAAATTTTCAAAGCCTTCAAATTCTTCTTTTAATTCAGGATACTGTTCAACAAAAAACAAAACAGCCTCCGACTCTTCAGGCGAAAGATTTCCTTCATGATAATCGAGGAAAAAAGCTTCGTAATTATTTTTGTTAATATTCATTTGACCTCTCCCTAAATCCCTCTCCACTGGAGAGGGACTTTTTGATATAATTTTAATTTAATTCGAAATATCTATTTTTACAGCTTCTCACCTCCCGCCCCCTCGCTTGTGGAGAGGGGATTAAGGGGAGAGGTTTTACACCACATTCTCCATTGCACCGATATAATTTTTCAAAAAAGTCCGTGCCCTGAAAATATATACTTTTACCTGTGGCTCTTTCAACCCGGTTATTTCGCCTATTTCAGCATAATTGTAACCCTCGTAATCGCGCAGTAAAATAACAGAACGCTGTATTTCCGGAAGCTTTGTTAATGCATCATTTAAAATTTCTTTTAAATCGCTGTACTGCCTGCTGTGATTTAAGCTGTATAAATCAGCTTCTGTCATAGCGCCCTGTTTTTTATCACGCCTGATGCGGTCAATCATTGTTCGGTAGGCCGTTGTAAACATGTAAGATTTTGCATTGGTAGATTCTACATCCGACACTTTAAGCCACATTTTTTCATACGTGTCCTGGACAATATCGCGCGCCTTTTCAGTATCCTTGATATTTTTCAGGATAAAGCGGTACAGATTATCTGCATATAAATCAACAGTAGTATTGTATTCTTCAACTGTCATGGCACTTACATTATTAATGCATTCCAGGTTTAAGACGAATGGAGTTTCGTAAAGTTACAGCTAAATTTAATTTATTTTAATAATATGTTTTTCAATAAAAATATCTCAGATGATGAACACTTTTCAATTAATAATTAAAGGCTGAACATGCCAATAAATATGGTCATTTTCTTATTTTGAAAAATATTTTTAAACGGGTTGTAACAAATGAATTATCTCAAACGTCACATAATAAAATCGAAAATAATATTTTTATAAAAGACTACTCGGTTAAAAAAGTAATTATTAAAAAAAGAAAAAAAACACTGTAACAAATCAAATAGTTAAAGCGTCACATAATAAAAATCAATAAAAACTAAAAATCAGCAGCTATGAAAACGAAAAATGGAGCTTCAAAAATGATCGGACTTGTTTTGACAATATTCCTTTCAACAACATGTATCCTTGCGCAGCAAACAAGAAGTCTCGGTGATTTCAGCGGGATAAAAACCAGCGGTACGTTTGATATCATCATTTCGCAAAGCGACGCAAATACTGTTAAAGTTGAGGCGGATGAAAAAGAGCAGCAAAATATTAAAACCGAAATTAAAGACGGCATCTTAGTAATTACCAATAATAGCGGCAGTGTGGATAAGCCAATTAAAATCGGTGTGAAATCGCTGAGCAGTTTAAATATTTCAGGATCAGGAGATATAAAAACTGATAATCAGCTTATATGTGACAAATTGTCAATAGAATCAAGCGGTGCAGGCGATATACATATAAGCGTAAAAGCATCAGAAATTAAAGCGCACATCAGCGGTGCAGGAGATGTAACCTTAAAAGGAACTGCCCAGCTGCTTGATGCTGATGTTTCTGGGGCTGGTGATTTAAGGGCGTCTAACCTGCTTGTTGATAAAGCAAAAGTAAAAGTTTCAGGCGCCGGCGACGGCAAAGTAAACGTTAAACAAACCTTAGATGCAGATGTTTCAGGAGCCGGTGATGTTATTTACAAAGGCAAGCCTGTTGATCGTAACATAAATATCAGCGGTGCAGGTTCAGTGCGCGAAAGCAAAAGCGGCAATGGAGATGAGACAGCCAGCGATACTACAAAACTTAAATTCGGAAAAAAGAAATTCGTGATTATCGGTGACGGCAAAGATGATGAAGATGATGAAGAATATGTAAGCTCTAAAGATTCTTTAAAAAAGTTAAATGAGGGTTTTAAAAACTGGACAGGCATTGAAGTCGGCATTAATGGACTGCTGAATACCCAAGCCAATTTTAATACTCCGGCACATCCCGCCACTGTAAACTTTTTAGAATTAAATTATTCAAAATCTATACAATTCGGGATTAATCTTTTAGAAAAAAACTTTCATATCTATAAAAATTATGTGAACCTAGTAACCGGCTTCGGCTTTGATTTTACTCATTATGCACTTCAAAATAATGTAACCTTGAATCCTAATTCAAAATATTTGCAGGCTTCAAATGATACAATGAATTATCACAAAAACTCATTAAACGTAAGTTACGTCAAAGTACCTTTAATGATTGAGTTTAACACCGGCAAAAACCCGAAAAATAATTTTCATATTGCTGTGGGTGCAGAATTTGAATACCGTATTCATTCAGTTTTAAAACAAAAATTTGATGTTGGTGATGAACACTTTAAAACAAAAGAACGTGATGATTATAACCTTGCCCCTTTTGTTTACAGCGCAGTGGCACGCATCGGTTATAACGGAGTAACTGCTTTTGCAAATTACGGCTTAAACGGGTTATTCAGAAATGATCAAGGTCCGCTGGCTACGCCCTTTATGGTTGGAGTTAACCTGAGTTTTTAGTTTTCTCAGATGAGCTGTTTTGTAAAATTTTATTGCTCTGAAAAAGGAATTATCGAAGATTCTTTCAGCCGGCAGTCAAAATGTAAATGAATCAGATTATCAAAATCAATAGTTATATTTGTTATAATTAATACAATAAGAGGTTATGAAAATTAAACTGCTATTCACAATCATAGCTGTTTCTATTGGTTCTGCTGTTATGGCTCAAGGAGGCTGGACACACAAAATCAATTTCTCCTCTACTGCAAAAATAGCTGGTAAAGTAAGTATAGCTGCCGGTAAACTAGGCGCTTCTGCTCCAGGTTTGATCGGCACTACAGCAAGATTTGTAAGCGCATCTACCAGGGCAATCAGTTCGGGCTCAGTGAAGAATAAAAAAAGCAGCGTAAAAAGTAATTAGAGTGAAAAACACAATAAAGGCAATAACTTTCAGCAGATTATTTCGGAGAAAATAAATCAAAAAATCAGTTTTTAATTCTTGCGAATTTTCTCCTTTTAGGCAGATTAGAAAACACATTCAAAAATTTCCGAAGCGCATCGAAATATAAGGTAATCCATAAAAACAGGGACATCCCCCAGATAACAATGATATTAACCCAGTAGGTACCGTACAGCTTCCCGAAAATATTTTTCTTAGGTGCAAAAAAATGGGAGCGGATAAAATGATCATTCGAAGCATCTCTGAAAATAGGGTCAGCGGTGGCTGTTAGTTTACCATCCTCTTCCACAACTGCATCTAAATCGGAACCGGCATTTTTAACTAGTTCCTCCATTTTTGAATTTTGATAACCGCTTAACAATTGCTGATAGCCGGCCTTACCGCTTTCGCTTTCCTGAAACGTCCCAATCCATGCATCCTTTGATTTAACAGCCTCGTCATATTTTTCTGAATAATATTTTTTTACTTTTAGAAGATAATCTTTCAACTCTATAACAGTGTTTTCATCAAAATTTCCAGAACTGATTTTATTCAAAGACGCAAATGCTGTTTCAGGAACCGCTTCTGACTCCAGCTTCACTTCGTGCTGCAGTAATTTTAATTTATCTATATTCCCATTCTTGCACTCATTTATTAAATCGTTCATTTTCGAAAACCAATACACTTTTTTGAAACCGGAATTACTTATTTCCTTTTCATAATTATAAATATTTTTCTCATAGTTGTTATTTTCAAATTGGTTAACGGCCAATGCTTCAAATGCCCAGCGTGAAGTCATTATATCCCCTGAAAAAGGCACCACCGAACGGCTTGATATTTTAGGATTCAGCTCTTCAAACTTCACAATTACACCGCTGAGCAGTATCTGCGGAATCAGAAGAAATGGAATTAAAATATAAATTGTTACTGCCGAATTAAAGGATGCAGAAATATTTAAGCCTAACATATTTGCAAAACAGGAAGCAGTAAATAAAACCATCCAATAATCGAAATACATTCCCTTAATTTCCAAAATATAATTTCCTATTAATACAAATGTGATTGTCTGCACTGCAGAAATAAAAAACAGTATAAGTATTTTCGAGGTCAGGTAGCTTCCCCTGCTCAAATTCAAAAATGACTCGCGCTTCAAAATTTTACGGTCCCTGATTATTTCTTCCGCACTCACCGAAAGTCCAATAAACAATGATACAATAACACACATAAAAATATAGGCCGGCATATTTTTATTTTCAGAAAAGGAATAGCATTGATTATTTTTATAGTATTTAATAAGCACCGCCAAAATAAATGCGAGCACCGGGGCTTCCAAAAAATTAACCGCCAGGTATTGAATATTTGAAAGCTTGGATAATAAATCCCGTGCTGCAAAAACTTTAAATTGGTTTAATAAATTGGGTTTTCTAAATGTGTTTTTGATCGACTGTTTTTCGAGGTCTTTAGAAGAGTTTGGATTAGCCGTAATTTTTGCGGTGTAAGACTCATTCCAATCTTTCGGTGAAATTCTCCGCAGCCGAGTTTGATTGCCGTTTTCATCCAGCACCTTTGATTCAATAATATTAAATATCTGCTCGGGGTTAACATTACCGCAGGTATTGCATTCACTCTCATTGGCATTCACCTGGTTGATGAGGGTTTTAAAATAAATTACCGATTCAACGGGGTTGCCGTTATAAATCGGGTAACCGCCAACGTCAAAGATCAGGAGCTTATCAAACATTTTAAAAATATCAGAAGAAGGCTGATGTATAACCACAAAAACAAGCCTGCCTTTCAATGCAAGCTCTTTCAGTAAATCCATTATATTTTCCGAATCACGTGATGAGAGCCCGGAAGTGGGTTCATCCACAAAAAGAACGGAGGGTTCACGAATAAGCTCCAATGCAATGTTTAATCTTTTCCGCTGCCCGCCGCTGATTGTCTTATCAAGTGAACCGCCTACTTTTAAATCTTTTGTTTCTAATAAGCCCAGATTATTCAGCATGTCAATAACCATAGAATGAATTTTTTCATCCGGCCAGCCGTCGAAACACAATTTGGAATTATAAAATAAATTCTGGTAAACAGTCAGTTCCTCTATTAACAGGTCATCCTGGGGGATATAGCCGATAATACCTTCGAGCTGTTTTTTTTCTTTGTGAAGATTATATCCATTCACAAACACTTCGCCCGATGAAGGTTTATTATTGCCGTTTAAAATATTCAGCAATGTAGATTTACCGGCACCGCTCCCGCCCATTATACCGATAAGCTTGCCTGAATTTTCAGTAAAACTGAGTTTATGAAGCCCTGTCTGTCCGTTCTTAAATTGATATTCTATCTCATTCACAACAAAAGAGATTTTGGTTTCTGAAGAAACATTCAAAAAACAAGTAACAATATCGCTGTAGTATATCGGCTGCACTTTCGAACTTCGGATGGAGGAGCCTTGAGATAAAATATAAATTTTGCGGGGAGTAATAATCTGCCCGTTTAAAAATAACTCAGTAATTCCGTAATAACGTATCAAATAAATACCGATGCTGCGAACATGAAGAACGGCGAGCTCCCCGGCGATAGAATCTGAGAATAAATATTTTGAATTTATTTTTGACTCATTTTTTTTATTGCTGACTTCCAGAAAATTCCGAGAATCTTCAATGGCTGAAACACTGATTTTTGATGCTAAAGAAAGGCACTGAACAAACTCTTCGTCGGGAATATTAAATGAAGAAGATACTGTAGATACAAACTCCATTTCCTGCTCTGAAACAGTACTATTGGAGCAGACGAATTCTATAAGATTTAATAGCACAACAAATTTCTGCTTTTGAGTCAGCTCCTCGTTTATCTGTTCGCAGATAACAATAACCTTAACAGAACTTACAGCTAAACGACGTTTTTTCTTTTCCCCCTGAGCACCTTCATCCTGCATTTTCAAAAACTCATCATAAATAGCAAGGTATTGAATTACCTGCTCCTTATTGAGCTGCTGCTTGAGGTATGATTCTACAACACTTTTAGCATCATGCGTGTTTTCATCTGATTTTGCAATGATTGCAAAAAGGCGCATTAATGCTCTCAGAATTTTTTCACTCATTGTTTTATTTTTAAATTAACAGATTTGAAATCTGTTTTTTTAATAAAGAAAAAAAGCTTTGAAGATAACACACTCCAAAGCTTTACTAAGATAAAATATTTTCACGTTAACTACACTTTACACTTCGAATAAGAATAGCAAAGCTACAATTAATCCGGTAGTTGAAAGTAATAATGACATTGTCAAATAAGGCCTACAAAGTAATGTCCACAACATTATTACGGGCATCACCAAGCATAATATAAAGTTTGGTTAGAAACTGCTTGTCAACAACCTCACTTTTATCGTCTTTATATAAACCTTTATTTATTTTATATTCTTTATAAATTGCAGACAACTTGTTTAAACTCTCAATAACCCTTTTAAAATCTTTTTCATTTTCAAATTCCTTTAACAACTGCACTAACTTATCCAAAGAATATCCTGCTTCAGAAACTTTTTGAAACAAAATTGCATTTTCCTTATTTTTTGTCTGGTCTTGAAGCAAACTTACTGCAATGTATTGACTCTCAATCCAGCTTCCTGCCAAAATCTGAGTTGCCGTTAACAGGCGGTCATTTGAACGAAGATATCCATCCATTTGAGTATAAATCTCATCAATGACTTTGTTAATAGTATCTTTTTTATCAATATTTTTTTCTAATCTGGCTGGTCCTGCAATATTATCAAATGTCTTAACAAAATCCAGGCTTTGAGCAAGAGTACGGGAAATTTTGAAATAATTTTTAACTTCTGAAAAACGTTCGTTTGAAGATAAATAAACCAAATCAACAATATAAGAACCATAATTTAATGCTTTTTTAGTTGAAGTTGTATATTTATCAGCATTATTAGTTGTGTTAACGAGATCGCCTTTAAAAGGTACGCCAGACTTCGGCAAAAGAGTAATAATTTCAAAAGGAGATGGTATATTAATTACCAAAGTATGAAATTTAAAATCGGCCAATTCATTTTCGGGCTGGCCGGCAGTTTTTTTAACAGTGTCTTTTGCAGTGGATGCTGCAGATGACTTGTCGGATGTATTATTGCTGCAGGTGATCAAAAATGCAGCACAAGAAAACACAGCTATTTTTTTTATCATATGATTTTAGTTTTAAAGAAATCTATTTTTTTGAAAATGAAACAAGATTAAATGGAATTTTAATAACGGTTTTATAATCTTCTCCTGCCTCAAGCATATCATCATCATCTTCATCATAAAGCCAATTGATGGACGTTGTACTTTTACCGCCTTTTGAAATCAGTTCAAGTTTTTTAAATAAATCAACAATTGATTTTGAAGAGCTGGTGTTAAAATAATCCAGCTGAATATTCAAAATTGTTTTAGGTGCAGGGTTTTGACTGTAGCTATCAAGCCAGTCAAATAAAGGTTTATAGAATAATATAGTATTTTCGGGAATCGATTTTCCTTTCAAAGCAAAGGTTCCGCTTGAATCAAAGTTGATTAGAGGGGTTTTGGGAGATTGATTTAATATATATGATTCTACTGCCATAATTATTATTCAGGGGCGTTTCTTTTAATTTTTGGTTAGCAAATTTATACATAAAATTAAAATTTCAAAGAAATTTCTGTAATATTAATATTAAAGCCCAAAATATTGCAATCTTTGTAAAAATAGAGACGCCAATAGAATTTAAGACTCAGATAAATGAAAATTTTCATCTGATCGCCGAAAAAAAATCGAAATAAAAATATGAAGAAGCGATTTTATTTTAAATGTTTTTTCGTACTATTCCTGCTGTTTCAGTATTTCAATTCTTCATCGCTGAATCTGAGAGCAGTTGATTCAATCAAAACCTTATTAAAATCCGGACAGAATGATACAGTAAAAGTTTCCGCCTTAATAAATCTCTCAAAACTTTACCAGGATAGCAATTCCGAAAAAGCTCTTGAATACGGGCTTCAAGCCTTTACTTCCGCAACTAAATTAAATTACCCAAAGAGTATTGGTAAAGCACTTAATAATCTCGGTGATCTTTACTGGTACAAATCTGATTATGGCTCGTCCGCCAAACATTATTTTGAAGCATTAAAAATTTTTGAAACTTTTAATGATAAACCGGCTATTGCCGATTGTTACCGCAATATCGGCTGGATATATTTTTACCAAAAAAATTATTCTGCAGCACTTAGTAATTATAAGAATGCACTTAAAGCCAATCAGGAACTGGGCAAAAAAGAGGAAATGGTATCTAACTACACTGATATTGGCGGTGTTTACAATTCGCAAAAAAAATACGGCGAAGCAATCGAAAGCTTCAAAAACGCACTCAAAACATTAGAAGATACTGGTGAAAAGCAAAATACTGCTGGGATTTACGTTAACATGAGTGAAACTTATGATTTGATGGGAGAACTGCCCCTTGCAATTGAATGTTGTGAAAAGGCTGTAAAAATTGTTGAAAAAATCAGACACAAACGATATATGGCTTTCAGTTATTTCACTCTCGGAAGGTTATATACCAAGGCCGGCAGATACAATGATGCCATTGTCCCGCTTCAAAAGGCAATTAAAAATGCTTCCGATATAAATGATAAAGAGATTATGGTTGATATTTATGAAACGTTTTCAAAACTTTATGAAAAACAAAATAACTTTCAAAAAGCTTATGAAAACACGCAGTTGGCATCTGCACTCAAAGACAGCGTCTATAATGAAAACAACAGCAGGCAGGCTAATGAAATGACAACGAAATACGAGTCAGATAAAAAGGAACTGTTGATCAATAACTTAAAAAAAGATGAGGAACATGAAAAAAGGTTCAGAATTTATCTTATCATTTTATGTGTATTTATGGCTTCTTTTGCTTTTGTGCTGTTCAGAGGAAATAATCAAAAGCGAAAAACAAATATTGCTTTATCCTCTGCTTATATCGAAATTGAAGAAAAAAACAAAGACATCACCGACAGCATCAACTATTCTAAACGCATACAAGATGCGAGTTTGCCGCCCAAAGAACTTAAATACAGACTTTACCCTGACGCTTTTGTTCTATTTAAACCAAAAGATATAGTAAGCGGCGACTTTTACTGGTTTACAGAAAAAAACGGCAAGAAATTAATTGCTTCATGCGACTGTACCGGTCATGGAGTGCCCGGAGCGCTGATGAGTATGATAGGCAATAATATACTTAATCAGATTGTAAATGAGAAGGAAATTACTTCACCTGACGAAGTCTTAAATCTTTTACACAAAGAAATTCGAAAAGCGCTTAAGCAAGACGACCATGGTGAAACCAAAGATGGGATGGACATTGCTCTTATTACGTTTACCAATGAGAATGAAATAGAATATGCTGGAGCAAATCGCCCTTTGTGGGTAATACGTTCTGCTCCAACTGAAAGCAAAAACTTGGGGAAAGGAACTTTTTTGGAAGAAATAAAAGCAGATAAATTTTCTATCGGCGGAGCGCAATCCGAAACCGAACGTAAATTTACAAACCATAAAATTTCTCTTTCAAAAGGTGATGCGGTTTATATTTTTTCGGATGGTTATGCCGATCAATTCGGCGGGGAAGAAGGGAAAAAGTTTATGAGCAGAAAA